>CAZBBK010000136.1:0-1638 GCA_964490075.1 uncultured Gemmatimonadota bacterium | reverse complement strand
CCAGGGCTGCGATTGCGGAATTTGGCGGCAGGAGCTGGGGGAACATGACAACTACGCCCAGGCGCGCCAAGCACGTGAAGTGCCGGCCACGCACGGACCTGCGCCGTTTCGCTACGCGATTGGGTGAATAGGGTGGGCTCAGGCCACAATCCCGCTACTCGGCGATGCTCCGCAGCACGAAGCGGTCGGATTCGTCGCGCAGGCGCCGCGCCTCTTCCACCAGCTCGTCGAGCTCGGCGCCGAGCTCGACGCGGAAGCCCGGATCCTCGATCGAAGGCAGGTTGATCCGTACGTTGTAGACCGCTCCCTCGACACCGGCGCAGGCCATCAGCGCGGCCACGCCGGCATCGCTCACCGAGGCCCTCAGCCCCAGCCGGCCGATCTCGGCGGCCAGCTCGATCACCTCCAGGCAGAGCTTGGCGGTCTCCAGGGGCACCCGCGAGGCCTGCTGGTAGCCCTCCTGGATCGCCGCGTGGCGGGCCGCCTTCTCCTCGCGCGTCGCCTTGGGCAGGCGCATCGCCTCGAGCACGAAGTTGAAGGCCTCGGTGTCGGTGTCGACCGAGCGGATCAAGCGATCCTTGATCTCCTGGATGCGCTCCGCCAGGAGGTTGAGTCGGGGCGAATCCTGCTCGTAGCCCTCCTTGTCGATCGCCAGGTTCGACACCATGGCGCCGAGCCCGGCCCCCAGAGCACCGGCCAGCGCGGCCACGCTGCCTCCCCCCGGAGCCGGCGACTCGCGCGACACTTCGTGCACGAAATCCCGGCAGGGCAAGGCCATCAGGCAGCGCTCCGGCTCCTCGGGCAGCCCCAGCACCTTCTGGTCGATGTCGAAGGGCGCCACGTCGGCGAGGTTCATCGAGCGCACCGCGATCTCCAGCAGATCGCGCCAGGGCAGCGCGCTGCTGCCGCCGTAGCGGGCCTGATAGAAGCGACCCGCCTCGAGCATCGCCTGGAAAGGAATCACCCCGACGATCTCCGAGCCGGTCACCTCGATGCCGCGCGACCGCGCCAGCTGGCGCACCGCCTCCAGCACCTGGTAGGGAGCAGCGACATGGTAGTCGGTCAGATTCATCGTGACCTGAGCGCAGCCGTACTCTTCGATCACCCAACCGGTCGCCTTGCAATGTTCGAAGAGCCCCGGCTTCTTGACGATTTTGCGATCGATCTTGTCGAGCTTCTGGCCGTAGCGCTCGAGGTACTCGTCGAATGTCGTCTCGTGCGAGGCGGCGAAATGGGCGCGGATTTCGTCCACCGACGCTCCCACGAAGTCGCAGATCCCGCAGGGCCACACCCCGCCGGCCACGTCGTAGCGCAGCCGTTCGCCGCGAAAGTAGTCGGGATCGATGTTGCCACTGCGCTTGGCGCGCCCGGCCTCGCGGATCTCGAAGGCGAGGTCTTTGGCGTAGCGTTTGTCGCGGGTGTTCAGGTTGATGTTGTAGGCGATCAGGAACTCGCGCGCGCCGATCGTTACGACCCCCGAGCGGGCGATCTTCTCGTTCCATTCGGCGGGACCGAAGTCGGGCTTCCAGGCCGGATCGACCAGCTTGTCGGCCAGGGCCTCGTACTCGCCCTTGCGCACGTTGGCCAGGTTGCGCCACTCGGGGCGGCTGGCGGCGTGCTCGTAGAGGTAGACCGGGA
>CAZBBK010000135.1:0-1865 GCA_964490075.1 uncultured Gemmatimonadota bacterium | reverse complement strand
TGACCATCGCCCGGCAGTGGGCGTGGAAGCCGGACGACCCGGTCAAGAGCCTGCGCGAGTGCCTGCGCGGCTTGATCCGCTGCGCCGCCGGCGACGGCAACTTCCTGTTCAATATCGGGCCGATGGCCGACGGCAGCGTCGAGCCCGAGCAGGCGGCGCGGCTGCGCGAGATGGGCGCCTGGTTGCAGGAGTACGGCGACACCATCTACGGCACGCGCGGCGGCCCGTGGGAGTGCGGCGAGTGGGGCGGGGCGACTTGGCGCGGCGACAAGATCTGGGTTCATGTCTTCCGCTGGCCGGGCGACCTCTTGGTCCTGCCTGCCTTCCGACAGCGGATCCTCGACGTCAAGCTGCTGACCTCCGACGCGGACTTCACTTGGGGACACCGGTTGGACAACCACCGGCTGGTCCTCAGCCCACCAGAGGGCGGTTCTCATCCGATCGACACGATCTACGAGCTGACGGTAGAGGCTCCGGTCGATCGCAGCGCCGACCGAGGCGGGCCGTTGCCCTCATTCCTCGGGGGACCAGTCGCACCGGACTGGATCTCCCAGGACGCCAGCTTCACCGCCAGCTCGACGTCAGAGTGGGACGTCCCGGCGAACCACGCGCAGCTGCTCGACCCTGAACCGAATGCGCCTGCTTTCGCCTTCCACACTGCAGCGGAACTCGAGCCCTGGATCATCATCGACCTCGGCGAGGTCAAGCGGGTTCGTTTCCTCGCGATCGAGAACCGGCCCGGGTATGAAGAACGCGCCGGCAAACCCCGGCTCTGGCTCTCCCAAGATGGAGAGAAGTGGGGAGCGGCATGGAAGGCCGACGAAGTGCGCGATCGGTGGGAGATCGAGATCTTCGACGGGACCTCGTCTGGGCCAGGCCGGCGCGCCCGCTACCTGAAGCTGGAGACGCACCACGAGGTGCCCACTCCCTTCCACCTGCGCTCCGTCCGAATCTACGGCCATCAGCAGCCATGATCGCGCTCGTCCTCCTCACCCTGGTCACTGCCGAAGTCCCGCAGCAGGACGCCACCGACCGCTGGCGGCTCGACCGGACGGCTGCGTCCCCCTTCGGCCCGAGCATCGTCTGGGACATCGCCGCCGATGAACGGCTGCCGCACCAAGACCAAGTCGAGATGTCGGGGGAGCGGGTGTCGATGGTGGTGCGCTACGGCGTCAAGGAGGACGGCACCCTCCACCTCGACCGCACCGTGATGTGGCCGATGCTGCGCACCCTGCCCGACGACACCCACGCCAGCCTGCGCGGCGACTTCCCGATCGACGGCCCCGGCGGGGAGTGGCGGATCTTCGTCGACGGCGAGTTGGCGCCGCCCGAGCGGCCGCGCCGGGTCAGCTTCGAGGGCGTCCTGTCGATCGAGAGCGATCTCGGCCCCGGCCTGAGCCTGCAGCGCTGGCTCATGCCTTGCGCCACTGCACCGGCCGCCTTCGAGCTGTTATGGCTGCGAAACACGGGCCCGGCTGCGATCCAGGTCGAGGTCCACGCCATCAACACCGCTGAGATCTGGCCGGCGAAGCGGACCCTGGACGGCCCCTACGAGGTCCGCAGCGACGGGGAGAACCTCCCGCTGCAGTCCTTGGAGCCGGGCAAGACCCTCAGCTGGTGGCGGGTGTTCTCGGCCCGCCGGTCGGCCGAAGAAGCCCTCGAACTCTCCAAGCGACGCGAAGCTCAGCGCAGCGGAATCCGTCATTTTCCTGCCTACGGCGAGCTGATTCTCCAGACCCCCGACCCGGAGCTCGACGCCGCCTTCGCCTTCGCCAAGCTGCGCGCGGTGGAGAGCATCTTCCGCACCGAGGGCGGCCTGATGCACGCCCCGGGCGGCACGCGCTACTACGCCGCGATCTGGGCCA
>CAZBBK010000134.1:0-2012 GCA_964490075.1 uncultured Gemmatimonadota bacterium | reverse complement strand
ACCATCCGCCCCGCGGACGCCGACGTGCGCGCCGCCCGCCTCTTCGTCGCCGGCGAAGAGGCCGCGTGCATCTTCCAGCACCCAGACAGCGAGATCCGCTTCCCCGACCTGCCGATCCACCCCGGCGCGCGCCTGGTCACCGCCCTCGGCATCGCCGACGGCGCCTGGGAACGTCCCGGCAACGGTGTCGTCTTCGAGGTCGGACGCCCTGGCCTCTTCGGCACCAAGGTCGTCTACCGGCGCCGCGTCGAACCGCGCGTCAATCCCGCCGACCGGCGCTGGATTCCGATCGACCTCGACCTGGTCGACCTGCTCGGCGGCCCCGGCCCGACCGACCTGATCCTGCGCACCCGCGACGACGGCGACGGCCGCTACGACTGGGCCGGCTGGCGCGACCCGCGGATCCTCTCGAACGGCGTCGCGCGCCCCCTCGCCCCCCGCGACCCGGCCCGCCCCTCGCTGCTGCTGATCACCATCGACACCCTGCGCGCCGACCACCTCGGCCTCTGCGGCGGCCCGCCGACCCCCACCCTCGACTCGCTCGCCGCCGCCGGCGACCGGCGCTGCGACCTGCGCAGCCACGCCCCGATCACCGCCCCGGCCCACGCCGCCCTCTTCAGCGGCCGGCTGCCGCGCGAGTCGGGCGTGGTCAACAACGGCGACCTCTTCCGACCCGCCGCGCCGACCCTGGCGCAGCGCGCCGCCGCCGCCGGCATCGAGACCGCCGCCGTGGTCGCCCTCGGCGTCCTCAACGCCCGCTTCGGCTTCGACCAGGGCTTCCGCCGTTTCGTCGACGTGCCCGAGGGACCGGTCTACTGGCGCAGCGGCGAGCAGGTGAACCGCCACGCCGCGCGCCTGCTCGAGGGGCTGCGCGACCAGCGCTTCCTGCTCTGGGTGCACTACGCCGAGCCGCACGAGCCCTACGAGCCGCCCGGCACCGCCGGCAAGGATCTGCGCCTGGTCGACGCCGCCGGCGCGGGGGTTCCTGGCCACCACTTCACCCGCGACGCCCTCTCGCGCGCGCCGCTGCTGCTGCCGCCCGGCGAGACCCGCCTGCGCCTGGTGGCGAGCGGCCCCGGTCCGCCGCTGCGCGGGAGCCGGCTCAGCTTCAAGCTGCCGGTGCTGCGCCTCGAGGGGGCCGATTCCACGGCGCTGGCCGACATCGACCTCGGGCTCGGCCCCGGGTGGCGCGAGTTCCCGCCCGGACTCGGGCTGGAGGGGCGCTGGCTGGAGAGCGAGGGCGAGCTGGTGCTGGTCAACCGCGCCGCCGAGGCACGCCGCGTCACGCTGCGTTACCTGGCCAAGGAGCACATGGCGGTCGACGAGATCGCGCGCCGCTACGCCGGCGAGGTGCGTCATGTCGACCGGCTGATCGGGGCGCTGCTGGCGGAGCTGCGGCGGCTGGGGCTGGGGCCGTCGACGGTCGTCGCGGTGACCGCCGACCACGGCGAGGCGCTCGGCGAACGCGGTCTGGTCGGGCATGTGCACCACCTCTACGACCAGCTCTTGGCGGTGCCGCTGATCGTGGCGGGGACCGACCGGCGGCTGGCGGCGGGCCGCTCTCCGGCGGGGCTGGTCGACCTGAACGCGACACTCGCCAGCCTGCTGGGATTGAAGAGGGGGGATGAACACTCGGGCTTTTCTCTGCTCGCCGATGACGCATCCGGCGAAACCGATCGCGCTGCAGCGCAGGGCGATCTGGGGAGGGTGGTTTTCGCGGAGACCCGGAGGCCGCAGGCGCATCGCGATCGGATGGCGCTGGTGACCGGCGGCTGGAAGCTGATCCGCACGCTGGAGCCGCCGGCGACGGAACTCTACGCGCTGGGAGCGGGCGGGGAGCGCAGCAATCTGAGCGCGCGGCGGCCGGAGCTGGCGGCGGAGCGGGGGGGGCGGCTGGAGCGGCTGCTGGAGACGCTGGCGGCGCCGGAGCCGCTGGGGGCGGCGGCGGGCGATCCGGCGCTGCGGGCGCGGCTGCGGGCGTTGGGGTACGTGGAATGAGCGGGCGCGGGGGG
>CAZBBK010000133.1:0-2175 GCA_964490075.1 uncultured Gemmatimonadota bacterium | reverse complement strand
GCGGCGCTCGCGCTCGCGATCATCACGAGGAGGCCCAGCCCCCCCCAAGGAATCCTCATCCGTCCCCCTGTGATCGGGCGGCTCCCGTCGGATCGGCCGGGTTTCGACCGCCCGCGACCGGAACGAGACCCATCGTATCGCGCCCCCCGGTCGGGTGGCAACACGCCTGCCGCGCGAGCGGCGTGAGATCGGAGTCCGTTGTTCCCTCGCATCTCAGCGACTGATACACTCCCCCCTCCGCCGCCACCGGCCAAAACGATGGGGCGCCCCGCGTCCGGTGCAGACGGCCGCGGGATTTTCGTTCGGGGCGCCGGGGGTTGACCACGATCGTGTCGCAGCGGACCGGACGAATCCTCTCCCTTTTCCTGATCTTCCTCTCGATCTCGGCGGGCCTCGCTCCGCCGGCCGGCGCCCAGGCTCAGGAGCGCGAAGAGATGGCCGTGCTGGAGCTGCAAGGCGAAGCCGTGCCGCCCGACGTGCGCATGCTCTTTTCCGACGAGCTGCGCGGCGCCACCATCGACCACCTGCCCGAGCATTTTGTATTCACCCGCGAAAACCTCGAGGCGCGACTGGCGGAGAAGGGGATTCCGATCGGCAACTGCCTCGGGGACTTCTGCGAGGTCGAGCTTGGGCGCAGGATGGAGGTCGGCCTGGTCATGTCGGGTCGGCTGCTGCGCCTCGACGACCTGATCATCGCCACGATCAAGCTGCACGAGACCGCCGATGGCCGGCTGATCGGGCAGGAGAGCGCCGAGGCCGCCAGCGCCAATGCGCTGCGCCCCGAGCTGCGCCGCGCCGCGCGCAATCTGTGCGCCAAGGTGAGCGCCCCGCCCCCGATCCCACCGCCGACCATCGACCTGGCCTCGGTGCGGGTCGAGGTCGATCCTCCGACTGCCTACGTGCAGGTCGACGATGGCGCCCCGGTGCCGGTCAGCCAGGGCCGAACCCGCCTGCGCCTGGCGCCGGGCCAGCACCGGATCCAGCTCTTCGCCGCCGGCCGCGCCCCGGTCGACACCACGGTGCAGGCGCTGAGCGGCGCCGATCTCGGGCTGCGCTTTCGGCTGCGCGAGGTGCGCGGCCAGCCGCCGCCGCCCTCCGGCAGCGGCATGTTGGTGGTCGACTCGTCTCCCTCCGGCGCGTCGGTGTTCCTGGACGGCGCCGCGGTCGGATCGACCCCTTCCTGCACCGTCGCCGGGCTCCGGCCGGGCAGCTACACGATGCGGGTAGAGCTGCCGGATCACCATTCTCACGAAGAGCTCGTCACGATCGAGGAGCACGAAACGCTGCGCGTCGGCGCCAGCCTCCGGCCCGCCTTCGCCCTGGTGAGCGTCGACACCGATCCTCCCGGCGCCACCCTCTTCCTGGGCGGGCGCGCCGCCGGTACCAGCCCGCTGGTCGAGCGTCGCGTAGCGAGCGGCAGCGTCGCGCTGCGCGCCCAGCTCCCCCATTTCCACGAGCGCGACACCACGTTGACCCTGAGCGACGGCCAGACGATTCAACTCTCGTTGACTCTGGCTCCCGCCCACGGCCGGATCGAGATCGCGTCGACACCGCCCGGGGCCACGATCCTGCTCGACGGCGCGCGCCTCGCCGAGACCACTCCGATAAATCTGCCGGTGGTGGCCTCCGGCCCGCACTCGATCCGCCTGGAGCTGGCCCAGCACCACCCCGCGGTGCGCTCGTTTCGCCTGCGCGACGGCGAGACGGTGGCGTTGAGCGAGACGCTGCGCCCCGCCTTCGCGTTGCTCGACGTCCGCTCCACCCCTTCCGGTCTCCCGGTCACCGTCAACGACCGGTCGATGGGCCGGACTCCCGTGCGGGATGCCCGCGTCACCCGAGGCCACCTGGTCGTGGTCGCCGGCGCCGACACATTGATCGCCGAACGCCGCGAGCTGATCCTGGCCGAGGGCGAGCACCGCCGCCTCGATCTCTCCCCGCGCCGCAAGACCGGCGCGCTGACCCTGATCAGCGATCCGCCCGGCGCCCGGGTGCGCGTCGACGGCCGCTGGCTCTCCGAGCGCACTCCGCTGATCCACCCGAACTGCCCCACCGGCAAGCGCCGCCTGCGCTTCGAGCTCGACGAACACATCCCCGCCGAGCGCAGCGTCGACCTGCGCTGGAAGGAGCAGCCGGAGATCCGCGTGGGGCTGGAATCGTACGCCGGGAGCGCGCTGG
>CAZBBK010000132.1:0-2179 GCA_964490075.1 uncultured Gemmatimonadota bacterium | reverse complement strand
TGGTCTACGAACTGGGGTCTTGTTAGATTCCGTGGAATCAGGAGGTCTGACCTTGTTCGTACGCGGCGTCTTCGGCGCCGCGTGATCCCTACGAGCTCTTCGCAGGCACCACGAGCCCTACGGGCCTCTTGGGCCTCTTGGGCCTCTTGGGCCTCTTGGGCCTCTTGGGCCTCTTGGGCCTCTTGGGCCAGCGTAGTGGGCGATTCAAACAGCTGCAAGGGGCAAATCGCGCGATTGCTCGAGCGCTGGGGTTCTGATCGCTCTGATTGGCCCGAGGCCTTCGCGCAGGCGTGGATTCCGGCTTTCGCCGGAATGACGGAGAGGCGCGAGGCGGAATGACGGAGAGGAGCGAGCCGGGATTCGGAACCCCATCGGTGCCGATCGGCGCTCACATCCCCCAGACGGTGATCGTCAGCCCATCGTGCTGCTCGGCCAGTCGAAACACCTTTTTGTCCCACGCCACGTCGGTGCGGCGGTCGAACACCAGTAGATGAGCGTCCGCCGCTCCGGTTCGCTGCACGTAGTCGTGGGTCTGCCGCAAGCCCTGCGCGATGGTCGTCCGCAGTGACTTGTGCAGCAGCTTCAGCTCGATCACCACGCGCTGTACCGGGCCCAGAAAACCCTGCTCCGGGTCGAGCGGCCACTGCACCAGGAGATCGGTGCGCATGCGCCCCAACCCATACTCGCGGTCGATGCGGCCGCCGCCGTTGACGATGCGCTGCAGGAAGGCCTGCAGCAGCAGCTGCGGACCGGCCTCTTTGTAGGTCAGAAGCTCGCTCCAGCTCTCGCTGTGCTCACGAAAAAACTGCTGGAATGCACCGAGCAGCTCTGGCAGGTCGAGGCGATGATCTGGAGTTACATACCAGGACTGCTGGTAGTTTGCCTCCAGGTTGAACTGTACCGTGTCGGTCAGCTCGCGCGGAATCACCTCGCGATAGATCGCATTCGCGATCCGCACCCCTTCGGGGCCGCGTTTGATCAGCCCAAGATCCTCGACGTAGCTGATGTCGTGGTTGCTGCTCCCAAGGGTGCGCTCCAGCCCACGCACGATCGGCTCGACGACGCGCTGCACCCGAGGCTCCCCGAGCTTGTCGGTCAGTTGATCGAGGTGGGTCGCGCGGCTCACCACCAGCCGCTCCTTGGCCCCGGCCATCACCTCCGCGGTGATCGGCTGCGCGCGGGCCCGCACTCCCCGGGGCTTGAAGCAGGCCTCATAGGCCAAGGCGTTCGCCAGCCACGGCTGCCCGGCGGTGTAGCTCCACGCCGCCGCCAGCGCCTGCTCCTCGAAGGGCTGGCCGGTCGCCGCCGTGTGCTGAGCGTAGAGCGCGCGCAGCTCCGGCTCGCTGAAGTCGCCCAGGCGCAGCGATTCCGCCTTGATGTTGAAGCAGGAGCCGCCGGTGATCACCTCTTTCTGGCTCGACGCGTGGATCCGGTAGTCCTTGATGTCGCGCACGCCGCAGAGCACGATGCTCTGCGGGAACGACGCCGGCCGCATGTCGTAACCGGCGCGAATCTGGCGCAGCACGGTGATCAGCGTGTCGCCCACCAGCGAGTCGATCTCGTCGATGAAGAGCACCAGCGGCCTGGGCGCAAGCTCGCTGAGGCGCGCCAACGCCTCGCCCAGCGCCCCACCCGGCGCGCGCTCCGCCGCCAGCTCGCGCACCGCCGCCGACATCGCCATCGATTCCGCCAGATCCGGCAGATGGAAATCGATCCGACGCGCCAGTTGGTCGAGAATCGTGGCGAAGGCGGCGCCGATATCCTCGCGCAGCCCCTGCGCCACCTCGACGTTCATGTAGACGCAACAGTAGTCGCCAGAGGCGTTCAGCTCGCTCAGCAGGCCGAGCAGCGCCGAGGTCTTGCCGGTCTGGCGCGGGGCGTGCAAGACGAAGTACTTCTCCTGCGCGACAAGTGACAGGAGATCGTTGTCGACCAGGCGCGCGAAGGGATCGAGCGTGTAGTGCTTGGCGGGGTTCACCGGACCGGCGGTGTTGAAGAACTTCATGCCGCCATACTACCGCAGTCGGGGGACCCGCTCGCCGCGTGTGAGGATCAGGTCTTCGGGCGGGCGTGGATCAGGGGGCTCTTCGCTCGCCCCCCACGTCGCACCCAAACCCCAGCCACCCCACATTGCACGGCCCCCCGTAGGCACCGATATCGGAGCGCGGGCCATCCGGAT
>CAZBBK010000131.1:0-2207 GCA_964490075.1 uncultured Gemmatimonadota bacterium | reverse complement strand
CGCTGGCGCCGACCCCACCCCCGGCACCCTCATGGCCGGCACCGCCGTGGTCGACATCACCCCGCCCGCCGGCTGCCCCCTGGGCGGCACCGGCCGCTGGCGCGAAGACCTCCTGCAGCACGACAACGAGCTCGACCCCAACTGGTATTCCAAGTTCTTCTGGCCCCCCGAAGACGTCCACGATCCGATCCTCGCCAAGTTCGTGGTGCTCGACAACGGCCAGCGGCGCATCGTCCTCGGCGGCCTCGACACCGTCGGCTTCACCGCCCACCTCTTCCGCGCAGTCACCGACCGCCTCAGCGATCTCGGCATCCACCGCGAGAACTACTTCATCACCGCCACCCACAACCACTCCGGCCCCGGCGACATGAACCTCCTCCCCTTCCTGTGGTTCGGCGCCATGGACATCTACGACCCGCGCATCGCCGCCCCCGCCATCGAGCAGATCGCGGCCGGAATCCGCGCCGCCGTCGCCGACCTCGAGCCAGCCCGCATCGGCTACGTCACCGGCCCCGACAGCGTCGGCCTGGCCCACAACACCCGCGACGACGCCGACAAAGTCGACCCCACCATCGGTGTATTGCGCATCGACCGCGCCGACGGCAGCCCGAAAGCTGTCGTCTTCAACTTCGCCGCCCACGTCACTGCCCTGAGCAGCGAGTGGCGACACATGAGCGCCGACTTTTCCGGCTTCGCCGAGCGCGCCATCGAAGAGACCCTCGGCGCCGGCACCATCGCCTTCCACGTCAACGGCGCCGAAGGAGACCAGGGACCGGAGTCCTACGGTCGCGACAATCTCGAGGCTGCCGAGTGGGTCGGCGAGCAGCTCGCCACCCAGGTGCTGGCCTTGCGCGACGCCGCCCCCACCCGCAGCGACACCGAGATCGACGTCGAGCGCACCATCCGTTGGATGGGCTCCCCCCACACCCGCCCCGGCCTCTGGGACGACGAATATCCCGGCATCCCCTGGTGGATCGCCGTGCCCCTGAACGGCACCGTCGAATCGCTGGCGCGAGTCTCGGCCCTGCGCATCGACGACCTCCTGATCCACACCATCCCCGGCGAAGCCATCCACGATGTCGGCGTCAAGATCCGCGACCACGCCCACGGCAAAGGCTTCGAAAATGTCTGGACCTTCGGCCTGACCAACAACTACATCGCCTACATGACCACCTGGGAGGAATACTGGCAAGGTGGCTACCAGGCCGCAGCCAGCCTCTTCGGCCCCTTCACCGGCCTCAAGATGATCAACACTTCAAAAGGTGTCATCAACCGCATCGCCCGGCGGTGGGACGAGGACGCGGGGCCGCGCGGCGGGCGCGGGGAGAGCGGGGAGTAGGGTCCCCTTCGGAACCGACCCTTTTTGGGAAGTTGCCAAACGTCTCGCCCGTCAGCGGCGAGCTAGACGCCGCGGACCTGCACCCGCGGCCCTGCTCACCTGGCAGCGTAGACCCAGCGGGGCTTGTCGCGTGCGAGGGGCCGGATGCGGGTTCTGAAGGCGGACCTTGCTCATTCAGCGAACCGGCGTTGGCTGCGGTGGCAACGACTTCCTCTGAGCACAACCGCCTCGACGTCGGTTCGCGCAAAGTCCACCCTTTTGAAGAGCAGCGGCTCGCCCGTCGCCTTCGCCAGGGCATAGGAGAAGCAGTCCCCGTAGTTCAGCCCGGCGCTATGGCGACCCTTCCCATAGCGACGAAATGCCCGGCGGGCGATCTGCGCCTGGTCCGCGTCGAAGGGACGTAAGCGGTCATTTTGCGACGTGTGCATCCCGCCCGGGCCACAGGTCAGGCGCAGGCAGCGTCGAGATCGGATCTCATCGGCTTGTCTGCGAAGCGCTCTTTCCAGAGTCTGGGCGTGAGTTCCTCTACGCGCCCGGCCGGATGAGTCGTGACTCGCTGGAGCACGTCGACCAGATAGGTGTAGGGGTCCACGGCTTGCAGGCGACAGGTGCTCAGCAGACTTTGGATAGTCCCGACGAGTTCGGCGCCGACTGGCTGGTGCAGGCGGAGCCGACCGAATATCCGACCTTCGCCGAGCAGTTGACTCTGGCGACCTGCGCCGGAAATGAAAGGTGGGTTCTCGAGAAGCCGGCCGACGGCGACAGCATTCTGGTGGAGCCCGGCAGCTACCAGGAGACCGTCCGCTGGGCAGGCAAGGGTCTGTCGATCATCGGGATCGGGGGCAGCGCGGCGACGACCGTGCGCGAC
>CAZBBK010000130.1:0-2588 GCA_964490075.1 uncultured Gemmatimonadota bacterium | reverse complement strand
CTTGCGGAATCTCTGGCCCGATTTGCGGCAGGAATTGTGGGAGCATGACACGTAGTTTCACCTACGTCGCACAAGAGACAAGTGCGGGAAGTGCCGGCCACGTGCGGACCTGCGCCGTTGCAGTAGCGAGTTGGTGAATAAGGTGGGCTGAGGTTTCGATATGGCGCCTCCTCTACGCGGAGAGCGCCCGGAACCCCTCCCAACGTGCCCCTGCCCATGCCCTGTACCGATTCCCGCCGCCGGTCGGGCAGGGGTAAGCTCTTCGCGTGCCGGCCGCTCCCTGCGTACAGGCCCGCTACGTCGAAGCGCCAGAACCAAGACCGCCCGCTGACCAGGCTCAGCAGCCGCGGACGACCGCAGATCGACCAAAACCGCCCGCTGACCCGACTCAGCCGCCGCGGGCGACCGCGGAGTGACCAACACCGCCCGCTGACACGGCTCAGATGCCCCGAACGACCGCGGAGCGACCAAAACCGCCCCCTGACCAGGCTCAGCCGCCGCGGACGACCGCGGAGTGACCGAAACTACCCGCTGACCCGACTCAGCCGCCGCGAGCGACCGCGATGAGACCGGATTCCGCTGCTGACCCTTGGCAGGGGCAGGCTCGTCGCGCGCCGGCCGCTCCCTGCGTAAGGGCCCGCCATATCGAAACCTCGGATTCCGGCGAAAGCCGGAATCTAGATCCGCACGAATGCCCCGTTCAGCGGGCGCCCGCCTCGTTCCGGCGTCGTAGCATCAGAGCCGGAATCGGGTCGTAGCTCGCGACTCCGATCGAGGAGCCGGAGGTTGCGGCCAGATTCTGGTCACGACGCGGCGATCTCGATCGAGAGTCGCGAGGTACGACGCGAATACGGTCGTGGCTCCGGGTTCATCGCGATGTGTGGCGGATATACGGTCGTGGCTCCGCACTCTCGATCGAGAGTGGTGAGATGTGTCGCGAAGAGGCTTCATGACTCGCGGTTCCGGGCGCGGAGCTGGGCTTTGTGTCGGGGCCGGGCGAGGGAGAACTGGTTCCCACGTCGGAGAGCGCCCGCGAGGCTCAATGTGAGGCGATCGGCCGCGCCCTGTCACCCCGACGAATCCGCAAGTGGAATGCCACCGCGGTTGTGGAGCTGCTCGTGGAGCGGCTTCGCGAGGTGAACCGCCAGCTCCGGTAGTGTCACCAAAGATCGGTGATCCAGCTCCGCGCTTCGCACCAGGAGCTCTGCCCTGTCTCTGGCTCATGAGTCGTGACCAGGCGCACCGCGGCGATTGCGCGGACCGTTGAAGCAGGCGCGGGGATCGTGGAGCCTCGCGTGGGCTGGATGGAAGGGGGCGCGGTCCAGTCACCGAGCTGCTCTGAAGAGCGGGAGTCCCGCGGCGCGGCGTCCGGGCCGGTCGAGAATGCCTGGGCGGTTTCGGCGACGGGACCAGCAGAGCCGCGGCTGGCGCCGCGATTCCCTGCGGACGCGGCGATGCTCTCGAGTCCCACATCCTTCGAGCCGCCGATTGCGTCCCCCCCCCTTTCCACGATCGGCGATCGGCGCAAGACCAAGGCTCCCGAGTGGCGTCCTTGGTCGCAGCCCCGGCGTCTTTCATTGCCGAATGGTGAAGAGTCCTTTCCCGACGGGCGGCGGGAATCGGGCAAAGGCAGGGGCAGGGACACGCGAAGAAGCGCGGTCGAGCGCGCTCTGCCAACCGCGCATGGAACCCTGGAGACTGGTGGACTCCCGCTGGGCCCGCGGTTCTTCGCGAAGTGCGTCGCTCGAGAGGCGCCATATCGGAAGGTCAGCTGTGGCCGCGGGCGCGGGCGCGGGCGCGCGTCCGCCGTTATCATGGATCGACCGATCCCCGATTCCCCCCAGCCGGCAGGTCTTCGTGCCCCGTCCCCCCCGCCCCCGGCCCTCGGTTTCTCGTAGCGTCCTCGTGCTCGCAACGCTGCCGGCTCTCGCGCCGGCCGGCGCCCGCGCCGAGACCATCGTCGATTCCGACATCGTCGCCCACACCACCTGGAACAGCGGCGGCTCTCCCTATCGCGTCACCGCCACGATCACCGTCCGCAACAACGCCATGCTGACCATCCAGGCTGGCACGACGGTGCTCTTCGAGCCGGCCACCTCGCTGCAGATCGCGATTCCCGACGGCTTCGGCTACTACGCCCGCGGCCGGCTCGAAGCCCAGGGTAGCCAGAGCTCGCCGGTGCTCTTCGACGCCGCGAATGGCCAGAGCGGCTCGTGGTCCGGCCTCTACTTCGCGCTGGAATCCGGGGCCTATGGCCCCTCGCTCATGACCTGGTGCGAGGTTCGCAACGCCGGTGCCGACAACCTCAAGGGCATCGGAGCCGCGCTGCAGTGCTGGGACACCAGCAGCCCGACATTGACCAATGTGACGGTGGCCGAGTCGTCCGGCTTCGGGCTGCACGCCCACCAGGGGGACGGTGTCACGCTGCAGGACTGCTCCTTCCAAGACAACGATGTCGCCATTGTCTTCAACACGCCGGGATCGGCGCCACCCTCGGTGTCCCGGACCAGCTTCGATGGGCATCGCATCGGAATCGAGACGCAGCAGGGCGTGGCGGCCGTGATCAGCGACTGCGATTTCACCACCGC
>CAZBBK010000129.1:0-3346 GCA_964490075.1 uncultured Gemmatimonadota bacterium | reverse complement strand
TGTCCTGGGTTTCTACGCCGGTCGCGGATGGAAAGCGTGTGGCAAGCACACCTACTTGGGCAACCTCGACAAACTTCGAGCAAACGCCGCTCGACGACCCTCATCGGGTGCGCCGCGAGAAGGTCTGGCGCTCCTGACGGGCCTACTGCTGTGTGGACGATGCGGCAGACGAATGACAATCGGCTACCTTGGCCGTGGTGGCAAGAAATGGATGTACGTTTGTCGCGGCGATCAGGATCATGGCGCGAAAGCCTGCTGGACCGTCAGCGGAATGGCCATCGACGCTGCCGTCGAGGAGCTCTTCTTAGGCATGGTGATTCCGGCTGAGCTCGATCTGACGCTGGCGGTGGAGCATGAGGTCGAAGCGCAGTCCACCGCACTCCACGAACAATGGAAGCTGCGACTCGAACAAGCAGAGTACGAGGCCCGGCGCGCGGAACGTCGTTACATGGCGGTGGATCCCGACAACCGGACCGTGGCGCGAACCCTCGATACTCAGTGGGAGGCCGCTCTACAGGATCTGGAGCAGGTCCGCCGGCGCTTCGACGTCGCAAAACGGGAATGTCGCGTGGAGTTGAGCGCTGGAGATCGCGCTCGGATCCGCGAGCTGGCGCGGGACTTGCCCCGTGTTTGGCGAGCCCGAACGACGACGCCCGCGGATCGTAAGGCCATGCTGCGCATCGCCATCGAAGCGGTCTCGATCTGCCCCGTGGAGGTCCCCGCCCGTAAGACTCACATCCAAGTGCAGTGGCGAAGCGCAGCGGTAGACGAACTGACGATCCCGCGTCCGGGGCGTGGAGATCACCGGCGTACGCCAGCGCAGGCCGACGCACAACTGCGCGAGCTTGTGGCGCGCGGACTCATCGACGAAGAAATCGCGGTCGAGCTGAATCGCATGGGGCTCGAGACCGGCGCGCGCCGACCGTGGAATCCCAGAGCCGTCAAGGGTGTGCGGATGCGACTCGGACTGAAAAGCGAGCACCAACGTCTCGGACGAAAGCATGCCCTTCCTGACCAACGCTCCGATGGCCGATACTCCGTCCCGGGCGCAGCAAGGCTCTTCGGCGTCGCGGAGAGCACAGTGATTCGCTGGGCAAAGTGTGGCGCGGTCAAAGCGGACCGAGAGGACTTCGGGCAGTATTACCGGGTCTGGTGGCTGACCATCGACGAGCGATGCGCCGATCGCCTGCGCCGTGCCAACGCACAATGGCAAGAAAGACGCTCAACGCCGTCGTCCAAAGACACAGGAGATGCACTATGAACGGCGCTTCGAACGGTTGTGCCGCTACATCGCCCGCCCGCCGATCGCGACCGAGCGGCTCGAGCTCACCCCCGACGGCAACGTGCGCTACCACTTCCGCAAGCCCTGGCGAAACGGCACCGCATACGTCGAATACTCCCCCCTGGAGTTGATCGAACGACTCCTGCCCCTCGTGCCCGCGCCGCGCAGCCACCTGCTCGTTTACCACGGCGTGCTCGCGCCCAAAGCCGCACTGCGATCACGGGTCGTGCCCGCGCCCCTGGAGCAGGCACCGGACCCGTGCCCCGACTGCCCCACCGAAGAAGAAGACGACCTCCCCGCCGACTTCCCCGCCCGGCGCCGAAGCAGGCTCACCTGGGCGCAGTTGTTGAAACGCGTGTTCGGGATCGACGCACTGGACTGCCCGGCTTGCGAGGGTGGCCGCCTCAAACTCGTCTCGTTCATCACCGAACACAACACGATCGTTCGCATCCTGCGGTCGGTTGGCCTGCCGACCCGGGCGCCGCCCTTCGAACCTGATCGCCCGCTCGATGAGCCCGAGCTCGAATTCGTCTGACTCCAGCCGGTCCCTTCGCCGCTCGAGCCGCGACCGATCTCGATCTCGGCAAGACGCGCAGCACCCATGCGGTGCAAGGGGCGGAGCTTGCCCGGCGAGGGCGACTCTCGCGCAGGAAAGCTCGCGCTACGAAGGAACTCGACCGAAATCGTTCCACAAGACGCAGGAAAGGCCGAGCAGGAGGGGATCCCGGGGAAGAACCGAGAGAAGATAGGGGCATGATTGCCGCCGTGTTGGCTACTCTGGAAAGCGGGAATCGGATGCGGATTGTGGGGCGCTGCCCTCACTCCGCGCCAATGCGCCGCCTGCGCTACGATCCCCGCAAGCCCCCACGGCGGAGTCTCCCATGCGCTACTTCAATACCGGCGGCGTCTGCCTGCCCGATCTGCACTACATGGTGCCCCCCGAGCCGCGCCTTCCGGGAGCGCGTGCGCTGATCGCGCAGCGCGCCTTCTTCGTGGTGCACGCCCCGCGCCAGACCGGCAAGACCACGTCGCTGCGCGAGCTCTGCCGTGTGCTCACCGCCGAGGGCGAGGTTGCCGCGCTGCATTTCTCCTGCGAGGGCGGGCAGGCGGTGGGGGAGGACTATGCCGAGGCCCAGCGGTCGATTCTCAGCGACATCAGCTTCAGCGCGCGTTCCGTTCTTCCCGAGGAGCTTCGCCCGCCGGAACCTTGGCCCGATGCCAACGATTCCAGCCTGCTGGGCACGGCGCTCGAATCATGGTCGCGCGCCTGCCCGCGCCCCCTGGTGCTGGTCTTCGACGAGATCGACGCCCTCCAGGGCATGAGCCTGATCTCGGTCCTGCGCCAGCTGCGCGCCGGGCACCCGAAACGGGGCCAGGCTTTCCCCGCCTCCGTGATCCTCTGCGGCCTGCGCGACGTGCGCGACTACAAGGCCGCCTCGGGCGGCGATCCGACCCGCCTCGGCACCGCCAGCCCCTTCAACGTGCTGGTCGAGTCGCTCAGCATGGGCAACTTCAGCGCCGCCCAGGTCGCCGAGCTCTACGGCCAGCACAGCGCCGACACCGGCCAGCCCTTCGCGGAGGGCGTGCTGGACCACGCTTTCGCGCTGACCGGGGGCCAACCCTGGCTGGTCAACGCCCTGGCGCGCGAGGTGATCGACAAGATCGGCGTCTCGCCCCCCACTCCGATCACCATCGAGCACCTCGACGAGGCCAAGGAGCGGTTGATCCTGGCGCGCGCCACGCATCTCGACTCCCTGGTGAGCAAGCTGCACGAGGAGCGGGTGAGGCGGGTGATCGCGCCGCTGATCGCCGGCACCTTCGCCGGCGAGGATCCCTACGACGACGACTACGCCTATGTGAGCGACCTGGGGCTCACTGCGCGTGGCATGCCGGTGCGGATCGCGAACCCGATCTACCGCGAGATCATCGTGCGCGTGCTGGCACTGCGCGCCGAACGTTCGGTCACCGTGGAGCCGCGCAGCTTCGTCCGCCCGGACGGCAGCCTCGACCTGCGCCGCGTGCTGGAGGAGTTCGCGGAGTTCTGGCGCGAGAACGGCGAGATCC
>CAZBBK010000128.1:0-3453 GCA_964490075.1 uncultured Gemmatimonadota bacterium | reverse complement strand
TAGTAGGCGGAAATGCCGAGGATGTTCATGCTCCGTCCCTCGCTTCGTACCGGTGCTCGTTCGATCGGATACCCTCGCATACTACCACAGATACGCGGAAGAATTGAGCAGCGAAAAGCCCTAGCTTCTCTTCTCGATCTGCCGGATCAACCCGGTGAATATGAAGTAATGAAAGGGCACGAGGACGTTCCAGTAGGTTCGCCCGCCGATGCTCGTGGTGTGATAATGCGCGGTCACCCTGAGCCTGTTGCGTTCGCCCTCCGGTTCGATGCCGAACTCGAGCCAGGCCTTTCCCGGCATCTTCATCTCGGAGCGCAGCAGCAGGCGGCGGTCGGTGTCTATCTCCTCGACGCGCCAGAAATCGACTACATCGCCGGCGGCGAGCTCCCCGCGGCGTCTCCTGCCGCGCGCGTGCCCGACGCCGAGCATCAACCGGTCCACCCAGCCGCGGAGCCTCCACATCCAGTTGCCGTGAAACCATCCCTCCCTGCCCCCGATCCGGCAGATCGACTTGAAGAGCCGGCCGGCCGGCTTGCCGGTAAGGATGGAGTGCGAGGATACGTACCTGGGCCTGCTCTCGAGCTCGCCGAGCTTGATCGCCAGCTCGTGCGCCGGCGGGTAGGCGTCGGCCCAGCGGGTGTGCACGCGGTCCTGCTCCTCGCGAGAGAGCGCGCGCACCACGGCCTCGCGGTACCGGAGCGGCGTAAAGGGAACGAGCGAGCGTATCTCGGTCTCCAGGCAGATCACGTCGTTGGCCAGTCCCTCCATGAGCGACCTGGTGATGCTGTCGGGCACGGGAGTGAGCATGCTCGCAAGGTATGAGAATAAACCGATATGATGGAAGGGAGTCGCCGTGAACCACCTTCTCAGCTGCAACACGTCGGCGCACTCGCGCAGCATCTGCCGGTAGGTGAGGACATCGGATCCGCCGATGTCATATGTACCGCCGGCCGTTTCGGGGACCTCGAGCACACCCACGAGATACTTGATGACATCGCGCACCGAGATGGGCTGGCAGAGGCTCTCCGCCCACTTCGGAGTGGGTAGCACGGGCATCCGCCGGACGAGGTTCTTGATGATCTCGTACGATGCGCTCCCCGAGCCTATGATCACCGCCGCCCGGAGGATCGTCAGCGGGACATCCCCCCTGAACAGCTCGAGCGCCACCTCGATGCGGCTCTGCAGGTGCTTGGAGAGCTTGCTGCGCAGGTCTCCGAGCCCGCCGAGGTATACGATCCGCTTCACCCCGGCCCTGCCGGCGGCGTCGCGGAAGTTGGCCGCCGCCTCGGCGTCGGCCGAGGCGAACTCCTTCGAGCCGAGCAGCATCGAATGGATGAGGTAGTAGGCTACGGCAACCCCATCCATGGCGCGGCCGAGGCTTGCCGGGTCGAGGGCGTCTGCAACAACGATCTCTACCTCGGGCCACCGAAGCTCGATATCGTGCGTGTCGCCGCGCACCATCACGCGTACGTCGTAGCCGCGGGCGAGCAGCTCGGGCACGAGGCGCCCGCCGATATAGCCGCCGGCGCCGCTCACCAGCACCTTGCCGATGTGGGGCACCGGCTCGGTCGGGAGATCGTCGCAGAAGAGTGCGGTATCGGCTGACATGCCGTGATGATACGGGCGATCGTGCGCGGGGTCAATTATCGGATCGCCCGCGCGGTCATCTGCCGCTGCAATGTTGCCGGCCGCGGGTTCGGCCGCTACCTGGTCATCGGCTCAAGGGTGACAGTGACCTCCATCCTGCCGTCGCCGTCGCCGTCCTCGACGGTTGCGAACTGCATCCCATGATACTGATCCAGGCCGGATTCGTGGTGCACCTCTATGAATAAATTGTCTCCTATCGACAGTTCGCCGTCGCACTCGTAGTCGCCCGCGCCGTTGGTCACGCCGCTGCAGACCGTCTCCCAGCTCGTGGTGAGATCAACGCGAACGCTCGCCCCGGCCAACGGCTCCTCGTCCAGCCAGGCGTGCACGATCAGCGTGATCCCGCTCGCCTGCGCGCCGAAGATGTGGTGCTCAACGCTCCTGCCGTTCGACGAGATCCAGACGGCGATGGCGTCACCGCTGCCGTTTCCCGCAAGTGCCGGCTCGGTTCCCCGGCCTATCTCCGCCTCATCCGACCATCCCTCGCCGAAGGTGAAACGGGCCGCGTAGATCCCGCCGTCGCGCTCCCAGACGACGATGGCGTTCTGGCCGTTGTCTATCGCCACGCCGGCGTTCGTAGCGAAGCCGGTCACATCCGCCGCGCTCACAGGCACCGGCTGCAGAATCCACATCAGCGATGCGAAGATCCTCCCCATCTGCTCCCAGACCACGATCGCATCTTCCGTATCGTTGATCGCCAGCATCGGTCGCTGCGAAGTCTCCACCCCGTTCTCGATCTCGACAACGCTCCCCCACGTTCCGAGCCCCCCGTTGAATTGCCGGGAACGGACATGTCCATCCTGGATCCAGACGGCGATCGCCGAGTCATCGCCTCCCATCACGATCTGCGGATTTGCGATATTGCTGCCCGTGCTGATGATCTCGTCGCTCTCCCACGGCGTCCGGCTCGATCTGAGAACCGATGCCGCGCCCTCTCCATCGATCCAGATCACGATGGCGTTTCCCGCGCTGTCGATGCAGACCCTGTATACGTAACCGAGACCGAGCCCGGGGACGGGATTGTCATAAATGGCCGATTCGTAATTGGCTGCTTCCTCATACTGCTGCAAGCGTATCCTGCTAAGCTTGCGCCACACGACGCAGGCGTTACCCGCGTCATTGATGGCCACCTGGGCTGCTTCCTGGTCGATTGTGTCCTCGAGCAGCGTCGGATCTTCAACATGGCTCCCGATGTACTGGCTCGCCGCCGGATTGGTGCACCGGCGTATGTACACGTACGAGCCGAACAATCCCCCCTGATTGTTCAGGTGCTCCGCCGTATAGACGATGCACGAATAGAAGCTTCCCGGCATCGCTATCTGATGCTCCCTCGCTGTCCCGTCATGCCACGTCCTCGACTCGTCCGCGCTGGATTTGGGTTCCAGCCATCCTGTTCCGGCCTGGTAGTGCCACGTGCAAAGATCTCCCCAGAAGCCGTCGCTCCTCGTGGTCAGCCAGGCAACCGCGGCGTTCCCGGCGTCATCCATACCGATCACCGGGCGTCGAACGGTATGCCGGTCGGTGTCAGAGCCGCCTCCGTTTGGTGTGCTGGGTGTCGTTTCGCACGATGTCAGGATCAGGCAGCAGCACAGTGAAACGGCGATGAATCTGACTGTACCGGTCAGGAATTGCGTGCGCATAAAAAACTCCTTCGATTCGTAAGAATTAGTCCGGGTACCTGGTTTATTCGTAGAAAAAATCCCCAATAATCGAAGTGGATTATATCATCAGAGGGGCCCGGTTGAAAGTAAAGTGGATAGGAATTTACTTCTCGGTGGGAAGAGAATAGCACGGTGCGTAATTGTA
>CAZBBK010000127.1:0-3534 GCA_964490075.1 uncultured Gemmatimonadota bacterium | reverse complement strand
TAGCCTAGCCGATTCCCGCTCCGGCGCCGGCGCGGGAGTCGTAGACTGACGTCGGAGATATCGTCCACGGAGCCCATCCCAGTTGCCGAGCGACCGAGAGCCGAACCACGCCCAGCACGACCGCCACCCGCGACCGGACGCGGACCGCGCGCGGGCGCGCGACGACCGTCCCGACGTGGTGGTGCGGCACCGCAGCGGCACCGGCCATCGGCTCTTCTGCCACGCCGACTTCACCGACGCGCTGCTCGCCGCGTCCAACGAGGCGATCCGGCGTCGCGCCACGCTGGTGCTGCGTCACCTGGCGGCCCACGGCCGCACCGGCATCACCAAGTCGACGCGGGGAGTCCGGAACCGTGGCTGGCGCCGCACCCCGCTCGGGGGACGGGGCGGATCGCAGTTCTACGCCTGGTGGACGCCGCACCACGCCTCCCCGGCCGAGGATCTGGAAGCACCGGAAGGCGCCATTCTGGTGCGCGCCCTGCGCCACCACGACGACCACGCCCCCCTCGACGCCGGCACCCTCGATCAGTACTACGCCCTCGATGCCGCCGACCTCGAGCGGCCGGTCGACCACCCCGCCCCCTGGACCGCGGAGCAGGAAGCCTTCGCGCGCTCGGAGCGACCGACTCGGATCCTGATCGGTCAGCCCGGCACCGGCAAGACCGAAGCGTTGATGCGCGCGGTCGACCTGCACGGCGGCGAGCAGGTGCTCTACCTGACCTGGTCGCGGCATCTGGCCGATCTCGCCGGCGAGCACTTCGCGACCTTCGCCCCGGCCGACACCCGGGTCGAGACCTGGACCATGGCCGACCTGCTGGCGGCGATCGTCGATCCTCCGGTGGCCGGGAGCTTCGAGAGCCGGCGCGCGCAATTCCTGGCCGATGCCGCCCGCCTCGCGCCCGGCACCCTCGGCCCCTGGAGCGACGACCTGGACGCGCTATTCGCCGAGATCCGCGCCCACCTGGTCGGCCCCGCGCTGCCGAGCGCCCCGCGGCACCTGCAGAGCTCCGACCGCACCCGGCTGCGCGCGGCGGAATACCGGCGACGGCGCGCCGCCATCCTCGGGACGGCCGCCCTCCGGGCCCTGCTCGACGTGGTCGAGGGACTCGGTTCGGCGCCAGTGGAGCTCTATTTCCCCGACCTGCTGCACGCCGCCACCGCGGCCCGCGTGCTGCTGCGCGACCGGCGCCGACCCGCCGGACTGATCCGCCCGGATCGAATCGTGCTCGACGAAGTCCAGGATCTGACGCCGGTCGAGGTGCTGGTGCCGCTGCTGCTGGCGAGCATGGAAGATGACGATCCCGCCGCCGCACCCGCGCGCTTCCTCTGCGCCGGGGACGAAGGCCAGACGGTGCGCCCGACCGACTTCGAATGGGGCTGGTTCAAAGACATGATCGCGGACCAGATCGGGCGCCCCGAAAGCGTCGCGCTGGCCGCCAATCTGCGCTCCACGCGGCGCATCGGCGAGCTGGTCCGGCGCGTCTCGTCGCTCTACGGGCAGGTCCCGAAGAGCGCCCGGCCGCGCGGCGCGGGGGAGGTGGAGGTCGGCGACGTCATCAACGACACCATCATCCACTGCCAGGCCGGCGACGACGCCGCGGGGGCGCTCGAGGCCTTGCGGGCGCTGGCCGGCGCCCCCGGCAGCGCGCTGATCCGCCTGGCCCGCGCGGTGGCGGCCGAGCTGCCGGCGGAGCTCGAAGGGGCCTTGCTCGGCCCCGCCGAGGCCAAAGGGCGGGAGTTTCAGCGGGTTTGCGTGCTCGATCCGGGACGTTGGCTGAACGAGATCGCCGACGCGCGCACGCGCGGCGACTCGCCGCTGGCGCTGCTGCGGATCCGCTCCGCGATCGACCGCTTCCGGGTGGCGATCAGCCGCGCCACCGAGACCCTGATCTTCTGCGATCTGGACTCGGTCTCGGCGGCGGCGACCCGCGACCTGCTGCGCGACGTCGACGCGCTGCCGATGACTCCCGCCGACCTGCTCGTGCACGTGGCGGGACCGCCGCGCGACGCCGACGAGTTCGTGCGCGAGGGCATCGATGACGCGCTCGCCCTGGTCGACACCCAACCGGCGCGGGCCTGGACCCGGGCCGAGCAGGCGGTGCGGCGGCTGGGGGACCCCGATCGGGCCGAGGCGGTGGTCGACCAGGCGCTGCGCGACGAGGCGCACCTGGCGCGGGCGCGGGTCGCGCTGGCGTTGGTCCCGGTCGCGGACCAGGTCGAACTGGCGGCGGGCGAGCTGATGATCGAGGCCAAGAGCTCCGCCAAGCTGGCCGGATGCTCCGACAGCGCCGCGGTGCTGAAGAGCCTGGCGCGCTGGCAGCGCTCGCGCGGGGCGCGCCGATCGGAAGCGCTGCTCGAGCTGGCCGGCGAGATCGACGCGGCCCGACCGCTGCAAACCTGGCTGGCGAATGCGCTGCAGCGCTGGCGGGGCAAGTGGGAGCGGGACCTGGAGCGCGGTGCGGCCCGACCCGAGAGCGCTTGCACGGTCAGCGCCGCTCTGCCCGAGGCCTTCGACGCGCTCGGCTTGCACCAGGAGGAGCGCGACCAACAGGTGGAAGATCTGCGCCGCAAGGCGCTCGAGGTGCTGCTGGAGAAAGGGCGTTTCGAGCAGGCGCACCAGGTGCTGGAGCTGCTCGATGCGCCACCGGCCTCGCTCGCGGCCCGGGTGTTGAAGGGGTTGGGGGACTTCGCCGGCGCCGCGGCGCTCTTCCGGCAGGCGGGCGATCGGGCCGCGGCGCTGGCGGCTTTGCGCTGCATCCCCGATCTGGACGCGGCGTTGGAGACGGCGCGCCCGGGAGCCGAGCATCGGCTGCTCTCCTGGCTGCGCGAGCTGCGCGAGCTCGCGTCACGTCGCCCGGAGGATCTGGGCGAGCGGCTCACCGATGCGGAGCGGAGCTGGTTGGAAGAGATGATCAGGGAGCTGCGGCCCTAGGCGAAGCGCCGGAAAGGGCATTCGGGACGGGGGGCCGGGGTGGGTACAAGGGCGCTGGCACGAGAGATCGCCGCCACCCTCCCATCCACGGCCACCAGCGCCAGTTCTCCGGTCCACCGTAGGCGCCGATGTCCGAGCGCTCTGCGTTGATGACTCGCTCCGGCCAACGCGGGTGTCGATCCCGCAGGCCATCACCGAGCCCGCGTCTTCCGCGTCGCGAAACACAACGACCGGGCCTCGACCCCGGGCATCGATCACCGTGCTCGCGACCACCCGCGGGTGTCTGGGGGCCGCGCCCTGCACCCTGGCGTTTCGATATAGCGCTTCTCGAGCGACGCACTCCGCGAGGAACCGCGGGGCCGGCGGTAGTCCGCGGGCATCCGAAGATCGATCCGCGGCTGGAAGGGGCGGTCTCGACCGCACTTCTTGGCGTGCCCAGGCCGATGCCCCTGCCCCTGCCCGATTCGGGCAACGGAGTCGGGCAGGGGCACGTTGGGAGGCGATCCGGGCGCCTTCGCGTGGGGGAAGCGCCACATCAAGACACCAGAACCAACACCTCCCACTGACCCGACTCAGCCCCCGCGGACGACCGCGGAGCGACC
>CAZBBK010000126.1:0-4165 GCA_964490075.1 uncultured Gemmatimonadota bacterium | reverse complement strand
GGCGGCTCGACATGTGGAGCCCTGGGATCAGGAGGTCTGAAGTTATTCTTGCGCGGACCCTTGGGGCCGCCCTCGGCGTGCGCGCCACGATCCGCAAGCAGCGCACGCTCTACCTGGTCGGCCCGACCCGCGTCCACCTCGACCGGGTCGAGGGACTCGGCGACTTCCTCGAGCTCGAGGTGGTGGTCGGGCCCGGACAAAGCTCCGCATGGGGCGTCTGGGTCGCGGAGCGTCTGATGGAGCGTCTCGAAGTCGACCGTGGCGACTTGATCGAGTCGTCGTACGTCGATCTGGTCGAAGAGGCGTCTACACGTCGATCGCCACCCGCGCCCGCCATCCGCCGGTCAAGGCTCTAGCAACACTTTGACCGCGTCGGGAGCCGCAGCGGTGCGCAGCGCTTCGAGCCCCCGGTCCAGGGGATAGCTGTGGCTGATCAGCGGCCGCGGATCGACCAGTCCCGCGGCCAGCAGGCGCAAGGCCGGCGCGAAGGGCCCGCAGCGCGAGCCGATCAGCGTGATCTCGTCGATCACCCAGGGCACCGGCGTCGCCGCGCCCGTATCGTGGACGGTGGTCTTCAGCACTACGCGACCCCGCGGCCGTACGAGCCGCGTCGCCAGATTCAGTCCATCGGCGGCGCCGCTGCAGTCGACCACCAGGTCGGCACCGGCCACGCTCTCTGCGTCCGCCAGCGACACTCTCTCGACACCAGGCGGCAGCAGCTCCAGGCGGGAGGAGTTGCGGCTCAGGGCCTGAACGCGCGCTCCGCCGAGCGCCAGCACCCGCGCGCAGAGTTGCCCGAGGCGTCCGACGCCGATCACCACCACCCGTTCGCTCGGTCGCAGGTGGCAGGCCTCGGTGATCTGGCAGGCGGCGGCCAGAGGCTCGACGAAGACAGCGGCGCGGTTCTCGATCTCGTCGGGCACCCGCAGCAAGTTCTCGCAGGGCAGCCGAAAACGCTCGGCGAAAACACCGTCGCGACCCTGGATGCCGAGCACCGTGCGGTGTGGGCAATGGGAGCGGCGCCCGGCGCGACAGGTGTCGCAGCCGCCGCAGGAGCAGTTGATGCCGCCCACCACCCGGGCCCCGATCCAGCTCGGCTCCGGCGCCTGCTCCACGATGCCCACCCACTCGTGCCCCAGCACCCCGTGGAAGCCCATGTAGCCCCGGATCAGCTCCAGATCTGTGGCACAGATGCCCGCGAGCAATGGGCGGATCAGGGCCTCCCCGGCGCCCGGGGTGGGATCGGGATGGTCGGCGACCCAGCGCGGGCCGCTTCGATCGAGGACGAGGGCGCGCATGATCGGCAAGCCTAGCACGCGCCGGGTCGGACGCCGTGCGATGGGCCGTCGTGGTCGGCTACCTGATCTGCTGCGAGAGCAGCTCGCCGATGATGCATGCCGCGGGCTCGGCCGCCTGCAAGAAAGGCGCTCGGCCCTTGGCGGTGGCCGGCAGCCACAGGTCGATTTCGATGCGTCCTTCATCGTCCGCGGTGGCGGTGGCGAAGAGACGGGCGGCGGCGATTCCGAGATCTTCGCCGCAGGCCAGGGGAGTGACACCGGGATCGAAGCCGTAGTAGAGGTCGACCACTGCGCCGGGCGTGAAGCCGAAGCCGAAGATCCGGTTGTCGCGATCGGCGAAGCCAGGCCGCAGGCCGGAGATGCGCGGGGCGTCGAGGATGGGGTTGAGACGGTAGGCACGCTGATTGCCGTTCAGGGAACCGGTGCCGGTGATCTCGCCCAGCTCGTTGATGGCACGGGCGCCCGTGAGGTCCCAGCCGCTGCCGGGCTCGATCAGCTCGTTCAGATCGCTGGCGACACCGCTATTCCAGATGGTGGCGCGCTGGGTCTCGGTAGCGTCGGTGGTGGTGCCGACGACGACGCCGAAATCGTTGATTCCTCTGGCGCGCCCGGTGCTGCCGCCGAGGGTGGCGAGCTCGCTCATGACACCGCCCTGCCAGAGGAAGGGACGATGCTCTCCGACCTCGTTGGCGGAGGCGCCGACGATTTGATCGAGGTTGTTGATCTCTTCGGGATCGCAGTAGGTGCCGCCGAGGTGGCCGATGTCGCTCATGCCACCGGCGAAGGTCCAGAGGTAACCGAGGTGGTGGTTCTCCGCGTCGCGGGTGTAGCCGACGGCATGGCTGCGGTCGTTCAGGGCCCGGGCGAAGGACTCGTGACCTCCCAGCGTGCCGACGTCGCGCCACTCGCCCGCGGAGTTCATGACGAAAGCGTGATACTGATATCGGTACTGCCACACCTCCTCGGAGAGGTAGGTGCCGGTGCTGTTGCCGGCGTAGTTGATGTCCATCTGATGGGTGAAGTTGCGCTGGCCGACCGTGCGATCCTCGATCGGTCCTCCGTCCCAGAAGTAGCCGTGCATCGCCAGCAGGCCGCCGAGAGTGAACTTCCCGACACACTGATCGGCGTCGTTCAGGCCGCCCGACCAGGTGCTGCCGGAGGTGAGCGGGAAGATCTCTTGCTGCGCGGTCCCATCCCACAGAAAGCTGCGCCATTGCACACCGCCACCGAAGGGATCGGATTTGTCGTTCTCGCCGTGCACATGGCCGCGGTTGTTGATATCGGCGGCGCGCACGCCGTCTTCGGGGGTGGCGCTCAAGGTGCCGAGATCGACGATGGTGTAGGTCTGGGCCAGCGGGGCGGAGGGCAGGGCGAGCGAGGCGAATGTGGCCAGGGCCGAAGTGGTGAGTCTCATCGAGGGGCTCCAAAGGCGTTTGGTCGAGGGCGCGGTCGCGCGACGATCCCATTCAGGATAAGCTCGTTCTTGGTCGCCATTCGGGCGCCCGATCTTGGGAGATTCTTGAAACCGCGCACTGATCGAGTTGCAATGCCAGCCATCGGCATGTTGAACGAGAAGCCGCTCCACGCATCGCTGAAGGAGTGGTACGCGCGGCCGGGTGACCGCTTCGAGGTCACCCTCGATCGGTTCGTGATCGATATCGTTCGTGATGGACTACTGCTGGAGATACAGACCGGGAATCTCGCGGCCATCAAGTCGAAGCTCACGAAGCTGGCGGATGCCCATCCGATCCGGTTGATCTACCCGATCGCCAGGGAGAAGTGGCTCGTCAAGCTGGCGGTGGACTCCCGGGGCGAGCCCGAGCGCCGCAAGTCGCCGAAGAGGGGCCGGATGGAAGATCTGTTCTGGCAGATGGTGAGCTTCCCGCAGCTCCTGGCGAATCCGAACTTCTCGCTGGAAGTGCTGATGACCAGCGAAGAAGAGGTCAGACGCTACGATGGCAAGCGGGGTTGGCGCAAACGCGGCTGGGTCACGGAAGAGCGTCGATTGCTGGCGGTGGTCGAGCAGAGACTGTTTGCAGATCCCGCGGACTGGCGCGGGTTCCTCCCCGGAAACCTGACCAACTTCACCGCACGAGATCTGGCGCGGAAGAGCGGTCTCAGAATCCGGTTGGCGCAGAGAATGGTGTACTGCATGCGCAAAGCCGGACTCATCGATCGGATCGGCAAGCGCGGGCGGGCAAATATGTACGAAGTGCGGTACTGCCCGATCTGAACGGCTGTCACGAACCGGCGAGGACCTTTCCGGTCTCCCTCGAGTTGGCCCGCAGCCAGGGGCGCAGAGCCGCCAGCACCCGCTCGGGATCGGGCGGCGTCGATCAGAGGCGCGGCGGCGGCGGCGGCGATCGCCTGGCGGGAATGCAGGCGGACGCCGCGGTGCTCGATCGAGTGAGCAAAGACGACTCCGGGAAAGAGGTGCAGCCCCAGGTAGAGGGCGCCGAGAATGCCCACCGCGCGTTCGATGCTGCGCCGGGCGCGACCGAGTCGAGTGGTGGGAGCGCGGCGCCGGAGCAGGCGTACGATCGATGGAAGCGGCTTCATTGGTTCGAGCTTTTCCGTTTGGATCCGAGTCCTGGGACAAGGTGCGATCAGAGCTGCGAAGAGGCTACACTGCAGGCTCGCGCGCGTTCGCTGGTTCAATACGTTTCTGGCTGCGGGTGGTTTCGATGCGTCTCTTGACTGCGACCTTCCTGGCTCTTCTGGCGGCCCCGGTTGCCCGCGCCGCCACACACGAAATCGGCGAAAAGGGCTATCCACTTTACTCTCGTGTCTCGCTGGCGTCACTTGACCCGGCTGGAGACACCAAACAGCGGTACGGAGCCGGCGCCGTGGCCACGGCTTGCTCCGCG
>CAZBBK010000125.1:0-4262 GCA_964490075.1 uncultured Gemmatimonadota bacterium | reverse complement strand
CCACACCCTTCCCGGGGTCTTGAGCGAGCGCCCCGACTCGAAGCGGTAGCGGCTTTCATCGATCGAGGCCGCCGAGGCGGCGCCGGCGAGGGGCAGGAGAAGGAGCAGGAAGGCTCGCATGATCGGCTCCGATCAGGGAGTGGGGATGGGGTGGGGAATGCGCACCAGCACGATCGAAGCGTCGTCGTACGATCCGTCCAGCTCCAGCGTCCAGCGGGTGATCGGCTGGTAGGTGTCGGTGCCGACCTCGGGATGCCACCGCTGGCCGGTGGTCAGAGTCTCTGGACAGAAGTCCCAATCCCCGTACTCTCCGTAGGTCCCGTAGACGGGGTAGCGGGCATCGGTTTCGCCGGGATATGCGAGGCCGATCTGCTCCCCAGAGGTGGCGGAGAAGACTTGCAGATCCGGAGCCGCGGGGTGGCGGTTGGAGTAGATCCGCAGGCACTGGGGCAAGCCGTCGTTGTTGACCGCGAGCAGCCAGCTCTCCTTCGCCTCGGCGGCCGCCGAGTGGTGCAGCTCGGTGCCCCGGACCGGAGCGGAGGGTGGCATCAGCCCCCCAGTGTAGTGTGGCGGCGCCTCGTAGAAGAGCGCGAAGGGCGCCCCGAGGGCCTTGGGGGTCTCTCCCTCGGGGACGTCGTAGATCAGCAGCGCGGGCTTGCGGGCGTTGGGGCCGCTGAAGCCTCGCTTGCTGTGGAACGAGAGTTGCGGCTCGTAGCTCAGCGTCGGCAGATGGGGTTGCACGAAGAGGCCGTTGTTGCGCCTCTGGTCTTCGTTGGGATCGCCGACCCAATGTCGCACCACTCCACTCAGGTCGAAGTCGACGATGCGGTCGGTGCGACCCGGAAGGAGCTCGACGTTGGGTTGGCTGCCGTAGGCCCGCTGGTGCGAGGCGAGGAACTGGAGGCCGAAGTCGTAGACGTGCTCTTCGTTCGGCTGATCCTTGTTGTAGGTGTGGTCGAATACCTCGAACGTGTCCCGGTCCGCGAACGTCCCCCAATCGGTGGCATGGTTCCAAAGCAACGAGTCCCCAGCCTCGACCCCCTGCGGAATCCGCGCCACCTGGACCATCGGCGTGATGTAGCCGCAGTGTCTGATGTCACAGTTTGCATCCGGTTCGAGCTGCAGCTCGTGGATCGTGAGCATCAGCTTCGCCTTCTCGATCCGAGCGGGATCGAAGGCGCCACTCAGATCGTCGAAGCTCAAGCGCACGAAGCCGCCGCAGTTGCCGCCCCAGAAGTTGCAGGCCTTGCCATGACGGAGTGTCGTCAGCCCGGGTGGGGTCTGCTGGACCGGGCTGAACCACGAGTCCCCCGTCACCCAGGTCTCGGTTTCAGACTTCGGCGCCGCCTGCAGCACCACCTTGGGCGGCAGCGCGACCGGAGAAGGATCGCCCGCGAAGCGTTTTTCGGCGATCCGCTGAACCATACGATTCGCGTCGGGGTAGGCGTCGAAGAGGTGCGTGGCCGCATCGCTGGTTTGCGCGTCCCATTCGAGGCGGTTCTCCGAGTCGATCAGATCCCACCACAAGGGACCGATGCAATCGCCGGGGTTTTCGACGTTCATCCCGATCCCTTGCGCCAGGTAGCCGACGCCATGGCTGCCGGCGGCCTGCGCCGCCATCAGCCGCGCGTCCCGTCCGTCCGGCGGCAAGGTCGCGCAATCGTTGGGGCGAAACTGCGCGACCGGCAGCACGGCGCGTGCGATATGCGAAGAAGAGGGTTCTTGCGCCAGCCGATCCACGTAGTGCAGCGTGGCCGCGCTCCAGCACCATCGGGCGAGCAGAGGCACGACTTCGTCGACTTCGTCGGCGAAGGAGCGCAGAGGGAAGAAGTTCGGCATCAGCACATGGCCCATGTCGAACATCGCGCTCAGGCAGCCGGCGGGGCGGGTGTCGTTGCAGAAGGTGTTGGTTCCCCAGTCTGCGGGCGCCTCATCGAACACGAAGCCGGAGGTGTAGAGAAAGAGTGGATGAAAACGCTCCTGTACCGCGGGAATCGACTCGTAGTGGGGGAGCATCGCCCAATCGACGGCCTGTTCGACTCTCGAGGGCGAGACCTCATCACCATAGGTCCAGCCCAGGAGCGCGGGATGGTCGTTGAAAGCGGTGACCCACTCTTCGACAAGGCCTCTAACCCAGGGAAGGCGATCGTTGCCCTGCTCCGGGTAGAGCGGCAGCCAGAGAATCACCTTCATGCCCGCGGTGTGGGCGGCGTCGAGCACCAGTCTCGCCTCGCGCTTGGTCGTGTAGATATTGAAGCCGGAGGGCGGCTTGAGCAGGGTGCCGAACTCCATCCCTCCGGGACCGAAGCCCAGTGCCTGACATCGATCGCGGAGGATCTCAAGCGAGGTGGAACCGCCCGGTGAAGTGGGCGAGGCCCAGTTGTAACGATCCTGAATCGCCCGAACCGCGAAGGGGGTCCCATCTACGAGCAGCTCGCCTTCGGGGTGGATGTCGATTTCGGTGCTTTCCCCGCTGGCGGTGATCCACTTGTGGGCGTCGTTCAGGTTGACGTCATCGAGCCATGCTTCGCCCACGGCGCTCTCACCCAGCCCGAAACGAAGATCGACCGACTTCACCGCGATCTGATCGTTCGGCATCTCGATCACGTGCTCCTGCCAGTCGTTGCCGAGTTGGACGGTGAAGTTGTAGGTCTGCTCCCATCCCGATGCGAGCGATCCATGCTTCACCTCTCCCGAAGCGCTAACTCGGATGCTGAGCAGATCGCCCGCGTTGCCTTTGGCATGGAAGCGCAGCTCGAAGTCGGCCGGCGCCCACTGGTGCGGGTCGATTGCGATGGCCTGCAAGTCCGGGTGGGTGCAAGAGCTGGCACTGCGCCGGTAGACCAGAAAGTAGTCGTTGAAATCCCGCCCTTCTCGGAAGTGGATGACATTGCCGCGTTCGCCGTCGGTCTTGAACTCGATCTGCTCGGTGGCGATGCCGGTGGCGTGGATCGGGTAGTACTGGAAAGTCTCTTCGGCGGCAAAGCCGTCGTTTCCCCACCAATGCACGACGTGCACGCCCTCTTCGGAGTGACAGGGATAGCCCGCGGGAAAGACAAGGGTGTTCACGTCATAGACCACCTCGAATCCAGGATTCTCGAGGAAGTTGACGCGCGGAAAGGGCTGGACCACTTGCCCCGGAGATGTCGCCGAAGAAAGTGCGATCACACACAATGCAGCGACAAATCGCCAACTACGCTTCCCTGAGAGCTGAGAGCTGAGACGTCATTGCGTCCCCCCTTCTTGTGTTTCTACCGGAATCGGTGGCTCTCTCCTTCGTCCACCCTCCGAGCCTCTCCCGCGGTCCCCTTCTGGACCGGGCGGGGCGGGTTTCGGGTGGCGGACACTGCGTAAGTGAACTCTACCACGATTTGCGATGCTGCCCGTGTTTGGGGTGGACTCGGGATCCTCCAAGAATCCGCGTCCACCCGCCACCTGCGCTACGATCCACCCATCCCCCGCGCCGGAGACTCCCATGCGCTACTTCAACACCGGTGGCGTCTGCCTGCCCGATCTGCACTACATGGTGCCCCCGGAGCCGCGCCTTCCGGGCGCGCGTGCGCTGATCGCGCAGCGTGCCTTCTTCGTGGTGCACGCCCCGCGCCAGACCGGCAAGACCACGTCGCTGCGCGAGCTCTGCCGTTTGCTCACCGCCGAGGGCGAGTATGCCGGGCTGCATTTCTCCTGCGAGGGCGGGCAGGCGGTTGGGGAGGACTATGCGGCGGCGGAGCGCATCATTTGGAACAACATCGTGCTGGCGGCGCGCTCTCAGCTCCCGGCCGAGCAGTGTCCCCACGCCGAGCTTTTGCCCGCCTCCGACGGCGCCCTTCTGCAGGTACAGCTCGAGTCCTGGTCCCGGGCCTGCCCGCGCCCCCTGGTGCTGGTCTTCGACGAGATCGATGCTCTCCTGGGTCAGAGCTTGATCTCGGTCCTGCGCCAACTGCGCGCCGGGCACCCCGAGCGCGGCGCGGCCTTCCCCGCCTCCGTGATCCTCTGCGGCCTGCGCGACGTGCGCGATTACAAGGCCGCCTCGGGCGGCGATCCCACCCGCCTCGGCACCGCCAGCCCCTTCAACGTGCTGGTCAAATCCCTCAGCATGGGCAACTTCAGCGCCGCCCAGGTCGCCGAGCTCTACGGCCAGCACAGCGCCGACACCGGCCAGCCCTTCGCGGAAGGCGCGCTGGACCAGGCGTTTGCGCTGACCGGGGGCCAGCCCTGGCTGGTCAACGCACTGGGGCGGGAGGTGGTCGACGAGATGGGGG
>CAZBBK010000124.1:0-4381 GCA_964490075.1 uncultured Gemmatimonadota bacterium | reverse complement strand
CGGCGACTGTCCTGAGTTTTCGGACGGTAGGTGGTTGACAACCGCAACTACCTACAAATGCGCGACCTGGCGAACACCGACCGCCTCAATCGCCGCTCCACGCCTCCTCAAGTGGGTCAATTCTCGTGAGCGGACCCGGGTCAATTCTGGCGAGCGTCTAAGCATCTTCTTCGAAACCGTGCGATCGGTGCTGAAGGACGAGGGCCTGTTTCTGTTGCACACCATCGGTGTGCCGAGAGCCTCGCGCAGCACCGATCCGTGGATCGAGAAGCACATCTTCCCGAACGGCAAGCTGCCCTCTCCGGTGGAGCTGACCGGGGCGCTGGAAGACCGCTTCGTGATCGAGGACTGGCATAGCTTCGGCCGCGATTACGACCGCACCTTGATGGCCTGGTGGCGCAACTTCAGCGCCGCGTGGCCGACCCTGAAGCGGAGCTACGGCGAGCGTTTCCGGCGCATGTGGCGCTACTACCTGATGTGCTCCGCCGGCTTCTTTCGCAGTGGCCAGGGGCAGCTCTGGCAACTGGTGCTTGGCAAGAGTGGGCGGGGACCGGTCTACCGGTCGGTGCGTTGATGGTGCGTTCTACCAAACCTCCACCTGGATCGACTCCGTATCGATTCCCACCCCGAGACTCGCGATCGACAAATCGATGTCGTACAGGCCCAAGGGCGTGCCGAGGGGGACCTGAAGACTGATCGTGGCGAGCTGCTCGCCCCCCGCGGCGACCTCCAGAGGTGCGCGCTGGTAGATCACGACGGAATAGTCGGCCGGACCCGCGGTGTCGAAGGTGAGCTCGTCGAGGATCTTTGCGCTTTCGCACCGATTGATCGCCCGCGTGTCGATCCTCAACACTCCACCGGGGCTGACGAAGGCGGGATGGGACAGGGCCTCCAGATCCAAATCGCAGGGGGTTGTCAACGCCGGCGAGACGAGCTTCAGGTCGTCGAGGTAGATGCTGCCGCTGGTCGCTTCGCGCAACCCAAAACCGAGCCGGCAGATCGCCTTGCCTTGCAGCAGCAAGGTGTCGTCGACGGCGATCCGCATCTCGTGCCACTGATCGTCGATCGGGTACTGGTCCACCGGAAGATAGCGCTTTGTCGAGCTCGACTCTGCGTCGTGCCGATCCTCGTAGAGCTGTACGGTGACCGAGAAGGTGCTGTCTGGAATCGAGAAGGGGATGCTGTACCAGAACGACACAGTGAAGGGCTTCTCCTCGCCGAAGTAGATATTCTGAAAGACGGAAACGTAGTTTTCGATGGTGTCGTGCGCCGCGTAGGCATGGAGACGCATCGAATGGTCGCCCGAATGGGAACGGAATTCGTCCAGAACGGCGCGGGCGTTCTTGTTGTTGTAGAGAATCCAGGGACGTGTGTAGTTTGAATTGCCGACTCCCGATTCCTCGAACCCAGGGTTGAGCGCCAGGTTGCTGTCGGGTGGATCCGGGGTTGGAGGATCGGGGGCCTGGAAGGGGAAGTGCAAGGCGATCGAATGCAGGCCGGCTCCGTCGACCGGAATCGTCACCAGGTCCCACAGAGGATCGTAGGTCCAACCGACCGGGGCTCCGTCGAGTGTCGCCTGGGTTGGCTGCTCCGGCGAAACGATGCTGAGTGGGGTGGTGGTGGCAAAGAGATTCCGAAGGTGGACGCGTAGCTCCCCCGAGCCACGCAGGTAGTTGGCCGCCTCGACCACACCGGGCTCCCAGGAGCCGAGGGCGACGGGAATATCCTCGTTGCCGACCAGCGACATCATGAATGCGTTCGGGTCGCCGAGGTTGGGGCCGAAGAGCTTCACATTGGAGGAATGGGATTGTTCCGCGGCGTGTAGCTGTGCCCACTTCTCGGCCAACCAGGTGCCGCCCCAGCCCATCTTCCAGAAGGCATAGACATGATTGTCTTCGAACTGACCATGCTCGAAATTGAAGTCGGCTCCGTTGAGCGCTTCACCCTCGGAGAGAATCTGCGTAAACGCATCGGGAACCAGTCGCGCGTAAGCCTCGTAAACCAGCGGGTGGAAGCGCTCCCCGCTGATGGTTTTATCGGCCCAGTCGACAATGCTGTTGTTGGGATGTCCACACCAGCTGTTTTCCAACACTCCGGCCGGCTCAGATTCCCCGAAGCCGGAAACGATGCGGTTCTCATGGTCGAAGGGGAAGTAGCGGGTCAGATAGGGCTCGAACTGGAATCGTGCAGTCAGGGGCAACAAAGCGCGAGACGCGAGGTATCTGCCTTCGCGCTCGTCCTCGCCGTGGCCGAGGACCGCCGCGATGTTGGCATAGGCGACATAACCCATCCACTGCGCCGGGAACATGTCGAGGAAGGAACCACAGCCACCCCAGTCCCGGCACGACGACGCCAGGTAGGCCCAGTCGTTGACCAAGTGTAGATACTCGAAGATGTTCTGGATCTCGGTCCAGTTGTTCTCGAGGTACCACCAATCACCCGAGAACAGCCCGTATTCCCAGATGAACTCGAGATTGGCGCCGACCACATCCTGATCCATGGGGAAATGGGGATAGCTGCCGGCGTGCGTCAACCAGTGGTAACTGTGGCCCGTGGTCGGCTCGGTCTTGGTGTTGTAGGGGCCGCCCGGGCCGAAGTCGAGTGTGATCCAGTCGAGGATTTCCCGAACCTTGTGGATGAAGCGGCCGCGCGTCACGTTGTCGGTTGTGAGCAAAGCCGCGAAACGGCCGTGCATGGTGGCCGCGGACCAGGCCCCACCGCCCCAGCTCTTGTCGAGATCCCAGACCAGCTCGTCGGCGGGACGGTCGATCGCGCAGCGGGTGCGCCGCACCCAGTCGGTCGGTGCCAGCTCGGAGCCGACCAGGTGGATATTGTGGCGCGGCGCGAGAGGTAGAGAGAAGCTCAGCGAGTCGGAGTCCAGCACCACTTCCAAAGGACCGGATCTGGTTGGATAGCCAAGGGGAGCCAGACCGGGATCGGGGGTCCGCACGTCGTGGCCCTGGTCGCGGGCGAAGGCGACCAGGGGGGGCAGTGAGGCGGCCTTGCGGCCGGCGCTCTGCCACTGGTCGCGCAGCGGGCGGTAGCGGAAATGGTCGCGAATCTCGACCCGCCCGGCAGCCTCGTCGATCGAGTATCGCTCGGTCACTTCATCCGGCCAGTGCACCGCCATGTCGGCCAGGAGGCGGCAGCGTTCGGTCACCGAATCGGGCAGCGCGGTCGACCAGAGCGCCACCTCGGCGGGGTCGAGCGCCGCGACCCCGTAGGGCAACGAGAGCACCGCGCGCAAACTGTCGCCGATCGCCGACACGAAGCGGATCGCCAGCTCGTCGCCCTCCATCTCGATCCGGTCGGGGTTGGAGGCGAGCGTCAAGAGCACGGGAATGCGCCCCGGCAGGGAGCTCTCCGCGGCCTGCCAGATCAAGAGCCAGCCCTCGCCCCAGGCCCCGTCGCGGCGTCCTTCGTAGGCCGGCCCGCCGCCCGGCGGATCGGCGAGGTCGACGACCGCCACACCGGCCGCCCCCGAGTAAGCGATGAACCCGAGCGTGTCGTCGCTGGCCAGGCGGATGTTGGCCTCGGCGCTTTCGAGCCAGATGCCGGGCGAGAGCGCGTTCACCGAAAGCCGCTGCTCGGTGCCGGCGCGGAACGCGGTCCAGGTCTTCGAGGCCCAGCTCAGGCTCTCGACCCGCACCGAGTCGACCGCCGCATCCGGCGCCACCCCCAGGCCGAAGCGCAGCGCCCACGGCCGATCGTCGAGTCCCAGCACGCTGCGCTCCACCTGGTCGCTGTGCACGCGGGCCACGAGGTTCTCTTCGTATTCGCTCATGCGCACGGATCCGGCGCTGTTGTTGACCGGCCGCGAGGGCCACCAGCCGAAGCGCCCGACGCTGGTGGCGCTCAGGCCTTCGTGCCATTCGGCGGGCGCCGGGGCGAGCGGCGAGGCGAGCAGAATGGCGGCGGTGAACGACCAGACAGCGTGCATGGAGACCTCCGCTCGGTGGTGTCGTGGCGGGCCACGTTCCATCTCGAGCGTAAACCAGATCTGGGCGTGCGACATTGCGATCGCGAGCTTGTCTGCGTCGACCGTACGGAATTCCCCCAACGCGCTATTCAAGGAGATTGGCCGCGCTGGCGGACCTTCCGGCGCATGCGGGCCAAGAGCAGCCACACCTACGACGAAGAGATCGCTCTCGAGGTGGTCGCGGCAATTCCGGACTATTTGGACGAGGCGCGCTTTCTGTTCGCGGAGCTCGAGAAGGTACAGCGGTGACCCAACGCCCCGCCGTCGAGCTGAGCCACGAGGAGCGGCGGATGCTCCGGGACATCTTGCGCAAGCTGGTACCGGACCGCGAGGTTTGGGCATTCGGATCGCGCGTGACGGGTCGCGCCCGCCGCTACTCCGATCTCGACCTTGCCGTCATCG
>CAZBBK010000123.1:0-4599 GCA_964490075.1 uncultured Gemmatimonadota bacterium | reverse complement strand
AAGCTCCCCGCCATCTTCGGATCCATCGTCCAGCTTAACAACAACGTCGGCTTCATCGGGTTGATCCGCGGCAACGGCGGCTACATCGCCCACCTGAACAACAACGGCGGACTGATCGGCCACATGGACTTCAACGGCGGGCTGCTCGGTCAGCTGAACAACAACGGCGCGCTGCTCGGGTTCATCGAGCAGAACGGCGGACTGATTGGAATGATCAACGGAAACGGTGGGCTACTCGGGCTCATCTCGAGCAACGGCTCGGAGCTGCGGCCCCTCTAGCGGGCTCGGCGGGCCCCCCTCGCCCGGTGCGCCTCCCGGCGCCGGCGAGGGGGAGTCCCGCTCCACCTCCTTTGGTTCATCAGCCTCTCCGACGCTGCTTGCCGTCTTAGGACTCCAGCGTCAGGTCGATCGAACCGAAGCGGACACCGTCCCCGGACTGGGTAGCCGGGGGCGGTGTTTCGTTGTTAGGGATTGGCCTCACCCGGGGTGGCGAAGGGCAGCACCACCCAGCTCGGCGCGCCGTCGGGTGAGCGGCCCTCGCTGATGTCGCTGGTCTGCGGGCCGAAGACGATGCGATCGAGCGCGCCGTTGCCGCGCAGGTCGAGATCGTAGATGCCGATCTCCTCCCCCCCCTTGCTCAGCTTGAAGGGACCGTGCAGCCAACCCTGCTCGGTGTCGTCGTCGCACCAGAACAGCAGATGATCTCCCGGACCCAGGTCGCGGTCCGGGAGCGGCCACCTGCGGGGCTCGGCGGCGTCGTCGGAGAGGAAGAGCCCCGCCAGGTGAGCCTTGCGGCCGCCGGCGTTGTAGAGCTCGACCCAGTCGTCGTAGTCGTCGCCCTGGTCGGCGATGGTGGTGTCGTTGGAGGCCATGATCTCGTTCACCACCAGCAGGGGCGGCTCGGGATCGCGCAGGTTCAGCGTTCGCTCGGTGACCTGGATGACGCGCTGCAGCTCGTCCCTCAGGGTCGCCACCAGGCGCACCTCGAGCGGCTCGATCTGGGCCGGCGCGCTGCCGGCGACCGCCACGGCGACACTGTCACCCCCGTCCACGAACACCGTCTCCAGCGCCAGGTCGCGCTCTCCCAGCTCGGTCTCGGCGCGCAGGGCGAGGGTCAGGTCGCGGGGGAAGGGACGGTGATTGACCAGGCGCACCTCGATCTCGATCCCCTCGCCCAGGAAGTACTCGGGATCGGCTTCGATCGTTGCTTCCACCACTGGTGTCGGATCGTTGCTCGCTCCGGGCGTGGCGAAAGCGGGCGGCTGGAGCGCCGCCGCCGCGTCCTCGACCCGCGCCGTGGGCAGGTCGGGGAACGACACCGGATCGAAGACCATACCGTCGATCGGCGTGCCGCCGGACCTCGAGAGCAGCAGATGCTCGGCGTCGCCGGCCAAGCGGAAGTCGGCGTGCAGCGCTCCCTGGCCCGGCTCGCCGTCGAGCCACACCAAGAGATGCCCGCCGGCGGCGATCGCGGTACCGGCCTCGAAAGCCCACTTCTGGGTGTTCGCCGCGTCGTCGGAGAGCCACAGCCCGCCCAGATCGATGGTCTCGTTGGCGAAGTTGTGGATCTCGACCCAGGGATCGAACTCGCCCCATTCGTCGGCGACCAGGGCCTGGTTCCAGCGCAGCGCCTCGTTGACGAAGAGGTTCACGGTCGGATCGGGCGCGAAGCTCTGGAGCTGCTCGTAGAGGTTCTCGACGCGGCGCTCGACGAAGCGCTCCAGCACGGCCAGCTCGTCGTCGAAGGGATCGATCTCTTCCCAGCCGAGCTTGTACTTGTCGCGCTCCACGTCGGGACGGATCAGGGCATGGTCGGCGCGCATCATGGCGATCAGGGTCGGCCCGTCGACCGGCCCCTCGATCAGCTGCTGAACGCGCACGCCCACCATGCGCCGAAACTGCGGGATCGTCGTCATGCGATCGTAGAGGCGGTTCCAGAAGAGCAGCAGAATCGGGTGGTCCTGGGTGGCGATGTCGATCGGTTGCCCGATGTTCTCCGACTCCCAGGCTGCGTCGAGATCCCAGGGGATGAACTCGAAGAGACCGGATGCGCGGTCGCGATAGAGATAGAGATTCCAGCCGGTGAAATCCCAGCCCGAGAACACCGCGTTGCCGGCGTAGTAGTCGAGGAAGCGGTCTACGTCGAGGTGCTTGTTGATCTCGGTGCGAAATTCCTCGTCCGAGCTCAGCGCCACCAGGTCGATGAAATCCGCGAGGTGGTCGAAATCGTTGTAGTCACCGACCTGCAGCTCGTAGTCCTGGTAGTAGCGCGAGGGGTTGGCGCGGCGCACGAAGGTGGCGTCGATCCCCTTCCAGACGCTGCCCTCGAGCCCGCGCCGCTCCAGAAAATGCTCGTCGACCTGCTCGGCGCTCTGGTAGACGCCGATGTACTCGCCGTTGCGCTCGAAGTGGACGTAGTCGGGGATGCCCGAGGTGACTCCCGAGAGCGCCAGCGACTGGTAAGCCAGGGCCTCGCGCATCATCGAGGGATCGAACCAGTGGGCCTGCAGGTTGAGCACGTCGTGCCCGGAGGGGAAGGCCCGGTCGACGCGGATCTTGTGGTTCTTCTTGACGTTCGATCGGGAGGTGTTGCCCCGGTAGCGCAGCCGGGCGTCGGGCCACAGATCGTCGAGGGTCCAGAAGAGCGCCGGCAGATAGGTGTCGCTCTGGCGGTTGTTGTTGAGCCAGACCAGGTCCTGCTGCGACATTTCGAAACCATAGACCACCAGGTCGGACTCGGCACTCGCCAGCGGAACGCCGGCGGCGCTCAGCGACGGAAAGCTGGTGTTGCCGAATGCGTCGACGGCGACCAGGCGATAGGAGTAGTGGCGGCCGGCCTCGACGTTGGTGTCGACGAAGCGTGTCGCAACCAGCGGATCGGGAGTGATCGGCTCCTCGGGGCCGCCATCGGTGCTGCGCAGCACCACCACTCCGAGCTGATCTCGCTGATGGTTTGTGGTCCACGTCAACACATTTTCCGAGTAGCCGGGGACCAGTGCCACGTTATTGGGACGCGGCGGCGGATCGTCGTCGGGCACCAGGGTCTCGACGTGCAGGGCGGAGAGCAGCGGCTCGTCGATCAGCGCGTGAGCAACGATGTTGAGCTGGCCGTCGTCGACCTCGACGATGCGCCGCAGGTTGAGGGCGTAGAGACGGTCGGCGCGCTCGAAGATGTCGAGGTCGTCGAAGAGCAGCTCGCCTTCGACTTCGATGTCGCAGACGCGAATGTCGCTCCAGTGCACCGACCACTCCATGAAGTGCAGCGAGAGCAGGTAGGAGCCGTTCGGCAGGTCGAAGCGATATTCCTGCCAGCCGACCCGCCGCGACGAGAGGATGTTGCGCTCCTGGACGCCGGGCACGATGCCGCCGAGCGGATTCAAGCTGGCCAGGAGGTCGGGGCGCACCGCCTCGCCGCCGACGTAGCCGGAGCCGTTGCCGAGGCTGTAGGCGCGGTCCTTGGTGTAGACGGCGCCGTCGTCCATGGTGCGGGTCTTCTTGCCGCCGCAGTTGAATCCCTGCCGGTAGGCGGCGGCGGGCGCGGTGGCGGCGAGCAGGGCGACGAGGAGAAGCGAAGTGGTCTGGACGTGCCGCATGGTTGGCTCCAACGAGCGCGCGGCCGCTGGACCGGCGCGGAGTGCCCCCGCGGACTAGTCTAACCGTCGATCGCCGCCGCCGGATCGAAGGGGGTCTGTTGGTCCAGGCGCTCGAGCAGGGCGCGGCGGCCAGCGCGGTCGCGGCGCAGGCCGATCAGGTAGGCGCTGTAGTGGGCCAGGGCCCAGATCTGGTCGTCTTCGAGGGCGCCGTGCCAGGTCGGCATGGAGGTGCCGCCGACGCCGGCGGCGATCAGGCGATAGAGATCGAGGGGCTTGCTGCCGGCGCGGATCGGGGCGTCGATCAGGTCGGGGGCCGGAAGGGGGTAGCCGAAGGCGGTGTCGCTCTCTTTCTCGGCGTAGAGGTCGGGCCGGAGCTCGGTCAGGCGCACGCCGCGCAGCTCCAGGTTGGCCTGGTAGATTTCGCGCCGGGTGGCGTAGGCCGGGTGGCAGGCCTGGCATTGCGCGAGGCCGTGGTAGAGCTGCTCGCCGAGGTGCCGCGCCTGGTCCATCCGTTCCTGCCAGGGATCGGGCGCCGGCGGGATCGGCTCGCCCGCCTCGAAGTCGCGCCAGTCCTCCGCGAAGGTCTTGATGTAGTGGACGACGGCGTTCAGGTCGGGCTCGGGGATCTTCCAGGGCATCATGGCGGTGCCCTGCAGGCCGCGGCGCACCACCCGGCGCAGGTCGGAGTCGGTCGGCAGCTCGCCGGCGGGCACCGAGCTGAACTTGAAGATGGCGCGGGTCAGGTCGCTGGGCGGCGGAAAGAGGGCGAAGGCGGCCGGACCCTGGCCGTCGCCCTCGCTGCCGTGGCAGGCGCGGCAGTAGTAGTCGTAGGCGCGCCGCCCGTGCTCCAGCACCTCGAATTCGATCTCACGGCCGCCGAGCAGGACCGGGTCGCGGGGTGCGGGTCGCGGGGGTGCCGGCGCGGGCGCCGGCGCCCGCACCCCCGGCCGGTCCGCTCAGGGGCCGGTCGGCACGGCGGTCACGGCCACGTCGTCGACCGCCCACC
>CAZBBK010000122.1:0-5017 GCA_964490075.1 uncultured Gemmatimonadota bacterium | reverse complement strand
GCCAGGTTGCGCCACTCGGGGCGGCTGGCGGCGTGCTCGTAGAGGTAGACCGGGATGCCGAGCTGGTCTCCGACCCGGGCGCCGAGCGTCCGCGCCAGCTCCGCGCAATCGTCCATCGTGACGCCGGAGACCGGCACGAAGGGGCAGACATCGGTCGCTCCGTGGCGCGCGTGGGCTCCGTGCTGGCGGCGCATGTCGATCAGCTCCGCCGCCGTTCGAATCACCGCGAAGGCGCCCTCGATGGCGGCCTCGGGCGCGCCCACGAAGGTCAGCACGGTGCGGTTGGTGTCGGCGCCCGGATCGACGTCGAGCACTCGCACCCCCTCGACCGCGGCCGCCGCCGCGACCACGGCATCGATCACCCGCCGATCCCGTCCTTCGCTGAAGTTGGGCACGCACTCCACGAGCTGCATGGCTTTCCTTTCGCCGGCGTGTGTCGTTCACTGATCGGGCCGCGCATCCCGGACGCCGTGCTCCGGGCGCTGCCGCGGCGAACAAGCCCGAAAGCCTAGCATGCCCACACCGCCCGACTTCGAAGCGCGCTACCGAGCCGACGATCTGCCCTGGGAAACCGGGCGTCACGACCATGCCCTGAGCCACCTGGTGGAGCGGGGTCCGATTCAGCCCTGCCGGATGCTCGAGATCGGCTGCGGGGTCGGCACCAACGCCCTCTGGTTGGCCGGCAGAGGATTCGAGGTGAGCGCGGTCGACGTCTCGCCGACCGCCATCGACGAGGCCCGGGCGCGCGCCGCGCAGGCCGAGCTCCGGGTCGACTTCCAGGTCGCCGACGTCATGAACGGTGGGCTCGCCGCCGACCCCTTCGCGCTGGTCTTCGACCGCGGCTGCTTCCATCTCTACGACGACCCGAGCCGGCGCGAGCATTTCGCCGCGGTGGTGCGCGACCAGCTGGTGAGCGGCGGGCGCTGGCTCAGCCTGCTCGGCAGCACCGACGGCCGCGGTCCCGATCCGGGTCCCCCGCGACGCTCGGCGCTCGAGATCGCAAGCGCGGTGGAGGAGCGCTTCGAGATCTTGCGCCTCGAGACCTACTACCTCGACACCCGCCTCCCCGAGGCGCCGCGCGCCTGGGTCTGCCTGATGCGCAAGCGCGGGTGAGAGGGAGCTACGACCCCGCGTACATCTCGTCCAGCATCGGTCGGTAGTGCTCGATGACGTTGCGCCGTTTCAGCTTCAGGGTCGGAGTCAACATGTCGTTGTCGGTGGTGAACTCTTCGGCCACCAGGCGGAAGTCGCGCACCCGCTCGTAGCCTTTGAACACGCCGCCCTGGAACTTGTCGAGCTCGGCGCGGATCAGCGTCCGCACCTGGTCGTCGGCCAGCCAGGCGTCCATGCTGCCTTCCAGGCCCTTCTCTTCGGCGAGCTTGGTCACCGCCTCGGCGTCGGGCACGATGATCGCGACGTTGAAAAGCTTGTTGTCGCCGTAGACCATGATCTGGTTGATATAGCCGCTCAGCTTGAGCTGCTCCTCCAGCGGCGAGGGGACCACGTATTTGCCGTTCTCGAGCTTGTACTGCTCTTTGATGCGGCCGGTGACGTAGAGGTAGCCCTCGTCGTCCAGGCGCCCCATGTCGCCGCTGCGGAACGCGCCGTCCTCGCGGATCACGTCGGCGGTCGCCTGCTCCATGTTGTGGTAGCCCTGCATCACATTGGGGCCCTTGATCAGGATCTCGCCGTCGATTCCGCTCGCGCCCTCGACCGCGCCCTGGTCGATGATGATCTCGACCCCGGGAATGGGTCGCCCCACCGAGCCGATGCGCTGATGCCCGGGGCGGTTGGCGGTGGCGATCGGAGAGGTTTCGCTGAGCCCGTAGCCCTCGTAGACCGTGACCCCCACGTTGTCGATGAACTCCGCGACCTCGGTGCTGATCGCTGCGCCGCCGGAGATTGCGTAGCGAAGATTGCCGCCGAGGCGGTCGCGCACCTTGGAGAAGATCAGCTTGTCGAAAAGACCGTTCTTGAGCTCCACCAGCGGGCCGCGCCTGCCGCGCAGCGCCAGCTCGCGGCGCCGGTCGGCATTGCCCATCGCCGCCGCGAAGAGCGCGCGCTGGATCGGCGACGCTTCCGCCATCTTCTTGTTGAGGTTGTCGTAGACCCGATTGAAGATGCGCGGCACCGAGATCAGCAGCGTCGGCCGCACCTCTCCCAGGTAGTCGACCAGCTTGTCGACGTCGTCACAGATCGCCATCGCGATGCCGAAGCTCATGCCCATGTGCAGCTCGACCGTCTGGCCGAAGCTGTGCGCCCAGGGCAGGAAGGAGAGCGAGCGGTCGACGGTCTCGAGCGGGAAGAAATCCTGCATCGCGTTGACGTTGCTGGTGATGTTCCCGTGGCTCAGGCGCACGCCCTTGGGATCGCCGGTGGTGCCCGAGGTGTAGATGAAGCCGCACAGATCCTCCGCCGCGGGATCGGCGGCCGGCACCGGGCTCTCGGCTCCATTCTCGAGCAGGGTCCGATAGGCCAGGGGCTCCCCGGAGCGCCCCTCGAAGTTGACGATTCCCTCCAGTGAATCGATCTCCTGCTGCAGTCCTTCGGCCTTGGCCAGCACCTCGTCGTTGGCGACCAGCAGCACCTTCGCCCCGCTGTCGCGCAGGATGTACGACCAGTCGCCCGGGTTCTGCTTCTCGTACATCGGCACCACCGCGGCGCCCAGGGTGTAGGTCGCGTAGGCTCCCACCGCCCACTCCACGCGGTTGTTGGAGATGATCGCCACCCGATCTCCCGGCGCCACGCCCAGGCCGGCCAGCCCGCCGCGCATCTTCTTCACCAGCTCGCCGAACTCGCCGTAGGTGGTGTAGCTCCACTCGCCGTCGACGCTGCGCGACCCGAAGAGGGGCAGGGACTCGAAGCGCTCCACGCTCTGTCGCAAGAGGTCGGGGAGGTTCTTGAACTGCGGGATCTCGGACATCGTTGGGGTCTCCTCGTGGCAGGCGCCCTCCGACCGGAGGGCCCAAGGGGCGGAAGTCTACCGCAGCGGACCCCGCGGCGGCGATTGATCCGCGCGGGTCATCCCCCTAAGCTCCGCCCATGCATCCGCCCCTCGCCCGCCCCGCTCCCCGGACCGCCGCATGAGCCGGCCCGAGGGCCGGCGGATGCCCATCGCGAAGCCCTCCCGGCTCGCCCTCGAGCCGATGAGCGGGGAGTTCGAGCGCGGGCTCGGCGAGCGCCGCACGCGGGTGCTGCGCGCCGCCGGGCTGGTGGCCGCCGTGCTGGCCTTCGGCACCCTCGGCTACGCCTTGCTCTCCGGTCCCGATGTGTCGCTGCTGGACTGCCTCTACATGACGGTGATCACCATCTCGACCGTCGGCTTCGAAGAGGTGCTGCCGGTCACCGGCTCGACCGAGCTCACCCTCTTCACCATCGCCCTGGTGCTGGTGGGCGGGGGCTCGGTGCTCTACTTCTTCACCTCCGTGACCGTGTTCCTGGTCGAGGGGGATCTGCTCTACAGCCTTTGGAGACGGCGCATGGAAAAGACCATCGCCCAGATGCACGACCACGTGATCGTCGCTGGCGTCGGCCGCTCGGGAATCCACGTGGTGCGCGAGCTGCACGAGAACGGCACCCCCCTGGTGGTGGTGGAGTCGGATTCCGCCAAGGTCGATGCGCTGGTGGCGGAGTTCGGCGAGGCGGTGCCGGCGATCCTCGGGGACGCGCTCGACGACACGACGCTTCACGGGGCGTCGATCGCCGCCGCCCGCGGCCTGGTGGCGGCGCTGCGCGAAGATCGCGACAATCTCTTCCTCTGCCTGTCGGCGCGCCAGATCAACCCCGATCTCAGGATCGTGGCGCGCCTCGCCGACATCAAGTCGACCGAGAAGTTCCGCAAGGTGGGGGTCAACGCCGTGGTCTCTCCGGCACTGATGGGCGGACGGCGTCTGGCCCACGAGATCGTGCGGCCGGCGGTGGTGTCGTTCGTCGACACCCTGCACGCTCCCTCGGTCGAGTCGGTGGAGATGGCCGAGGTGACGATCGAGACCGGCTCCGAGATCGGCGGGACGAAGCTGCAAGAGGCCAACCTCAGACGCCGCTGCAACTGCCTGGTGATCGGGATCCGTGGGCCGGAGAGCGAGCGCTATCGCTACAATCCCTCTCCCGACGAGATCCTGGAGCCGGAGGGTACCCTGCTGGCCCTCGGCGATCGCTCCGAGATCGACGACCTGCGCGCCCTGGCGCGCACCCGTTCTTGAGCCCGGACCCCGAAGCCCCACCCACGCTACGCGAGAGGCGCCATGCCCTACGAAAGAGAACGAAGCATCGCCGTCGAAGCCGTGCTGAAGGCCGCGCGCCTTTGCCGTACGATCCAGGCCAACCTGGTGACCGAAGACACTCTTGCCAAGAAGGACAAGTCGCCGGTCACGGTCGCCGATTTCGGGGCCCAGGCGGTGGTCAGCCACGATCTGATGGCCCGCTTCCCGAACGATCCGATGGTCGGCGAAGAGGATGCGGGCGAGCTGCGCCAGGCGGAGAATGCCGCGCTCTGTGCATCGGTGGTGGAGCAGGTGCGCTCGATCCTGCCCGGGCTCGGGGCGGACCAAGTGTTGGCGGCGATCGACCACGGCACCTACCAGGGCGGAGCCAGCGGCCGCATGTGGACCCTCGATCCGATCGATGGCACCAAAGGGTTCCTGCGCGGCGACCAGTACGCGGTGGCGCTCGCCCTGATCGAGCAGGGCGAAGTGGTGCTGGGGGTGCTCGGCTGCCCGAATATGCCCCACGACGCCGCGCGCCCCGCGGGGGACCGGGGCTGTCTCTTCGTCGCGCTGCGGGGCCAGGGGGCGGTGATGCGCACTCTGGACGACCCCACCGAGATCGCCATCGGCGTCACCGAGATCGACGATCCGGCCCGTGCCGCCTTCTGCGAGTCGGTCGAGAAGGCGCATTCTTCGCAGTCCGACTCTGCCCGGGTGGCCGAGCGCCTCGGCATCGAAGTGCCCCCCTTCCGCATCGACAGCCAGTGCAAGTACGCCGCCGTGGCGCGCGGCGACGCCTCGATCTACCTGCG
>CAZBBK010000121.1:0-5118 GCA_964490075.1 uncultured Gemmatimonadota bacterium | reverse complement strand
AATGCGCGTATTCGTTTGCCCGCCAAAGACTTCCCGTCTCGTGGACGGGAACTAGATATAAAGTCGAATCAAGGGCCAAGTCCACGGAAAAGCACACTACGGAGGGGGGAGTTGTGCGGTTTTCTTGTGCCGTACGTGGTATCACGCACAAAGAGAACAGGCTCGCGGGCCTCGCTCAGACCGGTCGGCGGTGCCTGCGAGACTTCCTATCTCGTTCTCCGCTAACGGATTCCGGCTCGTAGTACTCGTAGTAGTGGTCGAAGTAGCGGGGCAGCTTGTGGACCTGCTTGGTCACGATCACCCCCGCCAGGGGGACGCGCCCCTGCACCAGCGTCGACTTGGCGTGCAGGATCTTGCGCTTCTGCGTGCTGTTGGCCTCGACCACCAGCAGCGCGGCATCGACCAATCTGCCGATCACCAGAGAGTCGGAGATCGAGATCGTTGGCGGAGCGTCCACCAACACCCAGCGGGACTCGCGGCGCAGCCGGGCCAGCAGCTTGGCCATCAGTGGCGAACGCAACAACGCCCCGGACTGATCGGTCGGAGCCCCGCAGGGGATCACCGAGAGGCTCGGCAGCACCGTCGGCCGGACGATCTGCTCGACCGTCGCGCGGCCAGTGAGCAGATCGGTCAGGCCTGGATGGCGCGCCATGCCCAGGTAGCTGTGGACCTGCGGGCGGCGCAGGTCGCCGTCGATCAGCACCGCGCGGCCGGGCAGCTCCTTGGCGATGGTCAAAGCCAGGTTGCAGGAGCTCACCGTCTTGCCCTCGCCCTGGCGCGAGCTGGTGACCATCACCACGCCCCCCGAGCGATCGCCGCGCAGGGTGGCCAGGTTGGTGGCCAGGATCCGGAACTGCTCCGCCACCGGCGAGCGCGGCGCGCGCAACGCGATGATCTCCGGCCCCATGCGCTCGATGTCGGCTTCGATGGCCTGCAGGCGCAGCTCGGCGTCCTCGCCGCCCTCGGCGGGAGAGGCCCGATCCAGCTTGCCGTCGCGACCCAGCCGCGCCGCGGCGTCGACCACCTGCGCCGGCGCCGCATCTTCGGTCTCGATTCGCGTCGGCTTGAACGCGTCGGTGGCGCCGACCACCGGCAGGTCGAGATGCTCGCTGGCATCGTCGACGGTATGAATCGACTCGTCGAGGAACTCGGCGACCGCGACCAGGCCGCCGCCGAGCATGCAGCCCATGACGAATCCGAGCAGCAGGGTAGGAATCGGCTGGGGCCAGATCGGCTGACGCGGCAGGCTGGCCGGTCGCAGGATGTCGAAGCGCGTGCCCTCCGCGAGCTGCTCCAGGTCACGCGTGATGCGGGCGGTCTCGAGGCGCTCGAGCAGCATTTCGTAGACGCCTGAGTTGACCTCGAACTCGCGCAAGAGCCGGCTCTTCTCCAGCTCCAGCTCGGGCAGCTTCGCCACCTGCGCGGCCACCTCCTTGGAGCGGGCGCGGATCGACTCCATGCGCCGACCGCCCGCGGCGAGCTCCTGTTCCAGCTCGCTCTTGCGCTCCACGATCGCGCGGTACTCCGGCGTGCCGGTGGCGTAGCCCGATGCCTCCAGCACCTCGCGCCGGCTGGCCAGCTCCTTCTTGGTGCGCTCGATCGACCTGCGCATCGAGCGCACCATCGCGTGCTCGTCGGTGGCGTCGTTCAGCAGCCGGGCCAGCGCCACCTCGTCCTCGGCCAGCTTGAGCCGCAGCTCGTGGTAGGTGGGACTGGTCTCCTCCAACGCTCGGTCCACCAGCTGGGTCGGCAGGGTCTTGAGCCGGCGGTCGAGCTGGTCGATCTCGCTGGGGATCTCGGCGAGGCGGATCTCGAGCCGCACCTGCTCCTCCTGGAACTCGATCAGGCGCGCCACGTGGACGTTGGGGGCGGTGGTCGCGAAGTTGGCCGGCACCATCGGCAGACGTCGCAGCTGATCCAGGTTCTCGGCCGCGGGGGCGGCCAGGTCGATCTGGTGCAGGGCGTTGAAGTCGCGGATCCGCGCTTCGCTCTCCGAGAGCCTGCGCTGGTAGACCGCGAGCTGGGACTCGATGAACGCGGTCGCGTCGTCCACCTCGTGGCGCTGTTGCGCCTCGTTCTCCGCCATCAGGCGCTCGGCCAGCACCGCGGCGGTGCGCTGGGCGAGGAGCGGCAGCGAGCTCTGCACCGTCAGCTCGATCAGCCCGGAGCGGCCGATCTGAACCGTGATCGACTCCTGGAGCTCGCGCAGCAGCTCCTCCATGTCGTCCGGCGAGCGCTGCGCGGCCGCCAGATCGAGCTCGTCGATGACCGCCAGGAGCTGGTCACGGCTCAGCAGCTTGGCCTTCATCGTGGCCAGGCGCGTGGTCAGTGTGGTCGAAACGGCCAGGTTGCGCAGCAGCGGGTTCGAGACCTTCTTCTCCTCGACGAGGAGCTGGACCTCGGACTCGTAGACCGGCGGAATCAAGAAGATCGTGCCGACCGCCGCGGCCACCGCCAGGAGCAGCGGCAGCACGAAGAGCCACCTGCGCCGAATCAGGATCTCCAGGTTGGCCAGCAGCAAGGGATCGGAGGGACGCGTCATAGTCCGGGTTTCGGGGGGGGTGCGGCGGGGAGCGGCTGATCGTTCCAACCGTGTCGAGCGAGTGCGATCATTGAATGTAACCCAGCGCTCTCAGGCGCCCTTCGAGGTCCGGTTCCGGCGCCGCAGCGCCTTCGAGCGCGAGGGCGGCGGGCGCCTCCAGACGATCGACCACTCGCACGCGAACACGACTCCGGGCGTCGGAGGTGTGCGTCCGGTGGGCTCGTCCGGCCCGCCTGGTCGTCGAGGCTCAAGGGTCTCCCAGGGCGTGGGACGGGGGATGGGATTGGGGGGGGGGGTGTTTGCGCGGCGAGTCTACCCCCGGGACCGCACCGGCAGCGCCCGGCCGGCATCGGGCCGGTGCTGGAGGCCGCGGAGCGCTTGGGCCGATGTGATTTACAAGATATCAAGAATGATGTGCACGGTCTACTTACTCAACTGATATATCATAAATGATGCACACTGCATGAACTCGTTGACATCGGCATCCTGACTGGCGATCATAGTATTGAACACATCAAAACTCAGCATATACCGTCGATTTTGGCATTCAATACATCACTCAGGATGCGTAATGAGAATCGAAGGTACTCTCTCCGACCACGCCATCCTCGCGGAGCTCGGCCGGCGGCTGCGGCGCCAACGCCTCGACCGGAACGTCACCCAGGCCGATCTGGCCCACGAGGCCGGTCTCTCCACCCCGACGGCGCAGCGGCTCGAGGCGGGCAGCTCGGTGCAGCTGGCCAGCCTCCTGCGTGTGTTGCGCGCGCTGGGGCTGATCGAGCAGCTCGAGGGCCTGGTGCCGCCACCAGGCGTGCGCCCCATGGAATTGCTCGAACGTCGCGGCGCCCGCCGTCAGCGAGCCTCGTCCAGCCGGGACGAGCGCGAGACCGAGCCCTGGTCCTGGGGGGAGTAGGCCATGTCGGTGGCGGTCAAGGTCGAGCTGTGGGGCCGGCGCATCGGTGCCCTCGCCTGGCCCGAGGGCGAGGCGGTCGCCTCCTTTCAGTACGATCCGGAGTTCTCGACCAGCTGCATCCAGGTCGCGCCCTTCTACATGCCGCTATCCGATCGCGTGTACCGCTTCCCCGAGCTCAATCCCAAGACCTTCCGAGGACTGCCCGGCCTGTTGGCCGACGTGCTGCCGGACAGGTTCGGAAACGCGGTCATCGACTCCTGGCTGGCGCGTCGGGGTCGCACCCCCGAGAGCTTCGGATCCCTCGAGCGGCTCTGCTACATCGGCAACCGCGCCATGGGGGCCATGTCCTTCCGTCCCGTGCTCGGGCCCGCACCGGACGAGGGCGGGCCGCTCGAGATCGCGGCGCTGGTGGAGCTGGCCTCCGAGGTCTTGCGCGAGCGCAGGGACCTTGTCACCAACCTACCGGCGGACGACCCTCACGCTGGCCTTCTGGACATCCTCCGTGTGGGCACCAGCGCGGGTGGAGCCCGCGCCAAGGCGCTGATCGCCTGGAATCCGCACACGGGTGAGGTCCGCGCGGGCCAGCTCGACGGCCCACCGGGCTTCTCCCAGTGGCTGATCAAGTTCGACGGCGTGAGCAACAACCGCGACAAGGAGCTCGCCGATCCCAAGGGCTACGGCGCCATCGAGTACGCCTACCACCGCATGGCCCTGCGCGCGGGCATCGACATGACCGAGTGTCGCTTGCTGGAGGAAGGCGGGCGCCGGCACTTCATGACCCGGCGCTTCGACCGACCCGAGGGCGGCGGCCGGTTGCACATGCAATCTCTGGGCGCGATGGCCCACCTGGACTTCGAGCAGGCCGGCGCACATGGCCATGAGCGAGCCTTCCAGGTCATGCGCCGCCTCGGCTTGCCGATGGACGACCTGGAGCAGCAGTTCCGGCGCGTCGTTTTCAGTGTGGTGGCGCGCAACCAGGACGATCACGTCAAGAACATCGCCTTCCTGATGGACCAGCGCGGCCGATGGTCCCTCTCTCCGGCCTTCGACCTCATGTGGGCCTACAACCCGAAAGGTGACTGGACCTCTTGCCACCAGATGACGGTCAACGGCAAACGCGACGGCTTCGTGCGTGCCGATCTGAAGGCGAGCGCCGAGGTGGCATCGTTGAAACGGGGAAGGGCGGACGCGATCCTGGAGGAGGTCGTCGGGGCGGTTCGGAGCTGGCCGGAGGAGGCGCAGACGGCGGGTGTCGCCGGGGAGCGGATCGAGAAGATCGCCGCGAGCCACCGGCTGAGCTGGTAGAGATGCCGCGCGATGAGAGCATCCCCCGGCGTCCGCCATGAAAGGATATGGTGGAGGGCGAGGGGAGTCGTCTGATGAGAGCCCATCGAGTCTTCTGCTGCTGAACCATGCTGAGCGCGGGGCTATGCGCGGCCCGGGCCTACCCCGTGAATCCCGAGCACGTCGTGTTCATCGACATCGACGGATGCAACCGAGATGCGCTCTACGGACTGCTCATCAACAGTCCAGACAGCATTCCCAACATCTCCGATCTGGTGCTCGGCGACGCCGGCACCGGCCAGTATGCCGCCGTGGAATGGGGCACGACGGTCTTCCCCTCCTACACCTTCGCGTGTCAGGCCTCGATCTACACCGGCGC
>CAZBBK010000120.1:3872-5220 GCA_964490075.1 uncultured Gemmatimonadota bacterium | reverse complement strand
CCGAGGAGAAGCGCCTGCTCGACGCCATGCTGCTGGCGGTGCCGAGATGAGGAGGTTTCCGTGCTGAAGAGATTCACCGTCCGAGGCTTCAAGTCTCTGGCCGACGTGACCGTGGACTTCCCGCGGTTCGCGGTGCTCTTCGGGCCGAACGCCGCGGGGAAGAGCAACCTGCTCGACGCCATCCAGGCGCTCTCCCGGATCGGCACGGAGCGCACGCTCGCCGACGCCTTGGCCGAGCCGATCCGGGGCCATCCGATCGAAGCGTTCACCTTTCCGGCCGAGGGTCTGAGCCAGCTCCTCTCTCAGAAGAGAGCGGAGTTCTCGCTCGATGCCGATCTGACCGCCCGCAGGGAGACCTACCGGTACCGGGTCAAGGTCCAGATCCAGCCGGGCTCAGGGAAGCTCACCACGGCCGACGAGTACCTGGCCCTACTCACGGCCCGGGGGGAGCCGAAGGGGCGGGCGGCGATCGAGCGGGTAGAGCCCAACCTGCACATTCGCCGCAAGAGCAAACCGGCCCACCCCCGGCAGGAGCCGGTGGGCCTCAACCACACGATCCTGTCTGATCCGCGCCTCGGCGGGGCCGAGTATCGCTGGCTGGAAAAGACCCGCGGGGAGCTCGCCGACTGGCGCACCTACTACCTCGATCCCCGCGTCGCGATGCGCGATCCTCGGCCTCCCTCCGACGTCGAGGACATCGGCGTGCTCGGCGAGCACGTCGCCCCGTTCCTCTACAAGCTGAAGGCGGAGAAGCCCAAGCACTTCGCTGCGATCTCCCGCACCCTGAAGTCGATCGTGCCGAGCATCGAGGCGCTGGACGTCGATCTGGACAAACGCCGGGGCACGCTGGATCTGCTCGTGCGCCAGGACGGCACCGACTACTCCTCGCGCATCGTCTCGGAAGGCACGCTGCGGGTCCTTGCCCTGTGCGCCACCGCGGTGAACCCCTGGGGCGGCTCGCTGGTGGCGTTCGAGGAGCCGGAGAACGGCGTGCACCCGAGAAGGCTGGAGCTGATCGCACAGCTCCTGCTCTCGCTGGCCCTGGAGCAGAACCGGCAGGTCGTGGTGACCACCCACTCGCCGCTCTTCTGCGATGCCGTGCTGAAGCGGGCGCGCTCGAAGCCGGAGGAGATCGGGCTCTTCAACGTGCGCCGGCGGGGGCGCGCGAGCGAGATCCGGCCCTTCGACGTCACCGGACCGCTCTTCCAGGACAGCGAGGTCGCGGCGGCCTTGACGAGCGGCAGGGAGGACGGCCTGTTCGAGAGTCTGTTGCTGCGCGGGTTGATCGATGAGTAGCCCGGTGAAGATCGACCTGTTCGTCGAGGATCGCGCCCACGAAGCACTGCTC
>CAZBBK010000120.1:0-3772 GCA_964490075.1 uncultured Gemmatimonadota bacterium | reverse complement strand
CCCGTCTGGCAGGTCTCCGGCGGGCCGGTGGACCGGCCCTACGCCGAACTGTTCCTGACCCACGGCGTGGCGCTGATCGGCCCGGGCGACGATGGGCCCTGGCGGCCCGATCGGACCGGCGGGGACGGCCATGTGCGGCGCTTTGCGCAGGAGCTGCAACCCGGCGACCTCGTCCTGCTGCGCACCGCCCTGTCGACGGTCGCCGCGGTGGGGCTGGTGGCGGGAGACTACGAGTTCCTCGCGCCCTTCGACGACGTCAACGGCTGGGACCTGCGCCACGGCCGCCGGGTGCGCTGGTTCCGCCTGCCCGAGCCCTATTCCTTCGAAGGGAGCGTCTTCGGCGCCAATCCGCGGCGTCTTTCTCGCGTGCAGAACGAAGCGGCCGTGGACTACGCGCGGAGCTTCCTCGGTTCGGGTCTGACCCGCTGGCAGGAGGCGCCGCTGCCCACCCTGCCGGTGGCGGAGCCGCCCTTGGAGGAGGTGCCCAAGACCCTGCGGGACGTGGTCGGCCTGGCCCGCGACCTCATCGGGCTCTACGGCGACGACGAGCGCCTCGGCGATGCTCCCAACGAGAACGAGATGACCGCCCACTTCGTGGTGCCTTTCCTGCGGGCGCTGGGCTGGCCCCAGGAGTGGATCGCCGTGGAGTGGCGGCGCATCGACGTGGCGCTCTTCTCGTCCTTGCCGCGGACGCCGGAGAACTGCCGCTTCGTGATCGAGGTCAAGCGCCTCGGCAGCGGGCTCGAGGGCGCCCGCAAGCAGGCCGAGGACTATGTCGCCGCCCTCGGCGTGGCGCGGGACGTGGTCGTCACCGACGGCTTCCGCTATCGCGCCTTCGACCATGACAACGACTTTGCGCCGGTGGCCTACGCCAACCTGGCGCGTCTGAAACGTCCGTCCCTGGCGCTCTTCGATCGACTGCGCCGCCCCCGAGGAGTGTAAGCATGCCCCCCAAACTCGAGCCCTGGTACAAGGTCGCCACCCCGCGTAAGGAGGTCCGCGAGGGCCGTTCCTTCAATCCCGACGAGTTCGCGATCCACCTCGAACAGGTGGTCGGCGGCACCGCGCCCGCGGACTACCGCGACCCGGGGCAGTTCTTCGCCCGCACCAGCTTCACCCGCGCCCTGCGTGAGCATTCGGGCATGGTGTTGCGGCGCTTGGCGGGCGAGACGACGAACACTTCACCGGTGATGACCCTGGTGACCCAGTTCGGCGGCGGCAAGACCCACACCCTGACCGCGCTCTATCACATGGCCACCGCCGGCAAGAAGGTCGGCGAGCTGGCGGGGGTTGCCGGACTTCTGAAAGAGGCCGGCCTTTCGGAAGCGCCCCAGGCCAAGGTCGCGGCCTTCGTGGGCAACGCCTGGGACCCGCGCGACGGCTGCGAGACGCCCTGGATCGACCTGGCGCGCCAGCTCGCCGGAGACAAGGGCGTGGCGGAGCTGGGCCAGGACGCCAGGACCACGCCGCCCGGCACGGAGTCCCTCGGCCGGGTCTTCGCCGCGGCGGATGCGCCGGTGCTGATCCTGTTCGACGAGGTGCTCAACTTCGTCAACCGTCACCGCAACCAGGCCGACAAGTTCCACGCCTTCATTCAGAACCTGACCGTGGCCATGACCGCCACCACCCGCGGGGCGGCCGTGATCAGCCTGCCGCGCAGCCAGGTCGAGATGAGCGACTTCGACATGGAGTGGCAGGACAAGATCACCAAGGTTGTGCGGCGAGTCGCCAAGGACCTGATCGCCAACGACGAGGCCGAGATCGGCGAGGTGGTGCGCAAGCGCCTGTTCGACGATCTGGGCGACGAGAAGACGCGGGGAAGGGTCTGCAAGGCCTTTGCTGACTGGTGCTTCGAACGCCGCGCCCAGCTCCCGCCCGAATGGACGGCGGTGGACAGCGCCGGCACCGAGGCCAAGGCGCGCGAGCATCTGCGGGCGCGCTTTGCCGCCTGCTACCCCTTCCACCCGGCGGCGCTCTCGGTCTTCCAGCGCAAGTGGCAGGCGCTGAGCCAGTTCCAGCAGACCCGCGGGACGCTGGCCATGCTGGCGCAGTGGATCTCCTGGGCGCACAAGGATGCGTTCTCCAAGGCCCGCCGGGAACCCTTGATCACGCTGGGCTCGGCGCCGCTGGATGTGCCCGAGTTCCGTAGCGTGGTGCTGGGGCAACTGGGCGAGTCGCGCCTGCTTGCCGCCATCGACGCGGACATTGCCGGGGATCACTCCCACGCCCGCGCCCTCGATGCCGACACCAAGGGGGCCTTGCGCGACATTCACCGGCGGGTCGGCACCTCCATCCTCTTCGAGTCGTCGGGCGGACAGGTGGACAAGGTCGCCCACCTGCCGGAGCTGCGCTTCGCCCTCGGTGAGCCCGAGGTGGACACGACCTCGGTGGATACGGCCACGATGGCGCTGGAAGATCGCTCCTACTTCCTGCGCAAGATCGGCTCCGACGGCTTCAAGATCAGCCACACGCCGACCATGAAGAAGGTGGTCAGCGACCGCCGCGCCTCGCTCGATGACGAGTCCGAGATCCAACCGGCCCTGCGGACGCTGGTGCAGAGCGAGTTCGACAAGGGAGCCCACATTCCCCGGGTCTTCTTCCCGGCCGACAGTCCGTCTATTTCCGACTCGCCGCGCCTGACCCTGGTGGTGGCGGACCCGGGAAAGGAATGGCAGGACAGCGGGGCAACGAAGGACGAGATCGCCGAGTGGACCCAGAAGCGGGGCACCGGCGCCCGTCTCTACCCGGGATCCCTGGTCTGGGTGGTCAGGAAGCCCGGCCGGAGCCTGCACGGCAAGGTCGCTCACTGGCTGTCCTGGAAGCGGGTGGCCGCCGAGGTCGCGCAAGGCACCCTGGGCGGCGACTTCGATCCCGCCGACCGCGCCCAGATCAAGACCCGGGTGGCGGACGCAGAGGAGGCCGCGCGCGACGAGGTCTGGGCGGACTACATCCACGTCGCCCTCTACAACGGAGAGGGCAACGGCGGCCTCGAGGCGATCAACCTGGGCGCCGGTCATGCCAGCGGCAGCGAGAGTCTTTGCGGACGCGTGATCACCGCGCTCAAGTCGAACGCCCTGCTCAACGAGTCGGTCGGCGCGGGATATCTGGAGCGCAACTGGCCACCGGCCCTGAAGAAGGAGGGCGCCTGGCCCCTGTCCAGCCTGCGCCAGAGCTTCCTGGATGGATCCTTGACCCGACTGGTCGATCCGGACGCCGTGCTCAGGAACAAAGTCGTCGAGTTCGTCGGCAAGGGAGATTTCGGACTGGCGTCGGGAAAGAAGGCCGACGGCGCCTACGATCGCGTCTACTTCGATGAGTCGATGGGCGTGGATGAAGTGTCGTTCGAGTCGGGCGTGTTTCTGCTGCTGAAGGACACAGCGAAGGCACTGGTCCTCCAACCGGAGCCAGGGCCGGAAGACTCGCCAGAACCCGACGCCGGACCAGGCGATCCACCGCAGCCGGACCCAGGGCCAGGTGACGGCGAAGATGATGATCTTCCTGCAAGCAGGCAGACTCTCCGCGTGCATGGCGAAGTGCCGCCGGAGCTGTGGAACCGCCTGGGCACGAAACTGCTGCCGAAGCTGAAGTCGGGCCAGGACCTGAAGGTGGGGATCGACCTGGTGGTCACCACCGAAGGATCCGCCGCAGAAGCGCTGAGGGTCGATCTGCAACAGATTCTCGCGGACCTCGGCATCAGCGGCCAGGTGTCCGTCGAAGGTAGGTAGTTGCGGTTGTCAACCACCTACCGTCCGAAAACTCAGGACAGTCGCCG
>CAZBBK010000119.1:0-5331 GCA_964490075.1 uncultured Gemmatimonadota bacterium | reverse complement strand
CTGGATCATCCCTGAGCAGGGGCTCCAGCCAGGTTGGGAGAAACGGTACAGGGCATGGACAGAGGCAGGTGTTGTCCCATACCGGCCGCTCCCTGCGTAGAGGCTCGCTATATCGAAACCTCAGAGAACCACCAGCCCCCATGCTACCAGGAGGCTGTTGCGCATATGCTTCACTACGCCCCACATTCGTCCCTGCTCCGAGCTCTGCGTGGACGAGTCGCCCTCCTGGCGGCTCGCCCTGCGGGCTGCCTTCGGCAGTCACCTTCGCCATCCTGGCTCCGGTTTCGCCAAGTCCTTGAAAGGCGACCAGCCTTCCCGCGGACTCGGCGCCTTGATCTCGAAGCAGGGCCGAATACGGGGCTCGAAAGCCTATGCGCAACAGCCTCTGTGTGCCCCCAGCGCCCCTTCGCCACCCCCGAAAGGCAACCCGTGCCCACCGCCCCCAACCCAACCCGAGTCGGCCTGATCGGCGCTGGCTACATCGCCGAATACCACATGCAGATACTGCGCCAGACTCCGGGCGTGCAGGTCGCCGCTCTCCTCGACACCGACCAGGGCCGCGCCCAGGCCTTCGCCGCCAGCAGCGGAATCCCGCGCGTCGCGGACAATCTGGCGCAAATGCGCGAGCTCGGGGTCGACATCGTCCACCTGCTCACCCCGCCCGACACCCACGAGGCGCTGACCCGCGAGGCGCTCGAGCTGGGAATGGGCGCCCTGGTGGAAAAGCCGCTGGCGCTGAGCTCGAGCGCCGCCCGCCAGCTCGGCGCCCTGGCCGCCGAGCGCTCCCTGCCCCTCGGCAGCAACCACAACAATCTCATGCACCCCACCTTCCGCCGCCTGCTCGCCCACCTCCAGAGCGGTCGGATCGGCAGGCTCGAGCATGTGCGCGCCGTCCTCAACGTGCCGATCCCGCAGCTCGATGCCCGCAAGCTCTCGCACTGGATGTTCCGCGAAGCTCGCAACATCTTTTTCGAGCAGGCGATCCACCCCTTCAGCCAGATCCACGCTCTGCTCGGCGCGATCCGCCGCTGCACCTGCACCCCTCTCTCCAGCCGCGACCTGGGCAGCGGACCGCCCTTCCACGACCGCTGGGTGATGGCGGTCGAGGCCGAACGCGGCAGCGCCGACTTCTATCTCGGCTTCGGCCGCCCCTTCCCGCGCGCCGGCATCGAGCTGATCGGCAGCGACGGTTCGCTCGAAGCCGACCTGATCGGCAGCCGCCTCTCGGGCGAGCGCAAGACCCAGTCGCTGGAATTCTGGAACACCTTCCTGGCGGGCTGGGGCCGGGTGCGGATGCTCGGCGCCGACAGCCTGCGCGAGCTGCTGCACTACGCCACCTTCACCCTCGGGATCGGCCCGCGCCAGGACCCCTTCTTCGCCGGCATGCGCGATTCGATCCTCGCCTTCCACCACGCACTGCGCACCGGCACCCCACTCCCGGTCGACGCCACCGCCGCCGCCGAGGTGATCGAGTGGTGCGAGCAGGCCGCCGCCGGCCTCCCCGAGAGCTCCCCGCCGCACCCGCGCCCGGCGCCACGCACCATCCCCACCACCCCCTCCACCCCGCCCCGCCCCGGCGAAGTCGCCGTGCTCGGCGCCACCGGCTTCATCGGCCGCCGCGTCGTGGCCCACCTGCTGCGCGCCGGCCGCCCGGTGACCGCCGTGGTGCGCGGCCCCCACGGCCTCCCCGCCGAGCTCGAGCAGGGCCTGCACGACAACACCCTGCGCCTGATCCGCGGCAGCCTCGACGCCCCCCGCCCCCTGGCCGCCGCGCTGGCCGGCACCGATGTCGTGATCGACCTGGCGAACGACGGCGGCGCCACCTGGCCTACCCTCGAACGCACCCTGATCCCCGGCACCGTGGAGCTGGCCGAGCTCTGCCACCAGCAGGGGGTGCGCCGTTTTGTCTACGTGTCGTCGATCGCCGCCCTCTACCTCGGCCCCGACGCCGCCCGTGGCGATTTGCACGATTCGGTCGCCGTCGACTCGCGCCCCGATCTGCGCGCCGACTACGCCCGCGCCAAGATCGAGATCGAGCGCCGCCTCAGCGACCTCCACAACCGCCACGCCCTGCCGCTCACCATCGTCCGCCCCGGCGTGGTGCTGGGCGCCGGCACCCCGCTGCAGCACGAGGGACTGGGCCAGTGGGTGCGCGACAACCACTGCGTCGGCTGGGGGCTCGGCGCCCACCCCCTGCCCCTGGTGTGGGTCGAAGACGTCGCCGGCGCGCTGGTGCGCTGCGCCGCCCATCCCGGCCCCGAGCTCGACGGCCGCGCCCTCAACCTCTGCGCCCGCGTCCCGCTCAGCGCCCGCGAAATCGTCGCCGAGCTGCGCCGAGTGTCGGGCCGCGATCTGCACTTCCACGCCCGGCCGCTGCCCCTCTCGCAGGCGATCGAGATTGGGAAGTGGTTGGTGAAATTGACCGGGCGCCGGCGCTGGGTTCCCTTCCCCTCGTGGCGCGATTTCCGGTCGCGCGCTTGTGCCCCGGCTTTCGCCGCGGACAACGCCCGCACCCTTCTGGATTGGCGGCCGCTGGAAGATCGCGACCGGTTCTTGCGCCAGGCGGTCCACGTCCTGGTCGACACCGCCGACGGCCCCCAAGGCGACGGCGGGCGAGGCCGCTAGGGTGCCCCCTCCGCACCTCCTGCACGTCTTCTCCACCTTCGTGCCGGCCGGCCCCGAGCTGCGCACCGTGCGCCTGATCCACGCCCTGGGCCACGAACTCCGCCACTCGATCCTGGCCATGGACGGCCGCGTGTCGGCCTTCGATCTGCTGCGCGATCACCCCCACGCCACACTCATCCCCGCGCTCTCCAAGGCCGGCACCCTCGCCACCGTGCCGCGCCTGCGCCGCCTCTTCCGCGACCTGCGCCCCGACGCCGTGCTGAGCTACAACTGGGGCGCCTTCGACGCCGTCCTGGCCCAGATCGGCCGCGCCCCGCTGCGCGCCCTGCACCATGAAGAAGGCTTCAACGCCGACGAGGCCCGGCGCTTCAAACTGCGTCGCCTGTGGGCCCGCCGCCTCGCCCTGCCGCGCGTCCACCGGGTCGTCGTCCCCTCGCTCACCCTGCGCGACCTGGCGCTGCGCCGCTGGCGACTCGCTCCCGAACAGGTTCAGTTCGTGCCGAACGGGGTCGACCTGGAACACTTCGGTGGAGCGGGGAGAGGGGATGGGGATCAGACGACAATCCGAGCACGGCTGGGCATCGCCGCCGACCGGCCGGTGGTCGGCTTCGTGGGCCATCTGCGGGCCGAGAAAAACCCCCAGCGACTGCTAGCCGCCGCTCGACAGCTTCGTGACACCGCCCCGATCACCCTGCTCTTCGTCGGCGACGGACCGGAGCGCGCGGCGCTGGAAGAGCGCGCCCGCCGCGACGGAATGGAGGCCCACACACATTTTGTCGGCCACCAGAGCGACCTGATCCCCTACTACCGCGCCATCGACATCTTCGCGATCTCGTCCGACACCGAGCAGATGCCGGTGGCACTGCTCGAAGCGATGGCCATGCGCCTGCCGGTCGCCAGCACCGACGTCGGCGACGTGCGCGCGATCCTGCCGCAACCCCAGCAACACTTCGTTTACGACTCGGACGCCGGGCTTGCGCGAGCGATCGTCCAGCTCGCCGGCGCGCCCGAAGAGCGTGCTCGACTCGGCAAGCTGAACCGCCGGCGGGTGGAGGAGCGCTTCGGCTTCGATCGAACGGTCGAGGCTTATCGCGCGCTCTATCGCTCGGTCTTGCGCATCTGAGACGGGGGCTCCCGCGGACGGCCACCGGCGTGCCAGCTCCAGACCATCGTCCGCCACGGCAAATGGCTGTAGTATCGATGGCCATGAAGTCCACGCTCGAACTACTCGCCCGAGATCGGGAGCGATCGCGGGATGAGCAATCTGCCCCCGGCCAACAGCGTTATGCTTTGAATCGGAACGCGGGCTACCATCTATTGTGCATGGCGGCGCCGCGAACGATCTGAGTCCTTCTCTCGAGGAATGGAACGGCCCTTCGAAGGAGTCACGAATGCGCCAATACGCGTTGGGCAGCCTGCTCGTCACCGGGGGAGCCACCACCCTTCGAGTGCCGCAGGACTTCGCCACCATTCAGGCCGCTCTCAACGCCGCGGGCGAATCGGACACCGTGCTGGTCGCGCCTGGTACCTATGTCGGCCCGGGAAACGTCGGGCTGAGGTTTGGCGGCGTCGACAAGGTCCTGCGCTCGAGCGCGGGCGCAGCCGCAACCGAGGTCGGCGCGGACGAGAACGGAAACGCGATCGACTTCGATTCGGGCGAGAGCGCAGCCGCTCGCGTCGAGGGATTCACACTGAAGAGCGGCAATGGCGATTTCGATGCCGTGGTCACCTGCCTTGGTGCCGCCCCGACCCTCTCCGACTGCGTGATCGAGAGTGGACGGAGTCAGGGCGTGAGCATCATGTTCGCGGCGCCCACACTCTTGCGCTGCACCGTTCGCGGAGGCAGTGGACCCGGAGTGGAGTGCGTGAGCGGTGACGCGATCCTGCGCGACTGTTTGATCGCCGACCACTCGAGCGGCGGGGGGGTTCGCTTGCTGAACTCCGATCCGACCCTCATCCGTTGCACGATCGCCGGCAATCGCAACCAGGTTTCCGTGGGGGGTGGCATGTACTGCAGCGGCGCGGCGCCCTGGATCGCCAACTGTGTTATCGCCGACAACCGTTCCGACGACTACGCGGGAGGGATCTACTTCACCGCTCGATCCAATGCCACGCTGCTGAACTGCACGATCACCGGCAACACCGCGCCCTTCGATGGGGGAGGGATCGACATCGACCGATCGAGTGTCGATATCCGAAACTGCACCGTCTCCGCCAATCACTCCAACCAGGCTGCGGGGATCTCTATCGGTTTCGCGCCGCTCCCGGTATTGACCAACTGCATCGTTTGGGGCAACAGCGGTTTGACGCAGATCTCCACCGCCGGTGGTATGCCGGAGATACGTTTCTCAGATGTCGGCGGCGGGTGGGCAGGGCCCGGCAACATCGACGCCGACCCGGGATTCAGGAGCCGGGGACCGTACGCCTATCTGTTGCGTTGTGGCTCCCCCTGCATCGACACCGGCGCTCCTTCCTTGCAGGACAGCGTGCCATGGCCCAGCCGGTATCACAACGGCACGCGCTCCGATATGGGCGCCTACGGTGGCCCGGGCGCACGCGATTGGTGGCCCTCCTTGTGATCGATCGCGGCGGACTACCCGCAGCGAGCCCGCCAACTCGTAGAGAGGAGCGCTCGCCATGGATCGAACGCGCCTCGACGGCGATGGCGACACCGATATCCTCTTCCAGGGCTACGATCAGAAGATC
>CAZBBK010000118.1:0-5525 GCA_964490075.1 uncultured Gemmatimonadota bacterium | reverse complement strand
GCACCGCCCGCGACAGCCTGCGGGTCGAGGTCGAGCCGGCGCTGGGGGATCCGGCGCTCGGGGTGCGGAAGGAGGAGTAGGGGGGAGTGCACTATCCGAGCGTCCAAAGCCCCCTACTCGTTCCGCCCCCTCCCCGTCATTCCGACCCGCCCCCTCCCCGTCATTCCGGCGAAAGCCGGAATCCACAGTCCCCGCCGCCGCCACCGCACGCCCCGCGGGCCCCGCCGCGCAGACAGCCGCAATGGCGCGATCCGCCCAGGGTGCCGCGCCGAAGTACTGGATTCCGGCTTTCGCCGGAATGACGGGGGGGAGCGGCCGGAATGACGGAGAGAGGGGGGGGAACGGCTTCAAATCGCGACTCCGGTGGTGGAAACGGGGGGTAAGGTCGCTCACCGACGGGAGCTCGTCTCGCGACCGAGACGGCGGATGTGTCAGGCGGTCATTCTGGACGTCTGAGCGGGGTCAGGGGGCCACTTGGGTCTCTGCGCGGTCGATCTAGGAGGCTGAGCCGGGTCAATGGGCGGTTCTGGCCGCTTTTCGGCCAATCCGCGCGTCTGAGTCGGTTCAGACCGCCATCTGCGTCGCGTCCGTTCGCCCGGCTCCCTTGCCCTTGCCCGATTCGGGCAACGGAGTCGGGCAGGAGCATGGGCGTGGGCATGGGCACGAAAAGAGCCGACGATGCGGTCTTGTATCGAACCCCCCCGCGCGCCCCCAGGGTCCCGGTAAAGTCGCCGGGACCGGGCTTCAGGCGTCGGCCTTCCGGAAGACCCGACTCGCCACGCGAGGTCCAGCGCGCAATCTTCGCTGGTGCGCGGACAGAAGAGTCCACTGCGTCCGCGGCTCGAACATTGGGGGACCCCGTCGACTTGCACTCGGCGCGTTTGCCCACCACCAAGCTGGCCAACGCGATCCGCCCCGGATGTCCGCCCTCCGGGCCCAAAGCCAGAAGCCTGAAGCCCAAAGCCTGGTCCCGGCGACTTTGCCGGGACCTTCCGCGCCCCCCATTCGCTTGACCAGCGCCCCCCCCCTCGATAGCCTCCCAAGTTCCTAACCTCCCCGGCTAGGCGGCGTCTCCGCCTCCCTGCCCCCATCGATCGAAGCGCTCTCCGAGGATCTCCGCCAGATGACCCAGCGACCGGAACGGATCGTGGTCGCGTTCGGCGGCAACGCGATCACGGGTCCCGATGACACCGGGGAGATCCACGAGCAGTTCTATCACTCCCGGGTCGCGGTGCGCGGCATCGGCACCCTGCTGGCATCGGGCGCCGGCATCGCCATCACCCACGGCAACGGCCCCCAGGTCGGCACCGCGCTGGAGCGCATGGAGATGGCTCGCAAGTCCGTCCCGCCGCGTCCTTTGGGCGTGCTGGTGGCCGACACCCAGGGCGGCATCGGCTACATGATCGCCCAGGTAGTGCGCAACTGGATCAGCCAGGAAGGGCTGACGCGCCAGGTGAGCGCGCTGGTCACGCAGGTGGTGGTGGCGGAGGACGACCCGGCCATGGCCGCGCCCACCAAGCCGATCGGGCAGCCCTGCGACCTGGCACCCGCGGAAGAGCTCGAAGCGCAAGGCTGGACGATGACCGGCGACGAGCGCCGCGGCTACCGGCGCCTGGTCCCCTCGCCGATCCCGGTGCGCATCGTCGAGGCCCGGGCGATCCGCACTCTGATGGACGACGGCCAGATCGTCATCGCCTGCGGCGGCGGTGGCATCCCGGTGATCGAGACCGGTCACGGCGACCTGGACGGGGTCGACGCCGTGGTCGACAAGGACCTGGCATCGGCGCTCCTGGCGAGTGAGATCGACGCCGATCGCCTGGTGGTTCTCACCGGCGTCAACCGGGTGATGCTCGGCTACGGCTCGCCGAACCCCAAGCCCCTGGAGAGTCTGACCCTGACCGAGGCGCGCCGCTACCTGGCCGAAGGCGAGTTTCCGCCCGGGAGCATGGGCCCGAAGATGCAGGGGGTCATCGACTTCCTCTCCCGCGGCGGAAAAGAGGCGCTGATCACCTCCTTCTCCGCACTCCCGCGCGCCTGGAAGGGCGAGGACGGGACTCGAATCGTTCCGGATTGACGGGCTTCGCCGTCCCCGATCCGGTCCCATTGAACTCTCGCTGAAGCGCGGCTCTCCGAGACGGGAGCGGCGCCCAGGCAGAACCGTAAAGGCCATGCCGGGCAGCAATGCCCGAGGAGCCAGTGGATGGACATTCACGAGTATCAAGCCAAAGAGCTATTCGCAGAGGGCGGTATCCCGATCCTCAAAGGAGAGGTCGCCCGAACCGCAGACGAGGCCGAGGAGATCGCGCGGCGCACCGCAGGGCCGGTGGTGGTCAAGGCCCAGGTCCACACCGGTGGCCGCGGCAAGGCCGGCGGGGTCAAGTACTGCAAGACCCCCGGCGAGGCGCGCGAGAGCGCCGAGAAGATCCTGGGCATGCAGATCAAGGACCACGTGGTGCAGAGCGTGCTGGTGGTCGAGGCGGCCGAGATCGCATCCGAGGCCTACGTCGGCATCACCCACGATCGCGCCACCCGCAAGGCGCTGGTGATGGTGAGCTCGGAAGGCGGCGTCGACATCGAGCAGGTCGCCGCCACCAATCCCCAAGCGATCCTCAAGGAGCCGATCGAGCCCGCCCTGGGGCTGACCCCGGGCCAGGCCCGGCGCCTGGGCTTCCATCTCTATCCGAGGCAGCCCAAGCTGGCCAAGGCGGCGGCATCGATTCTGTCCAAGCTGGCGTGCGTCTTCTTCCAGCACGACTGCACGCTGGCCGAGATCAACCCCCTGGTGGTGACCGAAGAGGGCGACCTGATCGCTCTCGACGCCAAGCTCTCGCTGGACGACAACGGGCTGGTGCGCCATCCGGAGCTCGAGCAGCTGCGCGATCTGGCCGCCGAGGACGCGGCCGACGCCAAGGCGCGCGACGCCGGGCTCGCGTTCCACTCTCTGGAAGGGGCGGTAGGCTGCGTGGTCAACGGTGCCGGCCTGGCCATGTCGACCCTCGACGTGATCGAGCACTTCGGCGGCAAGGCGGCCAACTTCCTCGACATCGGCGGCTCGAGCAATCCCGAGAAGGTGCTCACCGCGATGGAGATCATCCTGCGCGACCCGAACGTGCGCGTCATCCTCTTCAACATCTTCGGCGGCATCACGCGCTGCGACGACGTGGCCCGGGGCCTGGTCCAGGTCTTCAAGAGCACCGAGATCGGGGTGCCGGTGGTGATCCGGCTGACCGGCACCAATGAAGACCAGGCGCGCGAGATCCTCGGCGAGGTCGACGTGGTGACCGAGAGGACCATGGACGGCGTGATCCAAAGGGCGATCGAGCTGGCGCGGGCCTGATCCGGCGCGCGCGGGCATGACCCGCCCCGGCCGGCGCCGGATGCGCGGGACTTGGAGAATCGAAAGTGGCGATTTTCGTAGACGAGAACACGAAGATCCTCGTGCAGGGGATCACCGGACGCGACGGCGCGTTCCATACCGAGCAGATGGTGGCCTATGGCGGCCAGGTGGTGGCCGGAGTCACTCCCGGCAAGGGCGGGCAGGAGCAGCACGGAGTCCCGGTCTTCGACGCGGTGGCCGAGGGGGTGGCGGCGACCGGGGCCAACACCTCCGTCATCTACGTGCCGGCGCCCTTCGCCGCCGATGCGATCTTCGAGGCCACGCTGGCCGGCATCGAGCTCGTGGTGTGCATCACCGAAGGCGTGCCGGTCAACGACATGCTGAAGGTCTACGACTTCCTCCAGGGGCGGTCGACGCGCTTGATCGGGCCCAACTGCCCGGGCGTGATCACTCCCGGGAAGTGCAAGGTGGGGATCATCCCGGGCACGATCTGCGAGCCGGGAACGGTGGGCGTGGTCTCGCGCTCCGGCACCCTGACCTACGAGGTGGTGCAGGCCCTGACCGACGGCGGCCTGGGGCAGTCGACCTGCGTCGGGATCGGCGGCGATCCGGTGGCCGGCACCAGCTTCATCGACTGCCTGGACGCCTTCCAGCGCGACGACGCCACCAAGGCGGTGGTGATGATCGGCGAGATCGGCGGCGACGAGGAGGAGCGCGCCGCGGCCTTCATCGCAGAGCAGATGGACAAGCCGGTCACCGCCTACATCGCCGGTCGCGCGGCACCGCCAGGCAAACGGATGGGCCACGCCGGCGCCATCATCTCGGGCGGATCGGGCACCGCGGCGGCCAAGATCGAAGCCCTGGAGGCGGCGGGCGTCGCAGTCGCGGTCCTGCCGTCCGACATTCCGGGCCTGGTTTCGCGAAGCGGGGCTGTCTGATCGATCGCCGACCGTTATGATGTCGAGCGAACGCCGCCGGCGTGTCTTCTCCCCATGCGGCCTCCCCGTCCTTTCGGCGGGTGGGCCGCCGCCAATCGGCACCCATGAGACTGTCCGAGCTTTTCGATCGCGGCATGGTTCGCCACCGGCTCCGTGCTCGAACGAGTGGTGATGCCATTCGCGAGCTGGTCGAGCTGCTGGTTGCCCAAGCGCCCCTCGATCAGCGCCAGGAGCTGGTGAGGGCGATCGCCGAGCGCGAGGCGACCGGGCCGACCGCGCTGGCGCGGGGGGTGGCCTTCCCGCACGCCCGAACCGAGCTCACCGATCGTCTCTACCTGGTTCTGGGGATCTCCGAGCCGGGGGTCGATTGGGGGGTCGCCGAGCCGGTTCACCTGGTGTTTCTCTTCGTCACCCCGACCGATGTGACCAAGAGCTACATCGACACCCTGGCGGCGATCTCGGCGCTGCTCCATGTCGAGGGCATGCCCGGGCGGCTGCGCGCGGCTCCCAGCGCGGAGGCGGTGGTCGAAGCGATCCGCGACACCGAGATCACCATCGAGGTCTCTCACTGTGCTCGCGACGTGATGGTGCGCGAAGTGATCTCCGTCGGCCCCGAGATGTCGGTGCGGGCCATGGTCAACCGGCTGGCCGCCCACAACATCTCAGGCATGCCGGTGATCGACGAGGAGCGCCGCGTGATCGGCGTGGTCAGCGAGAAGGACGTGCTCTCCTTCGGCATGCCCTGGCTGCGGGAGTTTTTCGGTGCGATCGACTTCTTCGCCACCGGCGACACCATCGTCGACCGACTGATCGTCCAGGAAGAGATCCGGGTGCGCGACATCATGAACTGCGAAGTGATCTGCGTCGAAGAGTCGACGCCGATCACCGACATCGCCTACATCCTGGTGCACCGCAACATCCGTCGCGTGCCGGTGGTGAAGGAGGGGCGCCTGGTCGGTGTGGTCGGCCGGGCCGACATCTTGCGCAACGTGATCCGCAAGGTTGGAGTGAGATAGCAGAGGTCCCGACGAAGACGTCGGGACCAGGCTTTGGGCTTCGGGCATCGGGCCTCTGTTGCGGGCTCCCGCCAGATCGGGTCCTGGGTGAGAAGAGAGCGGGTCGGGGGCGGCCCGGAGCGGTCGACCCCGACGCCGATCTTCCGCGGCAGCCGATGGCCCGCCTGCCCCCGCCATGGCCTAAGCTACCCAATCCCTCTTTCCGCCCGGCCCGAATCGGGCGGCCAAGCCGCG
>CAZBBK010000117.1:0-5662 GCA_964490075.1 uncultured Gemmatimonadota bacterium | reverse complement strand
CTATCCCGAGGGGTTGAGTCGATGAAACCCGCCCACTCGATCAGGGGAAGAGCCTTCTTGGGAGAGTGGTCCCGGCGGGACCTGCCATCGATCTTGATGCCATCTGACGCGGCGGCGGTGCAGATCCGCGTCGCGTACGGCGACCGGAGTAGTCGTGGGCCGTGAGATCCCTCAGCGGCCGTCCCTGCTCGAACGCGGCTGCCGACTCGGCGAACCAGAATTTCCGGAATCAGGGCGGACAGAATTTCTGGAACTCGCAGCTGCGTTGCCGCACGCCGATCCCCCTGGCATTTCGGCCGCGCCGCCGAACCCAAGCCCGTCCTCTCGTCGATTTCGCCGAGTCCTCGGAATCTGTTGGTTGGTAATGGGTTGCGGCGAATCCGACCCAATCCCGCGGCAGCGGCCTCGTCGAAATCAACGAATCGGCCGCGCGCGGGGCCCTTTCCTCGGCCGGAGACATCTCCCTAACTCGCGCTCTCGAAAGGTCTTGCGCCGTCCTTCTCGAACTGGCACGAGCGATGCATGGCGGGGGGGGAACACAGAATTGAAAAACTCCCCCCGCATGAAAGAGAGACTCAAGATGTTCCGTTCCGCCTTCGCCGCCGCTTCGGCCCTGCTGCTCAGCGCCTCCCTCGCCAGCGCCACCACGATGGCCGCGAACTTCCTCGATATGCCCTTCACCACGCTCGACAAGGGCAACGAGACCGGCATCGTCGAAGGCGGCTACCACGTCTTCACCAGTGAAGCCGACTTCTTCCCCTTCTGGGAAGAGCACAGCGCCGGTCAGGATTTCCTGCGCGCCATCCCGGCGATCGACTGGGAGAGCGAGATGGTCCTCGCCGTCTTCCTCGGCGCCTACTACGGCGGCACCGGCGACATCGAGATTACCCAGATCGACCTGCTCGGCGCGGCCGTGTTCGCCCATGTCGATCGGCGCGGTGAGCTCTCGGCCCGTCCGGTCCTCGACAATCCCTTCCACATCGTGGTGATGGACCGCTGGGAGATGCCGGTGCTCTTCCCCGATCTCGACCTCAGCCCGGTCACCCTGGAGAGCGGCTGGAGCCAGGACAACGTGCTCCCCGACCTGAACATCGTGGTCGAGAACCGCGCCACCTGGAACCGCGTCTGGGCCGAGACCCACGCCGATGACGTCGAGGCGCCCGAGGTCGACTTCGAGCAGCACATGGTGCTGGCGCTGTCCAGCGGCATGGTGCCGACGCCCGGTCACGGGATCCGCCTGGCCTGGGCCGAGGTGGTCGAGATCCGCGGCCTGCCGGTGGCCCTGGCGATGGTCGAAAACGTGGTTCCGACCCGCCCCGCGATCATGATCCCCGGCTACGCCTGGCAGTTCGTGCGCATCGACCGCCCCGCGGTTCCGCTGCACGTGAACGAGTTCACGCAGAGCCTGCAGTAACCTGACTCGACCGATCCACTTGCTCCGAACGGCCCTCTCTTCCGGGAGGGCCGTTTGCTTTTCGGGCGGGCTTTGGTCGCCTCGCCAGTTGCTCGATATCTGCCACGCGCTTACACTTTAGGGGTTTCGCCTCGGGGGACTCCTCAACGCTCGGCTCCAACAGGACACCATCATGCGCAGCAACAAGTCCATCCGCCACTCCCTTTTCGGACCGATGCGCGCCGCCCTGGCCGCACTGCTCGCCTGCGGGGGGACCACGACCGCCTCGGCGGCCCCGGTCACGCCGGCCGATGCCATTCTCGCCGCCCGTGCCGCCATGGAGCTCGAGGCGCTCGCTGGCGTGACGCCCTACCACGCCCTGGACGGCTCGGTGGTCGCCTACGAGCTGCTCTTCGAGCGCTCCGGCGGCGATCTCGACGACGGCTACCATCCGGTGCTCGATCCGGGCGCCGACCTCTTCGGCCAGCTCTCCGACTGCCCGGGCTTCGCCGACAACTTCAACAGCCCGCGCTTCTCCGACGCCTTCCAGACGATCGTCGTGTCGGCGACCTTCGATCGTGGGCCGGTGCTCTACCGGCATCGTGGCTTGCCGCAGTCGGCGAAGCTCAAGCGCCTTGCCTACGACTACCTGGACGAGGTGGCCTACGGCAACGAGATCGTGAGCTGGATTCCACTCTACTTCAAGCCGGGCTACCTCTTCCTGGCCGGGCGAGCCGACAGCGGCGAGATGTTCCTGTTCTCGCCGGACGAGCGGATCGTCAGGATCAACTCTCTGGCGGACGTCGAGTACGTCCAGGCCGCGACACCGATCATCGGCGGCAACAACGCCCACGCCAAGTGGACCGACCTGCTCTCGGGTGGCGCGCCGCCGCCGAGCGATCCGGGAGACGACGCCAGCTACCAGATCCCGGGCACCGAGGCGGTGCGCGATGTGTTCTACAACCGCGCTGCCTACTGGCAAAAGGACGACTATCCCTACCTCTACGAGGACGGGCATTTCGGCGGCTGCTGCCACTCCAACTGCGGCCTGCAGCTCGCCCTCTACTACGACAATCACAACCACGAAAACCTGGTGCGCGACCCCGACGACGAGGAGTTCAATCGCCTGCTCGCCATGTCCAAGCTGGTCTACGAGGCCTACGCCCCCGGCCAGCCCCAGGCGCCCGCGTTCCGCGACTTCGCCAACGGCGAGGGGTACTACTTCACCTACTACTATGACTACTACCCCTACCGCGACGACATCATCTACGAGCTGGAGACCAATCGCCCGATCCAGTACCTGATCTTCTCGGACGACGAGGTGGTGGTCAACGGCTGGTCCTTCGATGCCTTCGCGCACTCGGTGCTGGCGGTCGGCTACACCGAAGTGGGCGCTGACTTCACAGTGACTCTCTACTGGGGCTGGGGCTCGTTCCCGGAGGTCGAGTTCGAATTCGGATCGGAGTTCTCCGAGCAGTTCGAGAATCAGTACATGATTCTCAACTATCCGCCCAAGAACCCGAATCCCTCGTGGATCGTCATCAACGAGGTCTTCGCCGATCCTTCGTCCGGTCTCTTCGGCGACGCCAACAAGGACGGCGTGCGCCACGCGTCGCATGACGAGTTCGTCGAGCTCTTCAACACCGGCGTGATGGACATGGACCTGTCGGGCTGGAGCCTCGGCGACGACGACGACGATCCCTTCGTCTTCCCCCCAGGCACCTCCATTCCCCCGGACGGGCGCCTCACGCTTTTCGGCGGCGGCGACCCGAGCCTGGTGCCGGGCGCGGTCTTCACGGCCGGGGGCAAGATCGGCAACGGCCTGACCAATGCCGGCGACACGGTGCTCCTGCGGGATGCCCAGGGCGGTCTGATCGATAGCTACACCTACCCCTTCGGCAACGTACGCGGAGATCGAGACATGTCGATGATCCGCGACCCGGACGGCTACGGCGACTGGCGCAACGCGGTGCGCTGGGTCGATCCCTTCTACTCGCCCGGGCGTCTCAACCGTTCCGACGTGGTGCTGCCGGGCTTGGTGTTGAACGAGGTGCTGGCCGATCCGCCCGCCGGCCCCGAGGGCGATGCCAATGGCGACGGCGTGCGACACATGTACGAGGACGAACTGGTCGAGATCATGAGCCTGGAGGAGCGCAAGCAGATCGACATCTCCTACTGGTGCATCACCGACGATGATCCCTCGCTCAGCACTTTCCGCTTCCCGGCCGGCACGGTGCTCGACCCCGGCCAGTTCGCGACGGTATTCGGCGGCGGTGATCCCCAGGGGATCGATGGACTGGTGTTCGCATCGAGCGGACGGATCAGCAACGGTCTGGCCAACGGCGGCGATCGGGTCATGCTCACCACGCAAGACTTCGAGGTGGTCAGCTCGCTGCGCTGGCCCAAGAACCCGGTCTATGGTGATCGGGATCGCTCGATGATCCGGGTGCCGGACGGCGTGGGGGACTGGCGGCTGCCGCTCGGCGGCGAGCCTATCTACTCGCCCAATGAGGAAAACGTCGACCTGCTGGATGTCGCCGAGGTGGTCCTCAACGAGGTGCTCTCCGACCCGCCGCCCGGGCTGGAGGGTGATGCCAACGGAGACGGCAACAGGAACTCCGCCGCCGACGAGTTCGTGGAAATCTACAACTACGGCAGCGAGGACGCCGATCTGTGGGGCTACGAGCTGAAAGACGCCAGCGGCACCATCTTCTCGATCCCCGAGGGTGTGATCGTGCCTCCGGGCGGGTTCTTGACCATCTTTGGCGGCGGCGTGCCGAACGGGATCCCGGGCATCGTGATCACGGTCGGAGGCGCGATCGGCGACGGATTGTCGAATACCCGCGACCGGGTCGTGCTGATGGACCGCTACGAGAATGTGGTTGATCAGGTGCAGTGGCCGCGCGCCGGCTGCCGCGGCAACATCAATGTTTCCATGGTTCGGGTGCCGGATTTCTTCGGCGATTGGCAGAACTCTCTGCCGCCTCTGCCGGCCTTCTCGCCCGGTGAAGCGAACAGCGACTGATCGGGAGACAGAAGATGCTGGTGACCACGGCGATGGCCGTGGTGCTGAGCGCATCGGCCGCGTTGGCGACCGATGCGCTGGTGGCACCAGGGCCCTCGGATGATGCCTATCACTATCGCTACTTCGCCGACGGCAAGCACGACGGCAACTACCTGGAGTGGTGGTACTTCAACTTTCTGGACGCCGCCAACGACGTGCAGGCGATCTTCTCCTACGCGATCGTCGACCCGGAGAACCTGACCGGCAGCGGCATGGCCTTCATGGGAGTGATCGCCTACACCCCCGAAGGGGTCGTCGCCGATGCCGATTCGTGCCCGGTGGAGCAGTTCCACGCTTCCTACTACGATGCCAACGTGGAGATCTGCGGCAGCGACATAGTGGTTCTGGATCGCGACACCTACAGGATTCAGGGTTCGATCGCCAGTGGTCTGGTGTCCTGGGACCTGACCTACTCCAGCCGTGCCGAGCCCTGGTTCAGCGGCGATCGCGAGTGGGTCGGGCTCTTTCCCTGGGAGCGGATGAGCTGGCTGGTCTACATGCCGGGCGCCGAGGTCAGCGGGACCATCGAGATAGAGGGACGGTCCTACACTGTCGATGCGCAGCCCGGCTACCACGACCACAACTGGGGCGAGTGGATCCCCTGCAACACCATGTGGAACTGGTTCCAGTACTTCGAGCCGGGACTGTCGCTGGAGGTGGGCGACTTCATCCTGCACCCCGCGGGCACCTTGAGCGTCGATTTCGAGGGGGAGCGGGTGGTCTTCTCCAAGCTCCAGTACTGTGTGCTCCACACTCGCTGGAAGATGGACTGGGCGAACTTGAAGCTGGTGCCGAAGAAGACCTGGCTCTATGCCGACAACGGCGAGCGACGCCTGGTCACCGAGGTGCGCACCCGCGAGACCGAGCCCCTGGTCCTCGATCTGCCGGTCGACCTCGCCCCCAACGTGATCATCTACGAGCAGACCGCCCGCTACGAGGGCAGCTGGTGGGGGCGCAACGCCCAGGACGAATGGGACCTGCTGCGCTCCTTCGAGGGCGAGGGATTCAAGGAGTACACGGTTCGCAAATGGCTGGAGTAGGCGCCGATCCGCCACCGCCATCTGTGGGGCCCGGGCAGGGCTAGCGCTCCGCCTCCCCCAGCCGCGCCCACCACAGCACCTCGATCTCGATCTCCTCTACGGCGGCGCCGGCGGCGAGCCGCAGGATGTGGGGCCCGGGGTCGGAGTCGGCGGGGACCTCGAAGC
>CAZBBK010000116.1:0-5836 GCA_964490075.1 uncultured Gemmatimonadota bacterium | reverse complement strand
CGGTCGTGCTGGTAGGGGGCCGTGTCGGCGATGCCGATCTGGTGGGGCGTGTCGAACTCCTGGTGACTGTCGGTCGCCGTGGTGGTGGCGACCGAGCTCGGTCGCCGGTTGGTGTAGAGCGGCGGAGCATGACAGGTCGGGCAGCGGTCGGGAAGGGGAATCGGCCGCCCCTCGTTGGTCAGGGCCCGCTCGAAGAGCGCCCGGCCGCGCGCCTGCAGCGGGCTCAGCCGCTCCGGCACCGGCGCCGCAAGAAGCGACAGAATATAGCCGACCAGGCGGTCCAGGTCCTCGGGCGGGAAGGGATCGGAGCGGGTCAAGATCCGGGCGAAACGCGGCCCGCACTGCATGAAGAGATCGACGTTCTTGCCGTTCCACTTGAAAGGCGCGGTCCCGGCCAGACCGAGCAGGCTGCGGTTGTCGAGAATGTTCTTGCCCATGCCGTCGATGGCGAAATCGTAAGCCAGGCCGTCGACGTGGCCGTCGGCGTGGCAGGAGCGACACGAGAACTGCCCCTGAAAAGTGACGTCGGCGTTGTGGAAGAGCCGATCGCCGCGCCGCACCCGATCGGGGGCCTCGCCGCTGCCCAGCTCGATGCGCGCCGCCAGGGTCGCGCCGCGGGTGTCGATGATGGCGACCGAGGAGCCCAATCGCTCGGCGACGCAGAGCCGCCGGCCGTCGCCGGAGAGCAACAGCGCGCGCGGGTTGGCCCCGACCGGAATGCGCGTGAGCACGTAGTCCGACGACACCCCCAGATGGTCGGCCCAGGGCCCGCCGCCGCCGGCCCCGCCCTCGACGCCCGCGGCCAGCGCCCACACCCGCTCCAGGTCGACCACGCTGACGCAGTCCATGCCGCCCGAGGCGACGTAGGCCCGCCCCCCCTCGGCATCGACCGCGACCCCGGTCGGATCGCCGAAGTAGGCGTTGACCTCATCGAGCGGGAACTGCAGCACGTCGGCGCGCCCCGGCAGCACCAGGCCGAGCGCGCTGGTCATCACCCAGCCCTGGGCCACCTGGGTGATCGGCACCAGGTTGCGCACCCGGATCAGCGAGAAGAGCGCCCTCCCGCCGCCCCCCGCCAGCGCGGCGATCCCCTCGCTCATATGCGCCGAGTCGACCCGCGGCCGCCCCCGCACCCGCCCGGCGCGCAGGTCGACCACGGTCACCTCCGAGGCCGGCCGGTCGGGATGGGTGGACAGGTTGGCCATGCGATTGGCGACGTGAGCGAGCGCCCCCTCGGCGTCGATCGAGACCGCGTAGGGCTCGCGACCGGCCGCCAGCCGGCAGCGCTCAGCCATCGTCTCGACGTCGACCAGGGAGATGTCGTCGGAACCGGAGTTGGCGACCACCAGGGTCTTGCCGCCGGGGTCGATCGCCAAACCACGCGGCAGCCGCCCGACCGCCGCCGATGCAATCTGGGTGCCCGCGTCGGGATCGAGCGCCAGCACCCGCCCCAAGCGTGGCAGGGCGACAAAGACCGTGCCGTGCTCCGGGTGGACCGCGATGCCGTGCGGCATCCCCCCCAACGACCAGCGGGCCTCGACCACCTTCCGCTCGGGATCGATGCGCACGATCTCGCCGGTGCCCTCGCAGCTCACCAGCAGCCGCTCGCCGCCCGCCGCCCAGGCCAGGGCGATCGGGCTGGGGTAGGCGCGGCCGCGCGGCCGGGTCGGCAGGGCACGGGCGCGCGGACCATGACAGTCGAGACAGTTGGCGCCGGCGCCGTCGCCGCTGCGGGTGAGCGCCGCCACGTGGTCCCGGGCCCAGAGCCCGAAGCGCAGCCCGCCCGCCCCGACCAGGACCAGCACCGCGAAGGCGATCCAGCGCCCCGCCGCCGCCCCGCGCCGGCTCATCGCGCCCCCTCCGCGCTCGCGTCCGCCGCCCTCGCCGCCGCCGCCGCCGCCGCGCCGTCCACGCCGCCGTGCTCCCCCCCCGGCCAGAGCGCCAGCGGCAAGCGGTTGTCCGGCGCCGCCTCGCGATCGGCGTGGCAGCCGATGCAGCTGCGTTGCTCGCCCGGCCGCACCCAGACCCAGCCGTGCGAGTCGAGCAGCAGCGCGCCCTCGGCGTCGAGGGTCTCGAAGCGCAGCGGCAGGTCGGCCGGAACGTCGGCGACGAAGGAGCCGTCGGCGGCCAGGTCGAGCTCGGCGATGGTCCGCTCGGCCCGGTCCGCGCCGGGACCGCCCGCACCGGGTTCGGCGGCGATGATCCGCACCCGCGTCGCCGCCAGCCGCCGCTCCCCCTCCCCCCCGCCGCGGTCGGTGCGCCGCGCGTCGAGACAGAGCAGGGTGCCGGTCGGCGACCCGGGACGGGTGTCGGAGACGTGACCGCGCCGCCGCACCCGCGCCAGCAGCGGCAGCGCGTCGACCAGGTCGCGCTCGGGATCGGCGTAGAGGCGCCGCGTCAGCCCCTCCCCGCCGCCGCCGCTGGCGTAGAGGTCGAAGGCCGCCCCACGATGAGGCCGGAAGGCGCCGATCAGCTCCCCCGCCGCCCCCGAGGCCAACGAACGCCAGTCGCCGCCCACCCCCGCCAGCGGCCGCTCCCGGCTGCGCAAGGGCCGCCGCAGCGCCACGCTCTCCAGCTCGATGCGGATCGAATCGGTGGGCTCGCAGGTGGCGAAGACCACCCGCCCGTCGGCCAGAGCGCGCGGCCGGCGTTTCATCCAGGCACCGGAATGGCTGCCGTAGAAGGGCATCAGGGCGGTTCCGTCCGAGAGCAGCGTGAAGAGCGCCCAGCCCCGGTCGGGGTGCTCCGGCGCCGGCCCCTGCCAGGCCGAGTGGAGCAGGCGGCCGTCCGGCAGCAGGGTCGGGTCGATGTCGGAGCCGGGGTTGAAGCTGATGCGCGTCAGCTCGGAGCCGTCGGGTCGCGAGCGGTAGAGCGAGAGCGAGGGGCGGCCGTCGCGCGGGTCGGGCTCGCCCTCGAGGTCGGCGCTGAAGACGATCCTGCCGCCGGCGACGAACACCGGGGAGAGGGCATTGTAGTCGGGGGAGGTGACGCGGATGGGCGCGGCTCCGTCGAGCTTCACGCGGAACACGCCCCAGCGTTCCCCTTCGACCCGCTTGCCGCAGAAGAGAACCTCGCCCAGCTCGGGCGCCACGTCGATGGCCCCGGCCGCGTAGAAGTCGGCCGAGAGCACGCGCGAGACCCGCTCGGGGTCGGTCGGGCTCCAGAGCGCCACCCGGCTGCCGGGCGGATGGGGGTCGCGCACGTCGAGGGGCGCCGCGGCCGGCGCCGGCACCTCCACCACCACCACCGAGCCGGGCGGCGCGGCGCCGCCTCCGCCGCCGCAGCCGGCAATGGCCAGCGCCGGGGCGAGCAGCGCGGCCGGCAGGGCGCGAGGACGCGGGGTGGCGCGCATCTCAGCCGCTCTTCCGCTCGATCTCGAGATAGCGATTCACCGCGACCTCGCGCAGCACCTGCGTCTCGCCCTCGGGCCAGATCACGTCGATCCGGTCGACCACCGGCGCCTCGCCGAGGCCGAAGAGCAGGCGCGGATCGCCGCTGCAGAGGTACGAGGTCGGGCAACGCAGCTCGGCCGTCAGCTCCCGCTCGCCGCAGTGCAGCACCACCCGCGCCCCGTAGGCCGTGCGCGTCCGGTCCGAGTCGCGCAGCGCCAAACCGAGCCAGGAGCGCCCGCCGCCCGCGTCGTTGCGCAGCAGCACCGTGCGCTCCATGAAGTTGGTGATCAGGATGTCGGGATCGCCGTCGTTGTCGTAGTCGGCCACCGCCCCGCCGCGCCCCGGCAGCTTCACCGCGAAGTAGGCGCTGAGCTCGGCGGCATCGGCGAACACGCCGCCGCCGGCGTTGCGCAGGAGCTGGTCCTCCCAGCCCACCACGTGGTGCAGATCGCCGTTCACCACCAACAGATCGAGCAGCCCGTCGAGGTCGAAGTCGAGAAAACCGCCGCCCCAGGAAGTGTAGCGACCGGTCAACCGCGCGACCTGGGAGGGGACCACGGTGTCGGTGAAGAAACCCTGTCGCTCGTTGCGATAGAGCGAGCTGTAGGCGATGTCGCTGACGAAGAGATCGATGCCGCCGTCGCGATCGTAGTCGCCGACGTCGGCGCTCATCGCTCCGGTCGCTTCACCGTTCTCGCCGAAGGCCACGCCGAAGGCGACCGCCGACTCCTCGAAGCTCCCGCTGCCGGTGTTGCGCCACAGGAAGTTCGCCGTGGCGTCGTTGGAGACGAAGATGTCGGTGCGGCGGTCGCCGTCGAAGTCGAAGGCCACCACCGACATCCCGCGGCCCTCGTGGCGCTCGATGCCGGACGCCGCCGACACGTCGGCGAAAGTGCCGTCGCCGAGGTTCTCGTAGAGGGCGTCGGGCTGCGGCTGGTAGGCGAGCGGCGGCGGGAAGGCGTCGGGATTGTAGAAATAGTCGTAGTCGGGGTCGAAGTCGAGGTAGTTGGTGACGTAGAGGTCGAGATCGGCGTCGCCGTCGAAGTCGAAGAAGGTCGCTCCCACCGAGAGCCGCGGATCGGCGACGCCGGCCACCGCCGCGACCTCTTCGAAACGCTCGCCGCGCAGGTTGCGATAGAGACGGTTCGGCCCGGCGTTGCAGACGTAGAGATCGACCCAGCCGTCGCCGTCGTAGTCGGCGGCGACCGCGGCGAAGCCGAAGTCGGTGGCCTCCAGACCGAGGCGCGCGCCGACCTCCTCGAAGCGCTTGCCGGCGACGTTTCGATAGAGGCGGTCGAGCGGCGGGCGGCGCGGCCGCTCCCCCTCCACCAGGTCGGCGTCCCAACCGCTCTGCACCAGGTAGAGATCGAGCCAGCCGTCGCCGTCGTAGTCGAAGAACGCGGCGCCGGTTCCCAGCGACTCGACCAGGTTGCTCATGTCGCCGTCGACCAGCTGGTGGACGAAGTCGAGGCCGAGGACATCGCTGACGTCGACCAGGAGATCCCCGGGCGCGGGCGGAATCGGAGCACGGACGACGCCCTGCCCGCCGCCCTCCGGCCCCGGCACCGGCACCGGCCGCGGCCCGCTGCCCTCGTCCGGGCCGCCGGCGCGCACCAACCAGAGCACCGCCGCGAGCGCTCCCGCGGCGGCGACCGCCAAGCTCAGCATGCGCGCGCTGGACAAAGAGGCTCTCCCGGCTGGGCCGTGCGACGTTGCGGAGATGCAACGCGGGAAGGAGGGTATCAGGAGGCTAACTCATTGTCAATTGGGGGATTGGGGGTCTGGGGGTTCGATATGGCGGGTCTCGAGCGACGCCCTTCGCGAAGAACCGCGGACCCAACGGGAGCTCGTGGGCCTTCGGGGCTCCATGCGCGGCTTGGGGGGGGCGGTCTCGACGGCGCTTCTTCGCGTGCCCCTGCCCATGCCCTTGCCCGACTCCGTTGCCCGAATCGGGCATGGGTATGGGCAGGGGCTCGATGGGAGGCGTTCCGGGCGCTTTCCGGGCGGCGAAGCGCCCTATCGAAACGCCAGCGGAACGACACCGTCGGGAGAGGAGAGGCGACGGCGTCGTAGCATCAGGGTCGGAATCCGGTCGTAACCAGCGATTCCGATCGAGGAGCTGAAGGTTGCGGCCAGATTCTGGTCACAACTCACCACTCTCGATCGAGAGTCGCGAGGTACGACGCGAATACGGTCGTGGCTCCGGGTTCATCGCGATGAGCGGCGAGTTGTGGCGGATATACGGTCGTAGCTCCTCACTCTCGATCGAGAGTGGTGAGTCGTGTCGCGAAACGGCGTCATGACTCGCGGTTCCGGGCGCGGAGCTGGGCTTTATGTCGGGGTCGGGCGCGGGCGCGGGGGAGCGCGGCGTACACCGGATCCTCCAGCACCGGCTCGACCTCGACCCGCGCTTCAGGTCTACCGGCGCACACGACGCACCAAGC
>CAZBBK010000115.1:0-6113 GCA_964490075.1 uncultured Gemmatimonadota bacterium | reverse complement strand
CGTAGGTGCCTTCTCCCTGGGAGTGGCCACCGTGGTAGGTGGTGCCAACAGCCTGGCCCCGATCGTTGATGCCCGTGGCCGATCCATAACGGTCCTCCGACCGGCGTCCCAGCGCGGCGGGTCCCTGGGCATCCCAGCGCACCGGCACCGAGAGATTGCCCGCCAACCAGGCCTTCCCCACGATCTCTCCGGCCTCGTTGAGATCGTAGGCGGCGGCCCCGGTCCAGCTCGGCAGAAGCTCCAGCACCCGATCCACTCGCCCCTGGGACCAGATCACCGCCCGACGGATCGATGATGCATCCCAGGACTCCCCCACGATCACCCCCGCCTCGTTGACGGCGTGGGCCTTGTCGTAGGGGGTGTCGATCGCCAAGCCAGGCAGTTCCTGAAGCGCGTCACCCTGCCACAAAAAGGCGGCGTGGCCGTATCCCGAAAGCTCGGCCCATCCCACGGTCTCGCCCATCGAGTTCACCCCTCTCGCTTCGCCGTCGCGACCGCCGAAGGTGGGGAGCACGGTGATGAAACCCTCGTTCCACACGAAGGGGCGCGTGTCACCCAAGAGCTGCAGATCCAGGTCGCCGACCACGAACCGCCCCAGGGGGCCCAGGTCGCTCACATCATGCGCGCCGCTCGAATAGCCCTCCGAGTCTGTCCCCAGATCGTCCATGACCAATCCGTCGCTGATGAAGGCAAGGTAGCGTCCGTTCCCCGCGATCGACCAACCCACGACATCGCCGGCCGCGTTGAGGGCTTCACCGCCGCTGGCGTGGCCACCCAAGGTGCCCAGATCCACCATTCGGTAGGAGTAATGGGCGGCGAGGGCCGAGGAGGCAGCAGTCGAGAGGGCAAAAACGATGGTGGTGATGCGACGGGTCATGGCGCCTTCTCCGAGGTTGGACCAACAGATCCAGAATGGGACGAGATGCCGGAGAACAAAGACCCTGAATCCGCGCGAAAGGACCCGGGGCGGCCGCCGAGCCCGAAGTCTCTACCCCTTGATCACCGCCAGGGGAACCAGGCGCGCCACCTTGCGGGCGATGCCGGCGCCGGCCACCACGTCGACTACGTCGCCGACATCCTTGTAGGCCTCCGGGAGCTCCTCGGCGATCCCGCGCTTGCTGGTGCTGCGCACCGTCACGCCGCGTTCGGCGAGCTCGCGCAGGATCGATCGGCCCTTTGCGGCCTGGCGCGCCTTGGTGCGGCTCAGACGGCGGCCGGCGCCGTGGCAGCTCGAGCCGAAGGTCTGCTCCATCGCCCCCTCGGCGCCCACCAGCACGTAGGAGCAGCGCCCCATGTCGCCGGGGATGATGACCGGTTGGCCGAGCTGGGAGTAGCGCGCGGGCAGCGCCGGATGGCCCGGTCCGAAGGCACGGGTGGCCCCTTTGCGATGCACGCAGAGCGTGCGCCTGGTGCCGTCGACGCTGTGGATCTCGTCCTTGGCGATGTTGTGGCAAACGTCGTAGACCAGGTCGAGGCCGGCGGCCCCTTCTCCACCGAATAGCCTGGTGAAGGCCCCGCGCGCCTGGGCGGTGATGAGCTGGCGGTTGGCGAACGCGAAGTTGACGGCGCAGGCCATGGCGGCGCGGTAGCGGCGCGCCTCGGGGCTGCCGAGCGGGGCGGCACAGAGCTGGCGGTCGGGCAGCTCGATGCGGTATTTGGCCGCGGCGCGCAGCATGACGCGCAGCGACTCGTCGCAGATCTGGTGGCCGAAGCCGCGGCTGCCGGAATGGACCATCAGAGTGACCGTGTCGGGCGCCAGGCCCATCGCGCGAGCTGCGACCGGGTCGTAGATCTGGTCGACGCAACCCACCTCGCAGAAATGGTTGCCGGAGCCGAGCGAGCCGAGCTGGTCGCGGCCACGCTCGCGGGCGCGCTCGGAGACCGCCGCCGGGTCGGCGCCCGGCATCTTGCCCCGCTCCTCGATCGCTTCCAGATCGGCCTCGCGTGCCTGCCCGTGGCGCAGCGCCCAGGCCGCGCCCTCGACCATCACCTTGTTCAGCTCTTTGTCGGTCAGTTTGCGCCGCCCGTGGCGCCCGAGCCCGGCCGGCACCGCTTCGAAGAGGGCATCGGCAAGCCGGTCGATGCGCGGCGCGATCTCGGCGCGCGACAGGCGGCTGGACAGGAGTCGCACCCCGCAGTTGATGTCGTAGCCGACCCCGCCGGGGCTGATCACCCCGCCTTGATCGGCGTCGAAGGCCGCCACTCCGCCGATCGGGAATCCGTAGCCCTGGTGAATATCGGGCATCGCGATCGACCGGCCGACGATTCCCGGCAGATGGGCCACCGCCGCAACCTGCTCCGAGCTCTTGTCGGCGTGAATCTGGTCGATCATCGCCGCTTTCGCGTAGATCAGCCCCGGCACACGCATGCCGCCGGTCGCGGGAATTCGCCAGCGGTAGCGGTCGAGGCGTTCGATCGGAGGCCTGCGCATGGGATCGGTACCTGGGGACGGGAGGCACATCCGCTGCGGGGAGCATAACGCCGCGCGCGGCGTCTCAACGGCCGCTCGCCTCCAGCGAATCGAGCTCGGCGATGCGCTTCCTGTAGAAGTCGAACGCGGGGTCCACGGCGATCATCCGTTCGCAGTGGCGGCGCTCATCCTGCAGACGGCCGGCCCTGCGGTAGAGCCCCGCGAGCACCCGGGAGGCCAGATTGTGAGCCTCTACCTTCTGGTGGAAGCTCTCCATCGAGCCAATCGCTTCGTCGATCAGCCCGGCGTCGGCGAGCATCAAGGCGTAATCCATCGAGGTTCGGATGTCGGCATGGCGGCGTCCGTAGCGGATCCAACGATCGAGCTCCGCCCGGGACTCGGGCGATTCGTAGTCGGGCGTTCGCGGGCTCGACTCCGGCGGCGGGGCGAGGGCCACGGGCGGCCCCAGGCGCATTCCCGCCTCACGCACGGCAGCGTAGGCGCAGGCCGCGACCACCGAGTACCCAGCGCCGCTCGGATGGCTGCCGTCGGGAGAGATCAGAGCTGCGCGCCCCACCCGTTGTTTCGCCTCGCTGAAAGCGGGACGCAGATCGGCCACGACCAGGTCGCGACGAGCCCCGACCTCGATTTTGACCGTCTCCGTGGGTGATCGACCCTCGGGGTAGGTCAGCAGCACCAGTTCGGCACCGGTTGCTTCGATCTGGTCGGCCATCACTTCGAAATCCTCCCGAAGCTGCTCGTTCACCGCCCGGTACAGCTTGTCTCGAACCGCCTCACCGTAATCCCGCGGTCCCCTCAATCCCTGAATCATCCCGCTTTCGCCGCCGCGATTCTGCTCCATGGCGCGCCCGGCGCGCCGCTCCGGTGCACCGCCCGCCGCCCCTCCCCCGCGGGCGTCCCGCGCCACGCGTTCGGCAAGCGTCTGCTCCCTGGACGGAGGCGTGCTGCTCGCGTCGGGCAACCGGGAAGCGCCTTGCATCCACGAGCTCGGCAGAATCTGGGTCAGCATCCAGTGCAGGACGCGGTAGGCGCGCAGCCGGCGCAGATCGCTGCGCAGGGGATCGAGCCACGAGGGCGTGTCTCGCAAGGGCCGATCGAACTTCCAGTAGTTGTTCAGTCCGACCAGAACGCAGACGATTTGCGGTCGGGTCTCGTCGAGCTGCTGCGCCAGCTCGTTCAGGATCTCTCCCGACGATCGCCCGGGCACACCGGCGTTGCGCACCGCTACCGACAGCTCCGGATTGCGCTCGCGGATCAAGCGCTCGAGCTGCCGGGGCCAGGAGTAGAGGTTCGGCGCGGTGCCCATCCCGTAGGTATAGGAGTCGCCGGTGCAGAGGATCCGCAGGTCGCCGTGCGGCACCGCGCCGGCGCTTCCGGTGGCGCGCAACACCAGCCATCCGCCCACTCGCGGCAGCGCCTCGATCGTTACTAGCACGAGCAGGATGCTTAGCGTGGCGTAGAACAGCTTGCGGAGGGGAGATGGACTCACAGACCTCGGTCACGAATCGGTGGCAGGGTTGTGGTCGACGAGCGCGGACCCGAAGGAGATGCGACCCGCGATCGGAGAGCTTCCGAGTATGCTACGGAACTCGACTCGAGTTTTGCGACTCCATCTTCTTCCGCACACGAATCCCACTGATGGCCCCATCTCCTTCACCGCACCGAACCGGGCGCCGGTGGTTGGACGCCGCGCTTCCGGTGATGGTCTTGGTCGCGGCCTGCGATCGATCGGAACCGCCCCCGCGGCCGCGCTCCGTGCCTCCCCGCGAGCCGCTGATCTGTTTCGAGCTGCTCGATCCGCAACACTCGGGCATCGACGCGATCTACACCTGGGGCGTAGCGATCAACGACTTCGATCGCGACGGCGACCAGGATGTCTTCCTGGCCACCCGCAAGCCCCACCGCAAGGGAGGCCCCCCCCGGCGCCGCGACTTTCTCTACCGCAACGACGGCGACCTGGAGTTCGCGGCGTTGTCCGCGAAGCGTCACGGTCTCTGGCAACAAACCGCGGCCCAGGGAGCTGCATGGGGCGATCTGGACGGTGACGGGCTCGACGATCTCTATGTGTCTACGGCGCGCGACGAGAACAACGTCCTGTATCGCAATCGGGGCAAGGGTCGTTTCGTGGAGATCGCGGGCAGAATGGGTGTCGCCAGCAAGGCATTCGGTCAGGGTGTGTCGTTGGCGGATGTCGACGGCGACGAACGCCTCGATATCTATCTGGTCAATACATTCGTCAGCCCTACCGGCCGCGAAGGCTACCGCGGCAGCAGGAATCAGCTCTTCATCAACCGCGGAGCGGAGGGTTTCGTCGAAATGGCAGGCGCCATGGGCGTCGAGGGACTCGAACAGGGGGAGGGCTACAACGCCGGATTCGCGGACCTGAACGACGATTCCGTCCCGGATCTGCTGGTGACCAACGATTTCCGTTCCGATCTGCTTTACTTGAGCCAGGACAATGACCATCTTGGATCTGGCGCCGCCGCGTTTCGAAAAACTCTGGTGCTAACCCATCGATCGGGCGCCATGGGTTTGGCCTTTGGCGACTACGACAACGACCTGGACATCGATTTCTATCTCACCAACTACGACCCCGACATCCTCTTCGAGAATCTGGACGGTACAAATTTCAGAGACGTCAGCGATCGCTCGGGCGTCCTCGACTACACGCGCCAGGTGGTAGGCATGGGTGCGGCCTTCGCCGACTTCGACAATGACGGTGATCTCGATCTTTGTGTATCGAACGGGCAGGTCGATTCAATCGATCCTCAGCGCAACGCGCTCCTAGAGAACCTCGGGGCGGGTTGCTTCGCCGATATCACGCCCGAGGCCGGCCCGGGACTGGCGGTCCTGCAACACAGCCAAGGGCTGGCGATCGGCGATCTGGACGGGGACGGACGGCTCGATGTGGTGGTCGGCAACGACGACGGATCGCCCCCCAGCGTGCTGATCAACCGTACCGAGAACACCGGCGGATGGCTGCGTCTGCGCCTGATCGGCCACGCTCCCAACACCAGCGCGATCGGCGCTCGGGTGTGGCTGAGCTCGGGCGGCGCGACCCAGGTGCGAGAACGGCGCTCCGGCACCAGCCTCTACTCATGCAACGAAAACATGATTCACTTCGGCATTGGCGACTATCAGGGCAAGAACAGCGTGCGAGTGCGCTGGCCGGACGGCTCGTTTTCGGGACGGGACGGTCTGGCGCCGCGCTCGACGCTGACTCTGGTTCAGCCCTGAGGTGTCGATGATCTCATCCGACGAGGTCCCGATTGGTGGTCAGTCGGCCGCCCCCGCTTCCACGGTCCTCCGCCACCCCATCCCCAGGACCTCGTCCACTGGTCGCGCCACGAATACCGGCGGCTCCCCCAAGGGCGCCGGCACCACGTGCTCCCGGCCCCCGGCCCAGCGCGATCGATCCCAGATCAGGATCCAGTCCCCCGCCGGCAAGTAGACAGTCCGCTCGTGCACTCCCGGATCGAGCACCGGAGCCACCAGCAGATCGGGACCGAGCAGGTACTGATCCTCCACCTCGAGCGCCCGCGCGTCCTCCGGGAAATGCAGCGCCAGGTGCCGCACCAGCGGCCGCCCGGTGGTCGCCGCCCGGGCCGCCAGCGGCCGAATCACCCGAAAGGGCTATCCACTTTACTCTCGTGCATCTTCGGCGTAGGATCCGCCAAATGGA
>CAZBBK010000114.1:0-6142 GCA_964490075.1 uncultured Gemmatimonadota bacterium | reverse complement strand
GCGTTGCTGTTAAACAAAACGCCCCCACCGGTTGGTGGGGGCGTTAAAATGGCTCCCCGGGTAGGATTCGAACCTACAACCTAGTGATTAACAGTCACCCGCTCTGCCATTGAGCCACCGGGGAATATTTCTTTTCAGGTTCTCCAGGAACCCAACTCGGAGATTCTACTCCCCGATCGGCCGGGCGCTCCAGCCATTTCCGGAGCCGGAGCGCTTCAGTCCTCGTCCGCCTCCAGCGACTCCGGCTTGTGGGTCAGCTGCAGGATCGCCATCGGGGCGTCGTCGCCTTGGCGGTAGCCGAGTCGGACCACCCGCGTGTAGCCGCCGTTGATCTCCTTGTAGAGCGGCGCGATCTCCTCGAACAGACGTTTGAGAGCGGCCGGCTCCTGGACGAATCGGGCGGCCTGGCGCCGCGCGTGCAGATCGCCGCGCTTGCCCAGGGTGATCATCCGCTCCACGTAGCGCCGGCCGTACTTCGCCTTGGCCAACGTGGTGCGCACCTCGCCGTGGTTGAACACCGCGGTAGTCAGATTGCGGAACATCGCCTTGCGATGGGCGGTGCTCCGGTTCAGCTTGATCGTTCTCTTCAAATGCCGCATGGGGCTTCCTCTGTGACCGGGCTCTTCCCCGGTCCGTGTCTGCGCGGCGCCGCCGAGGCGGCGTCTGGTTCGAGCCTCAACCGGCGATCGTCGCCTCGAGTGCGTCGTCCGGCTCTTCCGCACCTTCGCCGGGCAGGTAGGTCTGCACGTCCATCGCGAAGTTGAGCTTGTACTCAGCCAGGATCTCCTTGAGCTCCACCAGCGACTTGCGACCGAAGTTGCGGTACTTCAGCATCTGCGCCTCGGTCTTCTTCACCAGGTCGCCCAGCGTCAGGATGTTCGCCATGCGCAGGCAGTTGGCCGCCCGGACCGAGAGCTCCAGCTCGTCGACCGGCCGCGACAGCAGCTCGCGCATCCGCTCGAACTCCTCGTCGTGCTCCTCCTCCTCCTCCATCTGAGGCTCTTCCTCGAAGGTAATGAAGAGCACCAGGTGGTCTTTGAGGATCTTGCCGGCGAAGGACACGGCATCTTCGGGCTGCACCGTGCCGTCGGTGTGGACCTCGAGCGTCAACTTGTCGTAGTCGGTGCGCTGACCGACACGGGTATCGCCGACCTCGTAGAGAACCCGCGTGACCGGAGAGTAGACCGCGTCGACGGGAATCGTCCCGATCGGCGTCGTGCTCTGCTCGCCACGATCGACCGGAATGTAGCCCCGGCCGGTGGTGATCTCCATCTCGAGCTCGAGCGTCCGGTCCTCGGTCAGGGAGGCGATATGGAGATCGGGATTGACGACCTCCAACTCGGGATCGTCGGCGATATCGGCGGCCGTGACCGCGCCAGCGCCGGAGCGTTTGATCCGGATGATCTTCGGCTCGATATTGCCCAGCAGCTTGACGCGCAAGCGTTTCAGCGCCAACACGATCTGGCTCATATCCTCGAGCACGCCGGGGAGCGTCGAGAACTCGTGCTGCACCCCTTCCACCCGCACCGCGGTCACGGCGGCGCCGTGGATGGAGGACAGCAGCACGCGCCGCATCGCGTTGCCGAGCGTATGCCCGAAGCCGCGCTCCAGCGGCTGCACGACGAACTTGCCATAGCGGTCGGTCAAGGTCTCCTTCTCGACCGCTACGCCCTTCGGCATGGTGAGGCTCTTCATCTTCATCGCTTCGGTTCCTCGACCAGAGTTTCGCAACCGGACGCCACCCGCAATGGGCGGCGATTCCACCCAGCTACTTCGAGTAGAGTTCCACGATCAGGTGTTCTTCGATCGCCAGATCGATGTGATCGCGCCGCGGCTCGGCGAGCACCTGTCCGGAGAAAGTCTTCTCTTTCACCGCCGTGAGCCAATCGGGCGTCGACCCGAGGCCGCGCACCGAGCGGCCGGCCTGCACGTACTGGCTCTGACGGCTGCGATCACGCTCGCGCACCGAGACCTGGTCCCCGACCCGCACCTGGAAGGAGGGGATGTCGACGGATCGGCCGTTCACGGCGATGTGGCGGTGGCGCACCATCTGTCTCGCCGCCTTCCGAGACGGAGCCATGCCCATCCGAAAGACCACGTTGTCGAGGCGCATCTCGAGCAGCCGCAGCAGGTTCTCGCCGGTCACGCCGGTCATACGGTCGGCCTTCGCGAAGTAGTTGCGGAACTGGCGCTCCAACACGCCGTAGATCCGCTTCACCTTCTGCTTCTCGCGCAGCTGCAGGCCGTAGTTCGAAACCTGGCGCCGGCCTCCGCGCTTGGACTTGTCACCGGGCGAGAAAGGACGCTTGTCGTATGCGCACTTCTCAGTGAAGCAGCGCTCCCCTTTCAGGAAGAGCTTCATCTCTTCGCGACGGCATAGCTTGCACACCGCGTCGGTATAGCGTGCCATTTCGTAGTCTCCTGGAGCGCGATGCGCCCCCGCCCCATCCCCGGGATCGAGTCCTCAGGCGGTGGAGCGTGTTGTTGGCGATCCCTCAGACCCGGCGCCGCTTGGGCGGCCGGCAACCGTTGTGCGGGATCGGCGTAACGTCTTTGATCTGGGAAATATCCAGGCCTCCGGAGGCGATCGAACGAATCGCGGCCTCGCGGCCGGCGCCCGGCCCCTTGACCCACACTTCGACCTTGCGCATGCCGAGCTCGTAGGCCTCGCGCGAGGCCTCTTCGCCGGCCAGCTGGGCCGCGAAGGGTGTGCTCTTGCGCGACCCCTTGTAGCCGGTCTTGCCGCCGGTCGCCCAGCTCACGACCCGACCCTGCGTGTCGGTGATCGTGACCAGGGTGTTGTTGAAGGTCGCCTTGATATGAGCGATGCCGTTCGCTTCGACCTGGATCTTCTTCTTCTTGGCTCTCGTCGTTGAGCGTCTGCGGCCCATTCGGATCTCCTGGTTGCCCGGGTCGACCGCCGCCTCCATGGAGGATCCGGCGGCCCGAGGGCCGTTCTACCTGGGCTTCTTCTTCCCAGCGATGGTGCGTCGCGGTCCCTTGCGGGTCCGAGCGTTGGTGCGGGTGCGCTGACCGCGAACCGGCAGTCCGCGTCGATGCCGCAACCCACGCACACAGCCGATGTCCATCAAGCGTTTGATGTTCATCGCGACTTCGGTGCGCAGGGCGCCTTCGACCCGCACGTTGGCTTCGATCTGCTTGCGGATCCGCGTCACGTCCTCGTCGGTCAGATCCCGACAGCGCCGATCCGGATCGACTCCGGTCTCGCGCAGGATCTTCCGCGAGGTCGCGGGACCAATCCCATAGATATAGGTCAGTCCCGTCTCGACGCGCTTGTCGTTGGGGATGTCTACTCCGGCAATTCTCGCCACGGTCCAGTCTCCGTTCGCCACCCTCGGCCGGCCATCGGCCGACTGCCGCGGTCGCGTTCGCGACCACCCGTGGATGACTTGGCCCGCCTTGGCGGACCCATCTGGGTTTCGATCAACCCTGGCGCTGCTTGTGCCTCGGGTTGGCAGGACAAATCACCCGCACCACACCGCGGCGCCGGATGATTCGACACTTCTCGCACATTCTCTTCACTGATGGTCGAACCTTCATCGGTTCGCTCCTCCGAAATACGCCGAAGAGCCGAGCGGCGGCGCACCCGCGCGCTGCGACTCCAACCTCGTGACCGGCACCGCCGGTTCACGTCTATTTCGTTCGATAGACGATGCGCCCCCGACTCAGATCGTAGGGCGAAAGCTCGACGGTCACCTTGTCCCCCGCCAGGATGCGGATATTGTACATCCTCATCTTGCCGGAGATATGCGCCAGCACCCGGTGCCCGTTTTCCAGCTCCACCTTGAACATCGTATTGGGAAGCGGCTCGAGGACCGTGCCCTCGACCTGAATCGCTCCCTGCTTGCCGACCTTCCTGGTGGTCGTATCGTCTGTTTGCTGTCCAGCCGCGCCTTTCCTTTTCTTCTTCTTTGGCCCTCGGCCGCCATATCCACGTCTGCCGATAACGCTGCCCTCCGAACGGCGATTGACCGCCTATGACTCCAGGTACTCCGAGTCGGCGACAGTGAGGATCACCGGGCCGCTCTCGGTGATCGCGATCGTATGCTCGAAGTGGGCCGAAAGCTGGCGATCCGCCGTCACGATCGTCCACTCGTCGTCGAGCAGCTCCACTTCGTAGGTGCCGGCGTTGACCATCGGCTCCAGCGCCAACACCATTCCGGCCTTCAGGCGCACGCCGCGGCCCGCTCGCCCGTAGTTGGGGATCTGCGGCGCCTCGTGCATATCACGGCCGATGCCGTGGCCGACCAGCGCCCGCACAACCGAGAAGCCCGCGTCCTCGGCCGCGGTCTGGATGGCCGCCGATATGTCGCCCAGGCGGCCTCCCGGCACTGCCTTCGCCACGCCCGCGGCGAGTGCGCCCTGCGTCGTCTCGAGCAACGCCGTGGTGGCCTCGCTCACCGCCCCGATCGGGAGGGTCATCGCGCCGTCACCGTGGAATCCGCCCGAGCAGGCGCCCACGTCGATGCCGACGATGTCTCCCTCTTCCAGCTTGCGCCCGTTCGGCACCCCGTGCACCACCGCCTCGTTGACCGAGGTGCAGATCGACGCCGGGTAGGGCGGGTCTCCGTAGCCGAGAAAGCTTGGCACGGCCCCCTCGCTGCGGATGTAGTCCTCGGCGATTCCATCGAGCTCCTTGGTCGTCGCGCCCGGTTTGGCATGACGCCGCATCAGGCCCAGCGTGTTCGCCACGATGCGCCCATTCTTGCGGATGACCTCGATTTCACGCTCGGACTTTAGAACGATCACGCGGCAGACTCCAGAGCCACCACGATGCTCTCGGCCACCTGCTCGATCGACTGGAAGCCATCGATCCGTCGCAGGATTCCGGTCCGCTCGTAGTACTCGAAGAGCGGCAGCGTCATCTCGCGGTAGACCTGGAGCCGGTTGCGCACCGTCTCCTCGGTGTCGTCCGATCGCCCGCGCCCGAGCATGCGCGCGGTCAGCTCCTCTTCGGGAACTTCGATCGCCACCACGTGCTCCAGGCCGCGCTCGCCAAGGCGCTCGTCGAGCGCTCGGGCCTGCGCGGTGTTGCGCGGGAACCCGTCGAGGATGAAGCCACGCTCGGCATCGCTCTGCCCGAGCCGATCCATCAACATGCCGATCACCAGCTCGTCGGGCACCAGCTCGCCGCGATCCATGATCGCCTTGGCCTCTTTGCCCAGATCGGTTCCTTCTTGAACCGCCGCTCGCAACATGTCTCCGGTCGCCAGGTGCAGAATCCGGTAGCGGTCGACCAGGAAAGCGGCCTGCGTGCCCTTTCCGGCGCCCGGCGGCCCCAACAACATCATTCGCATGCTCTACCTCCGCCCTCGAACGCGCCCGCTCTTCATGAATCCTTCGTAGGAACGCATCACCAGGTGAGACTCGATCCGCTGCATGGTGTCGAGCACCACGCCCACGACGATGAGGAGCCCGGTTCCCCCGAGCTGCCAGGCGATCGGCGCATTCAGCCACTGAGCCAGGAAGGCGGGAATGATGGCGATGAACGCCAGGTAGATCCCGCCCGGCAGAGTGATGCGCGTCAACACCCGATCGATGTACTCCGCCGTCTTCTTGCCCGGCTTGATCCCCGGAATGAAGCCGCCGTACTTCTTCATGTTGTCGGCGAGATCGACCGGATTGAAGACGATCGCGGTGTAGAAGTAGCTGAACGCGACGATCATGGAGCTGTAAGTCACAACATAGACCGGACTGGTCGGCGTGGACCAGCGCATCACCGTATCGGCCAGCGTCGTTCCCGGGAAGAGCTGTGCCACCATCGACGGGAACATCATCAACGACTGGGCGAAGATGATCGGCATGACGCCGGCGGTGTTCACCTTCAGCGGAATATGTGTCTGCTGCCCGCCGTAGGCCTTGCGTCCCACCATGCGCCGCGCGTACTGCACCGGGATGCGGCGCTGCCCGGTGGTGATGGCGATGATCCCGGCGACCATCGCCACGGTGATCGCCAACAGCGCCGCCAGGTGGGCGTAGTTGAAGTCGCTGCCTGGAATGCTGAGCTTCTGAATGGTGTTGCTCACATCGGCCGGATAGCGGGCGATGATGCCGATGGTAATGATCAGCGAGATGCCGTTGCCGATGCCGCGCTCGGTGATCTGCTCGCCGAGCCACATCA
>CAZBBK010000113.1:0-6388 GCA_964490075.1 uncultured Gemmatimonadota bacterium | reverse complement strand
GCGTAGCCGTCGCGCCAGCTCATGATCATGGCGGCCGGCACCACCACGATCTCCGCCGCATCGCCGCTCTCGGGGTCGACGTGGCGCGCGCGGTGGGCCTGGTAGGCGAAGGGGATCGCGTTGGTGGGGGAGCAGCCACGATCGATCTGCTCGGAGAACCAGTCGCTCTGCGGCGGGTTGATTTGATCGGCGCGGTTGGGCGGATCGCACATTTCGCCGCCGGTGCCGAGCGTGAGCGGGAAGTTGGAGCAGGCGCGCGAGAGATGGGAGTTGGAGACCATGCTCCACTCGATCCCCTCGTCGGCCAGGACGGGGATGATGCGCTCGCTGAAGGCCAGCTCGGGCGGGAAGAAGCCGAGCGATCGAGGCGGCGAGCTGCCCCAGGTCTGGAGATAGATCCGCTTGTGGATCTGGATTTCCTTGCGCAAGGCGCATTCATCGACGAGCGGCGCCAGGGCGTGGTGGAAGGGGAAGAGGACCAGGTCGAGCCTGGCCTCTCCGCCCGAGGTGGTCCAGCCGCGCGCCTCGCGGAACGACTGCTCCCAGCCGGGCGCATAGTCGTACTTCCAGTGGTCCGCCAGCGAGCCGACGTTCTCGATCAGGCAGCCGGAATAGCTGACCTGAGCGCCGCCGTCGATCTGAGAGATGCCGGCGATCGCGTCGCGGATTCGATACTGGTAGACCGCCTCGCGGTCGTCCTTGGAGAAGATCTCCTCGAGGTCGTTCAGAGGGTGGACGCCGCCGCCGTCCTTGCGCTCGATCGAGTCGTAGGCATGCTCGTAGCGCATGCCGCCGCCGGCAATCGGCGCGGGCCAGTAGATCGGCTGCTGCTGGTGCCAGTGGTAGGTGGTGTGGACCGGGGCGGCCGCGCTCGGGCGGGCGGCGGCCGCGAGCAGAGACGTTGCGAGGATCGGGAAGAGCGCGCGGGGCATCGAGGATCTCCGATGGGTGCAGCCATCATATCCCCGCCGACGCGGTAGCATGGACGTTGCGATGGACGCCGGTCGGATGCGTCCCCAGAATCCTATGGATCCCAGGTGAATCGATCGAGAGCCGCCGCCACGCTCGCATGCGCGGTCACGACCGCGCTGGTGCTCGAGCTGACCTGTGCCCTGATCGATGCCGGGCATCATATGGTCTTCGGGAGCGGAGCCCGCCATCCATTGCTGGTGCTGGCCTGCCTGGGGAGCTCCACGCTGAAGGGGGTTGCCCTCGGCCTGCTGGCGGGCGGAGGGGCCGTGCTGCTGGGCGGCGGTCGCTCGGCGGGGGCCGGCTGGGCGGGGGGGGCGGTCGTCGCGTCGACCCTGAGCGCGCTCGCCTTCCTGCTCTGGCTGCCCAAGGCGGTGGAGATCGGCACCGCGCCCGGTATGGCGATCATGCTGCTGATCCTGGCGGCGGCGCTCGGCTTCGGATTGACGGTCGCCCGGCTCGTGCCGAGCCGCATCGGCCCCGGCTCCCTGGCTTTGATCTGGCTGGCGGGCGTGCTCGCGACCGTGCCTCTCCTCGGGCCGGCGCGCCGCGGCGCAATCGAGCCTCCGAGCGCGGCGCTCGCCACGCGCGACCGGACCAGCGTCCTGCTCATCGTGCTCGATACTCTGCGGGCCGACCGCCTGGGGGTCTACGGCAGCTCCGCCGGCCTCAGCCCCGCCCTCGACGCTCTGGCGGCCGAATCGGTGGTTTTCTCGCGTTCGATCTCGACATCGAATCACACCTTGCCCTCCCATGCGTCGCTGCTGACCGGGCTCTACCCGGTCGGACATGGCGTGCGCGGTCAAGGGCGACAGTTCTCCCTGGAGAACCAGGCCCTGGCGGAGCGCCTGGGGGCGGCCGGCTGGAGCACCTTCGCGGTCGTCGCCAACGCGCAGCTGCAGGGGCACCTGGGATGGAGTCAGGGGTTCCAGCTCTATGACGACGGGTTGATCTCCAGCTACACGACGATCGATTGGGTGAAGCAAACCTCGCTGGGGCTGCTGTTGGGGAAGCTTGGCATCAGAGCTTTTGAATCCGTGGGATTGATCGCCGATGCTCTCGAGGTGGAATATCGCGCCTCGGCCCCGGCGGTCGTGGAGCGGGCACTGACGACCTTGGAGTCGATCGGTGATCGTCCCTGCTTTGCTCTTCTGAACTTCATGGAACCGCACTATCCGTACCTGCCGCCGGGGGTCTCTGTAGAAGGCGGTGCACGGGCGGCCAACCGTGACCTGAAACTCGCGCTGACCAAGGGCAGTCACTTGCGGGAGGGCACCGATCCCGCCCTGGTGCGGCGCATCGAGAAGCTCTACAACGGCGAGGTGCGCCACCTCGACCAGCAGATCGGTCGTCTGCTGCGCGGCATCGAGTCCCTGGGACGCCTCGACGACATGGTGATCGTGGTGACCGCGGATCACGGCGAGCACCTGGGGGAGTACGGCCGGATGCTCCATTCCGCGACACTCTTTCGCGAGGTGATCGATGTGCCGCTGCTGATCCGCTGCCCGGAGAGCTGGCCCGATTCCCGGCGCGGTGTGATCGAGGACCGTGTGGTCTCATCCGCCGATGTAGGAGCGACGATTTTGGACCTGGCGGGGATCGAGGCCAACACCCAGGGCGTTTCGTTGTTGCCGGCACTGGTGGGCGCCGGCGGCGCCTCCGCGGAGAGCCATCAGGTCGTGGCGGAGTCGTTCGGCGACCGGGTGCTGGCCTGGGATCGATTCCGGGCTTTCTTCGAGCAGGGGGAGCTGCAACGGGTGGCCGCGTGGGGAGACGATTCGATCGATCTCCGGGAGACCCGCCCCGAGCTCGAGGCCGAGGCGCTCGCTCGCTATCGTCGCTGGGTGGAGCGCAACACCGTCCGGGTTGCCTCGCGGGAAGCCGAGATCGACGAGGCGCTCGCAAAGGAGCTGCGGGCGTTGGGCTATGTCGATTGACGCAGTGATCGCCTGCGGCTCCGTGCTCTACTGCGGCAAGCGGCTGCGGTAGAGGCGACCTTCACGCCACAGCGGCGTCTGGTCGGCGTAGTGGGGAGAGGCGGGGTCGCCGCTGGTGCCGGTGCTGTGCACGAAGTAGGCGCCGTCGGTGTCGGCCAGATCGACCACCATGCGGCTGGCGGGGCCGGCGCTGCACACCCGATCGATAGCGCCCTCTCCCGGGCAGGTGAAGGCGGCGTTCACCGTGACCTCGCTGCCGCCGGTGGGCACTTCGGGGATGTTGAACGCGGCCCCCAGCCCGGGGATCGTGGCCATGGGATGATGCAGCTCCACGCGCTGCATCCTGCCCAGCGACCAGGCATCGAGGTCGGGGCCGAGAGCGGCCCGCAGCCGGGCCAGGGTGGCCAGAAAGGCGGAGCGGATCATCGATTCGCGGCTGCGTCCGGCGGCGCGGGCGGCGCGTTTCATCCACGGGTCGTCGGCGTCGACCAGGCAGCGGCTCAGCGTGTCGATTCCGGGGCGGGTCTCGCGCCAGCGACGCGCGATCGCCATGCCCATCAGCGGGGCGAAGAGCTCCGCCGCCCAGGCATCGCGAAAGGCGGTGAAGATGGCGGCGGCGGCGGAGTGGCGCTCGAAGGCCAGGTCCCAGTCGGCCAGCAGCGCGAGCGCCGCGTCGCCGTCCGGATCGGCCGCCAGACTCCCCCCCCGCAACGCCCCCAGCAGACCCGCGAGCTCGTCGCGCAGACCCGGAGCCTCGAGATCGAGCTGGATTCTGCGCATCGTCTCCACGTCGACCTGGGCGCGGCCCGCCTGCTCGATGAGCTGGCGGATGCGCCGCGCCCGATGCCGCGGCTCGAAGGTTGCGCCGAGATAGGGCGTCTCGCCGGGCGGCCGGTCGTTGGCGCTGACGATCATCCCGTCCTCGGGATCGACCCGCTCGGGCGTCTCTTCGAAGGGGATGGTGCCGACCCAGTCGCCGGCGTCGCTCCAGCCGGCCTGGGGCGCCACGCTCGCGGCGCCGCGGCGGATCGGGATCTGCCCCACGATCTTCCAGGCGATGTGGCCCTCGGCGTCGCCGTAGAGACAGTTCCAGGCGGCGGAGCCCCGGTGCAGGTCGCGCAGTCCCTCGCGATGCTCGGCCCAATCTCCGGCACGGAGCAGGGCCGCGTAGCCGCGGAACATCGCCCCGGGGTCGGCGTCGACCGCGCGGTAGCCGAGGGCGGTGCCGTCCGCGGCCCGCTGGTCGGGCAGCAGCACCCCCCGCGAGCAGCTCCTGATCTGCAGTTGGGCCGGTGGGCCGAAGCGGCGCCCGATCCGCTCCAGGCGCAGGTCGAATGCGCGCCAGCGGTCCCCGTCCAGGTAGAGATCGGGGTCGTTCGGGTGGGTGACGAAACGCACCACGTCCCAGGTGTCGCGCATCAGGTTGGTGAGCCCCCAGGCGGTGCGCGAGTTGTGGCCGAAGGCGAGCGCCGGGAAGCCGACGAAGGAGGCCCCCTGGGCGCGAATGCCCTCGTCGGAGCGCAGCTGGATCGGATACCAGAAGCCGGGGATCGGCGACAGGGGAACGTGCGGATCGTTGCAGAGCATCGGCGCGCCGCCGCGGGTCCAGGCGCCGCTGACCACCCAGCCGTTGCTGCCGCGCGGGGCGGCGGTCGCGCTCGTCGCCCGGTGTGCGGCGCGCTCCGCCCGCGGGCCGGCCTTCCCCGCACCCTCGGGAGCGGGCCGGAAATGCTCGATCCCCGCGCCCGGATAGAGATCGGCCGCGGCCTCGCTCCCGATGGCGGCGATGATCGCGTCCAGCTCCAGCTCGATCGCCAGTCCGGCCATGTCGACGCTGAGGCCGAAGAAGGTGGCGATGGCGAGGCAGTCCTCGGGACGCCAGGGCTCGGGGCCCGGCATCAGCAGGTATTCCGGCGGCAGCTCGCCCCCCATCAGCTCGAGGGCGCGATTGGCGCCCGCGGCGAAGGCCTCGAGCAGGGCTCGGCTCGGCTCGTCGAGGTCCTGGTAGGCGCGCTCGGCGCCCGCGGAGATCCCGAGCGCACGCATGAAGGCGTCGAGCTCGACCAGCTCGAAGCGCGCCAGCACCCCGGCGGCGGGAGGTAGCCGCCCATTGCCCAGCATCTCGGCCACCCGGCCTTCGGCCAGACGCCGCAGCAGGTCCATCTGGAAGTAGCGGTCGCGCCCTTGGCAGTAGCCGAAGCCCAGGAAGAGATCGGCATCGTTCGCGGCTCGCACCGAGCGCACCCCGCGCTCGTCGCGCTGGATCACGATCCGCGCCCGCCCCTCGAGCTCGACGTAGGAGGGATCGTTGGAGCGTATCAGGAGCCGCGCGGGCCGCCACAGGCGGGCCAGCATCGGCAGGGTCTTGCGGATCGGCATCGGGGATCCCGGGCACGGGGGGGCGCGTCGGGCAATCGTAGCCGATGGTGAGCGGGTGGGGAGTCGGGGCGGGGCAAGGGCAGGGCACACCAAGAGCCGCTGTCGAGAGTGGTAGAAGAAGGGATGAGCGGGGGATTGTGACTGAGATTGCGGGTTCTGGACAGATGTGGTTGCCGCGGTGGTGTTTCAATCTGGCGCCTCTCCGTCCAGCGAGCGCCCGGAACGCTTCCCATCCTGCCCCTACGCCCGCCCCTGCCCGCCTCCCCGCAGGAGTGGCCAGGGGCGCAATGAACCGCGGTTCCCAGGTCGCATCCTTGGCTCGAAACCGGCTTTTCGACATGGCCCTTCTCGCTCGACGCACTCCGCGAAGAAGCGCGGGCCCAGCGGGAGCTCGCCGGCCTCCTGGGATCCATCCGCGGTTGGGGGGCGACCTCGCCCGCACTTCTTCGCGTGCCCCTCCCCCTGCCCCTGCCCGACTCCCTTGCCCGACTCGGGCATGGGCATGGACAGCGACTCCTCACCATCAGGCAACGAAGGACTCCGGAGCAGTGACCCCGGACGCCCTTTTAGAGGGGGATGGTGTTCGGGCGCTGGGGCAGGTCGCGGGCGGTGGCACGGCACCGGCGGCTGGACAGATGGAATGCTCGAGAGCATGCCTACCTGCTCGGGCAACCGCGGCATCTGTTGCAGCCCCGTAGTCCCCTTCGCCGAAAGGGCCTCCGCTTCCACGACCGACCCGGCGCCGCGCCGCGGGGCTCCCGCCGGATGGGACGGCCAGAGGCCCCATCCACGGGGTGCGCGCCCTCTTTCCATCCAGCCCACGCGAGGCTCCACGATCCCCGCGCGCTGCCCCGACACAAAGCCCAGCTCCGCGCCCGGAACCGCGAGTCATGACGCCTTTTCGCGACACAACTCACCACTCTCGATCGAGAGTGCGGAGCCACGACCGTATATCCGCCACAACTCGTCACTCATCGCGATGAAACCGGAGCCACGACCGTATTCGCGTCGTAACTCGCGACTCTCGATCGAGAGTCGTGAGTTGTGCCCAGAATCTGGCCGCAACCCTCAGCTCCTCGATCAGAGTCGCGAGTTACGACCGG
>CAZBBK010000112.1:0-7206 GCA_964490075.1 uncultured Gemmatimonadota bacterium | reverse complement strand
ACCCGGGTCAAGTGACGCCAGCGAGACACGAGAGTAAAGTGGATAGCCCTTTCGATCGATTCGGGCAGAAGGTCCTGGACGCTCGACCAGACCGTCTCGTAGGCGTTGGATGTTTGATCGATCAAGCGCTCCACGCGGGTGCTCGGAACATCCGTGACATGCATCGTCACGAAGCCCAAGGAGTGCGCCGCCAGGGAATCCGCCATGGTCTTCGAGAGATCGTCGCACAGCGCGTCCGCCGCCGCCGGCCTTGGCGACAACAAAGCCACGAGCAACCCCGCCAGGATCGGGAGACGACTCCGAGGGGGGCTGTTGGCAGACGAGCTTCGCCTCCGAGATAGGGAAATATTGCCGCCACGACTGTGCGAGGATTCGCTAGGGTGCGGGGCGGTCATTCGCCCGCTCTGATCGCGCTGATCGAGGAGATGTCTCATGACGAATCCGGCCCTTCCCCCGTCACTCGGGGAATCGCCCCGTCTGGTATTAGTCTACGCACGCGCCTGGCGCGGCCTCTCGAGTGCGCCGATCTTATTCGGCCTCGCGGCGCTTGTCATCTTCGTCGCGACGGATCTCTGTCAGCCGGGTTATCGAGACGGGCGGATCCGCCTGGGAGAGCTATGGAACTGGCCGGTGAGCAGCGCCACGGTAGAGAGGCTGCATCTGGGGTCCGCGGAATACGACGTGGAAGCCCAGTGGATGCCCGGGATCGAGTCCAGTTTCAGTCGGAGGACGGTCTTCATTCTCTGGATCTCGCACCTGCTCCTGGTCACCGCCCCGCTGTGGATCGCCGCGGTGGTGCTAGCCCAGCGCTCGACGACACCCTCCGCCCTGCGCCGGAGCGATGGATCCGGCTCGGTCCGCGGTCTCTACCTGCACTGTGTTCTGGGGGGGCGATCGTGGTTCCGGCGGTGTTCCTGGGCCTGCTCTGCTTGGTCCTTCCCGGCCTCTTCCTCTTTGCCAGATTCGCGCTTTTCCCCTTCGTGTTGGCCCACCGCGGGGGCTCGGCCTGGAGTGCCCTCGGGACGAGCTGGCGCCTGACTCGGGACCACGTGCTTCTGGTGCTGGCCTGCTGGCTGCCGCCTTTTCTGCTTGCTCGGGTGGCCAGCCTGGTGTTCGGTGGGCCGATCGTCGGAGCCGCGGCTCCGGGGACCACGCTGGCCTGGATCTGGACGGCGTTGGCCCTGGCGGCGCTCTACGGAGCCGTGACCGAGCGCGAGGAAGGGGTCACCGAGTCATCCATGCCATCCCCTCACCGGCCTCGCGCCGAAGATTGCTCCCGCCTCACTCCATCGTGATGATGATCTTCCCCTGGTGATCGCCGGTCTCGAAGTGGCGCAGCGCCTCGGGCAGGTCGGCGAGCCGGTAGGGACCGTCGAGCACCGGCAGCAGATCGCCGGCTTCGAAGATCTCACTCATATAGGCGAGGTCCTTGTTCGGCTTTATGGCAAGGACCCGCACCTGCTTGCCGCGGGTGCGCGCGATCAAGGGACCGATGAGCAGTGACTGAATCAGGCGCGATGTGTCGCCACCGACGGTCACGTAGGTGCCTCCCGGATTCAGTGCGCGGGCGCAGGCGAAGGGCGAACGTTGCGATTTCACGTCGAGGATCAGGTCATAACACTTTTGGCCGCGGGCGAAGTCCTCTTCCGAACAGTCGATGACGTGGTCGGCGCCGATGGTACGCAACATCGCCAGCTTGACGCGCTTGTCGATCGCCGTCACCTCGGCCCCGTGGAGCTTGGCGATCTGCACGGCGAAGGTGCCGACCCCGCCGCCGGCCCCGTTCAGCAACAGCTTCTGACCGGCCCCGATCCCGCCGAGATCGATCAATCCCTGCACCGCCAACATGCCGGCCTGCGGGATGGCGGCGGCCTGCTCGAAGCTCATCGCGGCCGGCTTGCGCACGAGGGCCGTTCGGGTTCGACGAGTTCTTCGATTCGTTCGCAGGCTACGCCGCGCGAAGCTCACGCGAGAGCTACTGGCTGGAACAGCTCGAGGCGTGTCGCTCGTCGCTCGGCACGGGGTTCTTCTGTCAAGACGATCTGCTCTTGGTCGTGGCGGAAAAGACGGCCCCGCCCCAAGGGTCGGCCTGATCGGGACGGAGCACGACAACCCAATCCGGGAAGACGCTACCCTCCCCCCCATGCCGCACCGCCTCCCGCCGCGCTCACTACACCTGCTGCCGGCGCTGCTCCTGCTCGTCTTCCTGCTGCCCCTGGCCGGGGCCTACACCGACGACGGCTTCATCCACCTGCAGTACGCGCGCAATCTGATCGAGCGCGGGGAGTACAGCTTCAACCCAGGCGAAGTGTCGTTCGGCACCTCTAGCCCGCTCTGGGTGCTGCTGATCGCGGCAATCGGAGGGCTGGCCGGTGGTGCCGAATCGTTGCTGCCGATCAGCCGCGCTCTGGCGTGGATCAGCGCCTTCGCCGCCCTGGCGGTGTTCCACTCCCTGGCGCGCGCGCTGCGCATGCGTCCCACCAGCGCGCTGCTCGCCACCTGCACCCTTGCCGCGGACGTCTGGTTCGCTCGCTGGACCGCGCTGTCGATGGAGTCCGCGAGCGCGGTGCTCGCTCTGCTGCTGGTGGTGCTCGGATCGGTCCACGCCGCGGGCGATCGCCGGCGCGCGGTGCAAGTCGGCGCCCTCGTCGCCATCGCGACCCTGCTGCGCCCCGAGCTCGCGCTCGCTCTGCCGGTGCTGCTGCTCGCCGCGGCCACCCGGCGCGATGTCGCGACCCTGCGCTGCGCCGCCATCAGCGCCGCTACCGCCTGCCTGGCTCTCCTCCCATGGCTGATCTTCGCGGCGACCCAGTTCGCTACCCTGGTGCCGAGCACCGCCGCCGCCAAGAGCTCCGGGCTCGCCCCGAACGCGACCGCTCTCCTCCACGCCCTCACCACGATCGCCAAAACTGTCGCCAGCAGCCAGGGAGCCGCGGTGCTCGCGCTGCTCGCCGCCTGCGCCCTCCCGCAGACCCGCGCCCGGCTCGGCGCCGGAGAGTCGCGCTTCGTGGTGCTCTGGATCGTCGCCCTGCCGACCGCCTACCTGGCGCTCGGTACCACGATCGTGTCGCGTTACCTCTTGCTCGTCACCCCTCTGGTCTGTCTACTCGGCTGGGTCAGCATCGAAGAGCTGGTCGATCGCCACCTGCCGCGGGGCTGGCGCGGTGCGGCGCCGATCGCGATCGCCACCGTCAGCGTCACATCCGCCGCCCTCTTCTACACCCGGATCGTCGTTCCACCCTCGCGCGCCTTCGCCGAAGACCTCGGAGGCGGATTGCGCGAGCTGGCACTCGAGCTCGACCGCCGCGCCGCCCCCGATGCCGTCGTGGCGGCCGCCGACATCGGTTACCTGGCCTATTTCGGCAAGCGCCGGGTACTCGACCTCGGCGGACTGATCGAACCCGCCACCGAGAGATTGCGCGCCGCGATCGACTACCAAGAGCTGCTCGATCGCGCGCTTTATCTCGACCTGTCCGGCTACCCCCGCGTCGACTACTTCGTCGATCGCGATCCGGTGCGGATGCGCTTCGACGGCCGGATCATCTCCGGCCGCCGATTCGACGCGCTCCAGACCAGGGCTGTCCGCTGCCTCGGCATTCGCCAGCCGGGTCCCTACTACTTCACGCTCTACGAACTGTCGCCGGCCGACAGCCCGTAGCTCGCGATTCGGCCGCTCACTTCTTGCCGTGCTCCTTGCGCAGCGCCACCGCTTCGGCACGGATCTCGGTCAGATCCTGCTGCATCTCGCTCCAGCCGTACCACAGCGCGTAGTCCGGGTTGGAGTGGAACGCGCCCTGGAAAGCCCGCATGCGGTGCTTCAGATGCATCGTGAAGAGCGTGTTCTCGATCGGCGTAGGCGAGTCGTGGAAGGTGAGCAGATCGGGGAAGGCGTAGTCGTAGCTCTCCGGTTTCTTCAGGATGCCGTCGGCATAGAGACCCGCGATCTCGCGGATCGCTTCGGCCATCAGATGGTCGGCCTGGCGGATGAGCTGATCGCCCTTCTCCAGCTCGGCCTCGGCGAAGTTCTCGGAGTGGCAGTCACTGCACGCCTTGATCATCTTGGCCCGTTCGCGGTCGAAAGAGGCCGCGTCGAGACGGGCGACATCGGCCTGCGCAACCACGTCGAGGCGCGCGGTCGGGTTGCCCTCGGGATCGAGCACACCGAGCGCTTGCAAGATCGCCACCCGGTCGCCCCACCACTGCTCGTCTTCGCCCGGATAGGGCGCCAGCCCGTTGGTGCGCACGGCCAGGAAACCCCAGGCGGTGCGGACGCCGTTTCCGGCAGAATTCTGGTCGGCTGCCGGTAGAGCACCACGGCCAGGGTCTCGAGGGCGGCCTGGGTCAGACGCTGCCCCCTCTTGCCGCGGAACAGCCGGTCGAGGAAGGGGCCATGCTCGGCCCGGGTGGTGAATCGCCAGCCGCCCGCCACCTCTTCCAGGCGGATGCAGCGCCCGCTCGACTCGAGCTGCTCGTCGAGCAGCCGCAGCATCTCCGAGAGCTCTTCGGGTGCCAGCTCCGGCAACAGCTCGACCAGGCGCCGGGTCGGCAGCGGCTCGTCCGCGGCGAACACCAGCGCCTCGACCACCGGCACGAAGCCGGGCACCCTCTCATCGCTCACGATTCGGCCCTTTGCGGTAGAGATAGACATCATCGAAGGCGTTCGGCTGGCGGGCGCCGATCTCGCCCAGACGCACCAGCTCGAGAGTCGCCATGAAGGTGACGATCAGCTCCATGCGGCCGCCGGCGCGGCTGATCAGCTCGAAGAGCCTGAGCCGCGGCGCCGCCGTCAGACGTTCGCGGATCAACCGCGCCTGGTCCTCGATCCGCACCGACTCGAAGTCGACCCGCGGCCGCACGGCTTCGCGAACCGCCGCCTGAGAGAGGGCCCGCTGGTAGGCCGTTCGCGGTGCGCGAGGGCGAGGTCTTCGGGTTGCTGGGCCCCAACGGCGCGGGCAAGACCACCACGATCCAGCTGATCTGCGGGCTGCTGGCCGCGGACGGGGGACGGGTGACGTGCCGGGGCGAGCCCGCACCGCCGACGTCGACCACGTAGCGCGCCCGGGTGGGGCTCTGCCCCCCTGAGATCGTGCTCTGGCCACGACTGACCTGCTTGGAGCAGCTGTGCTTCCTGGGTCGGATGTACGGGATCGACACCCGGGCCGCCCGGCAGCGAGGTGAGTCGCTGCTGGAGGAGCTGGGCCTGGCCGACCGCCGGGACCGGCAGGCCCGCACCCTGTCCGGCGGCATGCAGCGCCGGCCCAACCTGACGCTGGCGCGGATCCACGACCCGGAGATCGTGGTGCCGGTGCGGTCGGGCGGAGGTTGGTGGGAGCGGGCGGTCGCGAGGCGTCGGGGGCGCCGGCGGGGGCATCATGAGAGGGCGGACGAGCCGCTCGTCAAGCTTGAGCGCCTAATCCGACCTCGGCCAGGTGGTCCCTGGCCGCGGAGCGGCATGAGCTGACCCACCACGGGTCGATCGCCGATCCTCCCCGCGGCCCCGATTCTCCGGCGCAGGCACGGGTGGGGCGCCCCGGCCAACTCGCCAAGAGACGGCTGCACACCCTCGTCGGACCTTCTGGACGCCGCTCACTCCCAACAGGTCGCCGGCGAGCACGAGTCGTGCGCACGCACGATCGCCATGTCGTCCCTCGCGCCCCCATGCGAACCGCTCTACAGTCCCCGGCGCCCCGAGACCACGGTTCTCTACCGGGTTCTTAAAGCCCACCTGGAGACCTTCATCGAGAGAACCGAGACCGGTGATCGGGAGCTTCCCGGGTTCGTCAAGGACGAGCTGCGCTCGTTCCTGGCTTGCGACGAAAACCCGGTTTGAATGGCCTATCCGCTGCGCGAGCTGTTCGTGTTCGGCGATGGCGACGCCGGCAGCTTCGAGCGCTTCCAGGCCAAGTTCAACCTGCTGATCGCGGCCGGCGAGCTGAGCCGGATGAAGCGCGGGCGTGGTTCGCATCGGGCGCTCGAGTCGGAGCTCGATGCCTTCATGAGCGCGGTGCTGCGCGACCAGGCTGAAGGCGGGGTCGGACACCTCGAAGTGCGGATGATGCCTCCGGCGGGCGCAGGTTCCGAGCGGACCCGGCGGCTGCTGGCGAGAATGCTAACCCGGGCGGCGCGCGGCGCGGACCAGCTCGGTATTGACACCCGGATCGCCATCAGCCTGCCGCGCGAGGATCCATGGCCGATGTGGGAGCTGGTTCGGGAACTGTGCCGGGGACCGAGCGGGGAGCGACTGAGCGCGGTCGACTTCTGCGCGGTGGAAGAGGGGTATCCGCCGAAGCGCAAGGCGGCCTTCTTCGAAGCGGTGCACGCACACAACGAGGCCGACCCGGAGCGTGCTCTGGCGATTCTCTATTACGTCGGCGAGAGCTTCGAGGACAAGTCGATCGAGAGTGCCATCCGCTGGGTCCACGAGGCCGCGGAACTGGGAGCCCAGCGCCTCGGGCACGCTCTGGCCCTGGGCATCGATCCCAAGCATCTGGGGCCGCATACCCGCTCCGAGCCCGCTGGCGAGCGCGCCGACCAGCTGCGCTACGACTTGCGCCATGCCGAGGGCCTGGCGCGCCACGGGGTGATCGTCGATCGCCGAGCGGCCGCGACAGATTTGGCGCTAGTCGAGACATTCCCGGTCGGCCACAGGTTCGACACTGCCTACGACGGGCCGCGCCTGGATCAGCTCCGGAAGCGACAGAATTATGCGATGGAGTGTGTGCGACGATCGGGCGCGGTGATCGAGGTCTGCCCGACCTCCAATTGTCGCATAGCCGGGCTCGGCGACGACGCGCATCATCCAATCCACCGCTTTCTCGAAGCTGATCTGTCCTTCGTCATCGGTTCCGACGATCCGGAGATCCTCGACACGACCCTGCGAGATGAGCTCGAATGGGTGAGGCGTACGGCCGATCTCGCGCCCGCCGAAATGGACGAGCTGGTGCGGCGGAGTTGGAACTACCGTAGCGGCGTGCTGGTCGGAAGAGACGACCGCTCACAAGAAGCCAGCGGGCCTGCGGTCCGCGCCAGCACATCCGAGACACCAAAGCCCCCGGATTCTGCGGGGGGGACGCCCGCATGACAGTCTCGCTGTGTGTGAGGGTTCCTAAATGTCGGCTGAGATACTCGACTCAGGGTCCGCGCAGAAGTAGCTTCAGACCTCCTGATCCCAGGGCTCCACATGTCGAGCCGCCTGTTCGCCGTAAG
>CAZBBK010000111.1:0-7343 GCA_964490075.1 uncultured Gemmatimonadota bacterium | reverse complement strand
AGGTCGCGCTCGACATCCGCAAGCTGCGCGATGGATTGGGGGTCGCGAAGAAGGAGCCTTGAGCCGGCGGGATTCGAGCCGGGGCCTTATCTCCATGACAAGCCGCGGTTTCAGCCCCCGCGGATCCGCGCCACGTCGTCCTCCTCGATCCTCTGCAGGAAGTCCCGGATCGGGTGGATCATCGTGAAGCCGTCCTCCATCAGGGTGTCGCCGTCGGAGTAGAAGAAGCTCGGCATCTTGGTGCCCGGCATCATCTCCTGCGGATCCCAGAGCCAATCGTCGATCCACCGCGGCTGTAAGCGCTCTTTCGCCAGCACCAGGTTGGGCGCCAGCTCGGAAGGCTGCTTGTTGGGCGCCAGCTCGGGGGCGACGTGGCACTGCACGCACTGGAAGGCGGTGAACCACTGCTCGCCGGTCGCCACCTGCTCCTCCGGGATGGCCGCGGGATTGGTGTGGACGTAGGAGCCGTCGCGCCCTTCGAGCGCCACGAAGTAGTCGACCAGGGCCTGGGCCTCGTCGTCGGGCAGATCGAAGCTCGGCATGCGCGCGTCGAGCCAGGGGCGAATGACGAAGGGGCTCTTGAGGAAGTTGAAGAGCCAGTCCGGCTGCACCTTGGCCCCCTCGTAGGTGAGGATCGGCGGCGCCATGCCGGGCTCGGTGATGTACTCGCCGATCTCTCCGCCGACACCGTCGATCAGGTGGCAGCCCTGGCAGTTGTAGCGGCGCAGCAGCATCTGACCGCGCTCGATCTTGGTCTCGATCGAGCTCAGCTCGCGCCCGTAGCCGGCCGGCGCGGGCAGCCCCTTGCGCGACGCCAGGAAGACCACCACCGACTCGATCGTCTCCTCGTCCTCGTGGAAAGGGAAGACCGGCATGCGCGAATCGATGCGCTCGGTGCGGAAGGTGCGCGGGTCGTGCAGCTTCTCCTCGACCCAGTTGCGCCAGCGGTGCGGCACGTCCTCGCGGTCGCCGAAATCGAGCAGATGCTCGTCCTTGGAGCCGAAGGCGCTGAGCTCGACGCCGATTCGCGAGCGGCTCTCCATCCCTTCGATCAGGTGGCAGCCGAAACAGCCGTACTTGCCGACCAGCTCTTCGCCGCGCTCGATCAGCTCGGGGTCGCGCAGCCGCTCGCTCAGGTCGGCGTCGGGGCGCCGCTCGCCGCGCGAGCTCACGTAGGCGGCCACGTCTCGCGCCTCCTCGTCGGACAGGCGCAGCGCCGGCATGCGGGCCTCGGGGTTGTAGTGGCGCGGGCGCTTGATCCAGGCCGCCGTCCATTCCGGTCGCAGCTTTTCACCCGCCTTCGACAGGTCGGGACCGTGGTCGCCACCGACCCCGTCGATCGCGTGGCAGGCCTGGCAGCCGCGCTCCTCGAAGACCCAGCGCCCGGCCTCCGGATCGGCGCCTTCCATCGAGACCGATTCGGTCCCCTCCCAGGGGCTGGAGATCGACAGAAGGAAGGCCGCGGTGGCGGTCGACTGCTCCCGGTCGAGCTGGAAGTTCGGCATGCGCACGTTGGCGAGGTACTCCTCGGGAGCGTCGATCCAGCGCCGCAGCCACTCGGGAAAGACCTTGTCGCCGATGTGATGGAAGGGCGGCCCGACCCGCCGGTCGCTCATCCCTTCGATCTTGTGGCATCCGGTGCAGCCGTAGTGCTCCACGGTCTTGCGCCCTCGGGTCAGGGTGGGGGCGGCGTCGAACTCGAACTGGTCGTCGTGGCAACGGGCGCAGGCCGACTCGATGATCGGCTCCGCGAGCAGGGGCTTGTCGAAGTGGTGATCGTGTCCATGGGCGTCGTGGATGTCGTCGAGCGCCACGCCGTCGCCCTGGTGGCAGGGGGTGCAGCCGAAGCGCTCCGGCGGATGGGGACCGAGCAGCTCCTCGATGTGGGGATGCGTGGCGTGGGGCTGCGGCGCCTCCTCGAAGCCGGCGCGGTTGGTGGCCAGGTGGCAGGTCTCGCAGCGCTCGACGCGCGCGACCTCTTGCCCGAACTCGTTGACGTCGAAGGCCGGCAGCACGTGCTGCTTGATGGCGTGACGCAGCGGGGCGCGCGCGCCCTCCAGGGCGCGTTCCGCGTCGGCGCGCGGGGTGTGGATCTTGCGCAGCAGGGATTCCAGGCTGTCGGTCTGCGCGAGGCTGCGCGTCATCGGGGCCGCGGCCCTTGCACTGGCGCTCTTCAGCTCGGCGATCTCGCGCTCCAGCGCGGCCATCTTCGCCTCGGTCTCGTCGAGCGCGCGTTTCTCCGCCGCGGCATCTTCGCCGCTGCGCTGGGCGTGCTTGAAGAAATAGTACTGCTCGTCCGATACCGACTTGGCGAACTGGTACTTGCGCGTGGTCTTCTCGATCTCCAGATCCAGAGCCTCGACCTCGTGCTTCGCCTCGCGGTAGTCGCCGCTCGCGCGTTGCTCGACCAGCCCCGCGAGCCCAGACTCGATCCGCTCGATGGTGCTCGCGGTCTCGGGCGCTTCGAGCTCGGCGCTCGCCTTGGCCAGGGCCGCCTCGGCGAGAGACACCTCCAGCTCGAAAAACTCCGACTGGATCCCTTTCCAGGGGCGCCGCTCGAACATCTCGTCGACGATCGACCACAGGCTGAGAAAGGCCACCATGGCGCCGAGCACGAAGAACACCGCGCCGTAACTGCGCTGCTCCTGCGCGCCGACCCAATCCTCGCGTTGCTTTTCTTGGGACATCTGTCGCTCTCACGTTTCTCGCGTCTCGCGAGTGCGGTTCGGGATTTTGAAAGCGCGTACGGTAGCATCGCCGAGCGAGCCTCGCACGCCGATTCAGGAGGAAAACGCGACTCTGGTCGCCCGGGCACGACGCAGTCGTCTCTCATCCCTTGATCGAGAGCGATCGAGTATGGCCTCTCTGGGACGGGGGGCGAGCCGGTGTAGTACGGTAGGGCACAGCAAAGCGTCCGATGCGTCGCACGTCGACTCTCCTCTTCCGTAGAAAGGACTGGATCAGTGCTCACACTTGGTGTCATCGCAACTTCGCGGAAAGAGAACGAGCAACGTCTCCCCCTTCATCCCGCCCACCTCGGCGTGCTCCCGGCCGAAATCCGTGCGCGCATTTGCTTCGAGCGAGGCTACGGAGAGCCCTTGGGAGCATCCGACGCGGAGCTCACCACACTGGGGGCCTCGATCGCCACTCGAGACGAGATCATGAGCGAAGCGGGAGTCGTGCTCCTGCCCAAGCCCTTGGCGCAGGATCTCGAAGAGATGCGCGCGGGAGGCATCCTCTGGGGCTGGCCGCATTGCGTGCAGCAGCGCGAGATCACGCAGACGGCGATCGACAAGCGCCTCACCCTGCTGGCCTGGGAGGCGATGTTCCTCTGGAAATCCGGGGCGGTGAAGGACCTACATCTGTTCTACCGCAACAACGAGATGGCGGGCTACTGCGGCGTGATCCACGCGCTCGCGTGCGCCGGTCTGGACGGTCACTACGGTGCGGCTTCGACGGCGGTCGTGATCAGCCTGGGGTCGGTCAGCCGTGGCGCGATCTACGCTCTGCGTGGGCGCGGGTTCGAGGAGATCACGGTCTACACGCAGCGCCCGCCGTACCTGGTTCACGATCGGGTCACCGGCTGTCGATACGCGCAGATGGTCTCGGAAGGGGATGCCCTGATCGCGGTCGCCGAAGATGGCTCGCGTCGTGCATTGTCTGAAGTGCTCGTCGGCGCCGATGTGATCGTCAACGGCATCCTCCAAGACACCGACCGTCCCCTCATGTTCCTGCGTGAGAGCGACGTTGATCGTCTGAGAGCCGGGGCGCTGATCATCGATGTGAGTTGCGACGAGGCCATGGGATTCCCCTTCGCCCGCCCCACCACCTTCGAGCAGCCTACTTTCCGAGTGGGCCGCGCGACCTACTACGCCGTCGATCACTCCCCGAGCTATCTGTGGCGGAGCGCTTCGTGGGAGCTCTCTCGGGCTCTGCTCCCCTATGTCGAGACAGTGCTCGGCGGACCGGAGGCATGGGAGCGCGACGAGACGATTTCACGGGCGATCGAGATCCGTGAGGGGACGATTCAGAACAAGCGCATCCTCAGCTTCCAGAGACGCATGGAGGATTATCCGCACGAGGCTCTGAAGCGCGGCTGATAATCCAGAGTACGGTTATCCTGACCGGGAGCGCAGCGTGAGGCCGCGCTCTGCGAGAGCTCGAACCTCCCCGGAGCAGAATCCATGAACGCCTCGAAAAGACTCATTCTCTGCGGCTCGACCCTCGTCGGTGTTGCGCTGGGCGCAAACGCGATCGAGCCGCTGCAGCCGGCCCAGTCGGACGCCCAGAGCACTTCCGGCCCGATCGCTCCGAAGTGGATCGACGAGGGCGTCTCGGCCGAGGCGCTCGACTACCAAGTGGTCATTCCCGACGTTCCGGCTTACGACTGGTACCGCGGCTGCGGCCCGACCGCCGCGGGCATGCTGCTCGGCTACTGGGACGGGCAGGGCTTCGATGATCTGGTCGCGGGCAGCGCCGAGACCCAGACCGCCGCCGTCAACGACATGATGGCCAGCTCCGGCAACTACGACGACTACTGCCTGCCGATCGACTATTCACCAAATATGTTGCCCGACAAGTCGGAACCACCTTTTGGGGACGAGCATCCCGACAACTGCATCGCCGACTTCATGGACACTTCACAGAGCTACCGCAACAACTACTGGGGGTGGAGCTGGTTTTCCGACGTCGACAACGCGCTCTCCGGCTATGTCGAATTCGCCACGCCTCACTACGACGCGACGGTACAGAATCTCATGTGGGGCAGCTTCCCCTGGTCCGCCCTCTGCGCGGAGATCGACGCCGGCCGCCCCTCGGTGTTCCTGGTGGATACCGATGGCAACGGAGGAACCGACCATTTCATCACCGCGATCGGCTACGGAGAGCAGGGAAGCACCCGGATGTACGCCTGTCTCAACACCTGGGACCACTCGATCCACTGGTACGAGTTCGCCCAGATTTCTTACGGTCAACCATGGGGGATCTACGGCGTCACCACATGCCGGCTCGAATCGACCGAGCTGACGCAAGTTCACCTGCTCTACCCCGAAGACCAGACCACTTTGGGCTCGCCGCCCACCTTTTCATGGGTCCCGAATGGTGGTGGCGACAATGTATTCGCGGTGGACGCGAGCTTGACTCCGACATTTGCCAGCTACTGGTCGAGCTATGAAGATCTGAGCGAGCTGATCCACGACACGAGCTGGACGCCCCCGCTCTCGGCCTGGAACAGACTCCCGGATCAGCGGATCTACTGGCGCGTGCGGGGGGCCGATCTGGACGTCTCGCCGATCGATGTGATAACCAGCGACGAAGTGTGGTCTTTCTTCAAGGAGTAAAGCACCCCACGCATGCCCGGGCAGGTGACACATTGGCGCTGCGCCCGGCGGCGCTCGGAGCGCTGATCATGTTCCGCGGCCAGGAGGGACCGAGCAGCGTGCTCGCCGGTCTGACCATCGTGGGCGGTGCTGGCGACTACTGGCCCGATGCGGCAGCCGGCGGCATCACTTGCACCGAGTCTTCCGCCCCTTTGATCGTGAGCTGCTGGATCAAGAACAACCTCGAGGGCTAGGGCGCGGGGCTCTGCTGTGGAGCGGCATCTCCGACCATCGTCGGTTGTCTTGTCGCCGACAACTTCGGATCTGGTGCCTTCTGCACATCCTCCGCGGCACCGACCTTTCGCCGTTGCCTCTTCACGCGCAACGAGAGCGTGATCGGCGCGGGCCTCCAATGCCAGTTGGCGCACCCGCTTCTCGAGCGTTGCGACATCGTTCGCAACCGCGCATCCGGGCCCTGCCGGAGGCAGCTACTGCGAGGACTCCTCCAATCCGCGGCTGCACAGCCGCCGAATCGTCGGCAACGAAGCTGGCAGGGGAGGGGGTCTGTACCGTGACTTCGGATCGAGCCCAACTCTGGTCGGTTGCCTGGTGGCCGACAACAGCGCCGCCGTCGACGGCGGCGGAGCGCTCGTCGCCCAGGAGTCGAATCCGCTCCTCGAAAAATGTGTGATCCGCGACAACCGAGCAGAGGGGCGTGGTGGGGGCATCGCCGTCGGCGCCGGAGGTTTCGGCGCTGATGCGCCACGCCTGGTCAACTGCGGGATCGCCGACAACCGCGCCGGCGGCCTGTTCTTCACCAACTCCTCGGCTTCGCTGATCGCCAGCTCGATCTTGTGGGCCAACCTCTCCGATCAGCTCCGGATCGAGCGGGCCATGCCGACCCTCAGTCACTGCGACATCGAGGGAGGCTGGGAAGGGGCCGGGAACATCGCGGTCGATCCGCACTTCGTGAATGCGGCCATGGGCGACTACCATCTCTCGGAAGGTTCGCTCTGCGTGGATGCGGGAATGCCGGCCGGCAGTGCCGCGGTCGATTTCTACGGCGACCCTCGTCCCCTTGGATTCGCGCCCGACATAGGCCTCGACGAGGCCGCTCCCCAGATGCTGGTCGCTAGTCTGGAAGAGCCAGGCGAGCTCTTCGAAGGTGACACGTTGGGCGTTCCCGTACGGGTCGTCAATCCGGGCCCCGGGCACACCTCGCTGGATTCTCTGATCCTCGACATGGCGTGGCTTGGAGGCACGTCCAGGCCGATCCACTCCGGGCCCGAGCTCCACCTGGCGCCGGGCGACACTCTTTTCTGGCTGGTCACGGAGCCGGTGCCCTTCGCGGTCGGGGCCAGCCTCACCACGGTGGCCGCCTACCGGTCGGACAGCCTGCGCGCCGCGGACGCCTTCGAGGTGGCGGTGCGGCCCACCGACGGAACGATACACATTCCCGAGGACTTCAGCAGGGTGCAGGACGGCATCGATGCCGCGCAGCCGGGCGAGCGGGGGGTGGTCGCGCCCGGGACCTACGCGGAGCATGCGATCTCGCTGAACGGCAAGGCGATCACGGTGCAGCTGGCGTTTCGATATAGCGCTTCTCGAGCGACGCACTTCGCGAAGAAGCGCGGGCCCAGCGGGAGTTCGCGGGCCTTCGGGGCTCCATGCGCGGCTTGGGGGGGCGGTCTCGACGGCGCTTCTTCGCGTGCCCATGCCCATGCCCTTGCCCCTGCCCGACTCCTTTGCCCGGATCGGGCAACGGAGTCGGGCAGGGGCAAGGGTAGGGGCGTAATCCGGTCTTTTCGCGGCCACGCGCGGCGGATGAATTGAGTCAGGCGCTGATTCCGGCTCTCGTGCGGTCGTTCGTGCGGGCTGAGTCTGGTCAGCGGGCGGCTTTGGTCGCTCCGCGGTCGTTCGTGGCGGCTGAGCCGGGTCAGCGGGTGTTGTTGGTCGAGCTGCGGTCGTTCGTGCGGGCTGAGTCGGGTCAGCGGGGGGCTTTGGTCGCTCCGCGGTCGTCCGCGG
>CAZBBK010000110.1:0-7575 GCA_964490075.1 uncultured Gemmatimonadota bacterium | reverse complement strand
ACCGCCCGAAGACCATCCCCCTCTAGAAGGCGTCCGGGGTCACAGCCCCGGAGTTCTTCGTTGCCTGATGGTGAGGAGTCCCTGCCCCTGCCCCTGCCCGATTCAGGCAGGGGCAGGGGCAGGGACACGCGAGGAACTCCGGTCGAGACCGCCCCCCCCAACCGCGGATGGAGCCCCGAAGGCCCGCGAACTCCCATTGGGCCCGCGCTTCTTCGCGAAGTGCGTCGCTCGCGAAGCGCTATGTCGAAACGCCGGATGAAGAGCGCCTCTCAGTCTTCCTCGCCGCTCAGGCCCCCGAGCTCCCTCACCACGTAGGCGGCCAGCGCCCAGCGGCGCCAGGCGACGCGGACCGCCAGCTCCTCGGCGGGCATGATGTCGATCTGGCGCCATACGGGCAGGGTCGTGATGTACTCCCGAAGCTGCTCGATCTCCTGCTCCGAGTAGGCGCTGTCGAGCGGGAAGGCGTCGGTATCGAGATGCTGGCGATGGCCCATCAGACGCTCTTCGAGGCTGTCGCGGATGAAGGTCAGATCGGCGTCCTCGACCGGCGGCATCCAGCGCGACGCGGTACCCGTGATCAAGGTGCGGTGCACCTTCTCCAAGGAGGCGCCGCACAAGAATCCCTCGGCTCCGAAGGGACGGATCGGCTGGTCGAGCGAGGGCAGCAGCGGACCGTCGCCCCGGCCCTCGATGCCGTGGCATTGCCAGCAGCCGATCACCATGTAGGCGTAGCGCCCCTGCGTGATGAACTCTTCGTCGATCGCGGGCGCCGGGGTGACCGGCACCACCGGCCCCGGGACCTCGTCCAACCAGCGGCGAGAGAAACGCTTGACCTGCTCCAGGAGCGAGCTCAGCTCACCGGGGGTCATGGCGATCGTGCCCGGCATTCCGGTCGCCGGCAGTCCCTCGGTGATGATGCCGATCAGATCCTCGTCCTCCGGCAGGGTCAGGTAGGCGGTCGACCGGCAGTCGAAGCGAGCAGCGACGAAATCGGTCGGCGCCACCGGCAGCCCGCCGGCCTCGGGACCATCGCCCCGACCCTCCGTGCCGTGGCAGCGCTCGCAATGCTCGGCGTAGACCTCGGCTCCGCCGCGTTCGCCGATCGCGTTCGGAGGCTCGAAGTCGACCAGCCGCCAGTAGACCAGGCGCACGCCCCGCTCCGAAGCGGCGATCGCCTCGGCCTTGCGCAGCAGTCGCTCGGTCTCGCGCTCGACCTGGCGCGCGTTGTGGAGATCGATGGCGCCGCCGGCGACCGCGCGCAGCAGGTCGGGGTCGGGGCGCGACTCCGGGAAAGGCCGGCCGAGGGTCACGAAACCGCGCTCCGCCGTCAGCACCGGGATCTCGAAACCGGTCCGCTCCTGGAACGAGGCGATCTCGGGATCGGCCCGCAGCGCCTCACCGATCGACTGCGTGGTGGGCTCGCCGCAGCCTGGGGCGACGCAGAGAAAAGCGATCCAGAGCAGTTTCGAGCGCAGAGCGGTCTCCCCGTCGAGATGGGGCAGGCAAAGAAGAATCGTGCCGATAACTCCCCAATCGGCCAATGCTATGCGAGAATCGACCCGCCGGCCACCCGGAGGGAGCTCCAATGGGTGCTCGCGCACGGTCGCTATCGAACAGGAGGAGGCCCTTGAAAACCGGGCAGATTCGCCGCATCGCGGTGAACACGGGGGGCGGCGACGCTCCCGGTCTGAATGCGGTGATCCGATCGGTCGTGCTGGCCGCCCTGGCGCGCGACTGGGAGGTCGTGGGGATTCAGAAGGGCTACGGGGGACTCTTCGCCAGCGCCGAGGGCGGGCTGATCCAGATGACCCGCGATTCTGTCCGCGGCATCACCCACACCGGCGGCACGATCCTGGGCACCTCGAACCGCGGCAATCCCTTCTCCTGGCCGGTGCCGGGCGAGGGGGGCAGCCTGGTCGAGGTCGATCGTTCGGCCGATGTGATCGATGCCTTCGAGCAGGCCGGCATCGACGCCCTGATCGCGATCGGCGGAGACGGCAGTCTGTCGATCGCCCACGAGCTGTCGATGCGCGGGCTGCCGGTGGTCGGCGTGCCGAAGACCATCGACAACGATGTCGACTCGACCTTCTTCACCTTCGGCTTCATGACCGCCTGCTACATCGCCACCGAGGCGATCGATCGCCTGCACTCGACCGCGGAGAGCCACGATCGCGTGATGATCATCGAGGTCATGGGGCGCGACGCCGGCTGGATCGCGATGCACAGCGGCATCGCCGGCTCGGCGGATGCGATTCTGATCCCGGAGATCCCCTTCACGATCGAGTCGGTGGCGGAGAAGATCCGTGATCGCGAGCGCCACGGGCGCCATTTCTCGATCGTGGTGGTGGCCGAGGGAGCGGCCCTGGCGGGGGGCGAGCAGCTCACGGTCGAAGCAGCCGGAGGCGGGCGCGAGGAGGCTCGGCTGGGCGGAATCGGCGAGCGGCTGGCGCGCGATCTCGAGGCCGCGACCGGGAAGGAGTGCCGGCACCTGGTGCTCGGGCATCTGCAACGGGGCGGCGTTCCGGCGGCCTACGACCGGCTTCTGGCCCTGCGCTTCGGAGCCGCCGCGGTCCGGTGCGTGGAGATGCGCGCTTTCGGCACCATGGTGGCCTTGCAGCCGCCGCGGGTCGTGGCCGTGCCGATGGCGGAGGCGATTCGACGGCGCAAGACCGTGCCGCTGGACGGAGATCTGGTGCAGACAGCCCGGGATCTCGGTATTAGTCTGGGGGACTGAGTGGCCTGTTTCGGGACCAACGGCGGGCCCCGCATGCGGCGATGGAATCGGGACGGTCCCTGATGCACCCCCCCTCCCCAACGACATCCACTTACACCAGCGCGGCGGTTTTCGACGTCGACAACACCCTGGTCGACGGCTGGACCGGCCAGCTCTTCGCCGCCCACGTGACCCGCAGCTACCCCTTCCGCTGGTTGTCATGGGTCTCGTTGGCACGGCGCTGGAGCAACATGATCCGCGCCGGGACGGGACAGCCGGCCGCCGTGGAGACCGGGATCCGCCTGCTGGCCGGCCTGACCGAGACCGAGGCCGATCGGCTGGCGCAGGAGTGCTTCGAGCAGCGGGTCAAGTCCCTGATCTTCGACGCGGGGGTCTCCGAGCTGGTGCGCTATCGGCGAGATCCCCATTGCTACTGCGTGCTGGCCAGCGGCTCTTCGATCTACATCGTGCGGGCGATCGCCCGCCACCTGGGGGTCCATGCCGCGATCGGTTCGCGCGGCGCGGTCCTCGGCGGGGTCATCAGCACCAGGCTCCAACACCCGCTCTGCTTCGGAGAGGGGAAGCTGAAGAGGGTCCGGGAGCACCTGGAGTCGGTCGGCATTCCACTCACGCAGACCACCTTCTACACCGACTCGGAATCGGATCTGCCGCTCTTGCAGGCGGTGGGCGAGCCGGTGGTGGTCAATCCGAGCCCGCTGCTGCGCCTGACCTCGCGCAGCCGGGGCTGGCAAGAGGAGCGCTGGCGCTAGGAGGTCGCTGCGCCTGCGCGATATAGTGTAGCTGTAGACAGTATATCGACCCTTGTCCGGAGGTCCTCTACTCCAGGCAATTTAGCCGCGCGCGCCCCGCGCACTTCGACTATGGTAGGAGTTTGATGTTTCGCTCCAGGTCGATCAGACGCCACGGAAAGCGAGTCGAACCCTAGACCGGAGTAGCAGGTCTTGCGGCAGTTCTTGTGCGCCTGGGGGATCGCGCTTCCATTATTGGTCGGCCAGGCGCACGCCGCAACACCGGCGGTCGCGCCCGACGTGGTGTCCTCGGAGCTGCGCGTTCCGCCGGCCCGATCGTTGACCGGCTACTACCCGGTCGAGGACCAGGAGCCGGTACGCTTCACCGCCTACGCGCCGCCCGATGTCGGCAACTACGACGCGATCATTCTGCTGCACGGCTATCAGAGGGACGATAGCCACTGGAGCCTGCATCAACTGGCGCTGGCCGAGCGAGGCTGGATCTCGGTCGCGATCAACTACGACGAGAAGGACAGCCAGCAGGAGCAGCTGGCCCAGATTCGCACCGCGATCGAACGGATGTGGGCGTATCCGGAAGTGCGGAGCGTTTCGATCTGCGGCACCAGCTGGGGCGGCAAGATGGCCTTCGAGACCATCGCCAAGATGCCGGAGCTCGCCATCTCGACTGCGTTCCTCGTCTACCCCACCCTGCCGGTCGTGACCGATGAGGAGATCTCCGCCATCCGCGCCGACATCCTCGACTGCGTGGGGGCGGTCGATCGGCTGAGCCCGGTGTCGCGCCTGATCGAGGAGAAGGTGCGAGCCTGCAACGACCAGATCGCCTACAAGCTGCATATCTACTCCGGCATCGATTTCCCGCTCGATGCGCAGCACGGCTACTTCTTCGCATCGCACCCGCAACAGGTCAACGCGGTGGCGGCCGATAGCTTCGTGCGCTGGATCAGCTTGATGAGCTGGAAGCTGGGCCGCGCCAATGCGCCCAAGTGGAAGAGCGATCCGACGGTCCTGCTCGAGGAGCACCTGCTCGACTTCGACGATCTTTGAGCGGGGCAGAGGCGGGATTGGACTCGGGATGGGGACCTTCCGTGGAGAGGTCGGAGGCCCGCGAGCCGCGTTGACCCCCCAAGAGCGCCGGTGCTAGCCTGGGTCGCGGTTCAGCCGATGCGGATGGACGGAGCGTGACCATCTCCGCCCCCGCCGGGCTCCGGAGCGACCCATGTCCCGACCCATGAGGCGAATTCAAATCGTAGGCGACGAGTCGCCGTCCGATGTGCTGATCGGGCGCGGCCAGCTCGACCGTGTCGGTGGGACCATTCGCGAGCTCGGTCACGACGGGCTGGCGGCGGTGGTCCTGATGAGCCGCACGGCCGCCACCAGGTTCAGCGGCCGGGTGGAGGCGAGCCTGCGAGCCGCTGGCTACCGGGTCGACCTGCGCAGGGTGCCCTCGGGAGAAGGGGCCAAAGAGCTGAGCGTGGCGACCGAGATCTTCCGCGAGCTGGCACTCGGCGAGATCGACCGCTCGGCCCTGCTGGTCGGCCTCGGGGGCGGCGTGGTGATGGACCTGGCCGGCTACGTGGCGGCCAACTACCTGCGCGGGATCACTTCGGTGCAGATTCCGACCACGCTGCTCGCTCAAGTCGATGCGGCGGTCGGCGGAAAGTGCGCGCTCAACGTGGCCCCCGGCAAGAACAACGTCGGCACGATTCACCATCCGCGGGCGGTGGTGGTCGATCCCGATCTGCTGATCACGCTGCGCCGCGGGCAGCTGGCCTGCGGTCTGGCCGAGGCGATCAAGTTCGGCGCGGTGGCGAGCGAAAGCTACTTGAAGCTGCTCGAGGAGTCGTCGTCGCGACTGCTCGACGGCGATCACGATGCTCTAGACGCGGCGATCGAAGGCGGGCTGCGGCTCAAGTCGGCGATCGTGTCGAACGATCCGCACAGCGAAGGCGATCAGGAGCTGCTCCATTTCGGCCATACCCTGGCGGGGGCGCTCGAGACCCTCTTGCTGCCGCACGGTCCCACGCACGGCGAGGCTCTGGCGGTCGGCATGGCCTTCGCCACCCATCTCGCCGAGATCGAGGGGGGGGCCCTGCCCGAGACCGGGCCGCGACTGCGCCGCATGATCGGTTCGGTCGGCCTGCCGACCACTCTGCCCGACGTCGATCCCGACGAGCTGTTGGGTGCCATGCGCCACGACAAGAAGGTGCGCAACGGCCGGCCGCGTTTCGTGCTGGTGCGCGAACCCGGCGTGGCCGGCGTCTACGATCATCTCGAGCCGCAGGCGATTCGGGCCGCGCTGCTGCGCACCTTGCGCGGCGCCCGCCCCGAGAGCCGGCTCGAGGATGCACCGATCCCGGCCTCCGCCGCGGCGAAGCTGGTGGGCTAGCAGCATGGAGCCGACCAGGATGGCACCCTGGGCGCGAGCCCGGGTGGCGAGCCGGATGCTCGACACGGGCGACTGGGCGCGCGCGATTCCACCTCTCGAGGAGCTGGTGGGGCAGGCGCCGAGCTACGCGACCGCCCGCACTCTGCTGGGCGCCGCCTATATCGAGGCGAGGCGCCGCGACGAGGCGCGCTCGATGTTGGAGTCGGCCGTGGAGCTGGCCCCGGGAGACGAGCGAGCCGCGGTTCTGCTCTGCGAGCTGCTGCGGGGCCTGGGGGAGCATGACTCGGCGCGCGCGCTCTGCGCCCATCTGCGCAAGCTCAGACCGCTCGACCTGGCGGTGCTGGATCTGCAGGCCCAGATCGAGCCCGAGGTTCCCGAGGCTCCGGCCTTCGAGCAAGCACCGGCCGACGACGCCGACCGCTGGATCGCGGCTGGTGCGCGAGCCGTCGAAGAGATCCTGGGCCCGCCGGCTGCCTTGCCGGAGGAGATCGCGGCCGCCACGCCGCTGCTGAGCGGAGCCGGCCGCCCCCCCAACCCGGCGCCTCCCGATCGCCCCCCGCAGGCCACCGCCCCCGAGCCGGTCGTCGCCGCACCGCCCGTCGCGCCGCCCCCGAGCCTCGACGATCAGCTTCTCGCCCGCGCCGATCCACCGATCGAGACCTTGACCATGGCCGACATCTACGTCGAGCAAGGGCTCTACGACCAGGCCATGAAGATCTACCGCAAACAGGCACAGCTGCGACCCAACGACGACACGGTGGCGCAGCGGATTCAGCGGCTGGAAGAGCGCCTCGAAGAGCAGGGGAACGATCGGTCGTCGACCGCTCCTCCCTCCGCTTCAGGAGTATGAGCACATGGCATCCACTTCCGACTTTCGCAACGGCTTCGTCATGGAGTTCAAGAAGGGCTACTACGGCATCGTCGAGTTTCAGCACGTGAAGCCGGGCAAGGGCGGCGCCTTCGTGCGCACCAAGCTGAAGAACGTCGAGACCGGAGCGGTGGTCGACCACACCTTCCGGGCCGGCGAATCGGTGACCGAAGTTCGACTCGAACGAAGAAGATTCCAGTACCTCTACTCCGAGGGCGATCTCTACTACTGCATGGACGAAGAGACCTACGAGCAGATCCCGGTCAACGCCAGTGCCTTCGGCAACGCGACCGATCTGCTGATCGAGAATCTGAGCATCACGCTCCTGATGAAGGACGAGCGCGTGCTGATGGTCGAGCTGCCCAACTTCATCGAAGCAGAGATCATCGCCACCGATCCCGGCGTGCGGGGCGACACCGCCACGGGAGGATCGAAGCCGGCGACCATCTCTTCCGGAGCGACCGTGAACGTCCCGCTCTTCCTCAACGTGGGCGAGAAGATCCGTGTCGACACGCGGTCGCGCGAGTACATCGAACGGGTCACCTCTTGACCCTGCAGCCGGAGTCGCAATGAAACTCGAAGAGATCCGCCGTCTGATCGACCTGGTCCAGGGCAGCGACGTGGACGAGGTCGAGGTCACCCGGTGGTTCCTGCACAGGGTGCGGGTGACCCGAAGAACGCCGCGCGCGTTCGTCGACGGCACGGCGTCTGTCTACCCGGTTCCCCAGGCCCATGCCCTTCCAACGGCCCCGCCCGCGCCGGTGCCCGCCGCCGAGCCTACCCCGGCTCCCGCGCCCGCGCCCGCACCCGCGCCCGCCGCCGCGCCGCCGGCCGCCAC
>CAZBBK010000109.1:0-7727 GCA_964490075.1 uncultured Gemmatimonadota bacterium | reverse complement strand
CAGCGCCAGATCGCAGGCGCCCTGCACGTCGCTCGCGAAGAGCTGAAAGAGGCCGCTGTCGTCCACCGCGTGGTAGTCGTCGTGGCCGGTGTGCACGCTCTGCGCCTGCTTAGTGAGCGCCCGGCAGGCGACGTGCAGCACGAAGGGCAGCCGCTTGCCGGCGGCGGCGAAGAGCGACTCGTGCATCGCCGCGAGCCCCTGGCCGGCGCTGAACGCGGTCGCGCGCAGACCGGTCATGCTCAGGCCCGCGCTGATCGCGGCCGCCGCGATCTCGCTCTCGGCCTCGAAGAAAGAGAGCGGCCGCCCCCGCAGGTTGGTCTCGCCCGCGGCCACCGCCTCCGCCCAGGCCTGCCCCATCTGTGCCGCGGGGACGCCCGGATAGGCCGCCGCGGCGTCGCTCGCCGCGCGCTCCACCGCGACCACCGCCGCGCCACCGTCGATCGTTCGCGCCTGGCCCGGGTGCCGCGGCGCGCTGGATTTCTGTTGCTGACTGTGCTTGCTCATGCGCTGGCACTCCCTGAGCGCTCGAGGCTCGGCTCGAGCTGCTGGGTCCCATCGACCCAGACGATCGCGCCCGTCGGGCAGCCGCTGGTCGCCGCGGGATCCGCCAGGTGGTTCTTCGAATAGTCGATCACCGGCAGGCCGCGCACCATTTCGATCAGCCCCGGGGCGGCATCGGCGACACATTTTCCACAACCGGTGCAGGCGACCGCGCAGAGCGCCTCGGCGGCGTCCCCTTCCAGGGCGCTGCGACACTGCACCAGCAAGGAATGCTCGAGCGGCATGATCACCAAGAGCTCCTTGGGACAGGCCTCGACACAATCGCCGCAGGCCGTGCAGAGCTCCGGCGTCACCACCGGCAGCTCCTGCTCGTTCATGTGGATCGCGTCGTAGTCGCAAACCACCACGCAGTCGGCCAGCCCCAGGCAGCCCCAGGAGCAACCCTTGCCGCCCCCGGCGACCCCCGCGGCGGCGATGCAGCTCTGCGCTCCGACGTACTCGGCTTCCTGTCCGGCGACCGCCGAGCCGCCCGCGCAGAGCAGCCGCGCGACCCGCTTCTGGGCCTCTCCGGCCTCCACCCCGAGGAAGTCCGCCACCGCCTCGATCGCATCCGCGCTCATCTGGGTGCAGGCGGCCGGCTGCACCTCGCCGCCGACCACTCCCTCGGCGAAGGAGCGACAGCCGGCGTAGCCGCAGGCGCCGCAATTGGAGCCGGGCAAGATCTCGTCGACCGCGTCGATGCGCGGGTCTTCATCGACCTTGAGCTTCTTGTTGGCGACGGCGATCAGGGTTCCGAAGGTCAATCCCACGCCGCCCAGGATCAGTGCCGAGACGAGGACCACGTTGGCGCTCCTTGAGGCCGGGTCAGGGCAGGTCGCTGAGGTCGGTCCGGGAGAGGATCCAGCGGGCCAGCTCTTGGGTCGGGGAGGCTTGGGCCGGAGGCTCCGCGGCCGCGGGTGGCGCCGCGGCGGCATCGCCGGGCGGCGCGGGTGACTCTTCGGAGGCGGCCGCCTCGCTGGACGCGGCGGGGGCGGCGGCCCCGGCGGCCTCGCAGAACTCCTCGGAGAGGGTCCTGAGCTGGCGCAGATCCTCGAGCTGTTGGCGCACGCTGCGACCGCCCACCGTGTGGTGCGGGCGCTGCTCCGGCAACGAGTCGACGTGCAGCCGGTCGGAGAGCCGGCCACCGCCGTGCGGGTCGTGGGTGAAGAGGGCGACCCCTTCCTCCATCCAGGCCACCAGGCCGGGGCCGTCGAAGCCGCCGAGACGGTCGAGCACCTCGGGCTCGGTGGCCTGGGCAACGAAGGTCCCGGGCGAGATCAGGCGCGCGCAGGCGGCCGGCGGTGCCTCGCCATCGACCAGCAGCACGATCTTCTGCGTGCCGTCCAGGAACCCGACCAGCTCGTCGGCGTGCAGGTCGGCGCCGCGCACACCCACAACCAGGGGCGGCGCGATGTGGCGCTCGGCGGGGTTCCAGCGCTCGAAGGGGAACTCCTTCGACGCCTCCGCGCCCCCTTCGGGAGGCTCGCCATCCGAGCGCAGGCGCTCGATCAAGCGGGCGCTGCCGAAGGCCCTGCCGGCGTCCGCCAGGGCCGCCGCCACCGTGTCGCGCAGCGATCCGCCCGGTGCGACTTCGGTGCAGAAGAGCGCGGATTCGCGCTCCACCAGCTCGCTCAACACCGCCGCGGCGCCCTGGATCTCGAGCGCCACGTCGGCATCCAGTCCGCGCCGCGGAGAGGTCAGAATCGCGAAACGCTCGAAGTCGATGTGCGCGGTGCCGAACTGGCCCAGATCGGCGCCGGCCAGGGCGCCGTTCTCCCGGTTCGCCGCGATCTGCCCGCGGATCTCTTCAACGGTGGCGGCCAGGCAGGAACGGAAATGGGTGAGCGGTCCGGTGAGGGCACCGAGGGCGAGCTCTTGGCGTTTGTCAGACGGCATAACGATCCAGCTCCTTGTCGAGGATCTCGATCTTCTCTTCGGCGGTGTAGACCGGCATCCGCCGAGTCTCTTCGTAGCGCGGCGCCGATTCGTCGCGGTAGAACAGGCCGATGCGCACCCCGGGCTCGTTCGCGAGGCGGTGCGCCTCGACCAGATCGGCGGGATCGTGGCGCTCGGTGTTGGTGTAGATCGCTCGGGAGACATCGTCGTCGATGCCGCGCTCGTGGGTCAGCATCACGGTGTGCTTCGGATCGACGACCGCCTCTTCGAAGACCTTCGGCGTCCATATCGGACAGCGCTGCAGCACCCGCACGAACGAAAACCCCCGGTGCAGATAGGCGGCGCGCAAGGTCTCGTAGAGATGGCCGGGCGCCCAGTCGGCGGTCTGCGCGACGAACGAGGCGTTGGTCACTCCGAGCGTGGCCGCGGTGGGATTGAGCGCCGGCAAGAAGCTGCCCTTGGGCTGGGTGTAGCTGGGGTGTCCTTGCGGCGAGGTCGGCGAGGTCTGGTTCTTGGTCAGTCCATAAATGTTGTTGTCGAGAAGGAGCGTGACCATGTCGACGTTGTAGCGGATGGCATGGATCCAGTGCCCGGCGCCGATCGAGCAACAATCGCCGTCGCCCATCACCGCGAACACCTTGAGGTCGGGCCGCGCCAGGCGCACCCCGGTGGCCACCGGCAGAGCCCGCCCGTGGATGCCGTGGAAGCCGTAGGTCTTCACGTAGTGCGGGAAGCGGCTCGAGCAGCCGATCCCGGAGACGAATACCGTCTCTTCCGGCTTGAGCTGCTCCGCCTCCAGCAGACGCTGGGTGGCGGTGAGGACTCCGTGGTCGCCGCAACCGGGACACCAGCGCGGCTGGCGCCCGGCGTAGTCGTCCATGGTGAAATCGTGGTCTTCTTCGTAGCCACAGGTGAGCAATGAGCAGGTGAGCTCGGTCATCGCGTTGCTCCATTCGCCAGCTTGGCCCGAATCGCGTCGAGAATCTGCCCGGGTTTCAGCGGCTCTCCCGGCACCCTGGTCCAGCAGTCGACGTCGACCAAGGTGTGGGCGCGCAGCAGCCAGCAGAGTTGGCCCAGGCGCCGGTTCTCCTCGGTGATGTGGGGGTCGGTCGGATCGTCGCTGTAGTTGATCTCGACGGTCATCACCTTCTCGAATCGCGACAGGATTTCCTTCAGACCCGGCTGCATCGGCGACAGGAAGGTGAGATGGATGGACGACACCCGGAGCCCTTGGTCGCGCGCTCGCTGCGCCGCCTCTTCGATCGCGCCGCGCGTCGATCCCCAGCCGACGACCAAGAGATCGCCGCTCTCCTCGCCGTGCACCCGGGGCGCGATCAGGCTCTTCTGGAACACCGCGACCTTGCGCGCCCGCATCCGGCAGCCTTCCAGGTTGACGTCGGGGCTGTAGTCGATCTTGCTGGTGCGGTCGTGGGCCAGACCGGTGGCGGTGTGCATGCCGCCCCGGCGCCCCGGCACGAAGCGCTCGGCGAGGCCGAGCTCGTTGTCCCAGTCATAGGGCAGCGCACCCTCGGCGACCGGCGACATATCGGGCGGACCGCCCTGCCAGCGCACGTCGAGGCGCGGCCGCGGGAAGGGCTGAACCCCGGTCGCCAGGTTGGCGTCGGTCAGCACCACGACCACGGTGCGCAAGGCCTCGGCGATGCGCCGCGCGGTAATCATGGAGTGGAAGCACTCCTCGATGGTCGAGGGGGCCATCACCACCTTCGGCACGTCGCCCGGCTGGCCGTAAATCGTCGCCAGCAGATCAGACTGCTCGACCTTGGTCGGAAGCCCGGTGCTGGGGCCGCCACGCTGCACGTCGACCACCACCAGCGGCACTTCGGTCATCACCGCCAGCCCCAGGAACTCCGTCTTCAGCGCCATCCCCGGCCCCGAAGTGACCGTGAAAGCCACCTTGCCGGCGTAGGAAGCGCCGATCGCCGCGCCGACCGCCGAGATCTCGTCCTCGGCCTGGTGCACCGTGCCGCCGACCTGGTCGAAGATCTCCGCCAGGTAGTGCGACACCGAGGTGGCCGGTGTGATCGGATACATGGCGCACAGATCCATGCCGGCCGCGATCGCTCCCATGCCGACCGCCTGGTTGCCGTTCATCACGACCATGGCCGTTTCCGGCTCGCGGGTCGGCACTTCGATGCGCAGGCCCAGGTTCTCCGACGCCCACCGCACACCGAGCTCCATGAGGGCGATGTTGTTCTCGGCCACCGCCGCCGCCTTCTTGCGGAACTGGTAGCGGATCTGCTCGCGCACCAGCTCCAGCTCACGGCCGTAGATCCCCGAGAACAGACCCAGCACGAACATGTTCTTGCCGCGATGGGGATTGTCGACCACGGTCGAGGACTGCTCGTGGATCGGCACCGGAATGATCTGGTAGTGAGCGCTCGAGAGCTCCTCCACGGCGGCTTGCCACTCGGCGCGGATCTGCTCGTCGTCGTGCTCGGCCCACATCGACTCGACCAGGATCGTGCAGTCGTCGGCCAGGGCGCCGAGGCGGTGCCGCGAGAGCAGCACCTGCTCGTTGAAGGCGATCACCAGGTTGGTCTTGTCGCCCCAGTTGGTGACCTTCTCCTCACCGATCCGGATGCGCACGCCGCTGGCGCTGCCTGGGGTGCGCGCGGGCGGCTGGATCTCGGCGGGGATGATCTCCACCGTCCAGGCCCCGTTGCCCATCTTGGCCGAAACGGTGCCGAAGATCTGACCGCATTTCTGCGCCCCCTCGCCGGAATCGGAGACCACCTCGATGATGTGCTCCGAAACCCTGAGGTGTTGGGACGAGCCGGGGGCGGCGTCGGCCGCGGGAACGGTCGCGGTGGTCGTGGATGACTCGGAATTGCTCATGGTCGAACTCTGTCGCGGCGCGCCTCCGAGTGCCGGTCGCCGGGGAGCGCCGAGTCGGAACGGGGCGGATCCGTCGCTGGGATCGCCGGCCTCGGCGCGGACAGCCGGCGCTGGGGCGGGCGAGCAGGGCGCTGGTGGTGATCGGTCGGGGTGGCCTCGAACGGGTTGCGGATGGAAACGGGCGCGGGGCCGATCGCGGATGCGCGAAGGACGATCCCGCTCTCCCTGCGGCGCGCGCGACATGAGGTCACGCGTCGATCGGATCTAGCCGGGGTGAAGCTGGCGCCGGCCGGTCGCCTGGCGAACGCTTTGCTGCGGGATCGTTCTCTTCTTTAGGGACGACGATTGGGAGTTGGATGACATGGCCCGCGCGTCCTGCGCTTCACTCCGCACCCGCGGCGCCTTCTCGGCTCGATGGACCGATCGAATGACGCGAGTGCGACAGGCGCATCATCCCCTTTTTCTCGGTCCAGTTTCAAGCGAAACGTCAGCGAGTCGTGGGTCCCGGCGAAGTGGCCGGGCCCCAGGCTCTGGGCTCGGAAATCCGACCGCCAGGTCGAAAAACCGCCTTTTCGGTCGCTTTACGTAACTCATTGACCATCATCTCGTTACGAGATCGTCGCCGGAATCCGCCCCCGTGGGTGTCATCGAGCCCACCCCCCGGGCCGAGTGCTCTCCGATCCTGAACTGTGGTCGTCAAGTCATTGTCTCCCTTGTAATTAGAGCGTCCTCCCTCGACCGGATCGCAATTGGCCCGCGGCTTGCTGTTCAACCTTCGCACAATCATTCACCCCGCGCGGGAGGACACCATGACCGCTCTCCACTACACACTGCTGACGGCGCTGACGATCGCTGGCGCCGCGATGGCCAATCCGACCATCGCCATCGAGGCCGAAGGGGGCTCGGTGCCGGTGGTGGCCGACGAGGTCCTGATCCGCCCGGTCGCGTCGCGCCACGCCGAGCAGATCGGCGAGCTCTTGGCCGACCACGGGCTCGACACGCCGCGCGCCATCGGCGCCGGCAACTGGCTGCTGGTCGCGGCCGACGCGCCGAACGCGGAGCGCTTTCAGGCGCTGCTCGCCGAGCTGAGCAGCGATGACCGGGTCGCCGCGGCGGCCCCCAACGCCCTGATGGCCTCCGACGGCGGCTCGCTGGCCAGCGGCCGCTTCGATCCCCACCGCGATCTGCAGTGGAACCTCGACCTGATCGACGCCGAGGGCGCGCACGCGGTCGCCGGCTACGGCTCAGAGGACGTCGTGGTCGCCATCCTCGACTCCGGCGTCGCCTGGCGCAACGCCCCGGACGGCTCCGCGGTCCAGCACCCCGACCTGGTCCACACCCACTTCGTGGCGCCGGTCGACTTCGTCGATCGCGACCGCTACCCCGACGACGAGCTCTTCCACGGCACGCACGTGGCCGGGATCATCGCCGCCGGCGCCGAGAATGGCGAAGGCATCCTCGGCGTCGCCCCGAACACGGCGATCATGCCGGTGCGGGTGCTCGATCACGAGGGGATCGGCACCCTGGCCAACCTGGTCGCCGGCATCGACCACGCGGTCGAGTTCGGCGCCGACGTCATCAACCTCTCTCTCTCCTTCACTCCCGGCTACCGCCCCGGCGCGATCCTCGCCGAGACGGTCCGTGAAGCCTGGGAGGCCGGCGTGGTGATCGTCGCCAGCACCGGCAACCTCGGCCTGCGGGCGATCCCTTTCCCCGCCGCCTATAACGAGGTGATCGCGGTCGGCTCGGTCGGCCCCGAGACGACGCTGGCCCGCTACTCCAACTTCGGTCGCGGCATCGACGTGGTGGCCCCCGGCGGGCTGCGCGGCGAGGCCGAGTCGGCCGTGCTCTCGGCCTGCATCATCGACGGCGATCCGACCCAGGTCGGCTACGGCTGGGCCGCCGGCACCAGCCAGGCGGCGCCGCACGTCGCCGCGCTGGCCGCGCTGCTGGTCTCCCAGGGTGTCAGCGATCCGCTGGCGGTGCGCAACCTGATCGAGGCGAGCGCCGCCGACTTCGGCCGCGAAGGATGGGACCTCTTCTCCGGCGCCGGCCTGATCGATCCGATCGCCGCGCTCGGCGCCGACGTGCCGCTCCTCGCCCTCGACGAGCTCGAGGGATGGAACCCGGAGCCGGCCGTGACCCGGGGCGAGCTGGCGGTGGCCGTCATCGAGGAGATCGTGCTCGATCTGCTCTCTTTCGAGCTGCGCAACGCCGGCGGGCTGATCGGCCAGCTGAACAACAACGGCGGCTTCATCGGCTTCCTGGGCGGCAACGGCGGCTACATCGGCCTGATGGGCGGCAACGGCGGCTACATCGGCCTGATGGGCGGCAACGGCGGGCTGCTCGGCCACCTGAACAACAACGGCGGCCTGATCGGGATGATCAACGGCAACGGCGGCAACATCGGGCACCTGAACAACAACGGCGGCCTG
>CAZBBK010000108.1:0-8404 GCA_964490075.1 uncultured Gemmatimonadota bacterium | reverse complement strand
AGGGGCAGTAACCGGTGTTGACCAGGACGCCGCCGTCGAGCTGGAAGTACTCCATCGTGTTGGCATCTTGGTTGATCGCCATGAAGGTCTGGGAGCACTCGTCGTACTCCAACGAAGCGTTGGAGTAGCCGTCGCTCAAGCCACCCCAGGGAATCGGCCAACGATCGCCGGTCGCCGTCACCGAGCCGTCTCCGTTGATGGTGTAGGCGATCAGCTCATCGGGATCGGAGTTGGTCGACGCATAGAGCAGATTGTTGTCTTCGTCGACCGTCATTCCGGCGTAGTCCTCGCCGAAATACTGCGATCCCAGGAGCTGGAAGTCGGCGTCGAGGCGGTAGATGGTGTCGTCGTTCCAGCCTCCCGCATAGACGATGCCGGAGACGTTGTCGTAGGCGCAGCCGCGCTGGGAGATCCCGGCGAAGGAACCGTACTCGCCCACGACGCACGACTCGCCGTCCATCCAGAAGATGCCGTCGGGCGAGACCACGTCGATCACCGCGAAGCGGTTGTTGGCCTGGTCGTAGGCGAAGTCGCCGATGAACACCGAGGCCGCGCTCGGGCAGATGTAGCCGCACAGGCCGAGGTCGTCGCAGGCGGCGTCGATCCCGGCCAGCGACGCCGGGAGCGGAGCTCCATCTGGCACCACCGCGTCAGGACCGATTCCATGGGCCGAGGCCGCCAGGGCCGGCGCCGCCGGCACGATCAGCAGCGCCGCGCAAAGTCCCGCGGAACGGGACACGAGTTTTTGAATCGTCTTCATCTCTCGCTCCTCCCTATTCCTCGATGCCCGGGTTGACCACGTCGTAGCTGATGTCGTCCGAGGCCTCCGGGGTGCCCTGGAAGCTCTCGGCCAGATGGGCCTGCCCGACATAGGTTCCGGCCGGCATCGGCAGCGGTCCGGCGTTGCCGTAGAGCTGGTTGGTTCCGGGCGCGAAATCGTACGAACCGAGATCGACCTTGGCATGGGGGAAGTCGAGCTCGACCCAGACGGTTCGGGTGAGGGTCTGGTCGGTGTTGTTCTTGATCTTGGCGCCGTAGGGAAGCACGTATCCCTGCACCGCGGTCGACATGATCGGATCGTAGCGAATGGTCAGATCGGGAATCTCACCGCTGCCACAGATCGCCTCGTCGGCTTCAACGGAGATGATCGGGAAGTCGCAGGCGAAGGAGGCGATGTCCGCCACCTTCAAGTCGACCGATGCGAAGTTGAGGCCGAAGCCCCAGCCGAACGACAGAGGCAGGGGACAGTAGCCGGTATTGACCAAGGCGCCACCCTGAATCTGGAAGTACTCCATGGTATTGGCGTCTTGATTGATGCTCATGAAGGTCTCGGAGCAGTCGTCATACTCGAGCGAGGCTGCTGAAAAATCGTCGCTGAATCCGCCCCAGGGAAACGCCCAGCTCTCCCCGGTCGGTGTCACCGAACCGTCCGGCTCGATGCTGTACTCGATGAGCATGTCGGGGCTGGCGTTGGTCGCGGCGAAGAGACGGGTGCCGTCTTCGTCCACCGCCAAACCGGCGTAGCCCTCGCCGAAGAACTGACTGCCCAGGACGTTGAAATCGTCGTCCAGCCGCCAGATCGTCTCGTCGTTCCAGCTCGCGGTGTAGATCACGCTGTTGACGTTGTCGTAGCCGCAGGCGCGCTGCGAGATGCCAGCGTAGTCGCCGTAGCTTTCGACCACGCAGGTCGACGCATCCATCCAGAAGATGCCATCGGGTGAGGTCACATCGATGACCGCGAAGCGGTCGTTGGCCAGATCGTAGGCGAAGTCGCCGATGAACACGCTGCCCCCGCTCGGGCAGATCACGCCGCAGGTTCCGAGGTTGTCGCAGGCGGCGTCGGCATGGGCGACGTAGGGCGCGGGGAGCGGCGCCCCATCGGGCACCACCGCGTTCGGTCCGTGTGCGAGGCTGCCGGCCGCGAACGCCGCGGGCGCGGGCAACGCAATCAGCAGGGCGACCTTTGCTCTTGCAATGAGCATCGGCACTTCCTCCCTCTGCGGCGGGGCGAGGCTGAGATCTCGCGGCGCCGCGTTTCTCGCCTCCGCCCCACCGGCCGGGGACCCGGGCCGCGCGGGGAGGAGGTCTGGTGACGGAAAGGCAGCAATCTTGGGATCGTCACTGGAACGGCCGGCTCTGTCAACGGGACCCTGCCCACAATCCACCCCAGCCCCAAACTTGACTTATTTAGTCCGATTTACCATTCTGGTCGCGAGGCGGTCGGCATCTTCCCGTCGCGCAAAGCCGGCTTCGAACCATCCCACCGAGACCAACGCATGCTCTCCCACGACACTCCGCGGGCCCCGGCGACCGCGGGCCCGCTGCAGAAGGCGATCACCACCAAGCTGAGCGAGGCTTTCACGCCGGCGCACCTGGAGGTGATCAACGAGACCCATTTGCATTCCGCGCCGATCGGCGCGGAGGGCCTGTTCAAGATCGTGGTGGTCAGCGCGGGCTTCGAGGGAATGGAGCTGATCGATCGGCACCGGACCGTTCACCGGGTTCTGGCGCAGGAGCTGGGAGGAGCGCTGCACGGCATCACGATCCACGCGCGCACCTTCGAGGAATGGCGGCGGATGGGCGGCGTCGCGGCCGAGACGCGGCGCTGCCGCGGCGACGCGGAGGCGCAGGGCTCGTAGTTTCGTCCTGAAGACCGGAATCTCCTGCCGGTAGACTCGCCCGATGTCCGACGACGGCTCCTCCCCGCGGCGGATCGGCTACCTCGAGGTGCTGCGCCGGCACGCGGGATTTCGCCGTCTCTTCCTGGCGCGCTCCGCCAGCTTGCTGGGGGATTGGTTCAATCTGCTGGGGCTCCTGGCCTTGCTGCGCGAGCTCAGCGCTTCGGACCCGCGGGTGCTCGGAGGGATCTTCATCATCAAGCTGGTGCCGGCCTTCGTGGCCGGCCCGGCGGCCGGAGTGGTGGCCGATCGTTTCTCGCGCAAGCGGGTCATCATCGTCGCCGATCTCATGCGCTTCCTGCTGGTGGTGGGGCTCTTCGCGGCACCGCTGCTGGGCCGGCACGCGATCGTCTGGGTCTACACGCTCACCTTCCTGCAGATGAGCAGCGCGGCTTTCGCGGAACCGGCGCGGCTGGCAACCCTCCCCAACCTGGTCTCGACCCGGGCACTGGCGGCGGCCAATGCCTTGAGCGCCGTGGCCTGGTCGACGATGTTCACGCTAGGGGCCGCTCTCGGCGGAATCGCGACCGATCTCTTCGGCTGGCGCTTCGCGCTGGCACTCGACGCCGCGACCTATCTGGTGTCGGCGGCTCTGATCCTTGGCATCGCCTTTCCGGCGCGCGCCCGCCCCCGGCGACGCCTCGATTGGGCGACCCTCACCGGCGCCCGCGACCTCGCCGAAGGTGCGCGATATGTCGCCGAGCGTCCCCAGGTCGCCGCCCTGATGCTGCTCAAGAGCGGCTGGGGGTTGGCGGGCGGGATCTCCCTGCTGCTGACCCTCTTCGGCGAGCGGATCTATCCGATCGGCGGACGCCCCGACCTCGGCATCAGCGCTCTCTATATGGCGCGCGCCCTGGGCACCGGCATCGGACCGGTCCTGTCGCGCCGACTCACCGCCGAGCTCTCCGCCCGGATGCGCCGGCTGCTCGGCGGCGCTTTCGCGTGGGGAGCCCTGTGGTACGCCCTCTTCGCGGCGGTCCACCATCCCGCGCTGGCCTTCCTGTGCGTGGTCGTGGCGCACTTCGGCGGCAGCATCGTCTGGGTCGATTCGACGGTGTTGTTGCAGCGCATGGTGCCGGACGAGTTTCGCGGCCGGGTGTTCGCCGCCGAGATGGGACTGGTCACCTTGATGCTCGCGGCCAGCACCTGGGTCTACGGCGAGGTGGCGGCGGCCGGCGCCGATCTGCGGCTGCTGGCGGGTGCGCTGGCGGCCTCTCTGCTGATCCCCGCGGCGCTCTGGACGGTTGCGCGAAGGCGGCTCTGGGGTTGACGCGCGTGTATCATGACCAGGGGAGGCTCGACCGATCGAGATCTCGGAGGAGGATCGCGATGCTCGGCATCGAAGAGAGACCGGCCAGCGCCCGCGTGCGGCGGGCGCGGATCTGAGGGCCGCCTGGTGCAACGCACAGAAGCGGTCGCGGCGCGGATCCTGCTGGGACTGAACGTCCGCCCCGGCGAGCTGGTGCAGGTCGTCGACCGCTCAGCGGTCCCCGGTCTGCTGGAGCGGATCTGCGCCGGCATCGAGGTGGCGGGGGCGACTCCCCTGGTGCAACTGCTGCCGCCCGACCATCTGCGCGAGCTGCTCTCCAGCGCTCCGATCGAGCACCTGAGAAGCTGGGACCAGCGGCGCCGCGGATGGGCCGAGCAGGTCGACCGCATCGTCGCCCTCGATGGCGGGCCGCCGGCGCTGCAGGGGGTGCCCCCAGCGTCGGTCGCGGCATGGCGGGACGCGGCCCGGCGCATCACCGCGCTGGAGGAGGAGCGCCGAGTTCCGCTGCTGATCGCCGCACTTCCGACCGAGCACGGCGCCGCCGCCGCCGCTCTACGCTCCGAGGAGCTCGAGGCGGCGATCGTCCCGGGCTTCCTGGTCACGCCCGAGCGGCTGCGTGCCGAGATCGATCCACTGCTCGAGGAGCTGCGCGGGGCGCGGATGCTGACGATTCGCAGCGGAGCGCACGAACTGCGCCTGCGCTGCCGGAATCGCCCGTGGTTCGGCGACGACGGCACGCTCGATCCGCGCACCTTGGCGCTGGGCGCCTGCGTCTCGAACCTGCCGGGCGGGTCGATCTACACCACGGTCGACGAATCGAGCGCCAGCGGCGCCCTCGAGCTCCCCGCGGTGGGACCGGCCCAGGATGTGGTGCTGCGCTTCGAGGCGGGCCGGGTGCGCGAGATCGAGGCGCGCAACGGCGCCGATCGGCTCACGGAGCTCCTGGATCGCCACGACGGCGAGCCGCGCCGCATCGGCCACCTCGGCGTCGGGCTCAATCCGGAGCTGCCGCGCGCCGTCGGGCGCCCGATCGTCGACGAGCACCGTCGCGGCACGATCTTCCTGGCGCTGGGCGAGAACCGCTACCTGGGCGGCGAAAACGCCTCGTCCCTCAACCTGGACACCTCAACCCCCAACGCCAGCCTGGAGGTGGACGGACAGCCGGTGGTGGAGCAGGGCACTCTGAGGGCCGACCGCGATCAGGACGCGCAGTAGAACACCAGGTCGGCGACCGCCGCCGAGGGCTCGAAGGCGACCCGCCCCCCCGGCAGATTCGACCACGGGCCGACCGGCCCTTCGATCGAGTCCACCTCGCAGCCAACCACCAGCTCGATGCGCAGCCCCTGCCCCCCTTCGACGTGCACCTGTGTCTGCTCCCCAGCCCATGAGGCGGCCAGGTCGACGGCGCCCTCCGCGGCCAGCACCGGCTGCCCGCGAAAGCGCACCTCGCTGCAGGAGCCGACCAGCAGCGCCGCCGGGCTCCCCGGCTCCCCCTCGACGAAGATCCCCAGCAGGCCGTCGTAGCGCAAGGGCCCCAGCGTCAGCGGCGCGGAGTCCGAGCGGCTGGAGAGCAGCGCACGGCTGCCGTCCTCGAAGAGACACAAGAGCAGCGCCGCCCCCGGGCGCGACAGATCGCTCACCAGCGCCTCGCCCGCGCCGGCCGCGGGCAGCTCCAAAAGTGTCGCGAACAGCGCTTGCGTGCCGCTGGCGGTCGCGCGCAGCGTCATGTGCGACTCCATCGAGCCCCAGGCCAAGCCGTGCGGCATCTCCTCGGAGTCGATCTGCAATGTCCCGCCGCCGCTCGCCAGATGGGCGACCAGCGAGCCTCCGGCGCGCTCCCAGCGTGCCCCGTCGCCGCTCAGCTCGAACGCGCCGCCAGCGCTGCCGCCGGCGTTGCCGTGCAGCAGCCACTCGAAATCGTGGCTGCCCTGCTCCGGCACCACGTGGTCGAGAAGGGCGACCCAGGAATCGTCGATCGTCGCCACCGTTCTGCGGATGTCCGCGTTGCGATAATGCGTCGTTGCCTGGACGGCATCCAGACGCTCGGTGTCGACCTCGAGGCCCTGAGCGGCATCGACCCCCACCGGCGGGATCAACTCCGGCGACGGCGGCCCCTTTCCGTCGACCAGGATCAGGTTGTGATTCTCCGCCGCGTTCACCAGTAGACGATCCTCCCAGCGCCCGTAGCCGCTGTCGAGCGCCAGCGGCTCGCCGTGCGCCTCGATCATGAAGCTGGTGGCGTCGGCGTGCTCGTGCAGCCCCCCGGCGGTGCGCGCATCGTCGTGCTCCGCCAGCAGATGCAGACGCAAATCGTCGCGATCCCAGCCCTGGCGCAGAATCGCGTGCCCGCCCTCGGGCAGGAAGATCGTCGGCGCGGCCGAAGGCTGAGCGCGGGTCTGCTGATCGTCGGCCACGCAGATCGCGTCGGCCCTCAGGTCGGCGACATCCTCCAGACGTCGCGTGTCGGCATCCCACCAGTCCCAGGCCAGGATTGGATCGTCGCGCACTTGCGCCCCGAAGAAAGAGAAATAACCGACCGGATTGGCGTCGTCGAAGGGGGAACGGCAACCGTCGAAGCGCCGCACCGCCACACCCCAATCGTCGAGCGCCGCGTACAGATCCGAGGTCATGGGATTGTCGATCTGGCGATCCTCCTGGAAGACGATCTGTCCGAAAATACCGTAGCGACGATAGGTGAAGACGCCGCCCACGCCGTCGCGGAACAGGTGGTAGGCGTAAGCGAAGGGCAGATGGTTGACCGCCGAATAGCTCAGGTAGTCGGGACCCTCGCCGTAGGTGCCGTCCTGCTCCACACATTGGTGTCGCAAGATCTCGTCCACCACGGTCATGCCCCAGTCGACCCACAGACTGGCATCGTCGTCCTGGTTCAGTCCCAGCCCGGCCATTCCCACCGCCGCCGCGAGCTTCGATCGGTGGTTGTTCATGATCAGGTGATACTGCAGCGGGTTGTCCTTCACGTAGCGACGATAAGTGGAGCGCGTCAGCGCGGCCAGGCGCTCGTGCACCGCACTCGAATCTGCCGGCGGAAGCAGCGCGCTGCCGAAGAGCAGGTCCGCGGCCTGCACGTAGAGCATCAGGCCCTCGGCGAGGTGGATGTCCTCGCCGATCAGCAGCGGGCGGAGGGTGAGATTGGGGACCGAGTCCTCGCACTGCAGCAACACGTCGAGAGCGCGCGCCGCGGCGTCCGGATCGGCGTCGACCAGCGCCGTGAAGGCGGCCGCCTTGGCGATGTTGCCGTTGCTGACCTCGCGGCTCGGATCGTAGTCATCGTAGGGGAGCGGCGCGGTGTTGGAGCGGCTGCGCAGATTGCTCATCCAGGCGTCGTAGGGCGCCCGGGCGCTCCGTTCCTGGACCAGTGGCAGTTGATCGGCCACGAGCATCAGACGCGGGCGATGGCGCAGATCCGGGTCGAAGGGAGCCGAGCCTGCCGGTCCGCCCGCGAACAGGACCCACAGGGCGAAGGAGAGCAACGAAGTCGAGTCGGCACGCATGGGGGGGTCTCCAGGCTGGTCGTCCCCATCCATCGATCGGCTCGCGGGCAGCCGCGGCTCTCTCCAGTGTACCGAAAAGCTACTGGTCGGCGCCCCCCATCCAACTCGGCCGGCGGCGCTCGAAGAAGGCGCTCATCCCCTCGCGCGCCTCGTCGCCGGCGCGCAGCCGGGCGATCAAGTCGACCACTTCGTCCTCCACGTCGTGAACCGGCGCCGTCGCCACCAGATCGACCAGCGCCTTGGCCTGGCTCATGGCGCGCGGCGCGGAGCTGAGCAGCTCGCCGATCAAGGTCTCCATCTCGGCGTCGAGCAGGCCCTTTGGAGCCACCCGGTCGACCAGGGAGATGTGCAGCGCCTCGGCGGCGTCGAAACGCTGGCCGGTCATGAACCAGTGGCGGGCGTGCACCGCGCCGATGCGCCGGATCACGTGCGGACTGATCACCGCCGGCAGGATGCCGAGCTTGACCTCGCTGAAGCCGAACACCGTCCCCTCCTCCGCCACCACGATGTCGCAGGCCGAGATCAGCCCGGTGGCGCCCCCCAGGGCCGCGCCGTGCACCCGGGCGACGATCGGCTTCGGGCATTCGGTCATGCCGCGGAACAGCTGCGACATGCGCAGGGCGTCGCGGCGGTTCTCCTCGTCGCCGTAGCCCGCGGCCTTCATCATCCAGTTCAGGTCGGCCCCGGCGCAGAAGAGCTTGCCGGAGCCGGCGAGCACGATGAAGCGGGTCTCGGGGTCGCGGCCGGCCTCGTCGAAGGCCTCGGCCAGCGCCACGATCAGCTCGTCGTTGAAGGCGTTGCGCACCTCGGGACGGTTCAGGGTCAGGCGACGGATCGGACCGTCCTGCTCGATGATCAGCATGGGGCCTCTTTCACGGGTGGGAACCCTTAGCCTAGCCGATTCCCGCTCCGGCGCCGGCGCGGGAGTCGTAGACTGACGTCGG
>CAZBBK010000107.1:0-9542 GCA_964490075.1 uncultured Gemmatimonadota bacterium | reverse complement strand
TACGCCGGCGTCTTCACCACCATCGAAGAGCCCGACGAGGACTACCTGGAACGGATCGGCCTCGATCCGACCGGCCGCTCCTACAAGGTCAACGAGGGGTTGCGCCCGCGCGAGGCCATCGAGAGCTACCTCCGGGATTTCGAGAACACCAACGAGGACGACTGGCTGCGGCGCGACATCATCGGCCTGGTGCAAGAGCTCGACCAGGTTCCCGACGCCGACTTCGAGACTTGGTTCCGGACCAACTTCGAAGTCGAGCAGGTGCTCGACTGGTACGCGGCCCAGGTCTACATCGTCAACGTCGACTTCTGCACCCAGAACTTCCTGATGACGCGCGACCGGCTCGGCGGCAAGTGGCGCATCCTGGCCTGGGACGCCGACCTGCTCTTCCGCTTCGCGAGGCACCGGCCAACTACGGCACATCGCTCGCTCCCAACGAGTACGGCAACTACCACCTGCTGATCGACCGGGCGCTGGCCAGCCCACCCTTGCTGCGCCAGTACCTCGAGAGGCTGAGCGCCCGCCTGGACGGCCCGCTGGCGGCCGACAGCGCCGTTACGCTCTTCGACCACATCCATGCCGAGGTCCTGGGGGACGCAATCATCGACGCGGAGAAACGCCAGCGTGAGGACTCAGAGGCTTACGGCGACGACGTGGCGGCGGTGCGCGCCATCCTGGCCCAACGCGAGACGGTGCTCCGGGAATCGATCGCGGAGTTGCTTCCTCCGTGGTGGGTCGACCTGGCCATCAACGAGGTGATTCTCCCCGCCGATACCAGCGAGGTGCTGCGCATAGAGTTGCACTATCGTGGGCGCCTGCCCCAGAACACCGGCCAGCTGATGGCGAGCAACGACCCTGGCCGCCTCGACAAGTGGCGGCTGCCGTCGCGGCCGCTCGCCCCGGGCGCCTTTCTCACCCTGCCGGTCCAGCGGCCCCTCCACGGCCCGACCTGGGTCGCCCTCACCGCACCCGGCGAGAGCGGAGCGGTGATCGTCGACTTGCTGACCATCCCCGCCGGTGTGATCGAGCCGGCGCTAGGGCGGATCCCCGACGGCCACGGGCGCCGGCGGCTGCTGCCCGCCGCGACCCCGAGCGCGCCGAACGCCTGGCAAGACGAGGTGAGCGTGGCCGTGCAGCTCAACAACGATCTGCCGCAACCGACCGAGCTCATCCTCGCCGACCTCTCTCTGACCTCGGAGTGGCGCTCCGAGCTCCAGGCCGAGATCCAGCTCTCGGTGCTCGGCGAGGGCGGAGTCTGGTTCGCCCCCGATCCGGTGCTCTACGAACCGCTGCCGCCGCTGGCGGCCTCGGAGACCTGGCAGGGGCGGCTCCGCCTGCGGATTCCGTGGATGATCGACCGCGGGCGCAACGACCTCGTCTTCGCGATCGTCGATTCCGCCGACGGCCGGCGGATCGGCGAGGCACGCGCCGCGATCTTCGTCGACGACGGCATCTACCTGCCGCTCTCGATCAACGAGCTCTGCGCCGACAACGAGACGCTGCTGGCCGACGAGGCCGGCGAGTTCGATGACTGGGCCGAGATCCACAACGCATCCGACACGGTGATCGTGCTCGCCGGCCACTACCTCAGCGACGATCCCGAGCGCGACCCGAAGAAATGGGCCTTCCCCGCGGGCGCCAGCCTGGAACCGGGCGAGCATCGCATCGTCTGGCTCGACGGCGATCTCGCACAAGGACCCTTTCACGCCGACCTCAAGCTCGACCGCAACGGCGAGGAGCTGGCGATCGTGCGCGCCTGGGGCGACTCGACCGCGATCCTCGACCACCTCGTGTTCGGCTACCAGGAGGAGGACTGGAGCTTCGGCCGCTACCCCGACGGCCGTACTTCGCTGGAGTCGTTCGACGTGCCGACCCCCGAGGCGTCCAACTCCGACCCGGTGCTGGAGCCATGAGCAATATCTCGCGCAGCGCCGCGCTCTGCTTGCTTCTAAGCTGTGCGCTGGCCGGCGCTCGCACCATCGACGTGCCGGCGGAGCACGCGTCGATCCAGGAGGCGATCGTGGCGGCGGCGGCCGGCGACACGGTTCGCGTGGCGCCCGGCACCTATGAGGAGAAGATCGACCTGCTGGGCAAGGGAATCGTGGTGACCGGAACCGATCCCGACGACTGGGCGGTCGTGGCAGCGACAGTCGTGGACGCGTCGGGGGAAGCCGGCAGCGTGGTCACGATCTCCAGCGGAGAGGATGCTACGAGTGCGTTGCGCGGGCTTCTGCTGCGCGGCGGCATCGGTACCGAATGGGAGCTGCCCGCCACCGGCAGGGCCGGCGGCGGGGTCTACTGCGAGGCGACCAGCGCCCGGCTCGAGCGCTGCATCGTGCGCGGCAACTCGGCCGAGGGGGGGCGCGAGCACGGCCGCGGAGCCGGGCTCTACTGCACCGGCGGCGCCGCGCCGACGATTCACGACTGCGTCATCGACTCCAACCAGTCGACCGGCGACGCCGGCGGCATCTTCTGCACCGCCTCGTCGCCCACCATCAGCGCCTGCAACGTCAGCGACAACATTTGTGTCGACTCGGGCTGCGGCATCTACTGTCGTCAGGGCGCCGCGCCCTTGATCGAGAGCTGCCTGATCGCGGGCAACCGGGCCTACGACTCCGGCGCGGGCCTCTACTGCAAAGAGGAATCGAATCCCACCATCCGTGGCTGCACCATCTCCGGCAACGAGGCGCTGGAATCGGGCGGCGGCATCAAGTGCAAGATGGACGCCGCCCCCTGGATCGTCGACTGCAGCATCACCGACAACATCGTCACCGGACAGGGCAGCGACACCGGAGGCGGCGGCCTCTACTGCATCGACGGCGCGCCGCTGGTGAGCGGCTGCACCATCAGCGGCAACCAGGCGGCCGACTACGGCGGCGGCGCGGCCTGCATCCAGCACTCCGCCCCGACCTTCGACCGCTGCACGATCACCGGCAACAGCGTTTCCAACCTGCACGGCGGCGGTCTCTTCGCTCATCGCTCCAGCGTGATGCTGCGGCGCTGCGTGATCGAAGGCAACCACGCGGGCGGATCGGGCGGCGGCCTGGCCGCTCGCAACGGCGCGATCGTCGCCGCCGACAATCTCCTGATCACCGGCAACAGCGCGGCCCTCGGCGGCGGGCTGCACGCCGACGACGCGCGCATCGACGCCCTCAACTGCACCATCGCCGACAACAGTGCGTCGAGCTCCGGCGGCGGGGCCGAGCTGGTCTCGCGCTGGCGCCGCGAGCCCCAGGAGCTGCGCTCCACCGTCGTATGGGGCAATCAGCCCGAGCAGGTGAATGTCGAGCTCGGGGCGCCGGCCCTCGACTACTGCAACGTCGAGGGGGGGTGGCCGGGAAGGGGCAACATCGATCTCGATCCGCTCTTCCGCGATCCCGCGGGCGGCGACTACCGGCTCGAGGTGATCGCCTGCGGCGGCGTCGCCGACTCGCCCTCGATCGACGCCGGCGACCCCTCTCATGACGACACGGTTCGGGACCGCGCCGCCGGACTCGGTTCCGCGCGCGCCGATCAGGGTGCACATGGAGGGCCGGGGGTGCGTCTCGACTGCGCCCTCGACGCTTACCTGGACCAGGTGCCGGCGACCGTGCTCGGCGGCGACACTCTGGCCTTCGGCACCCGGCTGGCCAATCGTTGCCAGGACGCGCTCGCGTTCGACCGGGTCGTCCTCGAGGGCACCGGCCCGGTCACGGTGCAGCGGGTTCTGTTCAGCGGCTCCGACCAGGTGCTCTCCGGCGGCGCCGAGCTCGGCGCTCCCTTCGCCCTGGCGATCCCGCAAAACGCTCCACTCGGCTCCTACACGTTGACCCTCTCGGCCGAGCTGGACGGCACGCTGCTCTGCGCCGCCGTGGCGCGCATGACCATCGCCCGGCCGATCCGGGTGCCGGCCGATCAGCCCAGCATCGGCGCCGCGCTGGCCGTCGCGCAGACGGGCGACGTGGTGGTGGTGGCGCCGGGCAGCTACAGCGAATCGGGTCTCGACTTCGGCGGCAAGGCGATCACGCTGCGCGGGCAGGCCCCGGAAGACTCGGCGACGGTTGCCGAGACAGTGATCGACGGCGGCGGAGCAGGATCGGTGCTGCGCTTCGTCAGCGCGGAGACGCGCATGACGCATGTGGAGGGTCTGACGATCCGCGGCGGCGCCGCGGCGATGGGGGCGGGAGTGCTTTGCAGCGGCGCCTCGCCGACCCTGGCGCGCTGCGTCATCACGGGCAACGGCGCGACCGGCTCAGGCGGCGGGATCTACGCCGCCGGCGGAGCGCCGCGCATCGAGCGCTGCACTTTGACGGCCAACGGGGCGGCACGAGGGGCGGCGATCGCCGGCCAGGGCGCCTCGCTCGAAATCGTGGCGACCCGCATCGGCACCAACGCGGCCGGCGCCGAGGGCGGAGCGCTGGCGCTCGAGGGCGGCGGAGCTTCGGCGCTGCTCGGCTGTCTGATCGACGCCAACAGCGCGGGCGGCGCGGTGCACGTCGACGACGCGGCGCTGGAGATCCGCAACTGTACCGTGGTCGGCAATACGGCAACGGCGGGCGGGGCGATCGCGGCGCGCGGCACGGCCGATCCACGGGTGCACAACTCGATCCTCTGGGGCGACTCTCCCGACGAGATCGACGGCACGGCGAGCGACGTGCGCTACAGCGACGTGGCGGGGGGCTGGCCGGGCGTCGGCAACCGCGACATCGATCCCTTGCTGATCACCCTGATGGGGCGTCCCTACGCCCTCGATCCGGCCTCCACCTGCATCGACACCGGCGATCCCGAGATCTTCGACTCGGCCACCTGGCCCTTCTGGTACAAGAACGATCCGATCTCCGACCTGGGCGCCTACGGCGGACCGGGCGGAGCGGACTGGTTCGGAATGATCCCATGAGCATCACCCACAAGGAACTGTTGATCGCCGCGGCGCTGCTGGCGGCGGGCGCCGGGCGTGTCGCGGCCGATGTGATCCACGCCGTGAGCTGCGGGTCGCCAGTCGATCTGCCCTCCGAAGGGATCGTCTTCCTGGCCGACCAGCTCTACAACGGCCAGAACGGCTTCGGTGCCGTGGGCGGGGTGGCGCACGAGCCGCTTTCCGAGCAGATCGAGTACACGCTGGTCGATCGTGATACTACCGATCTCTACATCTACGCACAGCAGCGAGTCGGTCCCGACTCCTACCTCTTCGAGGTCGCCGACGGCAGCTACGAGCTGTCGATCCACCTGGCCGGGTTTCGGCGCGACGGCCCCGGTACCGGGGTGCTGACCATCGCCGCCGAGGCCGGCAAAGCGCGCGCTTGCGAGCTGCGGGCCCTGGTCGAGGTCGCCGACGGTCTCCTGGAGGTCGACGTCCACGACTCGCGGGGCGACCACGACATCTCCGCGCTGGCGCTACAGACCAACAGCGCTCCGGGTCCGCCGGCCGCGCCGGCCGCTCTCGAGGCGCTCGACACCTACGGCGGCGTCCTACTGCGCTGGCAGCGCAACCTCGCGCCCGACCTCGCCGGCTACACAGTTCTACAGCTCACCGAGGGGGGCTGGGTCGAGGCGGCGAGGCGGCTGATTCCGATGGCGGTGGTCGCCACCGACACCACGACCCGCTACGGCGTGGTCGCCTTCGATCTCTACGGAGCGAGTTCCGACACCACCGTCTCGGAGCTCGTCGGCCCGCGCTCACCGGCGCTCTCGCCCTTGCCCGACTACCAGATCTTGGTGGACCCGGCGAACCTGCGGCTGCTCGACGAGGACGTCTTCGCCGACGTCGAGGTGCTCGGGACCCTGGTCGTGGACGGAATCGCGCGTACCAACGTCGGCCTCTCCTACCGCGGCAAGAGCTCGCGCGACGCTCCGAAGAAGTCCTGGAACATCGATCTCGGCGACGCCCCGCCGGTTCACGGCGCCGATCGCCTGGTGCTCAAGGCCACCTTTCCCGACCCCACGGTGCAGCGTGAGCTCTTGATGGCCGACCTGCTGGCCCTGGCCGGTATCTCCCACTCGACCACATTTCCCTTCCGGCTCTACGTCAACGGCGACTACGCCGGCGTTCACCTCGACATCGAGCGCCTAGACGAGAATTTCCTGGCGCGGATCGGGCGCTCCGAGGGGAGCTTCTATCGTTCCTTCAATACTCTCGCGGCGCTCGACGACATCCAATCCTACGTCTGGTCCTACGAGGTCGCCAACGGGCCCGACCACTGGGACCGTCGCGAGCTGATCGATCTCTCGGAGCAGCTCGACGGGCTGCCCGACGCCGACCTGCGACCCTGGCTCGAGGAGAACATCGACATCGACGGCGTGATCGAGCTCTACTCTCACTACATCTGGGGAGGCAGCGAGGATTGGCTCGGCGACGATTTCTTCCTGCACCACGACTCCGGCGATTCGCTGTGGCGAATGATCCCCTGGGATCTTCACGAGACCTTCGAGACGCCCGACCTGGAGCTCGATCTGCTCCACGCCACGGCCGAGCATCCGAACCCGGGCGGCCGCTACAACCACCTGGTCGACGCAGTCCTGCGCCCGCCCTCGCTGCGCCGGCGCTACTTCGAGCGGCTGCGCGAGCTGACCGAGGGGAGCCTCTCGGCCGCGTCACTGGGAGTGACTTTCGATGCCCGCGCCGCGCAGATGACCGACGACCTCGATCGCGATGTCTGGAAGAAGCCGCGCGAGCTGGCGACGCAATATCAGGACGCGATCGATGAGATCCACCATTTCTTCGTCGAGCGCGAGATCGAGGTCTTGGCCCAGCTCGACGAGCTGGAGCCGCCCGAGCACGTGCTGGTGCAGATGTCGGAGCTCGAGCCGGCCGGTGACGGCCGGAGCGTGGTCGCCGTGGAGATCCTCAACCTCGCCACGCGCCCCTTCGAGCTGACCGATTTCTACCTCTCGGACCAGCGTGGGCTGCCCCTGAAGTGGGAAATCGACTCCACCACCATCGCCGCCGCCGGACGCACCACTGTCGTGCTGGCGGCGCCGGTCGCGACCGGCGGCTGGCTGGGACTGTCGCGCGACCTGGGCGGCGCGGCGCTGGTCGATTCGCTCCCTCTGCCGGCGGCGTTGCACCCGGCGCGCGGCTTCGGCCGCTACCCCGATACCGGCGGTCGCTGGCGACTGCTCGACGCCCGCTCCATGGGCGCCGCCAACGCCTGGACCAATCCGCTCTCGCTCGAGCTCGAGATGAGTCCGCGACACTTCGTGCCCGGCGACGCGGCGTTGCTGCGGGTCGAAGTCGCGCACGCCGGCGGTGGACGTAGCTACAATGGAGAGCTGCAGCTGGTGGTTTCCACCCTGGAGGGAATCGGCCTCTTCGGAGGACCGGTCTACCAGATTCCGCTCATCATTCGCCCCGGCGCACAGGTGGTGCGCGAGGGCACGCTCACCATCCCACACAGCTTCGAACCGGGAGGCTACCGCGCCGAGGTGCGCCTGGCGATCGATGGCGACGACGTGCTCGCCGCCGACGCGCTCGAGCTCTTCGTCCGGGGCGACGGTCCCGGAACGCTGGTCGTGAACGAGCTGATGGCGTCGAACGACACCACCATCGCCGACGAGTGGGGCGAGTACGACGACTGGGTCGAGCTCTACAACGACACCGACGCCCCCTACTCGCTCGCCGGTCTCTACCTCAGCGACGATCTCGAGGACGAACCCTTCAAGTGGGCGCTGCCCGCGGTCGCCGTCGCGCCGCGCGACCATCTCTTGATCTGGTGCGACAACGATCCGGGGCAGGGCGCCCTGCACGCCGCTTTCAAACTGAGCGCCGGCGGAGAAGAGGTGGCGGTGGTGACGCAAGGACCCCAGGACGAGCCCGTGGTCGTCGACTGGATCGTGTTCGGACCGCAGAGCGCCGACCTATCGATGGGTCGCTACCCCGACGGTCTCGAGTCGCTGGTGACACTGGATGGTGCGTCGCCCGATGCGGAGAACTCGTATACGCCGCGCTAGCGCACCATCGACCTTCAATGAGCTCCAGTCAGGACCGGGTCTACGACACCGTCCACGATGCCTGGCTGGCGGCGACGCCGATCCCCGGTCCGGGCGTTTTCGGTCATGGCGGCGCGATCTGGGGCGACACCTTGGTCTACGCCGACGGCGTCAGGGTTGCGGGGCTGCGCTTCGTAATGAGCACGGCCGGCTACCGTGGCATCATCGACCCGACCGATCCCACTACGATCGACTGGCGTGAGCTGGCGCCCCATCCCGGTCCGCCCAAGTACCGCATGGCCGCCGGCGCCTGGGACGGACGCATCTACTTCAGCGGCGGCAGCGACGATCCATACAACTTCGACGGCATCGGCTACGACCGCAATCCCTCGGAGCCGGATGGTGAGACCTTCGCTTACAACCTGCGCACCGATCTTTGGGAGCGCACCGAAGCGCAGAGCGTCGCGACCATGGACCATCGCGCCTTGGTCCCTTGCGGCGACGCGCTGATCGCCATGGGCGGCATGGAGGCCGGTCAGGTGGTGTCGGGCCGGGTCGCGCGCCTCGGCCTGGCGAGCCTCTCCCCCTTCGTCAGGGTTCCGGACGCGCCGGTCGGGACCGACCTGGAGACATCGATCGGCGCGGCCTGGAGCGACTTCGACGACTCGCTGCCCTACGTCGGCGAAGGGAGCACGCGCTATCGTGGCCCCGGTCGCTTTCTCGTGCGCCGTGTCCTCGGACCTGGTCGGAGCATCGCCATGGGCGAGCTTCTCTACGAGTCGTACCCCGGCCCCTTCAATGGACCCGAGGGTCGCGTTCTTCCCCTCGGAGCTCGGCAAGTGCTCGCCGTTCGCGTTGATGCCGCAGCGATCAGCGACCCCATTCTGCAACACGAGATCGACTGCTTCCTCCCCGAAGCTCCCGCCGATCTCGTCATCGGCACCCCCGTCACCGCGGCCGCGACTCCACCCTTCGGCGACCTCGCACTCATCGCGAACGACCTGATCGTCAACGCCGTGGGCACCCAACTCGAGATCATGCCCCCGCGCTACGGCTCCCCCGGCGTCCCCCGCCTGCTCGCGGAGCGGGGCTCTCCACCGTCTCGAGCTCGACACTGACCAACTGTACGATCACCAAGAACGAAGCGGGTGTCGAAGGCGGCGGAATTCGCACTCTGTACTACGGCAACGAGGTCTTCAACTGCGTGCTTTGGGGCAACGAACCGGATCAGGTGGGTGGGCACCTGTACGGCAACATGACCTCCTGCGACGTGGAGGGCGGCTACGCCGGCGAAGGCAACATCGACGCCGATCCCCTCTTCACTTCCTACGGCGGCTTCGACTACCTGCTCGCCCCCGACTCCCCCTGCGTCGACAGCGGCGATCCGGCGATCGAGGACGGCATCTCAGACTGGCATCCGCGTTGGCCGGCGTGGTTTCCGAACGCCCCGCGATCGGATATGGGCGCCTACGGCGGGCCGGGCAACTGGAAGTGGCTCCTCGCGCCCTGATTCGCCGATCCCGGACTCGCTACCAGGTGTCGACGCGCGGATCGAAGGCTGAGTCTGCCTACGGAAGGGGCGCGGCTCCGCGCCCGCGCCCGGCCCCGACACCAAGCTCAGCTCCGCGCCCAGAGCC
>CAZBBK010000106.1:0-9561 GCA_964490075.1 uncultured Gemmatimonadota bacterium | reverse complement strand
TCCATTTGGCGGATCCTACGCCGAAGATGCACGAGAGTAAAGTGGATAGCCCTTTTCGGCAAAAGCGGTGGTCTCCTGTTCGCCCTCGGCCGCTCGGTCGCGATCATCGACCCCACCATCCGCGACTCGATCGCCGTCATCGGAACGATCGAGGTCGAGGAGTCGGTCCAGGATCTGGCCCACGTCCCGCCCTACGTGGCGGCGATCAGCGGAGACTCGATCTCCCTCTTCGATATCTCCGCTCCCGCCTCCCCCATCCCGCTCGGCAGCGTGGCGACCGCCGCCACCAACCTGGAGGCGGGTCCCAACGTCGTCTTCGCCCTCGGCGATTCTCTCCACGTGCTGGATTGGCGGGACCGGCCTTCCCTGGCAACGCTTGCGGCGATCGACATTCCGGGAGCCGCCCGCGACGCTTCTATTCGACCCCGCGCGCGATGCGATCCTGGTCGCCGCGGGAGAGGAGGGAGCGTACACCGTCGATGTGTCGCTGCCGAGCGCGCCGGTCTTGCAGTGGCGGGAGCCGGAGCGGGAGAGCTTCACTCCGGCTCTGGATGGCTCGTTCCGAACCTTGGAGCGTGTGTACCTCGCGGGTGGCTATTCGCAGGGGGGCATCGCGGTGGTGGACGCGGCGGATCTCGACCGTCCGCGTTGGTCCTGGTCGGGGCCTGGCGGACCGCGAGCCTGCTCCGTGGCTGCCCACCAGGATGACGGCTACGCGTACACCAAGCCTTGCGCGGGAATTCCCGGCCGAATGCAAATCTGGAACGTGGAGCAGTGGTCCAGTCCGAATCTCGTGGATTCGTTGGTCACGGAGCCTTTTGTCTCGAATCTCCTGCTGGATGGATCGACGCTCTATGCCATCGGGGATGGCCTCCAGATCTTCGATCTCAGCAATCCCGCTTCACCAGTCCCCTTGGCCTACCTGCCCTTCACAGGGCTCTTCAGCCCGCCATGCTATGCCCTTATCGAGGCGGGAGGGCGCAAGTTCGTCGTGGCCTTGAGCAGCACGGTCCGTGTCGTGGAGGTCAGCGATCCCGCTTCGCCCACGCTGGTCTTCAGAGACACGATCGAAGATGTGTCGCTCTGGGGCGGGTGCGCGGCGAAGGGATCGTTCGTTTTCGCCCTCCCACGCAACGACAGCGACGAGCTCTGGTCGATCGACTTCTCGAAGCCGGAGACGCCGCGCGTGGTCCACAAGATGATCCTCGAGGAGGGAGAGGGCCAGTATCAGCAGATGACTGTGGACGGCGACTGGCTCTATACGGCGCCCGTTGTGATGGAAGACCCGCTCCCCTCGCTCCACGTCTTGCGCATCGACGCCGGCGGCGCCCTGCGCGAGGTCGCGAGGCATCAGCTTTTCGCGGGAACCTGGACGCTGGCGGCGAGGGAGCGCCACATCTTGATCGGAGGCCCCTTCGGCTTCGGCTGGTTCGTCGACCACACCCTCCCCACCTCGGTGGTGCCCTGGCCAGGCGATACCACCGGTGCAGCGCCGCTGCCACGGCTCCCGGCTGTCGGCCACGAATAGGTGACTCTGGACTCTCCCTGAGACCGGAATGCCTACGTCTGCGAGGCTGTTCCCTCACACCTATTGACAAGACACGGCAAAGATCGATAACAACTCTTACCGATTCCATGCCTAACTGGGCACCACAGATGCCGCCTGACCGGCTCTTCCGCGCGAATGCTCTCCAAGGAGATCGCAACACAGATGCGAGGCAGAGCCTGGGAAGCCGGGGGATTCCCCGAGGTCGCGGGGCTGGACGGCCACCTGCGGGTCAAGATCCACCAAGAGTATCTTCATGCAATTCTGTTCCGCGACCTGGTCGAACGTCATGATATGCCCCACCCGAGAGCGGTGATGGATCTGGCGGAGCGGCCAAAAAGTCGATTTCGTCGTACCGAGGCGAGGCTCTCCCCATCTCTTGGTCCAGGTATGCGAATCGTTGGCCGACCCAAGAACCCGAAGACGAGAGGTCACGGCTCTCGCCGACGCGATGACCGAACACGGAGTGCCCTCGGCCTCCATCGTGACGCGCGGCCAGGAGGAGTTGGTGACAGTTGACGCTGGAGTCATCGAGGTGTTGCCGGCCTGGCGCTTCCTGCTCGGCCTGGAGGAATCTCGGGGGCCCTCGATCGAGTGACTACGGCTGAGCGCCCCGCTCCCCTCGAGGCACGTCTTGCCGATCGATGCCGGCGGTGCACTGCCTTCCACAATCCAGATGACCGATCATGAAGCCCACAAGCTTCTGGACACAGTGCGCCCGTCCAGGCTACATCTCTCCAAACGTAGCCCCACCCGAGAGCCCGAGGAAGATGCCGACCACCCCCAACCCCCTGCTCCAGCCCTCCCCCTGGCGCCATGACGCCATCCCCTTCGATTCCATCGAGCGCGACCAATTCCTGCCGGCGATCCGCGCCGCGATCGAAGAGGCCGAAACCGAGCTCGAGGCGATCCGCTCCCATCCCTCCCCACCGAGCTTCGCCAACACAATCGTCGCCCTGGAGGAGTTAGGACAGGGCATCGACCGCGTCGCGTCGATCTACTACGGCCTGCGCGGCGCCGACTCCAACGACGAGTTCCACGCCCTGGCCGAGGAGATCGGCGCCCGTTGCGAGACCTTCCGGCGTTCGGTCGACCTCGATCCGACGCTCTTCGCCCGCGTCGACGAGGTGTCCCGCAGCCGCCACGAGCTCGGGCTGGACGCTCAGGATCTGCGTCTGGTCGAGCTGACTCACCGGCGATTCGTGCGCAACGGAGCGCTGCTCGACTCGCGCGAGAGGGAGCGGATCCAGGAGATCGACCTGGAGCTGAGCCGCCTGCGCGCGGAGTTCACGCGCAACCTGGCGCGCGCCACCGAGGCCTTCGAGTACCACACTGAAGACGAGACCGAGCTGACCGGACTGCCGGACGCGGTCCTGGAGGTCGCCGCGCACAATGCCCGCGACCGGAACCGCCAAGGCGGATGGACTCTGACCCTGCAGATGCCCTGGGTATCGCAGGTGGTCAAGTACGCGAGCGACAGGTCGCTGCGCGAACGGATGGCGCGCGCCTGGGGCGCGATCGCCTACGGCGGCGAGTTCGACAACTCCGAGACCGTCAAGGGGATCGCCAGCCTGAGCCACGAGCGGGCGCGCCTGCTCGGCTACCCGAGCCATGCCGCCCACCAGCTCGAGGAGCGCATGGCGGGCTCCCCGGAGAGCGTGCAGCGTTTCCGCGACCGGCTCTACCAGGTGGCCCTTCCCGCCGCTCGGGCCGATCTGGTCGAAGTGCGGCGGACCGCCCGCGAGCTGGACGGGATCGACGAGCTGCGCCCCTGGGATGTCTCCTACTACGTGGAGAAGCTCAAGCAGGCGAAGTTCGACTTCGACGGCGAGCTGCTGCGACCCTACCTGCGGACCGAGGACGTGGTCGCGGGTGTCATCGATCTGCTCGGCGAGCTCTTCGGCCTGCGCTTCGCCGCCGGCGGCGACATACCGGTCTATCACGACGATGTTCGGGGCTACGAGGTGGCCGACGAGGATGGCGCCTTCCTCGGTCTGCTCTACCTCGATCTGCTCTCTCGCAAAGGCAAGATGGGCGGCGCCTGGAAAAGCTGCTACCGCTGCCAGGGATCCCACCAGCAACGAGATCAGCGCCCGCTGGTGTCGGTCACCGCGAACCTCGCACCCTCGACTCCGACCCGGCCCTCGCTGCTCAGCATCCGCGAGGTCAAGACACTGTTTCACGAGATGGGCCACGCGGTTCACGCCCTGCTCTCTCGCGCGCGTTACCGCAGCCTCAATAGCTGCCATGTCTACCGCGACTTCGTCGAGCTTCCCTCGCAGCTCATGGAGAACTGGGTCACCGAGAAAGAGGTGCTCGACCGTTTCGCGCGCCACCACGAGAGCGGTGCGTCGATCCCGGCGGCCCTGATCGACGCACTGAAACGCTCCGAGGGTTTCCTTGCCGGCTGGGAGCTGCTGGGCGGTCTGCGCATGATCGATCTCGACTGGGCTTGGTTCGCGCGCGATCCGAGCGGCGTGACCGACATCGGAGCCTATGAGAACGAGGTCACCTCCGCGACCCGACTGCTCGAACCGACGCCGGGAACCAACGCCTCGGTCTCCTTCCGGCACCTTTTCGGCGGTGGCTACGCCGCCGGCTTCTACGGCTACCGTTGGGCGGAAACGCTCAGCGCCGACGCCTTCGAGCTCTTCACCGAGAGCCGGATCGTCGATCCCGAAGTCGCGACCAGGTTTCGCCGCGAGCTGCTCGAAAGAGGCAACACCAAAGATCCCCTCACCCTCTACCGCGAATTCCGCGGCCACGACCCCGATCCGGACGCCATGCTGCGGAGCATGAAGCTGCTGCCGGCGCTCGCCGGCCGGGAGACTCGCCCATGAGAACACTCGCACTCGCCGGCTTCGCCCTGTGCTGCGCCGCCGGTCCAGCGCCGCGGGCTCGAGCCGCGGACCCCGCCGACGCATCCACCGAACCCCGGCGTCCCGCGTTCATGACCCGGGCCGTCGGATCCTGGGAGGGCTCCTGCAGCACCTGGTTCCGACCCGACGAGCTGGCCGACCAGTCCCCGATCAAGGGCGAGATCCAACCGATGCTCGGCGGGCGATTCCTGCGCCACACCTACGCCGGGACGATCCAGGGCCGCCCCCGGTCCGGAGAGGAGATCATCGCCTTCAACTCGGTGAGCGGAACATTCGAGACCGCCTGGGTGGACGACTTTCACATGAGCTACGGCATCATGTTCTCGAAGGGCCGCGAGACCGAGCGAGGTTTTGTCGTCAGCGGCAGCTATGACGTCGGCCCGAAGAGCCCGCCGTGGGGCTGGAAGACGGTCTACGAGCTCGCCGGCGATAGCTTGCTGGTCATCACCGCCTACAACATCAAGCCCGACGGCGCCGAGGCGAAAGCGGTCGAAACGCGCTACCGCCGCTCGCAACCGTAGCTCTCCCCTCCGGTGACAACGAGCAGCCGCTGTGCCATCCTTGGGGTCCGCGCAGAAACGCCCCCCCCCATCCGAACCAAGGAGCGGCGACCCGATGGGCCAATCGCCGATGGAGCCGCGGCGGCAATCGTCCGGCACCGCGGAGCCCGCCGATGCTCCGCGCACCAAGCCGCTGCGCTACCGGCTCGCCCAGATCTTCCTGACCCATCCGGGCGATGATGCCTACTTCCTGGCCCTCGACGTCATTCGCGACGCGCTGCGCAGCGACCACGCCGTGCTCGGGCGCCCGGGCACCGATGGCCAACCGGCCGACCCCTCCGGCCCGCCCGCCCACGCGCACGCGCGCCCTCTGCCCGGCGAGAGCGCGGCCTTCCCACGCGCGGCATGGATCGACCATTGGAACCGGGCACGGCGCGGCGCGATCCCCTGCCGAGCCGCCATGGGCGAGCGTGCGCCCGACATTTCCGACTCCGCTCCGGCCGCGCTGGCCGCCCCCGTCCGCTACCGCGACCAGCTGGTCGCCGTCATCATCGTCGCCAACAAGTCGAGCGACTACGACGAAGACGACCTGCGGCTGCTGGAGACCATCGCCGCCGACATCGCTCCGATCCTGAGCGTGCGCGGGGCAAGGGCGCGTCGAGCCGAGCGACGGATCGCGGCCAAGAGCGCGCCTGGTGCCGGCGACCAGGAGCCGCCGGAGCAGCTCGACGCCGGCAAGAACGAATTGGCGCGCACCCATCTGCTGCTCGAGGAGCAGAGCGCCGCGCGCCGGCGCCTGGCCAGCGACCTCAAGGAGATCAGCGCCAAGTACCTGTCGCTGCTCGACGCCATTCCCGACATGCTCTTCCACGTCCACAAAGACGGCACGCTGCTGGCCTACAAGGACGGCGCCGAACGAAACACCTTCCTGCCGGAGCAGGGGCTGCTCGGAAACTCCGTCGCCGACCTGCTGCCCGCCGACCTGGCCAAGGCGATCGGCGAGCACCTGGAGCGCGCCTCGAACAGCGGCCAAAACTCGGACTTCGAGTGGCAGCTGCCGCTGCCCTACCCGCATGGCAAACCACACTTCTTCGAGGTGCGCGCGGTGCCCAGCGGCACCGACGAAGTGTTGTTCATCATCCGCGACGTCACCGCCCAGCATCAGGCCGTCGATTCCCTGCGCGAGAGCGAAGCGCGCTTTCGGATGCTCTTCGATTGCTCCCCCGACGCGGTCTTCGTGGAAGACACCGAAGGCAACGTTCTGGACGTCAACCCGGCGGCCTGCGAGCTGCACGCACTGGAGCGCGAGCAGCTGATCGGCAAGCACGTCTTGGAGCTGGTTCCGCCGGAGCAACGCGACGAAGTCGCCCGCGACTTCCCCAAGCTGGTCACCGGCGAGCTCGACGGCCTCGAAGGATTCAGCTTCACCGCCAACCGCGGGCCGATTCCGGTGGAGCTCAGAACGCGCCTGATCAAATACTCCGGCAAGCCGGCCGTGCTGCTGCAAGTGCGCGACATCACCCGCCGCCGCAGTGCCGAGGAGGGCCTGCGCGAGAAAGAGCGACAGCTTCGCCACGCCCAGAAGATGGAGGCGGTCGGCACCCTGGCGGGGGGATTGGCCCACGATTTCAACAACCTGATGACCGTGATCTCGTGCTACTGCGAGCTCCTGACGGGGGGGCTCGAGGGGCAGGAGGGGCCGCGGCGCGATATCGAGTCGATCGCCGCCGCCAGCGGTCGGGCCGCGGAGCTGACCCGCCAGCTCCTGACCTTCAGCCGCAAGCAGATGGTGATCGGACAGGCTCTCGATCTCAACCAGCTCCTCGGCGCCATGCAGGGGCTGCTGCGAAGACTGATCGGCGAGGACATCGAGATCGTCCTCCACCCTGCCGACGATCTGATCGCGGTTCGCGCCGACCGGGGCCAGATCGAGCAGGTAGTCATGAACCTCGCCATCAACGCCCGGGATGCGATGCCGAAAGGTGGGCGCATCGACATCCGGACCGCCAACGTCGCGCCCGCGGGAGAGGCGGGGCCGGCCGTCCGATTGACCGTCCAGGACGCCGGAATCGGCATGGACGAAGAGACCCTGGCGCGCATCTTCGAGCCCTATTTCACCACCAAGGGGATGGAGAAGGGCACCGGGCTGGGCCTGTCGGTGGCCTACGGAATCGTGAAAGAGCACGGGGGATCGATGACGGCCACCAGCTCTCCCGGACACGGGTCGACCTTCGAGATCGTGCTGCCCGGCATGGCGGCGGAGCCGCAAAGCGCGCCGGCCGCGGAGGGGCCGCTCGGCGACCTGCGCGGCAAGGGCGAGTGCATCCTGCTTGTCGAAGACCAATCCGACGTGCGTGAGACCGCGTCGCGAGTGTTGGGCGACAACGGCTACCAGGTCTTCGAGGCGGTCAGCGCGGCGGGGGCGGAGCAGCTCTTCGCCGAGCTGCGCTCCGAGATCGACCTGGTGCTCAGCGACGTGATCCTGGCCGACGGCAGTGGACTCGACCTGGTCGAACGCCTGCGCACCAGCCGGCCCGGTCTGCCGGTCCTGCTGTCGAGCGGCTATGTCGACGACAAGCTCGGCTGGCCGGAGATCGAGCGCCGCGCCTACCCCTTCCTGCCCAAGCCCTACGGCGCCGGCCAGCTGCTGCGCGCGGTCCGCGGCGCGCTGGAAGGTGTCCGCGACTGATCCGACTCCCAGCGCATCCGTCGCTCCCGTCGCACCCACCGCACCCGTCGCGCCCACCGCCGCCCCGGCCGGCGATTCCGGCTTTTTCTTGAATCCACGCGGTGGAAGGCCGATGCTCGGGCCATGGGCGCAGACGCCGACTCGCCGGGCCCCAATCACCCCTGGACCATGCTGGAGATGACCTGCAAGGCTCTGGGGCGGGCCATGCTGGTGCTGGACGGCGAGTTCCGAGTCCTGACCGCGACCGGCGGCTACGATCGCCTGGTCTGCCCCGGCGCCGGCAAACAGGCCATCGGCCAGCCGATCGAGCGAATCCTCGGCGCCCAGCTCTTCGCGCCCGGCGAGCCCCTGCGAGGCAAGCTCGAGACCGGCGGTCGCGAAGAGGGCCGGCGGGCCTTCTTGCGCTGTCCGCAAGCCGGCGCCAAGCTGGTCTCGCTGACCGCCGCCGCCCTGCCCGAAGAGTTCCAAGCCTGGTCCGACACCGGCGCCCGCTACATCGTCGTCGTGCGCCCCACCGAAGCTCCCGCCCAGCGCCACAGCCTCGAGGTTCCCGAAGCGATGGTGGCCCGCTCCGCACCGATGCTCGAAGTGGTGCACCTGATCGAAGTCCTGCAGACCAGCGACGCGTCGGTCCTGATCAGCGGCGAAAGCGGAACCGGCAAAGAGGTCGTGGCGCGCGCCATTCACCATCACTCACCGCGCCGCGACGCCCCCTTCGTCGCCGTCAACTGCGCCGCCCTGCCCGCCCCCCTGCTCGAGAGCGAGCTCTTCGGCCACGTGCGCGGCGCCTTCACCGGCGCCACCCGCGACCGCACCGGTCGCTTCGAAGCCGCCGCCGACGGCACCATCTTCCTCGACGAGATCGGAGACATGCCGCGCGACCTGCAACCCAAGCTGCTGCGCGTGGTGCAAGAACGCTCCTTCGAGCGGGTCGGCGAGACCTCGTCGCGCCCCCTGCGCGCGCGGATCATCTCGGCCAGCCACGTCGACCTCGCCGCCGCCGTCGAAGCCGGCACCTTCCGCGAAGACCTCTACTATCGGCTGCGCGTGGTCCCGATCGAGCTCCCGCCGCTGCGCGATCGCCCCGACGACCTCGAGCCACTCTGCGCCCACCTGCTGGAGCGCGTCTCGTCGCCCCAGGGCCGCGCCCTGCAAATCTCGCCCGACGCCATCGAGCTACTCAAAAAAGAGCCCTGGCCCGGCAACGTCCGCCAGCTCGAAAACGCCCTCCGTTACGCCGTCGCCGTCGCCCAAGGTCAAACCATCCACGTCGACGACCTCCCCCCCGAGCTCCGCGGTGGAGCCGGACGGGCGCCGCGCGGCCCGGCCACCATCGACTCCGGCGAGCAGGACGAGGCCGAGCGGATCCGCGGCGCGCTGGAGGCCAACCACTGGCATCGCAACCGCGCCGCACAGTCCCTCGGCATCAGCCGCGCCACCCTCTGGCGGCGCATGCGGGCGTTGGGCATCGAGTAGAGCCTCCCCGGTCGGTCGCTTCGGAAGAGCATGAGATCGGCCCCCTTCGGGGGACAGAGTTGGGCCGCTCCCCGTGGAAGCACGCGGCATCGCCTCCGGCGTCTTCGCGCTTCCGATCGGACGGGGAGTCCAGCCGCGCGCGCCTCGACGCTCCGTGCCCCGGCGCCGACTCGAAGTACCGCGCCGTCACGGCCGAGCCGCCCGGGCCTCTCTCCAAGCCGCGGCTCTCCAACTCCGAGACACCCGCCCGCGGCCGATGCCGGTCGCTCCGCAACCGCCCCGGACACCTGACCCGGGTCAGCGAGCAATCCCGGTCACTCCGCGGTCAGCCGCCGATCGCGGTCGCTTCGCGGTCAGCCGCGGAGGCTGAGGGTGGTCAGCGGCCGATGGTGGTCGCGCTGCGGCCGTTCGCGACTCCTGAGCACGGTCAGCCGCCGATCGCGGTCGCTTCGCGGTCAGCCGCGGAGGCTG
>CAZBBK010000105.1:0-10015 GCA_964490075.1 uncultured Gemmatimonadota bacterium | reverse complement strand
CACGCGCATGAGCTCGAGCGTGGCGGCGCGGCGCCGCCCCAGGGCCTCCGCGGCCAGGGCGCCGTGGGTGCGGGCCGCCAGCTCGGCGCGCAGCTCTCCAAGCCGGTCGAAGAGCTGCGCCGCGCCGATCGAGGCACGCCGCGCCGCCTCCGCGTCGCCGTCCCGCAGCGCCAGGATGCCCAGGTTGTGGCGCGCCGCCGCGCTCCCCGCGGAGTCGCCCAGGCGCTCGCGCAGCTCCAGCGCCCGCGAGAAACGCCGCCGCGCGGCGCGCCCCTCTCCCGCCGCCGCGTCGCTGCGGCCGATCCGCTCCAGGATGTCGGCGGCGCCCGCCACCTGGCCGGCCGCCAGCCGCAGGTCGAGAGCCTCGGAAAGACGGCTCCGCGCCGCCGCCGGATCGCGACGCGCGTCGTCGACGTCGGCCAGCTGCACCAGACAGGCGGCGACTCCGGCGGGGTCGGCGAGGGTGCGGCGGATCGCCAGGGCACGGCGGCTGCGTCGTCCGGCCCGAAAGAGATCGCCGCGCGAGAGGTCGGTGGCGGCCAGCGAGACCAGCGCGCGGGCCAACGCCGAAGGGTCTGCGCGACGGGCGGGCCCCAGCACGCTGCCGGCCCAGCGCCGCGCCGGCGCGCTCTCGCCGCGCAGCTCGGCGACGCGGGCCAACGCCAGCGACTCGCGCGCATCGAAGCTCGCGCCGGGCTCGCGCAGCGGCGCCGCCGCCGCCCAGGCAGCCTCCACGTCGCCGCACAGAATCAACGTCTCGACCCGCTCCAGCGCCAGCGCCCGCGCCTGGAGAGCGGAGGAGGGCGGGGGCAGAGCATCGAGCCAGCGCAGCGCCAGACGCGGCCGCCCGAGCCGGCGCGCGGCATCGACCGCTACCCCCAACGCCCGCAGATGGTCGGGACGGCCCGGCTCGAGCAAAGGGAGCAGCGACCGGGCCATGGCGATCGCCGAGCGCGGCCGGCCCCGGCCGGCGTCCTGCTCGGCGACGCTCTGCGCCAGATCGACGTGGCTCCGCAACGCGCCGGCCGACCGCAGCAACCATGCCGCCCGATGCCGGCGGAGGGTCGGATCGCCCCGGTGGGGCTCCAGCAGCGCACCGGCCGCGGCGCGCGCCAGGCCGCACGCCCGCGCGCGCCCCAGCAGCCCGGCCACCCAACGAAATACCTCGGCCGGCGAGCGATCGGAGAGTGGGATCGCGACCGCCCCGCTTTCCGCGGCGCCCCGCTCCCGGAACAGCCGCTCCAGGCGCGCACGCTCCAGCAAATCGCCGCAGAATCCGGCCAGCGCGGGGGCACTCGCCCGCTCCGCCGAGACCGTCGCCGCGGGCCGGCGTGGCAGCGCGATCACGTCGCCACGCGCGTTGCGCCGCGGAGTCGCGGCGCGCAGGCGCCGGCCCCAGGCGCCGGGCTGCAGAACCCGCCCCGCCTCGCCTGCCGCGTCGGACGGAATGTGGGCGCTGCGCAGCAGCGCGCGGCCCAGGCGCACGCTGGCGCCCAGGTCGAGCGGCTGGAGCGCCAGCACGCGCAGCGCCGGATCGGCCGGCGGCCGTCTCAGCCCGGCCAGCGCCAGTACCCCCGGCAGGCGCGCGTGCTCCGACAGGCGAGCCGAGACGGCGGACTCCTCGCCCGGGTCGAAGATCACCAGGGCCGGTCGAGCACCCTGGGCGACCAAATGCGACGGCTCCCTCACCAGCTCGACACCTTGCGCCCGCGCCGCCCGCTCGGCGATGCGCAGCAGCGAGCGGCGCCCGCTGCCGCCCGCACCGACCAGCGCGATGCCCCCGCCCTCCCCGCCAGCCGCCAGCCGCCCGATGGCGCGCAAGAGACTCCACTCCAGCCCCGGCCGCAGGCCCAGGACCCGCGGCGTCCGCGTCGCGCCAGGCATCGCCCGCCCCAGCGCCAGGGCCGCCGCCAACCGGCTCCCCGCGTCGTGGGCCGAGCCCGTGCGGGCCGCCGGATCGGTCGCCCTCAGCTCCCGCGCCAGAGCCTCGAGCTCCTCGAGGTCGCTCGATCCGAACGCCTGCGCCGCCCCGAGATCCGGCCCGAGATCGCCATCGGAGCGGCCCCCGGCGCCGATCCACCCGCGCAGCGCCGCGCGCAGAAGACAGCCCAGGGAGTAGAGATCGGCGTTCGAACGCACCGGTTCGCCGCCGGCCACCTCCGGGGCCATGGTCGCCGGCGTGCCGCGTACCAGGGCCGGACGGCAGCCCTCCCGCGCCGCGAAGCCGAAGTCGATCAGCCAGCCGCGCGCCGCCGCCCCGCGGCCTTCGACCAGCACGTTGCGCGGCGCCACGTCGCCGTGCACATGACCGGCCACGTGCAGCTCGTGCAGCGCCTGCGCCACGTCGATCAACGCCGCCGCCAAACCGAGTCGGTCGCCCGCGGCGAGTGTCGCCTCGGCGGTGACGCCGCCCAGACGCTCCACCATCAGTTCCAGCGAGCCATCCGCTCCCGGACCGATGTCCAACGCGCGCGGCGCCCGCGTCGGCCGCAGCGTCGAGAGCAGCCAGAACTCGCGCCGCAGCATGCGCCGCGCGGCGCGCGAGACGGGCGCGGGCGCCCGCTTGACAACGCTGTCGCCGCGGGTCTCGACTCGGATCATCTGCGACCCGCTGGTCTCGAGGCTATTTGTACACCACCGTCGCCAGATAGCGCTCCGCGTTAGGCCGGAAGACGGTGTCCATCGTCTCCTTGTAACGCTCGTAGAAGAAGCCCTTCTCGCGATCCGGGAAGTCGGAGTGCTCGATGGCGAGCTGGATCACGTCGTCGAAACGCGCGTCGTAGAAAGCGATGATCTGCTCGTCGATGTCGGCGAAGTTCTCGGCGCAGAACTCCTCGAAACGATCGATCTCGAAGTACTCTTCGCTCATCTTGCGGTGGAACTCGTACTTCTCTTCGGGCGTCCGATCCGGATCGTTGAAGACCGCGGCGTACTTCTCCTGCTCCAGGTCGATCCCCATATTCTTGCCGGTCACACCGATGTAGCTGAGCCATTGCACCAGCGCCTTGATCAGCCAAGGAAAATGTGTATGCAACGATGTGAAGTTGCTGTCCGGGCAGGCGTTGGCGAAGTCGATCGGCAGAATCTGGCCGTCCTTGACCAGACACTCGTAGGAATTGTAAGTCCAGCGATGATAGGAATTCACGAAGCGTACGTAGGCTTGTAGGCGCTGGTAACGGTCCCGCTCCATCTCCAAGATGTCGGGGGAGTAGTGCTCGTGCAGCGGGCGATCGGGCTGGAAGATCATCGGCAGCACCATCGGCCCGATCCCCATGCAACGAATGAAGACCTCGTAGTCCTCGATCGCCTCTTGGATGTGGAAGATCTTGCCGTTGGTCTCGTCGTACCTCTGGTAGAGCTCGTCCAACGACTCGATCTTGTAGACATCGCTGCCGCCGCCGCCGAATGCCTTCTTCAGATAGACCGGATAGCGATTGTCGAAGTGTTGCTCCATCACCTCGGCCATGTAGTTGCGCGCCGGGTAGAATTGCTCGCGCACCAGCTGACCGCGCTTGCGCCAGCGGAGCATGTTGCTCATCTGCTCGTCGACCGAGTCGGTATCGATCGTGACGCGGGTCGGATCCCAGCCGAACTTGGTGTTTTTGGTGATCAGGTTCTGCTCGTACTGCCAGTTCTCCTCGCGCCACTGGTCGGCGGTGTAGGGGTAGAAATCGGGCAGCAGCACGGTGGTCGGGAAGCGGTCGGCCGGGTGCATCGCCCGGGCCATGAGGTCGTAGGTGGAGTGCTTGTCGAGGTTGGCGAAGGTCAAGGAGTTGTTGACGATCCGCATGCCGCAGTTCTGCGCGGTGTGGGCCCAGCACTTGTAGTAGTCGCTCCAGTGGATGGTGCGATCGACCACCACGTCGGCCTGGTCGCGGATATCGGATCCGCAGCGGATCGGCTCGGCCATGATCCGCCCCAGCTCGATCCGATGCTCCTTGCCGGCATGGCGAATCACCGGGTCCGCGAACTCGACGAACTCCCGCATGGCGTGACGCATGCTCCAATCCTGCGACGCCATGATCCTGATCTTGATACTCTCCATGTGGCGACTCCTTCGGTCGATTCTTGCGACCGGTCAACGCAGGGCGACGGCGCGTTCCGTCTGATTCGAATGGGGTGGGGCGCCGAGTGTAGCCTCATTGCACCTTTGGAGAACAGACGAGGACGACCGAGCCTTCGATGACCGACCGAGATCATTCCAGGGACGGGGCGCCGCGACAGCGGCCGTCGAGGTGCTGCGGCATGGCGCGTGGGGCTTGGCCGCCTCGGCCGCGTGGCTGGCGATCGAGGGCTGGGTCGAGATGGCCAAGGGAGACCCGGAGCGAGGTGCTCTGGCGCCGGGGCAGTTGCTGATTCTGGTCCTGGTGCTCGGAGTGATGGCCGGGGTGGTTCGAGGATCGGCCGATCGGCTGCAAGGACGGCTGCCTGGTGTGGGCCGGCTCGGTGGCCCGGCGCTGAGCTCTTGGTGGAGCGTCTGCGCCTGGATCGCGACGCTGGTCGTGCTGCGCGGCTTCCGCTTCCTCCAGGGTCGTCACGGGGTCGGGATCGCCTGGCTCGGCGCCCTTCCGGGGGCGCTCCTCCTGGCCCTCGCGGCAGCGATCCCGGTGCTCTTCTGCGTGGCCTTGGCCCGGCGCCGCGGTGAGCAGGCCGCGCGCAGCGTGCTGGTCGCCTGGACCTGGATCGTGTTCCTGACCAGCGCGGTCGTGCTCAAGCTCGAGTTCCACTTCGGCTGGGGAGACAGCAACGCGCCTACCAAGGCGGTCGAAGCGCTGGTCGCGGGTGGCGGGCTCCTGGCCGCGGTCGCGGCGATCGCCATCGCCCCACGCCTGCGCAAGACCCTGGCTCTCCGGACTCTCCCCTCGCCCTTCGCAGCCTGCGTGCTCTGCGCCATGGGCCTGGTCCTCACCCATTCGGCCCAGCTCGGCAGCGCCCGCGAGCGTTTCCTCGCGCCCCCCCCGAAGCCCTCGGTCTCCGCCGCTCCGGGACCCTCGCTGCTCTTGATCGTCATCGACACTCTGCGAGCCGACCGGCTGCCGAGCTACGGCTATCCGCACCCGACCGCTCCGGCGATCACCCAGCTCGCCCGGCACGCCATCCAGCTCGACCACGCCGTCTCCACCGCACCCTGGACTCTGGCCTCGATCGGCTCGATCCTCACCGGGCGTTCGGTCGGCGCCCACGGCGCCGGCATCAACCCGGGCCCGGTCAACTCCCGGACACCGCTTCCCGAGCAGATCCCGATCCTCGCCGAGATCGTCCGCGCCGAAGGCCTGGCCACGGTCGGACTGGCATCGAACCCCTTCTTGTGCCCCCCCTTCGGCCTGGCGCGCGGCTTCGACGCTTACGCCTCTCCTCTGGGCGAGCAGCGAACCCGGCTGGCGATCGAGCTGCTGACACCTTTGATCGGCATCGAGGTGCCCTCGTACACCACCGCGGATCGTATGACCGAACGTGCCCTGGCATGGCTCGGGGCGCACGCAGAGCGGCGCTTCTTCATGATGGTGCACTACATGGATCCCCATACTCCGCACCTCTCCCCCCCCGCACCTTTCAGCGCTCCCGCGCCCCTCGCATCCTGCGACGAAGTTCCCGACCCAGCGCTCTACGACGGCGAGATCCTGCGCGTCGATGCCGCCATCGCCCGCCTGCTGGAAGGCCTGCGCGAGCTCGGCCTCTACCACGACCTGGTGATCGCCCTCACTTCCGACCACGGCGAAGTGCTGGGAGATCGCGGTCGTTGCGACTGGGATCCGTGGTTCTGGGAGCGCCCCTTCGACCATGGACAGCAGCTTTACGACGAGCTGATCCGCGTGCCGCTCCTGCTCAAGCCCGCTGGCGCCCGCCACGCCGGCACCCGCGTGGCCGAGACCTTCCCGATGATCGACCTGGCGCCGACTCTGCTCGAGCTGATCGGTCTCGATTCCACGCCGCTGGCCGCGGAGGGCACCAGCTGGGCGAGCGCGCTGCGCTCCGATGGCGCTCGCGACCTGCCCTCACGGGTGGCCTTCACCGAGAGCACGCTCTACGGAGAGGAGGCCCAGTCGATCAGCGAGGGCCGCTACAAGCTCATTCGCCACACCGATCCCTCCGGTGCCGTGCTGCTGGAGCTCTACGACCGCGCCGCCGACCCCGGCGAGCGACATAATATCGTGGACCGGGAAGCACGCGTCGCGGATCGCCTCGAGACCACGCTGGACCGATGGCTGGCCCAGCGCGGGCCCGCCCCCGAAGCCGCGCAGGGCGGCGGGGGCGTGCCGGCCGAGCTGCGCGACAATCTGCGCGCGCTCGGCTATGTCGACTCAGTCAGGCTAGAACAGAATCAACCCGTTCGGATTGTAGTCCCACTCGAACTCGACGTACTCGTCGTCCCCGGCGCCGTCGAAGGGCGATAGTGCATTGCCCGAAATGATCCAGAGCTTGGCGAAGTTCCCATCTTGGGTCTTGACCAGATAGAGACCGGCCGACTCCGCGTTCAGCTCGTCGACCCACACATAGTCGGCCTCGAAGCCCTCGATCAGCGCATCGAAATCGTTCTGTGACGCGCCGCTCTGCACCAACGCGAACTGACTCACGCGACCGTTGGGGACCACGGTGAAATGCGGGCTGCGCAGCTCCGGATCGACCGGGTTGCCGCTTTCGTGGGTATTGAGACCGAAGTCGGCCTCGTCGGCCTGGGCCAGGGTCAAGTCCTCTCCGGTCGCCACGCCGCCGGCCATGCGAAACACGTAGTAGGAACCCTGTCCCGAGGTATTCTCATAGACCTTCCCCGCGGCGGCCGGCGGCGTGTGCGGGAAGGCGGTGACGACATTGCTGGGCCCGGAATCGGTGTCACCATCGCGGGCGTGCACCGCGAAGTAGTAGACCACTCCCGCCACCGATGTATTGTCGGTGTAGGCGGTCTGATCCCATCCCTCTTCCCAGAGGATCATGCCGGCCTGGGTGATGCCCCGATACACGTCGTAGCTCTCGGCACCGTCGACGGGATCCCAGGTGAGGGTGATGGAGTTGGTGTCCCAGGTGGCGGTGAGGATCGCCGCCAGCAGCGCCAGCTCGTCCCCACAGCCCACCAGCGCCACTACGGCCGCTGCACCGATCCAGCTCTTCCAGCTTCTCATCTCTCGACTCCTTGGTTTCTGTCGCAGGTCTAGCGACTGGCCCCTTCGCGGCGGGTCAGGAACTCGACCAGGTCCATCTTGGTGATGATCCCCACCGGCTCGCCCTCGTCTCCGACCACCAGACCAACCTCCTCGCGCGCGAACGCATCGGTCAAGCGCGAAACGGGGTCGTGGATCGATACGGTGGCGACCTGGCGGTTCATGACCTCGACCATCGATGCATCCCTGGTGCATTGCCCGTCCACGAGCGCGGTGAGCAGATCGTGCTCTGTGACGATCCCGGCCAGCTGCCCCTGGTCGATGACCGGCAGCTGCGAAATTCCGTGGTGCTTCATCCGGTCGATGGCCACGGCGATGTCGTCTTCGAGAGCAACCGTGTGGAGCTCGCGATCGGGCATCGCGCGAATGATGTCGCCGGCCGAGCCGAAGGCCAGCTTCGGCTCGACGAAGTGGTTGTCTCGCATCCACTTGTCGTCGACGAACTTGGACAGGTAGTTGCGGATGTTGTCGGCCAGGATGACCACACAGCGCTGACCCGCGCCCAGCGAGGCCGCCAGGCGCAACGCCGCCCACACCGCCGAACCGCTCGAGCCCCCGCAGAGCAGCCCCTCTTCGCGGATCAGGCGCCGCGCCACCAGGAAGGAACTGCGATCATCGACCTTGATCCACTGGTCGACGAGGTCGCGGTGCAGCACCTCGGGGATGAAGTCGTAGCCGATCCCTTCCACCTTGTAAGGACGGATCTCGGTGCCGCCGCCCAGAATCGAGCCGATCGGATCGACCCCGACGATCCGCACCTCCGGCAGCTCTTCCTTCAGGCGCCGCGCCACGCCGGTCAGGGTGCCGCCGGTGCCGGCACCGATCACCACCATGTCGACCTTGCCCTCGGTCTGGCGCAGGATCTCCTCTCCCGTACCGTAGTAGTGGGCGTCGGGGTTCGAGGGGTTGCTGTACTGGTCGAGGATGTGGGAGCGGGGAATCACCTGTTTGAGTCGGTTGGCGACCCCGATGTGGCTCGCCGGGCTGTCCCAGGCCGCCTCGGTGGGGGTGCGGATGATCTCGGCGCCCAGAGCCTCCAGCACCACCTGCTTCTCGTGGCTCATCTTCTCGGGCATGGTGATGATCACGCGATAGCCCTTGACCGCCCCGGCCAGCGCCAGGCCGATCCCGGTGTTGCCCGAGGTCGGCTCGATCAAGGTGTCGCCGGGCCGAATGCGCCCGGACCGCTCGGCATCCTCGATCATGCGCGCGCCGATCCGATCCTTGACCGAGCCTCCGGCGTTCAGGAACTCGCACTTGCCGAGCAGCTCGCAGTCGAGTGCGCGCCCGATGCGGGACAGGCGGACCAGCGGGGTGTCGCCGATGGCGCCGACGATCGAATCGTGGATCTCGGACATGGGGATCGGTCTCCGGGCAGGGGCTGACTGCTCTCAAAAGGTGGAGAGTACCACGGCCGGTCGATCAGGTCCGTCGAACCACCGCGTGGATGCCACGTCGAGGCAGCTCGTCGACCACCAAGCCCGGATCGAGAGCCAGCTCCAGGGGGATGGCACCGGCGGCGAGCCGTCCCTCGGCCATCGCGATCATGGCGATCGACGCCGGAAAGGCGGTCATGCGCTCCATCGCGGTGAATCCGGTCTCCTCGTCGTGGTGGTCGACGATGTCGATCTCGAAGCGCTCGTCCTCCCCTTCGCAGCTCACTCGCAGCACCACCAGGTCGCGGTCTTCGGGGAAGTCGAGGGCGCGCCGCGCCAGGGTGTGGAAGAGCTGGCGTGGGACTACCTCGACGGCCCCGGCGACGACCGGCTCTTGATCGAGGAAGCCGAGGTCGAGCAGCACTTTCATGGCGGCGTGATGGCCGGGGTAGCGCAGCGTCTTGTAGTCGTAGTCGCGGACCCGGTCGGCCAGGGTCCAGGGGCAGGTGGAGCTGCCGCCGCTGGTGGTGAACGCCTCCAGGCACCCGATCGGCACGGGGAAACCGAGCGTCTCGAGCTCGTCGAAGGTATCGATCTCGACCCGGCGGCCGTCGCGCAGCACATGGACCTTGCCGAAGTACTCGTTGGCGAGCCCCTCGACGCTGAACACCAACTTGTAGCCGAGCGGCGGGCGCGGCGTCTGGGGCAGGCCACCGCAGCGGACCCGCACCGCGCGCGGCTCCGCCACCTGGCCGATGGCGTGGACCGCGAGGGTGTTGCCGAGCCCGGGGGCGAGCCCGAGGTCGGGCAGAATGGTGACGCCGGCGGCGCGCGCGGCCTCGTCCAGCGCCAGCTCGGCGCGCACGATCTCGGTGTTGCCGCCCAGATCGCCGAAGCCGCAGCCGACCTCGAGAGCGGCCTCGGCGAGGCGCAGGTTGAGGTGGTAAGGCGCGGCGGAGAGGACGACCTTCGATCCCCTCAGGGCGCGCCTGGTGGCGCCGGGATCGGTGGCATCGATCGCTCCGTGGGTAGCGAGGGAGCGCCCGAGCAAGCGATTGATCCGCGTCGCGGCGGCCGCCGCGAGATCGGGATCGAGATCGAGCAGGCGGATCTCGTCCGCCTCCGCGAAGCGGGCCATGTCGTAGCCGGCGGCGGTGCCCTGCATGCCCGCGCCGACGATGGTCAGGCGCATGGTCGGGAGGTCCTTCCGTGGGGGTGGGACGGGGGTGGGGACGGGGGAGGTTTAGCATGGATCGACCGTTGGACGGGAGGATCGGCCGAAGACCGATCTCCCCCTTGACAACCTCTCGTCGCCCCGTAGCCCTCGGAATGCAATCTGGTCAGCGGACCACCAGGGATTCGAGCAAGCGCGGTCGAGAATCGCCGCGTCAAGAGAACAGGGTCCGCAGCGATGGATGAGAGGTAACCCATGAGAGCAGCACTCGCCGTTCGCCGTTCGCCGTTCGCCGTTCGCCGTTCGCC
>CAZBBK010000104.1:0-10077 GCA_964490075.1 uncultured Gemmatimonadota bacterium | reverse complement strand
AGCGAGATGCCGTTGCCGATGCCGCGCTCGGTGATCTGCTCGCCGAGCCACATCACGAAGATCGTGCCCGAGGTCAGAGTAAGCATCGACAGCAGCATGAACGCGTTGGGGTTCATGGTGATGGCGTCTTGCCCGAGCATCGCCGGCAGCGAGCGCGAGATCCCCGCCGACTGGACCAATCCCAGCAGCACCGTGCCGTAGCGGGTGAGCTGGTCGATCCGCTTGCGCCCGTGGTCCCCTTCCTTCTGCAGCTTCTCGAAATATGGAACCACCGCGGTGGCGATCTGCATGATGATCGAAGCGCTGATGTAGGGCATGATGCCGAGCGCGAAGATCGACGCTCGCGACAGATTTCCACCGGCGAACATGTCGTACATCTTGAACATGTTGCCGGCCTGCTGATCGAAGAACTGCTGGATGACCGACTGGTTCACGCCAGGCAGCAGCACGTGGCCGCCGACGCGGTACACGATCAGCAGCGCAACGGTAAATCCGATGCGCGACCGGAGCTCCGGAATCTTGAACATGTCCCGGAAGCTGCCGATCATTGCATGACCTCGGTGCTTCCTCCGGCACCGCTGATCTTCTCGGCGGCCGACTTGGAGAACGCGTGCGCCGTGACCCGCAGCACGCGTGAGATCTCACCCTGCCCCAGGATCTTGATCGGACCGCGGCCCTTGATCAGCCCGGCTGCGCGCAGCACCTCGGGATTGATCTCGTCGGCTTCCAGGGCGGCGATGTCGCCCACGTTCACGACCCGGTACTCGGTGCGGAAGCGGTTGTGGAAGCCGCGCTTCGGCACCCGGCGCTGGAGCGGCATCTGGCCGCCCTCGAAGCCGACGTATTGCTTGCTGCCGGCGCGCGCGCCCATGCCTTTGTGGCCGCGGCCACAGGTCTTGCCGCGCCCGGCGGCGTGACCACGTCCGGCGCGCTTGCGCTTCTTGATCGCGCCTTCTGCGGGTGTCAGTTCTGCCAGGTTCATTGCCATCTCCTCGAGCGGTCGACCTCAGCCGACCCGCTCCACCTCGAGCAGGTGGCTGATCTTGTTGACCATGCCGCGAATGCTCGGCGTGTCCTCGTGCTCGACCGTCTGGTGGAGACGCCGAATCCCCAACGCACGAGCCGTGCGCTTCTGCGTGAAGTGGCGACCGATCGCGCTGCGTTTCTGCGTGATACGGAGCTTGCTCATGACGTGGACTCCGCTCCGGCGCCGAACACCTGGCGCACACCGATGCCCCGCCGGGTGGCCACGGAGGCCGCGGTCTGCAGCGAGGTCAGTCCCTGCATGGTCGCCTTCACCACGTTGTGCGCGTTGCGCGAGCCGTAGCTCTTGGTGAGGATGTCGGAAACCCCCGCCATCTCGAGGATCGCTCGCACCGCGCCGCCCGCGATCACCCCGGTGCCCGGAGCGGCCGGCTTGAGCAGCACGCGGCTGGCGCCGAACTTGCCGACCATCTGGTGGGGGATCGTGCCTTTCTGGATCGGGATCTCCACCATGCCGCGGCGGGCGATCTCGTGGGCCTTGCGAATCGCCTCGGCGATCTCGTTGGCCTTACCGAGGCCGACTCCGACCCGACCTTTCTGGTCGCCAACGGCCACCAGCGCATTCCAGCTGAAGTTGCGCCCGCCCTTGACCACCTTGGCCACGCGGTTCATGCCGATTACTCGGTCGGCAAACTCGGGCACTTCCTCGGTGCGGCGCTCTCGGCCCCGCCCTCTGCGATCAGAACTCAAGGCCCGTCTCCCGGGCCGCCTCGGCGAGAGCGCGAACGCGGCCATGATAGAGGTATCCGTTGCGATCGAAGCGGATCGTCTTCACTCCGGAAGCGATCGCTCGCTCCGCCACCAACGCACCGATCTTCTTTGAAGCGCCGACCTTGCCTTCGCCAACATCGAAGCCGGCTTCGGCGGTCGAGGCGGAAGCGATCGTGTGGCCGCGTGCGTCGTCGACCACCTGCGCATAGATGTGCTTCAGGCTGCGAAACACCACCAGTCGTGGTTGCTCCGCGGTGCCGTGCAGCTTGCGCCGCACCGAGCGATGCCGCCGATAGCGCGCGGCAGTCATCGGTGCGGTCCTTTTTCGAATCACCTTCATGGTGGAACAGCTCCGTTCGATGCGGGGGCCGCCCCCGCCTGAGCGATCAACCGGCCTTGCCGGCCTTGCGATGGATGTGCTCGCCCAGGTAGCGAACGCCCTTGCCCTTGTAGGGCTCCGGCGGCCGGAACCGGCGGATGTCGGCCGCGACCTGGCCCACGAGCTGCTTGTCGATGCCGCGAACCACGATCGCCACCGGCTTCGGAACCTCGATCTCGATCCCGTCGGGGATCTGGTAGACGACCGGGTGCGAGAAGCCGAGTGCCAGCCGAAACTCTTTGCCCTGGGGCTTCTCGGCGCGATAGCCGACCCCCACGATCTCCAGCTTGCGCTCGAAGCCCTCGGTCACACCGTGCACCATGTTGGCCACCAGCGAACGAGTCAGACCGTGCAGGGCGCGATCGGTCTTCTCTTCGGAGGCGCGCGAGATCACGATCTGATCGTCGCCGATCTCGAGCGACATCTCTCGCCGAACATCCAGCTCGAGGAGGCCCTTGGGCCCCTTCACCGACAGATGTCGGTCATCCAGGCGCACTTCGACGCCCTTGGGAATCGGAATCGGCTTTCGCCCAATTCGAGACACAGCGACCTCCGCCTTGGGGCGTAGTACCCCATTTGCGCAAGGGAAAACCCTTGTATATCAGATTCGGGCGCCCTCAGTCAACGACGCCTCGCGGCGATCCGCCGCCGGTCGTCGGCCGGCCGGCTCACGCCTTTCTCGGCTACCAGATGTAGCAGAGCACCTCGCCGCCGACTCCGGCCTGGCGCGCCGCCTTGCCGGTGATCACGCCGCGCGAGGTCGACATGACGGCCACTCCGAGGCCGCCGAGCACGCGGGGCAGCTCGGATCCGGAGACATAGCGACGCAGACCGGGGCGGCTGATCCGTTTCAGCCCGGCGAGCGCCGGCGCTCCTTCGGCGTCGTACTTCAACCACATCTTCAGAACGCCTTGCTTGGTGTCCTCGTGCTTCTCGAACTCGCGAATGTAGCCTTCGTCCCGGAGGATCTTCGCGATCGCGAGCTTCATGTTGGAGCAGGGCATCGACAATCTGCGATGCCCGGCTCGATTGGCGTTGCGGATGCGGGTCAGCATGTCCGCAATCGGATCGGTCATGACCATGGCTCTACTTCTTCCATTCCGGTCCCGCGGGACCGATCACCAGCTCGCCTTTACCACGCCGGGGATCTCGCCCCTCAGGGCCAGCTCGCGGAACTTGATGCGGCTCAAACCGAACTTGCGCAGGTAGCCCCGCGACCGGCCGGTGAGCACACAGCGGTTGCGGCGCCGCACCGCGCTCGAGTTGCGGGGCAGGGCGGCCAGCTCGTCGTGCGCCCCTTTCGCCTTGTACTCCGCGCGCTTCGCCGCGTACTTTTCGATCAACGCCGCGCGCTTCTTCTCGCGCTCGGTCATGCACTTTCTGGCCATATTCTGAATTCTCCTGGAGCTACCCGCGGAAGGGCATGCCCATTGCCTTGAGCAGCTCGAACGCCTCTTCGTCGGTCGCCGCGGTCGTGACGCAGGTGATGTCGAGCCCGCGCACCTCGTCGACCTTGTCGAAGTCGATCTCGGGGAAGATGATCTGTTCGGTCACTCCCAGCGTGTAGTTGCCGCGACCGTCGAACGACTTGGTGGGAGTGCCGCGAAAGTCGCGGATTCTTGGAATGGCGACGTTGATCAGGCGGTCGAGGAACTCGTACATCCGGTCGCCGCGCAGAGTTACCTTGCAGCCGATCGGCATCCCCTCACGCAGCTTGAAGTTGGAGATCGATTTGCGGGCCTTGGTGACGACCGGTTTCTGGCCGGCGATCCGGGTCAGGTCCTTCACCGCGCCTTCGATCAAGTTCTTGTTCTGCGTGGCTCGGCCGACGCCGATGTTGAGCACGATCTTGGTGAGCTTCGGCAGCTGCATCACATTGCGGTAGCCGAAGCGTGCGGTCAACGCGGACATCACCTCGTCGCGGTACTTGGTCTTGAGCCGCGGAGTGGTGCGTTCGATGGTCGCTTGCTCGCTCATGTTCCTTGGTTCCGTTCGCCGCTTGGGGTCCTACCCTTAGTCCAATGCCTTTTCGCTGCGGCGGCCGACGCGGATCTTGCGACCCTCGTCGTCTTTCTGGAAGCCGACGCGGGTCGGCTTGTCGCTCTCGGGATCGATGAGCATCACGTTGGAGATGGCGATCGATCCCTCTTTCTCGACGATGCCGCCTTGCTGGGTGCCGCGGGGCTTCATGTGCCGCTTGATGATGTTCACGCCCTGCACCAGCACGCGCTGCTTGTCGGTCAGCACGGCCAACACTTCGCCCCGCTGGCCGCGGTGGTTGCCGCGCAGCACCACCACCTGATCGCCTTTTCTGATCTTGCTTGCCATGAACGCTTCCTGTTTGCGAGCTCGCGCCCGGCGCCCTAGAGCACCTCGGGAGCGAGCGAGACGATTTTCATGTAGGCCTTCTCGCGCAGCTCGCGAGCCACCGGGCCGAAGATGCGCGTGCCCTTCGGCTCTTTCTGCTCGTTGATCATGACCGCCGCGTTCTCGTCGAACTTGATGTAGCTGCCGTCGGAGCGGCGGATCTCCTTGCGGGTTCGGACCACGACCGCGCGCGCCACCTCGCCCTTTTTCATCGCACCGCCCGGCACCGCGTCCTTGACCGTGACGACGATCACGTCACCCACCGACGCATAGCGCCGTCGCGTTCCCCCGAGCACCTTGATGCACAGGGCCTCGCGGGCGCCGGAGTTGTCGGCGATCTTCAATCGGGTCTCTTGCTGGATCATGTCGGGAACCTCCGTCCCCTGGTGTGGGAATGGGGTGGACTACTTGGCCGCACGGATCACTTTCACCAGGCGCCAGCGCTTCTCCTTGCTGAGCGGCCGAGTCTCCATCAGCTCGACCACGTCTCCGACTTTGGCGCTGTTGTCGGCGTCATGGGCCTTGTAGCGCTTGGTGCGCCGCACCACGCGGCCATAGACCGGGTGCCGCACCAATCGCTCGACGGCGACCACGATGGTCTTGTCCATCTTGTCGCTCACCACCCGCCCGGTGCGGGTCTTTCGCAGTGCTCGTTCTGGGGTCGTCGTCATCGTCATCTTCTCCGGCGCGTCCGGGCGAGCCTGGCTCACTCCGCGGCGCTTGGCAGCTTGTAGATGCCGTGCTCGTCTTCTCGAAGCAGGGTACGGACGCGGGCGATCTCTCTCCTGGCCTGGCGGATCGCGTGCGGATTCTCCAGCTGGCTGTGAGCGGCCATCTGGAAACGCAGATTGAAGAGCTCTTCCTGCAGCTCGATCAAGCGCTCGGCCAGCTCCTGGCGGGTGCGCTCGCGCAGCTCTGCGGCGGTCACTGACCACCTCCGATCTCGGCGTAGGTGATGAAACGGGTGCGGAAGGGCAGCTTCATCTGCGCCAGGCGCATCGCCGCCTTGGCCAGATCCTCGTCCACCCCTTCCATCTCGAAGAGCACGCGGCCGGGCTTCACCACGGCCACCCAGTACTCGGGTCCGCCCTTGCCCTTGCCCATCCGCGTCTCGGCCGGCTTCTTGGTGATCGGCTTGTCGGGAAACACCCGGATCCAGAGCTTGCCGCCACGCTTCACGTGACGCGTCATGGCCACACGTGCGGCCTCGATCTGGCGGCTGGTGATCCAGCCACACTCGGTGGCCTGCAGACCGCAACTGCCGAAGCTCAAGTGCGCGCCGCGGGTCGCCTTGCCCCTCATGCGCCCTTTTTGCATCTTGCGGTACTTGGTCCGCTTGGGCATCAACATGGCGAAAAACCTCCTACGATCGACCGCCCCCGGCTAGAGGGGAGCCGCCTCACCCTTGCAGATCCAGACCTTGACGCCGATGGTGCCGAAGGTCGTGAGTGATGTCACCTGCGCATAGTCGATGTCGGAGCGCAGCGTATGAAGCGGCACTTTGCCTTCGCGTTGCATAAAAGTACGAGCCATCTCCGCGCCGTTCAGCCGGCCCGCCACCCGAATCCTAATACCCTGTGCACCGAAGCGCATGGTCTGCTGGATGGCGCGCTTGGTCGCTCGTCTGAACGACACTCGCGACGAGAGCTGCTTGGCGATCCGCTGCGCGACCAGCTCCGCGTCGAGCTCGGCCACCTTGATCTCTTGAATGGTGATATAGACATCGCGGCCGGTGATGTGCTGCAGCTCGTCGCGCAGCTGATCAACCTTCTGGCCCTTCTGTCCGATCACCAGACCGGGACGCGCGGTGTAGATGATCAGAGTGATCCGGTTCGACGCCCGCTCGATCTCCAGGCGGGAAAGATCGGCGCTCTCGAGCCGCTGGCGGACGTATTTTCGGATCGTCAGATCCTCGCCCAGATCCTTCGAGAAGTTCTTGTCGTTGAACCACCTCGAACTCCAGGGCACATTGAATCCGAGGCGAAAGCCTGTCGGATGTGTTTTCTGTCCCACGCTCGTGGTTCCTTTCTCTGAGCTTCCGCGCCGTCCGTCTGACTACGGACGGGTCGAAACCGTCACCGTAATGTGGCTCATGCGCCGTTTGTAGGGATGGATGCGGCCGCGCGCGGAAGGTCGCCAGCGTTTCAGCACCGGGCCGTCGTCGACACAGATGGTCGCCAGCACCAGGTCGTTGACGTCCAGCTCTTCGCCGCCTTCGGCGTTCTGCGCGTTGGCAGCGGCGGAGCGAATCGTCTTCGCCACCGGCACCGCGGCGGCACGGCGAGTGAAATCGAGTGTCACCAGTGCATCGACGACGCTCTTGCCGCGTACCAGGTCCACGACGGCCCGCGCCTTGCGCGGAGTCACGTGAACGTATCTGGCTCGTGCGGTGGCCTTCATCTCGTTCTCCAATTCAAACACGCCCTGGTCAGCGGATCTTCACGGTGCGCTCGGCCAGCTTGCCGCCGTGCCCCTTGAAGGTCCTGGTTGGCGCGAACTCACCCAGCTTGTGACCCACCATGTTCTCGGTGATATAGACCGGGATGAACTTCATTCCGTTGTGGATGGCGATCGTATGACCCACGAAATCCGGAGATATCGTCGATCGGCGGGACCAGGTCTTCACCACCCGCTTTTCGCCGCTCCTGCTCATCTCCTCGAGCTTTTCGGAGAGCCGGGGATCGATGAACGGGCCTTTCGAGATTGAACGGGGCATGATCTACTTCCGTCGCTTCACGATGTAACGATTGGACTGCTTACGCTTCTTGCGGGTCTTGTAGCCCTTGGCCGGCATGCCCCAGGGGGAGCAAGGATGCCTGCCCCCCGACGAGCGGCCTTCGCCGCCGCCCATCGGATGGTCCACCGGGTTCATCGCCACCCCGCGCACCCGCGGCCGGCGCCCCAGCCAGCGGCTCTTGCCCGCCTTGCCGATCGAGATGTTCATATGGTCGGAGTTGCCGACCGAGCCGATGGTGGCGGTGCAGTCCATCGACACCTTGCGAATCTCGCCGGAAGGCAACCGCACCAGCGCGTAGGGCTCCTCTTTGGCCATCAACACCGCGCCGGCTCCGGCCGAGCGGGCGACCTGGGCGCCGCGCCCCGGAAAGAGCTCCAGGTTGTGCAGCACCGTGCCCTGCGGGATGCGACGGATTTCGAGCGCGTTCCCGGACTTCAGTGGAGCCTCGGGACCCGAGACCAGCACGTCGCCCACGCCGACGCCCGCCGGCGCCACGATGTAGCGCTTTTCGCCGTCGGCGTAGTGCACCAGGGCGATTCGCGCGGAGCGATTCGGATCGTACTCGATGCTCGCCACCTTGGCCGGCACGCCCGGCTTGTTGCGCTTGAAATCGATGATCCGATAGCGCCGCTTGTGGCCTCCGCCGCGGTGACGGGCGGTGATGCGGCCGCGGTTGTTGCGGCCGCCGCTTTTCTTCAGCCCGACCAGGAGCGACTTCTCCGGCGTCGAGCGCGTGATCTCCTCGAAGCTCGAGGTGGTCTTGTAGCGCAGGGCCGGGGTGGTCGGCTTGTATGTTTTGATTCCCATGTGTCACTCGATTCCGCGGGGGGCTAGACCCCTTCGAAGAGCTCCAGCGTGTGGCCCTCGGCCAAAGTCACGACCGCTTTCTTCCAGCCGCGGCGGCGCCCCGCCCGGTAGCGCACGCGCTTCATCTTGCCCAGGCGGTTCATGGTCGCCACCTTGCGCACGCGCACGTCGAAGATCGACTCGACCGCCTGCTTGATCTGGATCTTGTTGGCGTCCACCGCCACCTCGAAGATGTACTTGTTCTCGGTCTCTTTGAGGTGCGTGCCCTTCTCGGTGAGCAGCGGTCGCACGATCATCTCTCTGGGATCCATCACTCCTCGCCCCCTTCCGCCGCGTCAAGCACGGCACGGCAGACCAGCACCTGCTCCGCCAGCAACACCTGGTGGGCGTTGGTCTCCTGGTAGCGGTTCACGACCAGGCCGGGGATGTTGCGAGAGGCCCGCAGCAGCTCGGTCGGAACCGAGTCGAGCAGCAGCAGCACCCGCTTGCCGGTGCATCCGAGCTTGCTCATGAGGGCCGCCATCTCGCGGGTCTTGCCGCCGATCTCCGGCATCGCCTCGAGCATGCGCAGGGTGCCGTCCTGCATGCGTGCGTCGAGCGCCAGACGGGTCGCCAGGCGGCGCATCTTGCGCGGGATCCGATACGAGAAGTCGCGCTCGGTCGGCGGAAACGCGCGCCCGCCGCCGCGCCATTGCGGGGCCCGGATGGTGCCTTGCCGAGCTCGGCCGGTGCCTTTTTGCTTCCACGGCTTGCGGCGCCCGCCGGCGACCGCGGAACGGTTTTTCTTGTGGACCGATCCCAGGCGCCGGTTGGCCTGGTACATCTTGACGGCCTCGTAGACCACGTGGTTCGCGCCACGTACGTTTTCCGGCACGAGCTCCACCGAAGTGCTTCCGCTCTCCTGGCCCGCGGCCGTTACGATCTTTACCTCCGCCATCGCTTCCCTCCTACTTGCGGATCAACAGGATGCCATTGCGGGGACCGGGCACGGCTCCGCGGATCACCAGTACATTGCTTTCGGCGTCGACGCGCACCACCTCGAGGTTGCGCACCGTCACCCGGGCGTCGCCCATGTGTCCCGGCAGCCGCCGCCCCTTGAAGACCCGCGCCGGGTAGGCCGCCGATCCGAGCGATCCGGGCACCCGCTGCGACCCGCAGCCGTGGGTCTCGTCGCCGCCGCTCATGCCGTGGCGCTTCATCACCCCGGCGAAACCACGGCCCTTGCTGCGCCCGGTCACCGAGACTATGTCGCCCTGCTGGAAGAGCTCGACCGTCAGCTCCTGGCCGATCTCGAACTCCTCGCCCTCGTCGAAGCGCAGCTCCCGCACGTGGCGCGGCACCGGCACGCCGGCCTTGGCGGCATGTCCGGCCTCGGGCTTGCGGACGCGCGACTTCTTCTTCTCGCCGAAGCCGAGCTGCAGCGCGCAGTAGCCATCGCGCTCGGAGGTCTTCTTCTGGATCACCGGGCAGGGCCCGGCTTCGATCACGGTCGCCGGAATCGACTCGCCGGTCTCTGCGAAGACCTGCGTCATTCCGATTTTGCGACCAATCAATCCACTCATTTCATTCCTCCCGGGTAGGCACGCGGGGGGCGCCCTCGACCCGCCTTGGGAGAGCCCGGCGCCGTGCACCGCGCTCCGGAGCCACCAGAATCGTCAGACCTTGATCTCGATATCGATCCCGGCGGGTAGATCCAGCTTCATCAGTGCGTCGACCGTGGCCGGAGTCGATTCCAGGATGTCGATCAGACGCTTGTGAATTCGTACTTCGAACTGCTCCCGCGACTTCTTGTCGACGTGGGGGCTGCGATTGACGGTGTAGACCGTGCGCTTGGTCGGCAGGGGCACCGGGCCCGAGATCCGCGCTCCGTTGCGCTTTGCGGTCTCCACGATGCGCGAGGCCGATTGATCCAGTGTCTTGTGGTCGTAGGCCTTCAAGCGGATACGGATATTCTGACTGGCCACGAAAACCTCCGCCCTACTCGTGGATCTCGGTGATCACGCCGGCGCCGACCGTGCGCCCGCCTTCGCGG
>CAZBBK010000103.1:0-10538 GCA_964490075.1 uncultured Gemmatimonadota bacterium | reverse complement strand
GGTGAGTTGTGACCAGAATCTGGCCGCAACCTTCAACTCCTCGATCGGAATCGCTAGTTACGACCGGATTCCGGCCTTGATGCTACGACGCCGTCGTCTCTCCTCTTGCGACGGCGTCTCCTGGGCGCGCTGCGCCGAGGCCCGTCAATCCGGGGCGGCGAAGCTGTACTCCGCCGGCACCTCCAACTCGACGTGCAGCTCCGGCTCCGGCGCGCTGAGGATCTCGCTGCCGCCCAGGCACAGCCCCGACCCGCCGCCGGCGCAGGCCGAATCGCTGGCCGATCCGCTGAAGCTGTGGACCCCCTCGGCGTCATCCAGCTGCACGACGCGCGTCACCTCGAAGTCGTCGAGGCGCACCGCGGTCTCCTCGCCCTGAGCCTCGATCGACAAGTCGTCCATCCCGATGTCTCCGCTCAGGACGATCTCGGAGTCGGCCAGCGCGATGCCGAAGGCGATCGCCGGCTGGCCGTCGATCTCCACCGAGCATTGGTAGCTCTGCTCGGCAATCGTCGCTTCGTCGTAGTCCGTGATGGTGTAGAGAAAGAGCGAGGGGATCTGCGCGCGCACTGTCAGCGGCACCGGCGCTGTCTCGTCCAGTGGCACCTCGATGTCGAACATGTAGTCACCGTTGGCCGTCGCCACCGCGGCCGCACAGGCACCGCACTCCTCGCCCTCGGCCTTCGCCTTCACCTTCAACTTGGCCCACGGCTTGTCCTTCTTGATCTTCAGGCGCGCCTTCGCCTTCGACTTCCCCATGGCATCTCCCATCGAAGCTCCGGCCTTCGACTTGGCGCGCTTCGGTCCCGAGTCGGCATCGGCGTCGCTGTCGCTCCCGTTGTCGCAGTCGGCACTCGCCGTGGTAATCGCGGAGCATCCGGTCTCCGCCTCGACTCGCGGTGCCTGCAGCAGAAACGTTGCTACCATCAGGGCAGCCGGAAATAGCGTCTTCATCGTCATCCTCGATTCCTGATGTGGAAGTGTCGCGTCCCGGCGCGGTCGACCGCCTCGACCGTCCCCGCGAGGTGCGCTCGCCCCGGCAATGGCACCAAGAGCGGTGACGTTACGCTTCAGCGGGCATCAGGATCGTAGGACGAGTGAAAGCCGCGTCGAAAATCGTCGTAGCTTCCCGCCTCGATCGCCGCCCGCGCCCGGCTCATCAGGTCGAGATAGAAATGGACGTTGTGGTAGGTCGCCAGGTGTTGGCCCAGGTACTCGCGGGACTTGAAGAGGTGGCGCAGGTAGGCGCGGCTGGTGGTGGCGCAGACCCGGCAGCGACAGTCGGGATCGGGCGGGTTCGGGTCTTGGGCGTAGCGCGCCGCCTTGGCGATCAGTGGACCGCGCGAGGTAAAGAGCATCGCCTTGCGCGCGTTGCGGGTCGGCAGCACGCAGTCGAACTGGTCGATGCCGCGGCCGATCGCGTCGACCAGGTCGTGCGGATAGCCGACGCCCATCAGGTAGCGGGGACGATCGGCCGGCAGATGGGGCAGCGCCGCGGCGAGCATCTCGTCGTAGAGCTCCTTCGGCTCGCCCACGGCGAGCCCGCCGACAGCGATACCGGCGAAAGGCAGCGCGGCGATCTCCTGCGCCGATTCGACCCGCAGATCGGGCTCGAAGGCGCCCTGGCAGATGCCGTAGAGCACCCCATCGGCCGTCTCCGGCCAGGCCGCCAGACAGCGCCGGGCCCAGGCATGGGTGCGCTGCATCGAGCGGGCGGCATAGTCACGCACCGAGGGGAAGGGGCAGCACTCGTCGAAGGCCATGGCGATGTCGACGCCGAGCGCCGCCTGAATCTCCATCACCAGCTCCGGTGTGAAACGGTGCGATGAGCCGTCCAGGTGGCTGCGGAAGTCGACTCCGTCGTCGTCGATCGCGCGGCGCTGGGCCAGCGAGTAGACCTGGTAACCCCCGGAGTCGGTCAGCACCGCACCCCGCCAGCCGGTGAAACGGTGGATCCCGCCCAGCTCACGGATCAGCTCGTGCCCCGGCCGAAGATAGAGGTGGTAGGTATTGGCCAGCACGATCGAGGCCCCGGCGGCGCGCACGTCGTCCCAGGTCAGGGTCTTGACGTTGGCCAGGGTGCCGACCGGCATGAAGCAGGGGGTCTCGATGCTGCCGTGGGCGGTGTCGATCCGGCCGCGCCGGGCGCCGCAGGGATCGCGTGCCAAGAGCTCGAAGCGAAACGCGCTCACCGCGCCTCCGTGTGGATGAACATCGCGTCGCCGTAGCTATAGAAGCGGAAGCCCGCGTCGATCGCACGCCGATAGGCGGCCAGGATCCGCTCCCGCCCGGCCAGCGCCGACACCAGCATGAGCAAGGTCGAACGGGGCAGATGGAAGTTGGTCAAGAGCGCGTCGACCACCGCCAGCTTCATCGGCGGATGGATGAAGAGATCGGTCGTGCCGGCCCCCGCCGCGACCCGTCCCCCGGGCAGCGCGCGGCTCTCCAGGACGCGCGTGACGGTGGTGCCGATCGCGACCACGCGTCCCCCGCGGCGCCGGCAGCGCTCGACCGCCGCGGCGGTCTCCGGCGCCAGATCGAAGGGCTCGGCGTGCATCTTGTGACGGCCGATCCCCCCTTCGCCGACCGGCCGAAAGGTGCCGGGTCCGACGTGCAGGACCACGTCGGCCACCTCGACGCCGCGGCGCTCGATGGCTGCGAGGAGCTCGCGGGTCAGGTGCAGGCCCGCGGTGGGTGCCGCCACCGAGCCGCGTGTTCGCGCGAATACCGTCTGGTAGCGGGTGCGGTCCTCGGGAAGGGGATCGCGGCGGATGTAGGGCGGCAGAGGAATCCGGCCGTGACGCTCCAGCGCGGCTTCGAGCTCCTGTCCGCTGCGCTCGAAGATCAGCACCTTCTCCCCTCCTACCCCCTCCTCCCCATCGCGCTCGATCCGTGCGCGCAGGTCGCCATCGAAGACCAGCGCCACCCCGGGCCGCAGACGACGGGCCGGCCGCAGCAGTGCTCGCCAGTGGCCCGTCGCGAGCTCCGTCACCAGCAGCGCCTCGACGCGCCCGCCGGTGTCGGCGCGCCGGCCGAGCAGTCGGGCCGGGAAGACCGAGGTGGTGTTGCGCACCAGCAAGTCGCCGGGCCGCAAGAGGAAGACCAGGTCGGGGATTCGGCCCAGCTCGACGGCACCGCTGGTGCGCTCCAGGATCAGCAAGCGCGCGTCATCACGGCGCGGCGGCGGATGTTGGGCGACCAGCTCGGCCGGCAGGTCGTAGTCGTAGTTCTCGAGGCGCTCCGGCGCGGTTGCCGCGCTCATCCGAAAATGCGGGTCTGGGAGTCGCCTTCGCCCGGCGCGAACCCCAGGTGCCGGTAGGCGAGCTCGGTCGCCACCCGCCCGCGCGGAGTCCGCACCAGCAGCCCCTCCATGATCAGAAAGGGCTCCACCACCTCTTCCAGCGTGTCCTTCTCCTCGCCGATCGATACCGCCAGGTTGCCCAGCCCGACCGGGCCGCCGCCGAACTTCTGGATGATCACCGAGAGCAACCTCTTGTCGAGATCGTCGAGGCCGCGGCCGTCGACGTCGAGGCGGCGCAGCGAGCTGTCGACCACCGCCACCGTCACCCGACCGTCCCCTTCGACCTCGGCGAAATCCCGTACCCGGCGCAACAGGCGGTTGGCCACGCGCGGAGTTCCGCGAGACCGGCGCGCGATCTCCAGCGCCGCATCGACCTCGATCTCGATCGCCAGCAGCCCGGCCGAGCGCCGCACGATCCGCGCCAGCGGCTCGGCCGGGTAGTGCTCCAGGTGGCAGTTGATTCCGAAACGCGAACGCATCGGCGACGAGAGCAGCCCCGAGCGGGTGGTCGCGCCGACCAGCGTGAAGGGAGCCAGGGTGAGCTTGACGGTGCGCGCCGCCGGGCCCGAGTCGATCATGATGTCGAGCCGGTAGTCCTCCATCGCCGAGTAGAGATACTCCTCCACCACAGAGCCGAGACGGTGGATCTCGTCGATGAAGAGCACGTCGCGCGGCCCCAGCGCGGTGAGGATGCCGGCCAGGTCGCCCGCCTTCTCGACCGCCGGCCCGGAGGTGGTGTGCAGCTCGACCTCGAGCTCCGAGGCGACGATCCCGGCCAGGGTGGTCTTGCCCAGCCCCGGCGGACCCGAGAGCAAGAGATGGTCGAGCGCCTCACCGCGAGCGGCGCAGGCCCGGATGAAAACGCGCAGATTGTCGACGATCCGCTCCTGGCCAATGAACTCGGTCAAGCGCCGCGGCCGGAGCGAGCGGTCGAGCTCCACGTCCTCGGCGAAGCGATCGGGAGAGCTGATGTCGTTCAAGGGGATCCTCGCAGCCCCTGGAGCGCCGCCCGCACGATCTCATCGGTGGCCGGCGAGTCCTCCAGCTCCGCGCGCAGCCGCGCCAGGGAGGTCGCGACCCGGCCTCGATCGTAGCCCAGGGTGATCAGCGCCGTGGCCGCGTCGTCCCAGGGACCGGCCGCGGCCGATCCGGCCGCCGACGAGATCGCCGGGGCGCGGTCGAACCGGTCCCGCAGCTCCAGGAGCATGCGCTCGGCGAGCTTGCGGCCCACGCCCGGCGCGCGCTGCAGAGCGGCCCGGTCGGCGGTGGCGACGGCACGGGCGAAGGCGAGTGGATCGATGGCGGAGACGATCGACAGGGCCAGGCGCGGGCCGATGCCGGAGATCGCCAGCAAGGTGCGGAAGAGCGCCCGGTGCGCTTCGCTCTCGAAGCCGAAGAGCTCGAGCGCGTCGTCGCGAACGTGCAGATAGGTCGGAATGCGCAGCTCGTCGCCCATCCCGGCGCGCGCGAGCGAGCTGGCCGGGCCGACCACGATCCCCAGCGCCACGCCCCCGACCTCGACCACCACCCGGCCATCCTCGCAGCCCACGACCCGTCCGCGCACCGCGTCGATCATCGGCCGACTCCCTTGCGGTTGACGTGGCACACGGCCACCGCCAGAGCGTCCGCGGCATCGACCGCCATGGGGCCGCCAGTCCCCTCCACCAGCATCTCGACCAGCGAGCGCACCTGCTCCTTGCTGCCGCGCCCGCCGGCGCCGACTGCCTGCTTGACCTGGGCCGGGCTGTATTCACCCACCTCGACCTCTTCCAGCGTCAGAGCCAGCAGCGCGGCGGCGCGCGCGTGCCCCAGGAGCAACGCCGAGCGCGCGCCGCGCCCCACGAACACCTGCTCGATCGCCGCCGCCCTGACCGCGAAGCGCGGCACCAGGGCGCGCACCTCGCGGTGGATCGTCGCCAGACGCAGCGCCAGGGGATCGGCGGCCCTCGAACGGATCGTGCCGAAGTACAAGGCGCGCATGCGGCGGGCCTGGCAGGAGATCACGCCGATCCCGGTGCAGGCCAGGCCGGGGTCGACTCCCATGACGATAGCTGCCGGCACGGCTCAGGCGTTCTCGATGACGCTCTCGTCGACGTCGGCATTGGAGTAGACCCGGTCGACGTCGTCCAGCTCCTCGAGCAGACCGATCAGCCGCACCGCCTGAACCGCCTCGCTTCCCTCGAGGCGCTTGGTGCTCGAGGGCAGCCGGGTCACCTCGGCGGAGATCATCGGCAGCCCCGCCTCTTCGATGGCGGCCCGCACCTCGTCGCAAGCGTCCGGCGTGGTGATCACCTGGTGGACGTCGGCCTCGGTCGACAGGTCCTCGGCGCCGGCCTCCAGAGCCACTTCCATCACTCGATCCTCGTGGACCGCTTCCGCGTCGACCAGAATCACGCCGCGCTTGTCGAACATCCAGCTCACGCAGCCGGAGGAGCCGAGAGAGCCGTTGTGCTTCGAGAAGAGGTGGCGGATCGCGGCCGCGCTGCGGTTGCGATTGTCGGTCGCCACCTCGAGCATCAGCGCCGCCCCGCCGGGGGTGTAGCCCTCGTAGATCACCTCCTCGATGACCTGCCCGTCGAGATCGCCGGTGCCCTTCTTGATCGCCCGCTCGATGTTGTCGGCCGGCATATTGGCCGCCTTGGCGCTCTGGATCGCCAGCCGCAGCCGGGAGTTGCTATCGGGATCCCCCCCCCCTTGGCGCGCCGCCGAGGTGATGTCCTTGATCAGTCGGGTGAACACTCGACCACGCGCCGCATCCACCTTCTCTTTCTTGCGCCGAATCGTGCTCCACTTGGAGTGGCCTGACATGGGGCTGCCTCCGATCGGATGCGCTACGCGGCCCGCGCCCGCGCTTCGCTACTCCGACTCCTGCTTGGCGGCCTTCGCCGCCTCGATCACCTTCGGAGCGATGTCTCCCGGAACCTCTTCGTAGCGCGAGAAGGTGCTGGTGAAGGCGCCGCGGCCACCGGTCATCGAGCGGAGATGCGTCGTGTAACGGTACATCTCGGCCGCCGGAACCTGGGCGAGAATCGTGGTGAAAGAGCCATCTGGATCCATGCCCTGGGTGCGGCCGCGGCGTGAAGTCAGGTCGCCCATCACCGCACCCATGAACGATTCCGGAATGGTCACCGCGACGTCGAGAATCGGCTCCATCAGAACCGGCCTGGCCTCCATGAATGCCTGCTTCAAGGCCTGCCGGGCGGCGATCTTGAAGGCCATCTCGGAGGAGTCGACGGTGTGGAAACCGCCGTCGTACAGGGTCACCTGGACGTCGACGATCGGGTAGCCGGCCAGCACCCCCTCCGGCAGCAGCTCCTGCACGCCCTTGTCGACCGCGGGGATGAACTTGCCGGGGACCACGCCGCCCACGATGGCGTTGACGAACTCGTAGCCGGCGCCGCGCTCGCGCGGCTCCAGACGAATCCGAACGTCGGCGAATTGCCCGCGCCCTCCCGACTGCTTCTTGTGCCGGTAGTGGGCTTCGGCGCGACCGCGGATCGTCTCCCGGTAAGCGATGCGCGGCTGCGAGATCTCCACCTCGACCCCGTAGCGATTCTGCAGCCGCTTGGTGATCAGATCGAGGTGCACCTCTCCCATGCCCGAGATCACCGTCTGTTTGAGCTCCGCGTCGGCCTTCACGTGGAAGGTGGGATCTTCCTGGCGCAGCTTGGCCAGTGCGTTGCCGATCTTGTCCTCGTCGGCCTTCGACTTGGCGCGAATCGCGTTCGACAGGAGCGGCGCCGGGAAGCTCGGCGGCACGACCCGCTGAGCGTCGGCCGCGGCGGCCAGGGTGTCGCCGGTGTGAGTGTGCTTGAGCTTGACCAGGGCCACGATGTCGCCGGCCACCGCCTCCGCGGTCTCCATTTTGTCTTTGGCCCGCAGGGCGGAGATGTGGCCGACTCGCTCGTTGGCGCTTCGATTCAGGTTGCGCAGGTCGGCGCCGGCCTTGATCGAGCCGCTGAAGACCCGGATGAAGGCCAGCTCGCCGACGTGCTTCTCGACCTGGGTCTTGAACACCAGCGCCACCGCGGGGCCCTGGGCGTCGCTCGGTTGCTCGGCCTCGGCATCGTCGCCGGCCAGCGTCCGGTAGCTGCCGGCTTCGAGAGGCGTGGGGCAGAGATCGACCACCGCGTCGAGCAGCCGCCGCACCCCGATGTTGGAGATCGCGCAGCCGCAGAACACCGGGAACACCTTGCCGCCGACCACTCCGGCCCGCAGCCCGCGAACGATCTCTTCGCGCGAGAGCGTGCCCTCCTCGAAGTACTTCTCGAGCAGCTCGTCGTCAGACTCCGCGGCGGCCTCCATCAGGGCCTCGCTGGCGCTCTGATAGGTCGCCTCCATCTCGGCGGGAATCTCGGTCTCGGTGACGCTTCCGTCGTCTTTGCCGGTGGTCACATAGGCCTTGCCCCCCATCACGTCGATCACGCCCTGGAGAGACTCGCCGGATCCGATCGGCAGCGAGTAGGGCGCCACGCCGTTGCCCCAGCGCTCGCGCAGCGAGGAGAGCACCGAGTCGAAATCGACGTTTTCGCGATCGAGCTGATTCACGAACACCAGGCGCGGCAGCCCCCGCTCCTCGGCCTGCCGCCAGCCGCGCTCGGTCCCGACCTCGATGCCGCCCGAGGCATGCACCACCACGACCGATGCGTCGGCGACCCGCAGCGCCGCGGCGACCTCGCCCGCGAAGTCGGCGAAGCCGGGAGTATCGAGCACGTTGATCTTGCGATCACCGTGCTCCGCGAAGGCGACCGCGGTCGAAACCGTGAACTTCTTGTCGATCTCCTCTTCCAGGTAGTCGAAGGCCGTCGTCCCGTCGTCGATGCTGCCCATGCGGCCGGTGGCACCCGTCACATGCAAGCACGCTTCCGCGAGTGTCGTCTTCCCGGCGGTGCCGTGGCCAATGAGTGCAATGTTCCGAATGTCTTCCGACGCATACCGCTTCATGGCATCCCCTGATGCGGCCCCCTCCGGGGCCCGGGTGGCTTGGATGGAGAGCCCTCTGATTCGGTGACGAAGCTACAGGAGTGCGCCCCCCGTCCCGGGCTCCCGGCGATCGGCATCGAGGCGCGATCGATCGCCCGAGCCGCGGTCCTGGGTTCCGGTCCGGGGTGCGTTGCCGCCATGGATCGAGGGCTGCGCGGGCGCCGGCGAAGCTCTATCGGCGCGTTTGCGCAGACCGACGACGCTACGGCTCGATCGCGTCGGGTGTCAAGAGGGACCGCGCGGTCCCCGAGTCCAGCCGGAAGGGTGTGAGATCGCCCTGGAACGACTTCAAGAGCCAGAGCGCCTCGAGCTCCGCATCGTGGTAGCGCAACAGGCGCCCATCGTCGCCGATCCAGAGGAAGACCTCGTGCTCCGGGTGGTCGAAGGTGGTCGGCGGCTGGTGGCGCCGCACCCCGAGCCGCAGCTTGCGCGCCGCCACGGTGCCCAGCGGAATGGTGATCTCCTCGCGGCCCTGCTCGCGCACCCCGACGCGCAGCTGCTGCTGTCCGTCGGCGGAGACGGCACGCAGGATCGCCGGGCGATCGACGCCGTGATCGGTCAGCCCGATGCCCAGATTGAGCTGCTCCTTGTCGACCATGACGGTGTCGCGGGGGATGTAGAGCGGGAAGACCCCCTGCGGGGTTCCGGAAGTCACGATCACCGTGCTGTCCTGGTAGAGCGCATTGGCGTACTTGCGCTCCGTTCCGGCGAGAATGACCTTGCGGGAGCGGATCGGCAGGTGGGTCGCGGCGTCGAGCTCGACCCGCGTGGAGTCGTAGACGGTCACGCCCGATCCTTCGAGCACGGTCTGCGCCTCGATCGAGAGGACGCGGCGATCGTCGCGCTCGAGAAGGCGGTAGCGCACCTTGCTCTCGCCAATGATCTGCTCTCCGATCGCCACGGCATAGGAGGCCCGCACCTCGGCCGGGACGTTCTGTCCGGCGCAGGCCACGACCAGCATGGTAGCGAGCGCGAGCAACACGCCGGCGGATCGAAGCGATCTCGGGCTGGGCAAGAGGATTCCTTCGCTGTGGGGATCTGCGGCCGGTAGGAGGCCCGCCGGCGGGAGGCGCCGGCAGGCTACACGGGCGTGGTCCGAACGAGCAAGCTCGCGCTGGCCTCACCCCTCCTGCGTCTGGGGCTCGACGCGGGCCAGATCGCCGTTCTCGCTGCCCCCGGCCGGCCGCCCCAGGAAATGGACCCGCCGGGCCACCACCTCCACCGAGTCCCGCGGCTCCCCCTCGCCGTTGACCCAGCGCCCCTGGTGCAGGCGCCCTTCCACCAGCACCGGGCTGCCCTTGTGCAGATGCTCCCCGCAGACCACCGCCAGGCGGTTCCAGGCGATCACCGAGAAGAAGTTGTCCTCGGTCTGGAGCTCGCCATCGCGACCCTTGTAGCGACGATTCTGGGCGATGCGCATGCGGGTGCGCTCCTGCCCGGAGGGCAGCACCAGGTGGTCGGGATCGGCGGTGAGACGACCGGCCACGGAGACACGGTTCAGATCCGGCATCGAGAGTCGTTCCGACATTTCGATCTTCCTTTCGTTCGTCGAGTGGACGCCGCTGCGCAGGCTCGCGATCGAGCGGCTTGCGGCGCCGTGCTGATGATCGCAAGCGGCGTGCCGGCGCCGCCCAGGACGCGACGGCGTTGGCGGGCAACCATTTGGCGCAGCAGCACCGCGCCGGACGGCGCCGGATGGGGTCGAAATCAGCCCCCCGGAGGGTGAAGCGCTGACCCGCGTGACCGGAGAGGCGAGGCGCCGATCCCACCAGCGCACGACCGCCGATTCCTGCTATGGTCCCCAGTGGAAGAGTCCCACGCTCGATCCACGACCACGAGGGCCCTGGAGGAGGGGCCGGGGGCGGAGATCGGGTCGCGGGCCGAAGAAGATGAACACCCAGAAGACCCAAACTCAAGAAGGGGGGACGTCATGACGTCTCAGGTCTCAGGTCTCAGGTCTCAGGTACCGTAGGCGGCCGCATCGATCCGCGGTAGCCGCGCTCGCGATCGCCGTGATTCTGTTCCTGGCGCGCTCCGCGCTCGCCGATTGGGGCGTCCAGCCCGCGAAGGCGATCAACTTCCTGGAGAACCCGCGCTTCGATGTGACCTACCAACCACCCGAAGATATCTTTCTCTGCACGAGTGCAGCGGAGCACGTCGTGCACTGGTGGGGAAACAACGGCTGGGCAGGTGGCGACTGGAACTACTTGTCATGCTCCCACAATTCCTGCCGCAAATCGGGCCAGAAATTCCGCAA
>CAZBBK010000102.1:0-10582 GCA_964490075.1 uncultured Gemmatimonadota bacterium | reverse complement strand
CCACCCCCAGCCTGGCCGCACCCCAACGGCCGCCCGAATTCGCGCGCAAGGTCCACGCGCCCGGCGTCCCTTGTGCGCCGACGTCGACGGTAGCCTGGAAAGCACCAGCGGCGTCGGCCAGCACGCTCGACTCGGCCTGCAGCGCCTCGTCGCCGTCGTTGAGCTCGATCACCACCGCCGCGCCCGCCTCGGCCCCGGAGCCGCTGACGGCCACGCTGCCGCCGAGCACCGCGGCCTGGGGATCGGCCGCTACCTCGAGCTCGGCCGTGGGGAAGGCGGGGACCAGCGTCGGATCGGCGAACAGGTTGTAGGCGCGGACGATGTCGCGCGGCACCAGACCGTCGTTTTCGAGGTAGAACTGTCGCTTCGCGAGCAGCACCGATTCACCCAGCGATCGGTCGCCACGTTCGGGATCGAAGACGGTATCGAAGAGATGGCGGTTCAGCTCGTGGCCCTGGAGCGAGTAGGAGAAACCGGACGAGCCCAGAAAAGCGATGGCTCCCTTGTCCGGTTCGGTGAGGAACACTTCGCCGATCGCTGCCGGACCGGGATCGGCGAAGGAGCCGGTGTAGCAGGTCAAGGAGAAGACGATCGGGAGCTTGTCGCCGTTGCGAAGGAGCGGCACGTCCTCGATGTCCAGGAGGTCGGCGTCGGACCAGATGCCGCCGCCGCCATGGCCCTGGAAATTGGCGAGCGACACTCCGCGATCGAGATCACGGGTGAGCTCGGGTCCACCGCGGAAATGCGGGTCGCGCTCGCGAGTCTGGTCCTCGCTGGTGTAGACCCGCTGCGGCTTCAAATGCGACGGGAGGCTCTCACGAATCAGCTGCTCGGCCCGATCGCGGAACTCCTGTCCGTTGCCCCCGATCATCTCGACCTTGGCAAGCCAATCGCCGCCGGCGGCGTAGCCAAGGGTCTTGTCGATGAGGACCTGCAGCTCGTCGACCGTGCGCACCGTCCAGCGCCCGATCGGGATTTCCGAGAGGACGGCATCGTCGCCGGTGAGACCGAACCAGTTATCGGACGAGGTATGGCCCCAGTTGATGTTGTAGTCCATCCCAGCGGGCACGCGGTTCTCGAGCGAGTCGCCCTGCTGGATGTTGCGAAAGTCCCAGCTCCCGTCTCCGACCAAGAGCACACTTTCCAGCGCCGGCGCGCTCCAGGTGGCGATGGCGCTGCGAATCAGTGTACGCAACGCCTCCGGGCTGGGACGGCCGCCGCCGAACTGGTGGAAGACATCTTCCAGCACCGCCAGAGTCGTCGTGGTGCCACCGGCGATCTTCCAGGCGATGAGGGGCTCAAGTGTCTCCACGAACTCGGCGGGAGCTACCACCAGAAGCTGGGCGGCCAGCGAAGGGTCACGCAGGTCGGGTCCGTCGGGCGCCAGCTCGACGCGCAGCGGATGGTCGAATCGGTCCGCTTCGAGGGCAACGTAGCGCACCTCGGGCGTGACCAGGCGGTCCTGGATGGTGATCTCGTGGGTGCCCTTGATGCGCCCCCGGCTCAGCACTCCGTTCTCCATCTCGCCGACGCCGAGCTTGAAGATGCGGATCTGGTCCGATTCGAAGCCGTCGAGGCGGAACTGGTAGAGACCGGGCGATGCGTTGGCTGGGGCGGCGAAGTCGAGGATGCCGCCGGCGGCGACGAAGAGCCGGTCGTAGTCGACCTCGACCCAATCGAGGAAGACCTCGTCCAGGTTCTCGGCCGGGGTGTCGCCGGGAGCCACCAGACTGATCTCGTTGGCGCCGTCCCGCAGCCGCGCCACCGGTACGTCGTCGGCCTGGTGCACGACCGCGACCTGGCCGTCGAAGGTGACGTCGTCGAGCGACTGGCTGTTGATGTAGAGCTCTAGATGGTGATCGGGGTACGCGGGCGGGAAGGTGGCGCCCTGGAGGCGCAGCGTGACGGCCGCGGCCGAACCGAGCAGGTCGGGTGCGGGGAGATCGATGCCGACCACCGAGAGGGTGGGGGCGCGCACCGAGCGCCAGAACCAATGCTCGATGCCCGGCGTGCCCTCCTGGCCCAGGCGCGAGAAGATCGAATCGCGCTCGGCGTGCACGGTCCAGCGGAACGAGGCCGGCTCGATGTAGAGGCTCGGATTGCGCTCGGCGGGCGCCGCATCCTCGCGAATCAGGCGCGCACCGGGTGCTCCCCCCCAGGTCAGGAGGTAGACGTTCTCGGTGGTAAAGGGGTCGAAGTAGCGGTCGACGCCGCGCGGCGCGCGACCGTAGAAGAGGATGCGGTCGCCTCGATCGAGATCGCCGTCGTCGCCGTCCTCGATCAGGATCGGCTCGCTGGCGCCGCGCTCGGTCAGAGCCAGGGTGGCCAGGTCGACCTGCCGCAGATCGACCCCGGCGTCGGCGATCTGGGCACCGGTCAGTGCCGTCATGCGGTCGGAGTCGACCACGACGCGCAGGATGGGGGCGGCGCCGCCCAGCGGCCGCAGCGGCGGCGGTGAGGCGGCCAGCGCCTGCGCGGCCAGAGCGGCGGGCCGGCGGCGCCAGCGGGCGGCGGCGGCCGGGTTGAGCAGCAGCGCGGCGAGGCGGGAGTCGATCGGCCGCGGCGAGATGCTGCGCGGTGGAATCGGCCGCGCCGGTGGATCCAGCGAGATCTCGAGCTCGGCCGAGCGCCTCAGGACACCTTCGCCGGACGCCGGCCGCAGCGCGACCGGGTAGAAGGCGATCCGCGCCAGGTGGAGGCCGCGATGGGTCAGCCGGTCGACGGCGTAGGGCTGCGCCGGCCAGAGACGCCGGTCGTCGGGATGCGCGCGGGGCTTGGCGGCGGATTGGGCGCCAAGGGCGGGATCGCTGCCGCGAGGCTGCGGCAGGACCGGAATCGGCCCCACGGCGATCGGCTCCTGGTCGACCGCGGCGAGACGCACTCGCACCGGGGTGTCGGGGAAGGGCAGGGCGAGCACACGGACCACCGCCGGCAGCACCGGCTCGCCGGGCTGAGAGCGCAGTCCGGCACCGGCCAGATGGAGCGAGCGCACGCGCCCGTCGGCGGCGTCGCGCAGCTCCGGGAAGTCGCTCCGAACGCGCAGTCGGACAAGGCGTTCCGAGCTTTCCAGGAGCTCGACCACGGCCGCCGGCGGTGGCCTGGTGGCGGCCTGCGCCGCGCCCAGGCCGATAGCCGGGATCAGCGCCGCGAAGATCTTGGAGGATATGCTCATGGGGACTGGACCGATTCCGACCCCGGAGGGTCGATTCAAGGAGAGCGCCTTCCTGCGATCGGCCACCCGGAGGAAACCTCCACACCGAAGCCTCGAGAGACGAGCGATGAGATCTGTGGAATTGAGCCTCTGTGGGCTGCTCGGCTGCGCGAGCGCCGCCCTGGGAATCGAAGCGGCCGATCTGGACCCGGTGCCCTGGCCGGAGTGGGTGCATCACCACTGGGTCTGGGAGAACGAGGGAACCCGGGAGTCGGCCACGGCCCTGGTTCGGGGTTACCTCGACCGCGACGTGCCGGTGGGCGCGCTGGTGATCGACTCACCGTGGGAGACCGGCTACAACACTTTCGAGTTCGACGAGACCCTGTATCCGGATCCGCGGCAGATGGTCGACGAGGTCCACGCGTTGGGCGTGCGCGTGCTCTTGTGGATCACGTCGATGATCAACGTCGACTCGCCGAACTACCAGCACGCCTTCGATCGGGGCTACTTCCTGAACGAGGGCGCGACCGTGGAGTGGTGGAAGGGCGAAGGCAGCTTCATCGACTACACGAATCCCGCGGCGCTCGACTACTGGCACGAGATGATGGACGGCGTGCTCGATCTCGGAATCGACGGCTGGAAGACCGACGGCACGGAGTTCTACACCGTCTTGCTGGGGATCCCGAGGGGCCACGCCGGCGTGCTGCGGCCGCGTAGCTACGCCGACCTCTACTACCGCGACTTCTTCTACTACACGCGCGAGGTATTAGGCGACGATCGAGTCATCATGTCGCGACCGGTCGACTCCGTCGACGGGGTTCTGCACTGGTCGTTCAGTCCCCACGATGTGCTGATGGCGGGCTGGGTCGGCGACCAGGATGCGACATTTCGCGGCTTGCGGGTCGCCCTCGGCAACCTCTTCCATTCGGCCTGGCGCAACTATGTCAACATCGGATCGGATATCGGCGGGTTTCGCACCACCGAAAGCGAGCTGGGCAGGACCAAAGAGCTGTTGATCCGCTGGGCGCAGATGGGCGCCCTGATGCCGCTCATGGAGAACGGCGGCTCGGGTGAGCACCGCCCGTGGATCTTCGACCAGGAGACACTCGATATCTACCGCGACTACGTGCTCCTGCACCAGGCCCTGATCCCCTACCTGATGACCGAGGGAGCGCGGGCCTGGGAGCGCGGCGACGGCGTGGTGGAGCCGCTCGTCGGCACCTGGAACTACCGGCTGGGCAAGGACCTCTTCGTGGCGCCGATGGTGACCAAGAAGAGCAGGCGCTGGATCCGCTTTCCCCTCTTCGGCCACTGGATCGACTGGTGGGACGGATCGCGTCACAGGGGCGGATCGATCATTCGGCGCGAGGTGCCGCTCGACGAGATCCCGCTCTACCAGCGCGAGGGATCGATCATCCCCTTGCGGGCGCAGCAAGGGGTGCCGGGGCTGGGGGCGGTCCCCGGATCGGAGGGAGCCGACGTCTTTCTGGTCGCGGGCCCGTCCGCCGCGGGATCGGCGCAGATCCGGGAGTTCGACGGGCCGGGGCGTGAGGCGCGCTATTCCGCGATCGACAGCGGTTGGATCTTCGAAGTGTCGCCGCACTCACGACCGGCGCTGCTGGCGATCCGCGGCCTCGCTTCCGGGGCCCGCGTGGCCGGCGGGAAGGTCGTGGAGCGATGCGAGGGGCTGCTCTGGATCGAGGTGCCCGGGGACGGGGTGGTGACGATCTTCCGGTGACTGTCCGTTGCCGGCCGCCCGGAGCGCGCCCGGTTCGGCCGGCAACGATTTGGCATCGTTATCGTTCGAGCGTCCCCCGGTTCAACACCCGGAACTCGACGCGCCGATTGCGCGCCCGGCCTTCCTTGCTGTCGTTGTCGGCGATCGGCTGGGTCTCGCCGTAGCCCATCACGTCGAGCTGACTCAACTGGAGGGTGGCGAAGTGCTGCACCAGGTAGGTGCGCACCGCACCGGCTCGATCGCCCGAGAGGCGCTGGTTCATGTCGGCCGCGCCCTGGGAATCGGTGTGTCCACCGACCTCGATGCGCAGCCCGGGCCATTTCTCGAGAATCCGGCCCACCTCGTCGAGGCTCGGGTACGACTCCGGCTTCAGGATCGCCTTGCCGCTCTCGAAGAAGATCGAGTCTAGGCGGATCAGACCGGTGTCGAGCATGGCCCGTTCCAGCTTGGTGACTTCGCAGCCCTTGGCGTCGACCTCGACCCCCTGCTTGGTACGCGGGCAACGGTCGATCCCATCGTGCACGCCGTCGCCGTCGGAATCCCTGGTGCAACCACGGGCATCGACCGGCACGCCGCGGGGCGTGTTGTCGCAGCGATCCAGGCCATCGTAAACCCCGTCGCCGTCTCGATCGGCCGGGCAGCCTCGGCTGTCGACCAGGGCTCCACGGGGACTGCCGGGGCACCGGTCCAGACCATCCACGACCCGGTCTCCGTCGCTGTCGAAGGGGCAACCCTCGGCATCGACCATGGCTCCCGCCGGGGTCTCGGCGCAGCGATCCAGCTTGTCGATCACACCGTCTCCGTCGGAGTCCTTCTCTCTGGACCGGAAGCTGAGCTGCAGACCCGCGCTCAGCAGGATCTGTTGATGGGTGTCGTCGACCACGCTCGCGTCGACCAGCGGGCTGTCCAGCTTGGAGAAGACGTCGCGGGCATCGAGGCGCAGATCCCAGCGCCAGCCGTCGCCCCGCGCCAGGCGAACACGCAGTCCACCGCCGGCCTCGAATCCGTTGAAATTGTTGCCGCCTCCGGTCAACCTCCAATCGGTGCCGGCATAGCCGCCCGCCAAATAGGGCTCCAGAACACCGCCCGGGAAGGGGTTGAGGACCAGGTCGACGCCATAGTGGTCGAGGCGCAGCTCGTCGCCGAGCGCCATGTCGGCGGCGGACTTCATGCTGTGGAACATGCCCTCGATGTGGATGTACGAACCGAGCATGTAGCCGATGCGGCCACCCACCAGCAGGTCGTCGTCGGCCTCGTCGTCCTCGTCGATGAGGGTGGTTCCACCGAGCAGCGAGAAGGTCCAGCCCGAGCCGGCAGCGTCGGCCCGCGCCTCGGGTGCGGCAAGCGTCGCGATAGCGACGGCACAGATCGCGATCGAGGGCCTCATGGGCACCTCCGGTTGGGATTCAGGGGGGAGGAGAGCGCAGCCGGGGAAGACTAGCCGATCGCCTACGAGCGAACGACGGAGAAAGACCCCCCGTTCGCACCCCCGTTCGGGTCGGAGTCCTCGGCCTCGGAATCTGCCTCGGAATCCGCCCCGGAATCCGACGCAGGATCGCGGAACCACGATCCTCCGGCGCGCCGCCGAGCCCGGGCCCGCGGCACGATCCCCAGCGGGCCGGAGGAGATATAGAAAACCCCGATCAGAAAGAGCATCAGCTCCGGCTCCCACAGAATCAAACTGAGGAAGAGAATCACCAGAGCCACCCGCTCCAGCGGCGCGCGCCGCGCCCCGGCGCCCTTGTTGCTGGTGTACTGGATCGAGGAGATCATCAGGTAGTCGAGCAGATAGACCAGCACCACCATGCCGGCGCTGCCCACCAGCGGCACTTCGATCCTGGGCAGCACTTCGCCGTAGGCCTCGAAGAAGAGCACGGTGGAGCAGATCATGCCGCCGCCGCCGGGGGTCGGCAGGCCGCGAAAGACCCGCGCGTCGACGGCGTCGATCTGAACGTTGTAGCGAGCCAGTCTCATGGCCGCGCAGGCCACGTAGAGGAAGGCCGCGAGCAGGCCGAAACGGCCGAAATCCTGCAGCGCCCAGCCGTAGGCGAGCAGCGCCGGGGCGACGCCGAAGGAGACCAGGTCGGCCAGGGAGTCGTACTCGATGCCGAAACGGGAGGTGGTGCCCGAAGCGCGCGCCACGCGGCCGTCGAGGTTGTCGAAGAAGCCCGCCCCGACGATGCACCAGGCCGCCGGCACGTGCGCGCCTTGCACGGTGAAGATGATCGACCAGAAACCCATGGCGAGGCCGCCGGTGGTGATCAGGCTCGGCAGCACGTAGATGCCGCGACGCATGGCGTCCGGGCGCTTCCTAACCACGAGGCAGCTCTCCGAGGATGGTCTCTCCGCCGACGACTCGGTCGCCGACGGCCACCAGCGGCCGAGTGCCGGCCGGTAGCCAGACGTCGGTGCGCGAGCCGAAGCGGATCAGGCCGAAGGCCTCGCCGCGCCGGTAGTCTTCTCCCTTTCGCGGGTAGCTGACGATGCGCCGCGCGATCAGTCCGGCGATCTGCGTCAGCAACACTTCCGCGCCCCGTCCCCCCTCTTCGTCGCACTCGAAGACGATGTGGTTGCGCTCGTTCTGCTCGGCGGCCTTGTCGGTCGTGGCCGAGAAGAACTGACCCGGATGATAGAGCGTCTCGATCACCTTGCCGGCGACCGGCGCGCGGTTCACGTGCACGTCGACCACGTTGAGAAAGACCGCGATGTGGAGCGCCTCTTGCCTCAGGAAATGGGGCTCGAAGACCTGCTCGACGGCAACCACCTTGCCGTGCGCGGGGCTCACCGCGACCCCCGGCAGCTCGGGGACGCGGGGCTGTGGATTGCGGAAGAAGACGATCGAGAAGAGGCCCAGCACGAGCAGCAACCACCCCAATGCGCTCCAGCCGATCCACAGCAGCAAGGCTCCCGCCCCGATGCCGCCCGCGATGAAAGGACGCCCTTCGCGGGCGATTCGGTGGAGTGGATCGTTCAGATGATCCGATCCCTTGCCGGGAGGCAGGTCGACTTCGGGCAAAGCGCTTGTGTTTTCCATGGTTTGCGTATTTTACTGGGCTCGACCCGAGCCAACAAGCGACCATGCACGAACATCAAACGCCAGCGCTCCCCGATCCGCCTCCCGCGATCGTCTACTTCGATCTCGACGGCACACTGATGGACGGCGTCTCCGCGGTGCTGGCCGGGCTCTACCTGCTGCGCCGGGGGCGCCTCGGCATCCGTCCGGTGTTTCTCTCGCTGGTGCACCTGGCGCGTTACCGCCTGCACCGGGCCGACTACTACGAAATCCTGCGCGACGGTCTGGCGCCCTGGATCGGCTGCAGCCGGGAAGAGCTGCGCGCGGTGTCGCGCGAGTGCTTCGAGGCGGTGGTGCGGGAGCGGCTCTACGAGGAGGGGGTCGACCTGCTGCGGCGCTACCGCGAGGCCGGCAGCCGGGTGGCGCTGCTCTCGTCGACCTCGCCCTTCATCCTGGAGGAGGTGCGGCGTCACCTGCGCTGCGACGACGCGCTGGCCACCGAGTTCGCGTTCGAGGATGGGGTGCTGACGCGGCGCATGGTCGGTCCCGCGGTGTTCGGGCAGGGCAAGGTGCTCAAGGCCCGGGAGCACGCCCGCCACCACGGCGCCGTCCTCGACGCCTGCGCCTTCTACAGCGACAACGTGACGGATCTGCCGCTGCTGGAGGCGGTCGGCCACCCCTTCGTGGTCAATCCCGACGGCGGGCTGCGCCGGGTGGCGCTGGCGCGGGGATGGCCGGTGCTGTGGTTCGAGCGAGCGGCTCGCGCACGATCACGGGGAGTCACGGGACGACGCTGAACTAGTATCCTCCGGCGCAGGGAACTCCACGGAGCCCGGAGAGGTGCGACGTGAATCCGACCGATGAGCAGATCCAGGGGCTCCTGGAGGCGTTGCGGGCGACCCCGACGAACGTCCCCTTGCGGCTTCTGCTGGCCGAAACCTACCTCGCCGCGGGGCAGCCGGAGAAGGCCGAGCCGGAGCTCAAGCGTTGTCTGCAGCTGCAGCCGGAAAACGCTCGCGCCAAGCTGGGGCTGGCACGCGCCTGCACCAGCCAGGGCAAGAACAGCGTGGCGCTGGTGGTGCTGGAAGACCTGGTGCGCGACGTCGAGGCGCCGGCGCAAGCCTTCCTCTTGCTCGCCCGTGTGGCGCTCCGCCAAGGCCTGGTGGAAGAAGCGGTCGCCGCGTACGAAGAGGCGAAGAGGCGGGACGAGACTCTGCTCGACGAGGAGCTGGAGCTGCGTCTCGGCCGCCCGGAGGTGGAAGAGCAGGCCCGGGACGAGGAGACGCGGGCGGGGGCGCGCTCACTGCCCGAGCTCCTCGCCAGCGACGACGAGGAGCCATCGTTCGTCGAGGGGGGCCGCATGCGCCATGCCGAAGAGGATGGTGTCGACGATGGACCGGCGTCCTTCGTCGAGAATCCCGGGATCAGCTTCTCCGACGTGGGCGGAATGGAGACTCTCAAGGAGGAGATCCGGCTCAAGATCATTCTGCCCATGACCAATCAGGAGCTGTACCAGGCCTACGGCAAGAAGGCGGGAGGGGGCATCTTGCTCTACGGTCCGCCGGGATGCGGCAAGACCCACCTGGCCAGAGCCACCGCGGGAGAGGTGAAGGCCTCCTTCGTCTCGGTCGGCTTGAACGACGTGCTCGATATGTGGATTGGACAGAGCGAGAAACGCTTGCACGCCATCTTCGAGCAGGCCCGGCGCGCGGCCCCTTGTGTGCTCTTCTTCGACGAGGTCGACGCACTGGGGGCCAGCCGCTCGGACATGAAGCGCAGCGGCGGCCGTCATCTGATCAACCAGTTCCTCTCGGAGCTCGACGGCATCGGGGCCGCCAATGAGGGGGTGCTGATCCTGGCCGCCACCAACGCCCCCTGGCACCTGGACAACGCGTTTCGGCGGCCTGGGCGTTTCGATCGCGTGCTCTTCGTGCCACCTCCGGATCAGGAAGCACGGGGCGAGATCATGCGTCTGCTGCTGCGAGACAAGCCGACGGAGAAGGTCGATCGGGCCAAGCTGGCGAAGCGGACCGGGGATTTCTCGGGCGCGGATCTCAAGGCGATCGTCGACCTCTGCGTGGAGGAGAAGCTGCGCGCGGCGATGAAGAGCGGCAAGCCCGTGCCGATCGCCGGCAGCGATCTGCTCGACGCCGCCAAACGCACCCGCGCCACGACCAAGGAGTGGTTCGCCACCGCCCGCAACTACGCTCTCTACGCCAACGAAGGCGGCCTCTACGACGAGATACTGAGCTACCTGGGAATAGAATGAAACCGGCGATCGAGCGTGCCCGGCTGCTGATCAAGCAGAATCGATTCCAACTGGCGGCGGAGGAGCTGACCCGGGTCCTGGCGGAGGATCCGGAAGATCCGCTGGCCCTGGTGCTCTTCGCGGAGAGCCTCTCCTACCTGAAGCGCCACGATGAGGCCTGCACGAACGCGCGGAGAGCGGTACACCTGGCGCCCGATTGGGATCTCGCGCACTATGTGCTCGGGGTGGCCCTGTGGCGGGCCGACGAGGACAAGAAGGCGCTGGTCCACGCCCGCGAGGCGATCCGCCTCGACCCGGAGGACGCCGATCACTTCGCCTTGGCGGCGGCGATCCACGAGAGCCTGTATGACTGGAAGGCGGCGCTAGCGGCCGCGGACGAAGGGCTGGCACGGGATCCCGAAAACGTAGGTT
>CAZBBK010000101.1:9850-11299 GCA_964490075.1 uncultured Gemmatimonadota bacterium | reverse complement strand
GTCGCGCACGGTCGTCGCCGCGCTGCCCCCGATCCCGATGATCGACAGACCCTTGTCATCCCAGTCGACGGTCTCCTGGTAGCTGCCGGGCTCCACCAGAATGCTGTCGCCGTCGGTCGCGGCATCGACGGCTTCCTGAATCGTATCGAACTCACCGCAGGGCCCGACGCGCAGGGTCGCCGCCCCGGTCGCGAGCGGCGCGACCAGGACGGCGACCAGCGCGAAGCCCCATGGGCGGCTGTGGTGGATGCTGCGCATTGGGGTTTCCTCGCCAGTCAACGTGCTGTCACCAGGATGGGCAGTGGCCGCCGAACCATGCCTCGCCGAGGCCGGTGCGGGTGATCTGGGCTTTGCAGTTGGTGTCGCCTGCCTCCTGGAGTAGCGGCAGGTAGGCCGCGCTCGTCCCGCCGTAGCTGGTTACCTTCGGGTTCCACATGCCCCAGTTCTGGGTCAACGCCTGGTACTCGCCGCTGTTTTGGAAAGTGACGTGATCGTCGAGCTCGCGCGAGTCCGACATGAAGGGATGATCGAGGGCGTTGTACCAGAAGATCCCGGTGATGAAGTGGACCTCGTTGCCGTGCACCAGGGCGTTGGCGCTGGCCATCACGTTCATGTAACGGGCATACGCCGTTCCACGGGCCGCATGGCCATCCACGATTTCGGGGTATTGGTACTGGTCGGGGTTGAGCTCGGGATCGTCACAAGGACCGCCACATTGGGGCGCGGGGGTGTAGACCTCGCCTTGCTCTTGCATGCAGCAGTCGTAACCCAGCACATAGTCGGAGTGGTAGGAGAACTCGGTGATCATGAAGGGGTGGGCCACGTTTTCGGCGGCGAGCCCGTGATAGATGAGAGCGAGATCGCCCTCGACCCGTAGCTCATCTCGACCGGTGCCTTCGACCACCTCCCCGCCCCCGGCCCTCCCTGCATCGACGGCGGTGATCCAGACCCCGAAGACGCCAATTGGGACGCCCACCCGCGCTGGCCGAGCCGCTACCCGAATGGCCCGCGCTCCGACATCGGCGCCTGTGTTGGACCGGGGAGCCGTGCGTGCTTAGGGTTGCCTCTCGGGACCGACTGGTGCAGCTCAGAACGCCCCACGAGCCGCGACCAGCGCCGCCCCCTCATGGCAATCGGGGGCGAGCAAGCGTCGCAGCGCCACACGCAGAGCTCGCGACGCGAGTGAGAACTGGGGTTTCGAGATAGCGCTTCTCGGGCGACGCATTCCGGGAGGGAGCGCGGGTCCAGCGAGAGTCCGCGGCCCTCCGGGACTCCATGCGCGGCTGGTGGGCGGTCTCGACAGCGATTCTCCCCGTGCCTCGCCCCTGCCCCTGCCAAGGGTCACCGCCGGAAACCGGTCTCTTCGCGGTCGCTCGCGTCGTCTGAGCCGGGTCAGCGTCCGAGGTCGGTCTCTTGGCGGTCATCCGCGTCGTCTGAGCCGGGTCAGCG
>CAZBBK010000101.1:0-9750 GCA_964490075.1 uncultured Gemmatimonadota bacterium | reverse complement strand
GCGGTCATCCGCGTCGTCTGAGCCGGGTCAGCGTCCGAGTTCGGTCGCTCTGCGGTCGACTGCGGCGCTTGAGCCGAGTCAGGGGGCGGTGTTGGTTGGTCTATCGAACTGCCAGTGGCACTGGGTGAACGCAGATCGGGCGGACGATCGCGTCGATCAGCGAAGAGCTGAGCTCGTTCCGTGAGCGGGTCATGCCCGCTCTGGAGCATGCCAGCCGTCTCAAGGCGAGAGCCGACACGGCGTCCTGGTTCCGCGGTCTGGCAGCCATGAGCGAAGACCATTCACCGCCGCTGCGGCGCGCTCTTCCCAGAAGAAAGCCCCGGTCCTGACAGAGGCAGCTCAGAACTCCCAACGAGCCACGATCAGCCCCGCGCCCTCGTGATAGTCAGGGGCGAGCAAACGCTCCAGCTCCACACACAGAGCCAAGGGCCCGAGCGGGCGCGCCAGGTGGGCGTCGATGCGGCCGATCGGCTGCAGCGCACCCGAGGAGAGGGGCGCGTCTTCGACGCCGAAGCCGCATTCCAGTCCCCAGGACCAGGGGGAAGGGGCGGGCTCGTCGGCCGCGGGGCGGCGCCCGAGGCCGAGGACGCCGAGCAGGCGGCTCTCGCGGCGCGGCGAGTAGTAGTCGTCGCTCTGGCGGTGGAAACCGCGCAGACCGATCTCGGCGCCGAGCACCAGGGTCTGGTAGCGTGGCCCGAGCGCCACCGCCAGGCGCCCGCGGCCGGACCAGAAGTAGTTGTCGTCGCTCAAGCTGGAGGCGTCGCCGCCGACCGAGAGCCGCAGCCGATGGTCGAGGATCGAGGCCCCGATCTCGGCCAGCAGGGTGCGTCGCGTGTCGCCGCGCAGCACCGTGTCGAGATTCTCGGCCCAGGGGCGCTGCTCGACGCCGAAGAGGAGCACGCTCTGCGGATCGCGCCGGTAGCTGAGACCCAGCCCGCCGTCCAATCGGTCGCCAACCCCCGCGCCACCCAGCGCGAAGCCGGCATCGCCGACCAGGCCCCAGCCCGGGGTCGCGGGATCGCGGGGCAAGCGCGAGCGGGCGCTCAGGGCATGGAAGGCGATCGGCGCGCGCTGGCTATCGGTGGGGTGGGAGTGGGTCGACCGGGAAAGCGCCAGCTCGGCGCCCCAGAGCGTGCCCGCGGCGAGGTCGATCTCCGTGGTCGCCAGGGCGAGACGTCCTTCCCGCCCGCGCCGCGCGCTGCTCGCGAATCCCGACTCGGCGCCGAAGCCCGCCGCCGGATGCTCGTAGGCGAGCGGCATGCCGGGACCCGGCCTCGGGCTCAGGGTGCCCAGCGCGATGCGCCGGCTCTCGTGCTCCAGCTCGATCACCGCCTGTAGACGCCGCGCCGATTCGATCGCGGGTCGGTGGTCGGCCCAGCGGCTCGCCAGCCGCCGATAGCGCTCCAGCGCGCCGTCCAGGTCACCGCGCAGCTCGCGCGACGCGGCCTCGGCCTCGAGCGCGATGTCGGCCCGCCCGGCGCCGCCCTCGACCAGCACCGCCCACGCGGCGAGCGCCTCACGCTTGCGCCCGGCGGCGGTCAGCGCGCGCGCCTCCTCCATGGCCCAGTCGACTCGGCCGGGAGCGCTGCGCAGCAGCAGCTGGAAGTGGTCCAGCGCCTCGACCGGCCGCCCGGAGGCGGCCAGCAGTCGCGCCAGAGCCAGTCGCGCCGCGATGCTGGGGCCGTCGACCGCCACCAGGGAGTCGAGGATCGCCACGCCGGCGCCCGCTCGCCCCGCGCCGGCGACCTCACGGACCTGCGCCATCAGCCGATCGGCCTCGAGAACGCTGGGATGGTCGACTTCGGGCGGCGGCGCGGGCGGAACCAGGGGAGCGCTCAGCCGGTCGAGCTGCCGCAGCTCGAGCAGAACGAAGGGGTCGCTCGGGTCGGCGGCGCGCGCCGCGTGCAGCAGCTCTCGGGCCCGATCGCGGTGCTCGGCGGCGACCAGGGCGCGGGCGCGCGCCAGCGGCGGCCGCGCCAGGTGCGCCAGGCTGTCGGCTGCGGCGACGGCGCCGTGGGGCTGGCCCGAGGCGGCGCGGATGTCGGCCAGAAGGGCCAACCTGCGCTCGCGCTCGCCGCCGGCCAGCTCCTCCAGACGCCGGTAGGCCGCCGCCGGCCGCCCCCGTCCGGCGTGGTAGCGGGCCGCCGCCGCGCCCAGAGCCGGGTCGGCGCGGTGGCGGCTCTCGAGGCTGTCGACCAGAGCGTCGGCGCGGTCCCGATCGTCGCCGCCGGGCGGCGCGTGCAGAGCGCGCCAGGCCAACAGCCGAGCCAGGCGGCGCGCGCCGGCCAGGTCGTCCGGGCGGGTCCGCCAATGGGACCGGAGCTCCGCCAGCGCCCGCTCCGGCTCCCCGTCGTAGAGGGCCAGCTCGGCCCGATCCGGCGCCGCGGCAGGATCGTCTCGCAGCGGCGGCGCGTCGAGGATGGCGCGCGCCTCGTCCGCCCGCCCGAGCGCCAGCTGCGAGCGCGCCCGCAGCAGATCGTCGGCGGCCGAGTCGAGATCGCCCGACTCCTCGGCCAGCAGCGCGAGCCCCTCCGCGTGGCGACCGGCCTGCACCAGGGCCCGCGCCAGGGCTCGCGCCACGGGCGGATGGGGGGCGGCCCGCCACAGCGCCACGAGCGCGACCGCGCTCTGCTCCGCGGGCAAAGCCTCGGCCCTCCGCAGCTCATCCAGGGCCGACGTCGCACCCTTCCAGGGGGTGATCGCCAGCAGATCGGTCCAGCGCTCGTGGGCCGCCAGCGCCGCCGCCCCCACGCCCGCCAGCTCGCCCGCGCCGGGGTGGGCCAGCACCGCCGAACGGGCGTGGGCCACCACAAGCGCCGTGTCCCCCGCCGCCCACGCCGCGAGAACCAGACGCCGCAGGTCGTCGTCGCGCGCCCCCGCGGCATGCAGCGACGCCCAGATCGCGGCGGCCTCCGCCGGCCGCCCGGCGAGCTCCAGCGCGTCTCCATGGTCGCGGGCCAGGTCGCGGTCCCGCGGGTGCAGGCGCCGCAGCTCGGCCAGCAGCGGCGTCGTGTCGAGATCGGCCGCGCGCCGCGCCCGCAGCGCCAGGCGCAGGACCTCGGCGTCGCCCGCGCCGCCGGCGATCAGCTCATCGAGCACCTCGGCCGCGCTCTCGGGCGCCCCGAGGCGCAGATGGGCGTGGGCCAGCGCCAGGCCGAGACGCCGCTCCGCGCTGCCCGCGAAGAGCTCCTCCAGCTCCCGCAGCTCGGCGGCCGATCGCGCCACCCGGGCCTGCGAGAGCGCCCGGCGTTCGGTGCGCCGGGGCTCTTCCGCCAGCCGGTCGATCTGCGAAACCGCCTCGCGATGTCGCCCGACCCGCGCCAGCGCGTCGGCCAACCGGTCGCGAACCAGCGTGTTGCCGGGCTCGGCCGCCAGCACCTGGCGCAGCTCGGGCGCGGCGTCGGCCGGGCGCCCCACCCGCAACAGACTCAGGCCCAAATCCTGGCGCACCCGAAGATCGCCCGGGAAGTGCGCCAGGGTCGCCAGCAGGTGCGGAAGCGCCTGGCGATGCCGCCCGGCGGCCGCCAGGGCGCGGCCCAGCTCGCGGGTGACCCAGTGGTCGCCGGGGCGGGCGTCGAGCCGCCCCTGGAGCTCCTCGATCGACAGCTCCGTCGCGCCCGAAGGCGGAGCGGCATCCGTCTCGGGCTCCCCAGGAGCTTCGTCCTCCTCGATCAGCGCCGCCGCCTGCCCCGGCTCTCCCGCCGCCAGCAGCGCGCGCGTCAAAGCCTCGGCGAAGTCCAGGCGCCGCGGGTGCTGGGCCGAGAGGCGCCGCAGCGTCGCCACCGCGACCCCTGCACGGCCGGAAGCGATCAGCACCTGTGCCCGCTCCAGCTCTTGGTCCGCGTCGAGCGGTGCCAGGGCGGCGGCGGCATCGAAGCGCCGCAGCGCCTGCTCGTGGTCGCCGACGCTGACCGCATTGCGTGCGGCGTCGAGGTAGATCGACCGCTGATCGCTCGCCCCCGCCGCGGCGCCGCAGCACAACCAGCAGCAGATCGACAGCCAGCCCGCATTCCTCACCCAACTCCGTCGCCGCGGCCGATCTGCATCGTGGCGCCGACGGCCCGACGGAGGAAGAAGAAGAGGAAGAGGAAGAGGAAGAAGAGGAAGAGGAGGAGGAGAAACCGCGGAGAGCGCGGAGGGTTCTTGGAGGGGGGGATCGCAGTTGACGGGGGTGGAGGTTCCGTGGTCGCGAGAGACGATCGAGTCGATCTCTGCGTCCTCCGCGATCTCCGCGGTTGGTCCTCCGGCTTCGCGCGCAGTGCCACCAAGTCCCGCGAAGAAGCCGGGAAGATGCTTGAACCACCGCAACATCCGCCCCCCCCTCATGGCGCCAGCTCCAATGCGCACCGAAACAGCGGCTCGGCCTCCTCGTGGCGGCCGGCCTCGGCCAGGGCCAGCGCCAGGACGACCTTGCGCTCCATCTTCGAGGGCTGCAGCGCCACCAGCCGCGTGAGCACCTCGATCCGTTCCTCGAGCGTGCCGATCCGCATGATGGCGCCTTCGACGCGCTGCAGCGTGTAGAGATCGCCGCGGCTGCGCGCCAGCCGCATGATCGGCGCGCGATAGCCCGGCCCCGGACTCTCGTCGTGCAGCGCGCGCCGCAGCGCGATCTGGTCGGCGCGGCGCCAGCGGTGGATCAGACCGGTCTCCGCGAAGACCAGGATCGCCAGCAGCAGGGCGATGTGGAGCTTCACGGGGAGTCCTCCTGGTCGACTCGATCCGGGGCCGCCGCGTCCGAGGGCTCGATGGCCTCCAGCATCTCCTCGATCGAGGGGTCGTCCGGGGCATCCGCGGGGGCGTCCGGCTCGTGCTCGGGCGGCGGCTCCTCCGGCGGATCTGGCGCCGGCCCGCTTTGGAGCTGCGGCTCGGCTGTGTTCGCCTCGATCGCGCCCTGTTCCGCGTCGGGCAGCGCTGGCGCGGTCGCCCTGTCGGACTCGCGGGCCAATCCCCCCCCACTCTTCTCCCCTTCTTCCGAATCCTCATCCGGTGCCGCTCCCTCGCCCTCCGCGGGCGGCCCCTCCGCCACCCCGTCGTCGCTGACCCGCCCCGCCTCGTCATCCGATCTCCGCTCCGCGCCGGCATCGGAGGCGCGCAGCCCGCGCTGCGTCATCGCGTCGTGATCGACGTCCCAGGGATCGAGGAAGAGCGGCGCATCGTCGGGACCGGCGAGACGAGCCAGCGTCGCGCAGGGCGAGGCCAGGTCGACCCCGACCCGGAAGGCCCCCTCCTCCTCGATCGCCCGGCAGGCCACCACCCGCGCCCGCAACGACGCGGGCAGCTCCGCGTGCACGAAGCGCAGCTCGACCTCCAGCCCCTCCGGCAGCTCGCGATCGACGCGCAGCGCCGCCCCGGTGGTGCTCACGTTGAGCGTGGTGCCGTGAATGGTCCCGAGCTCGGGCGCGTCGATCGTCACCGGCAGCTCGAAGGGGAAACGCGGGGCACGGCGCTTGGCGGGACGGCGCACGACCTTGCGGGCGCGGTCGATGGCGGTGGTGCGAATCTCCCGCCGCCGCCGGGCTTCGAGCGCGCGCGCCAGGCGGGCCAGGGCGTCGCGCCCGGTCCGGTCGGGACGCAGGAAGTAGCGCCATTCGCCATCGGCGCCGCCGGGCTCCTCGTAGACCACGATCGCGGCGACCTCGAGCGCGCGGCCGAAGACCTTGAGCGAGAGCTGGTAGCGGCCGCCCAGCTCGAGCTCCTCGTGGGCCAGGATTCCGACGCCTTGCCCGCCGACGTCGCGCGCCTCGGCCATGCGCGTCTCGCTCTCGTCCTCCGCTCCCGGGTCCCCGCCCTCCGCCGGCGCGGCACGATACTCGAGAGGGATCTCCTGCGGGTCGCGGCTGCGGCTCGCGTTCGCACTGCGCGCCAGCGCCTGCAGGTGGATGCGCCAGGCGACGGCGGCGCTGGCGCCCGCCCAGAGCCCGAAGACGGTCCAGCCAAAGCGCCGGCCGTCGACGCCGTAGAGCAGATCGAGCCCGGTCCAGGCGGCGGCGCTCCACAGCCCGGCGGCCAGGGCCAGGGAGAGGGCGACCGAGAGCAGCTCGGGAGTGGCGCCCGGCACGCGGCGCGTCAAAGCCCAGAGCGGCGCCAGGACGACCCCGCGGCTGAGGCGGACGATGCGGCTCAGGTTCGGGGTGCGGAGCTGCAGCAGGCGATACTCCGCCACCGTCGAGAGCACCGCGGCCGCCCAGAAGAGCGCCAGCGGCGGATCGATGCGGCGCACCGGCGAGAGTCCGGCGGTGATCAGCACCAGCGGCGTGGCGACGTAGAGGGTGCCGGCGAAGGAGGGGGCGAAGGCGAGCAGGTCGCCCACCAGGGAGAGCCGTTGCGCGAGGCTGAGCCGGAGCGTGAGCAGGGCGCTCAGGGCCGCCCAGGGGCGGGAGCCGCATTTGGCGACCGCCTGCTCGCCCTCCTCGAGGGCCGAGCTCAGCACCTGAGGATGGTAGCGGGTGCGCCAGCCGGCGGCCTGCAGCCGGGCGCTGGTGGTCTGCGGGGCCGGTCCGGGGGCGAAACCGCCGCTGTCGACCAGGGCGGAGCGCCGGAAGAGCGCGTTGGTGCCGAGCCAGGGCACGGCGTTGCGCCGATCGCGCTCCTCGAAGAGCGCCAGGGGGCGCTTGGCGCCCGGCTCCTGGTCGGGGTCGAGGGGGGCGGCCGCGGCCTCGGCCGGGGCCACGCTCAGGCGCGCCTGCACCATCGCCGTGGTCGGCTCCTCGAAGATCGGCGTGAGCCGGGTCAGAAAGTCGATGTGGGGGATCTGGCCCGGCTCGAAGACCGCGACCAGGGTGCCCGAGAGCTTCGGCAGCAACGTGTTCAGGGTCTCGATCCAGCCGGCGCCGACCGCGCTCTCGAAGGCGCAGCCCAGCTCGTCGGCGAGCAGGGCGGTCGCCGGCGTGTCGCCGATCAGGATGGTGGAGCTGCGACCGTGGAGCCGGATCGCGGCCAGGGCGGTGCGCCGGACGGCAGCCTCGGAGGTGTCGACCGCCGGCACGATGACGTCGACGGTGGGCGGCTGCGCGGCGTCGTCCGGGGGCGGGAGGGGCGCGTGGCCGGCCGCCGAATCGGTCGTCAGGGCCGGCAGCAGGAGCAGGAAGAGGGCGAGCGCGGCCACCACCTCGACGCCGAAGAAGGCGATCACGTAAGGCTCGGGGCTGAGCGTGAAGAGCGCCCGATAGAGCAGGAAGATCGCCTGCACGCAGACGATGGCGGTCAGAGTCCGGCGCAGCCCGCGCACGCCGCCGCCGGAGCTGCCGAGCGCGACGCGCGGCGGGGCCTCCGCTGCGTTCGGCGAATCGGTCGCATCCGGCGGCTCGGGCGGGCGCGGCTCGGTCGGGGTCGGGATCGGGGTTTCGGTGGCTGTCACGGCTCTTCGGATCGCGGGTTTGCGCACAGATCTTGTTTCATCATCGACAAATAGAGACCTGTGTCTTTGGTCCTGGCGCCTACACTCTGAGCCCGACCGGCCGGACCTCCCTTCCATGACCTCAATCGATCGCAAGACCTCTGGCCCGGGGCGCGCGGCCCCGCGCGCCCTCGTGCTGGCTCTCCCCTTGCTGGTGCTGGTCGTGGCCGAGGGGGCGCTGCGGGTCGTGGCTCCGCCGGCGCCGGAGGCGGCCGATCCCTACCTCGGCTTCAGCGGCCTCAGTCCGCTCTTCGTGCCGGACCCCGAGGATCGGGCGGCGCTCAGCACCGCGCCGGCCAAGCGGCGCTGGTTCAACGAGCAGAGCTTCCCGCGGGTGAAGGGCGAGCGGACCACGCGGATCTTCTGCCTCGGCGGGTCGACCGTCTACGGCCACCCCTACGACGCGGCCGTGGCCTTCCCCCGGGGGCTCGAGCTGATCCTGGACCACGCCGAGCCGGGGGTCCGCCACCAGGTGCTGAACTGCGGCGGGATCTCCTACGCCAGCTACCGCCTGACCCATATCGCCGCCGAGATCGCCGCCTACGAGCCCGACGCCGTGGTGATCCTGACCGGCCACAACGAGTTCCTGGAGCGGCGCTCCTACCCCGACCTGGCGGCGGGCGGTTCGGGGTCGGCGCGGGTCCGGGGGCTGCTGGGGCGGATGCGGCTCTACGGCCTGCTGCGCGAGGGCTTGCTGGCGCTGCGCGACCGCCCCGAGGGCGATCTGGGCGCCCGCGACCGGCTGGGCGGCGAGGTGGTGGCGATGCTCGACCGCTCGGCCGGGCTCGACCTCTACCACCGCGATCCGCCCTTCCGGGCCCAGGTCCTGGCCCATTTCGAGCACAACCTGCGGGTGCTGGTCGACACAGCGCGCGGCTGCGGGGCGGCGCTGGTGCTGGTGACGCCGGCGGCCAATCTGGCCGACTTCTCGCCCTTCAAGAGCGAGCACGGCGGCGGCCTGTCGGCCGCGGCCGCCGCCGATTGCGAGGCGGCGTTGGCCCGGGCGGGCGAGGCGCTCGAGGCCGGGCGGCCGGAGCAGGCGCTGGCGCAGCTCGACGCGGTGGACGATCCCGGCTACGCCGAGCTGCACTATCTACGCGGCCGGGCGCTGCGGGCGCTGGGGCGTCTCGAGGCCGCCGGCGCGGCCTTCGGGCGCGCCCGCGAGGAGGACGTCGCGCCGCTGCGGGCGCCGGCGGCCTTCGTCGCCGCGGCGCGGCGGGTGGCGGCCGAGCTGCGGGTGCCGCTGGTCGATCCGGTGGCGGCCCTGGCCGACAGCGCCCGGCGGGCGACCGGGCTGGAGAGCCCGGGGAGCCGCTACTTCCTCGACCACGTGCATCCGCGCCCGGAGATCCACCGCGCCATCGCCGAGGGGGTGGCGGCCGAGCTGGTGGGCGCGGGTCTGGTGCGGCCGGCGGCGCCCGACTGGAGCCCGGCGGCGGCCCGGCCCGCCTATCGCCGCCGCATCCTCGACGCCATCGACCCGGTGCGCGCCGCGCGCTGCGACCTGAACCTGGCCAAGACCCTGTCGTGGGCCGGCAAGCAGGCCGAGGCGCGCCCCTTCGCGCTCTCCGCCGCGGCGGTCCTGGCGCAGGATGCCGACGCCCAGTACACCGCCGGCGTGGCGCAGATGTTCGCCGGCGAGGATGCCGAGGCGCTCTTCCGCGGCGCCCTCGCCCTCGATCCCGGCCACGCCCGCGCCCGCTCCAACCTGGGCGCGCTGCTGGCCGGCCGCGGCGAGACCGACGCCGCCAAGGCGGAGCTGCGCCGGGCGGCGCGCGACGACTCGAGCTACGTCTCGCCCTTGCTCTCGTTGGCATCGCTGCTGAGCCGGCAGGGGCGCAAGCGCGAGGCGATCGAGGCCCTCCGCGAGGCGCAGCGGCGCGATCCGACCGATCCCGCGGTGCGCGGCGGCCTGGGCGCGCTCTACCTGGAGCTGGGCCTGACCGAGCGCGCCCTGAGCGAGCTCCGGCAGGCCGCCCGGCGCGCCCCCCGCGACGCCGCCATCCAGAGCAACCTCGGCCTCGCCCTGGCCGCCGCCGAGCGCCACGACGAAGCGCTCCAGGCCTACCGCCGCGCCCTCGACCTGGGCGGCGAGGATGCGCGGATGCTGGTCAACTACGCGATCGCCCTGGAGCGCAGCGGCGACCGGGCGCGGGCGCGGGAGGTGCTGGAGCGGGCGCGCGCTCTACGGCCGGACGACCCGGTGATCGAGCGGCTGGCGGGGGAGTGGTGGTAGATCTCTAGCACGTCGCTCAGGATGTCGAGCGTGTCGGTGACCACCGGTAGCAGTGGATCGCTTAGGGCTCGCGCAAGAATAACTTCAGACCTCCTGATCCCAGGGCTCCACATGTCGA
>CAZBBK010000100.1:0-12070 GCA_964490075.1 uncultured Gemmatimonadota bacterium | reverse complement strand
CCCCCCCCCCCCCCCCCCCCCCCCCCCCCCCCCCCCCCCCCCCCCCCCCCCGGCCCCGTCCTGCCGGAGAGCGTTCATCCCACCCCCACTCCCGATCGTGGAGAGGACCTCGCACGCGGATGTCGACGCCTCCGACTGAGGTAATATGGCGGCATGAAGTTCTTCAACACCGCAGGTCCGGTGAACCCCGCCAAGCACTACGCGCTCGATCCCTTCGCGCGTCTGGCCGACGACGACCTCCTGTCACTCATCGCGCAAGAGAAGTATTTCGTCTTGCACGCCCCGCGCCAGACCGGCAAGACCTCGGCGCTGCTCGGTCTGCTGCGCGAGCTGAACGCCTCGGGCGACTACTGCTGCGTCTACATGAACGTCGAAGTTGGGCAGGGGCTGCGCGAGGATGTCGTCGCCGCGATGACGGCGTTGGTGGACGCGCTGGCGGAGGACGTCGACTACTACACGGGGGACGCGACCTTGGCGGACGCGGTGCGCGCGGTGCGGCGCGGCGGCGAGACGGCCAACGCGCTGTCGACAGCGCTTATCGCGCTCTGTCGGGCCAGCCCCAAGCCGGTGGTACTTTTCATCGACGAGATCGACTCGCTGGTGGGCGACACACTGATCACCGTGCTGCGGCAGATTCGCGCAGGGTATACCAAGCGTCCCCGCGCGTTCCCGCAAAGCATCGTGCTTTGTGGCGTGCGCGACATCAAGGACTACCGGATCCACTCGTCGAGCCGGAAAGAGGTGATCACGGGCGGCTCGTGCTTCAACATCAAGGCGGAGTCGCTGCGGCTGGGTGACTTCAGCGAACCGGAGCTGCGCGCGCTTTACGCTCAACACACCGCGGCGACGGGTCAGCTCTTTGACGAGGGGGCGCTGGCGGCCGCGTGGAGCGACACCGCCGGCCAGCCTTGGCTGGTGAACGCCTTGGCCTATGAGGCCTGCTTCAAGCCAGAGGGTGTGCGGGACCGAGCACGGCCGATCACCGCGGAGGTGATGGCGGCGGCCAAGGAGCGATTGATCATGAGCCGCGCAACCCACCTCGACCAGCTGACCGACAAGCTAGAGGAGCCGCGGGTGCGGCGTGTCGTCGCCACGCTGCTGGTGGGCGGAGAGGACGTCACTGCGATCCCGCGAGACGACATCTCATATGTGGAGGATCTCGGCCTGATCACGAGCCGGCCACAGCTGGCGATTAGCAACGCGATCTACCGTGAGGTGATCCCGCGCGAGCTCTCCTATGGCACCCAGGTGACGATCGCCCACCGAAGGGCCTGGTATGTCACGGCGGACCGCCGTCTCGACATGCCGAAGCTGCTGGCGGCCTTTCAGACCTTCTTCCGGGAGCAGAGCGAGAGCTGGCTCGAGCGCTTTCAATACAAAGAGGCCGGCCCGCAGCTGCTGCTGCAGGCCTTTCTGCAACGCATCGTCAACGGCGGCGGCCGCATAGACCGAGAGTACGGACTGGGGCGGATGCGCACCGATCTTCTGGTGCAGTGGCCGCTCGACCCGGAGCAGGGTTTTCTGGGCCCGGTGCAACGTGTGGTGATCGAGCTGAAGCTGCTGCACAAGTCGCTAGAGGCGACCATTGCTCAGGGCTTGCGGCAGACTCACGACTACGTGCAACGAACCGGCGCGGCCGAGGCACATCTGATGGTGTTCGATCGCCGCGCCGAGGTGGCGTGGGACGAAAAAGTGTTTCGGCGTGAGGCGACCCACGACGGGCTGGCGATCACGGTCTGGGGGATGTAGCCGCGCGCTCCGATCTCTCTATGGGCAGTCATGCGCAACGCGCTCCACTTAGGTGTTCAGTGTCCCTCCGGTGAGCGTGCGTGACCGGCCGGATCCCTCCGCGCTACGGTCGGTTTCCGACCGCGGCGGCCGCGCGGCCACCGCCAGGAGGACCGACCATGGCACGCAGGAAACGACGGGGGCCGCTGCCTCCAGCTGCCGGCGAGCTTCGGATGCGGGTCATCGAGTGGCGTCGTACTCGGACGAAGCTCGGCGCGATGCCCTCTGAGCTGTGGGATGCGGCCGTAGCGCTGGCAGAGGAGTACGGTGCGTATGCCGTCGCGAGGGCGGTCGGCGTGGAGTACGGCGCACTGAAGAGCCGGACCGCAGGACGTGATGGGTCGTCGGTCGCCGTTGCGGGCGAGGCAGCGGCTGCATTCGTGGAGCTCGCAGCAGATCGAGACCCGACTCCATCATGTCCGCGATATGACCTACGACGAAGACCGCTCCCAGGTGCGCAAGGGCAACAGTCCGCACGCCTTGGCCAGCCTACGCAATCTCGCCATCAGTCTGCTGCGGCTCGCGAAGGCCAGCAATATCGCCGCCGCCACTCGGCACCTGGCTCGAAGGTCTGAGAAGACCCTGCAACTCGTTGGCGTGTAAGCACCCGCCGCCCAAAGCCAGGACATCGCCGCAAACCACGCAAGGCGCACCGGTGCGCCCACTGTCCGCTCCAGCATGGCCTAAGGGTCGGCGAAGAAATAACTCCCGTGTTTGCATCCCATCTGCACCGCGTCTCCGGCCGATCGGCGAGCCCCGAAATCCTCGAAATAGCTCTGCTATTCCTCCGGTTTCGGACCTCACCGATCGACCGGATCCACGGCACATCTGGGCGCAAACCCGGGGAGCTATTTCTTCGCCGACCCTAAACGCCTAAATCCTCGCGCTCAAGCCTCGGTTGGGGCGCCTCGATCTCCCATGCCATCCTTCCTCCAGTGGCTGGCTCAGCCTCACCGCGACTTTGTCGGTGGCCTTGCGCGGGCGGTGCGCGCGCTTGACACCCCCAAAGGGCGCCCATACCATCATCGATCCTGCTCGCTGCCCGCGGATCGGGTCCTGACCGATCTTTAGGATCTCTTGGAGAGGAACCCATGCCCTCCTATCTTCGGCACCGTCTTCCCGCCCTTGGCGTTCTGGGCGCCTTGCTGATCGTTACCGGCTGTTTCGAGGACGAAGACGGATCGAACCCTCCGATCGGTCCTGAGCCCCCCGATCTCGCCCCGGGAACCGCCCTGGGCGCCCTCGATCAGGTGATCGATGCGATCGCCGAGGCCTACTACCTGAATGCCGACGGCACCCCGGTGATCGCCGGAGACGGCGACACCACGACGGTCGACAACGCGCTGCTGGTCTGGGCGTCGGGCGATCGAGTCGACTCCGACCTCGCGTCGGCGACCTTCGGCCAGAACATCAACGCGGCGTGGCAGTTCGTATTCGTCGATTCCACCCTGACGGTGCGGGAAGAGGGATATGTCGGACCGGCCAAGTACGTCGCCGCGGTCGATCGCTACGCACAGATCGAGGTGGAGCGCGACCCCTGGCACACCGACGAAGACGAGGAGATCAACGGCGGTGTGATCGATGCGCTGATCGATTGGAACGTCGACACCGACGCCGCCATCGATTCGGTCTGGAGCGACTCGCAGAGCAACGCCTCTCAGGTCATGGCGCGCATCGATTCCTTGATCTCCAGCAGCTACTACGTGATCCCGGGAGAGGTCACCTACCCGCCGGTGTTCGATGGCATCTATCCGGCCGACCAGGTCGATTCGGTCGACGTGGGCGGCGAGTGGATGTTCCGGGTAAGCAGCTACCGCGACGGCGTCGAAGATGTCACCGACTACCCGGTCGCCAGCCACGTCTGGAATCGCGAGGTCACGCCGACCTCGACCGCCGACTTCACGATCGTCTTCTGGGCCGACACCACCCAGCTCGAGCACGGGCTTTTCGCCGCGGGCGACACGATTCAGGGCCATCTCGGGCAGGTGATCAAGACCGGCACCGGCGTCTCCGACACCAACGACGTGGCGCTCTACCGAGTGGTCGAGAGCGAAGATGACACCAGCGACGTCTACTGGGTCGACGTGGGGACGGACCTGGTCGCCGGCGAGGTCACCGGTGCCTGCGAGCCTTGCGACGCGCCCAATCTGCGCGCGGCCGCCGAGGTGCTGGTCATCACCAGCCTGATCAACCAGGGCGGTACGCTGGAGGTCACCAGTCACGATCCGGCCGATGTCTGGTACGTCGACCGCGACGATTCCAACGACCGCTACGCCTTCGTCTCCGATCCGTCGGCGATCCCCAACAACGCGCTCGATTTCTTCGAGATCGACGAGGTCGTGGTGGGAGACACCACACACGTCGATGTCGATCCCGCCGATCTCGGGGTCGATCTGGACGATCTGAGCGTGGTGGCGATGCTCGATCTCGGCAATTTCGCCGACGGTGGAAGCACCTCTCTGCAATGGCGCGTCGACACCCGTTTCCAGGACGACCAGGCCAACGAGCTGGTCATTTTCGGCGACGTGATCGACTACGTCGAGGCGTCGGAGCCTGCTGAGTAGAGGGCGTCCGAAGGTACGACGCGGCGGCGCGGGTGTCCGCGAGGCGGCTGCCCCCTCGCTGGCGCTGGCGGCCCTGTTGGCGCTGGCGGGTTGCGGCGGCGCGGAGGAGGCGCCGAGTGTGCGCGAGGTGCAGGCGAAGGGGCCGCGCTTCGACCTGGTGACCACGCTGGGGACCTTCACGGTGGCGCTCGACACGCTGCAAGCGCCGTTGACGGCCGGTCGTTTCGCGTTGCGCGCCGAGGCCGGTTCGTATGACGGCTGCGCGTTCCATCGGCGGATCAAAGCAGAGCTGATCGCGACCGGGCGCCTGACGAGGGACGATCCGGCGCCCGGGATGCTACCGTTGGAGCGGGAGACCGGAACGCACGGCATCGGCGCGTGCGCGATGGTGCGCTCAGAAGACCCCGATGCCGTGGGTGGGCGCCCGGAACGCCGCGAGTTCCTGGAGTCGACCGGCTCCGAGTTCTACATCTGTCTCTCTCGATTGTCGCACCTGGACGGCAAGTACGCTGTATTCGGCGAGGTGGTGGATGGCATGAAGATCGTGCGCGCCATCGGCCGGCACGAGGGCGAAAAGGCGCCGCTGCTGCTGCGCGTGGTGCGCGCCGAAGAGGCGAAGCCGGAGCAAGGCGAATGAAAGCTGCCGCGATCGTGGGCGCCCAGTGGGGCGACGAGGGCAAGGCCAAGATCATCGACTACCTGAGCATGCGCGCCGACATCGTGGCGCGCTACCAGGGAGGCGCCAATGCCGGGCATACGGTGGTGGCCGGAGGGCGAAAGTTCGTTTTCCACCTGGTGCCCTCGGGCGTGCTCTACCCCGACAAGATCTGCGTGATCGGCAACGGTGTGGTGGTCGACCCGATCGCGCTGCTCGAGGAGCTGGATTCGATTCGCTCGCTCGGGATCGAGACCGATGGACGGGTGCTGGTGAGCGCGAAGGCGCACCTGATCCTGCCGATCCACAAGGCGCTGGACCAGGCGTTCGAGCAGAGCATGGGGGGCGAGGCGATCGGCACGACTCGCCGGGGGATCGGGCCCGCGTACGCCGACAAGGTGTCGCGACATGGCATCCAGGTCGGGGATCTGTTGCAGCCGGAGCGCTTCGAAGCGCGGCTCGAGACGCTGCTGGCGCGCGGGAACCGGGTGCTGCACGAGCTCTTTGGCGCGCCGGCGATCGGCGTCGAGGAGGTGCTGGAGCCCTATCTCGCGGCCGGACGGCGCCTGGCGCCGGAGGTGCGCGACATTTCGTTGGTGCTCGATCGCGCGCTGGCGGCGGGGCGGCGACTGCTCCTGGAAGGGGCGCAGGGCACGATGCTCGACGTCGATCACGGAACCTATCCCTTCGTGACCTCGAGCAACCCGACGGCGGGCGGAGCGTGCCTTGGCACCGGCATCGGGCCGTCGCGGATCGGGCGGGTGGTCGGAATCGCCAAGGCCTACACGACGCGGGTCGGCAACGGTCCCTTCCCGACCGAGCTGGAGGGCGAGCAGGGAGATCGACTCAGAGAGTGGGGCAACGAGTTCGGCGCCACCACCGGTCGGCCGCGCCGCTGCGGCTGGTTCGATGCGGTCGCGGTGCGCTACGCGGCGCGCATAAACGGGCTGGACGAGCTGGCGGTGACCAAGCTCGACGTGCTCGATTCCCTGGACACGATCGGCATCTGCGTCGGCTACCGGATCGAGGGCCGGGAGATCGAGGATGTGCCGCTGCGCTGCGAGGACTGGGCGCGCGTGGAGCCGGTCTACGAGTGGGTGCGCGGATGGCGGGAGCAGACCAGCGAGATCCGCACGGCGACGGAACTGCCGGCGCGCGCGCGTAGCTTCCTGGATCGCATCGGCGCGCTGACCGGGGTGTCGGTGGGGCTGGTATCGGTGGGAGCCGATCGCGAGCAGACGATCGAGATGCCGAGCCACCGGGTGTTCGATTGACCCCGGAGCCGATCCGGCCCTAACCTCTGCCCGGGCCGTTAGCTCAGTTGGCAGAGCAGGAGACTTTTAATCTCAAGGTCCAGGGTTCGATTCCCTGACGGCCCACCATATCGACTTCCGACGAAGTCCGCAGAGAGCCCGAAAGCTGAGGAACACCAACGCTTTCGGGCTTTCTCTATGTCCGGCGAGATCCCGTCGTTTCCATTGACACCCGACGGTATTCGACGGTAGATTCGGCGGTATTCGAGGGGTGCGGCAGAGTCGATACCGCGAATCGGAGCCGAACATGATGGCCCACAACGAGATGCAGGTGCAACGGCAGGCACCCGGAACACCGGGAACCGAACCGAGGACCACTTTCGGAAGGGGGATGCGATGCCGCTGACAGCGACGGCCGTGCGCAACGTCCAGGCAAGCGACAAGGCGCGGAAGCTGACCGATGGACACGGGCTCTACCTGCTGGTGACGCCGGCCGGAGGGAAGCTCTGGCGCTTCGATTACCGCTTCGATGGCAAGCGCAAGACGCTGGCGATCGGGCGAGTCCCGGAGGTGGGGTTGCGCGAGGCGCGCGAGCTGCACGCCGCCGCCCGAAGCGCTCTGGCACGCGGGATCGATCCGGGCGAGGCGCGCAAGCAGGCAAGGGCGAGGCGGGCGACGATCGCCGAAGAGAGCTTCGAGGCCGTGGCGCGAGAGTGGTTCGCGAAGAACGCGCCGCGCTGGGCGAAGAGTCACGCGGGGCGGATCATGCGACGGCTGGAGCGAGACGTCTTCCCGTGGCTCGGGGACCGACCGATTGCCGAGATCGGCGCGCCCGAGATCCTGACCGTGTTGCGGCGAGTCGAGGCCCGAGGCGCCCTCGAAACCGCGCACCGTGAGCTCCAGAGTTGCAGCCAAGTCTTCCGTTACGGCGTGGCGATCGGCAAGGCGCAGCGTGACCCGACGGGCGACCTGCGGGGGGCGCTTCCGCCGGCGTGCTCGAAGCACTACCCGACGATCACCGAGCCGAAGGGGATCGGCGCGTTGCTGCGCGCGATCGAAGGCTACGAGGGCTCGCTGGTGACGCGCTGCGCGCTGCGCATGGCGCCGCTGGTGTTCGTGCGGCCGGGAGAGCTGCGGGGCGCCGAGTGGGCCGAGATCGACCTGGACGCGGCCGAGTGGCGGATTCCGGGCGAGCGGATGAAGATGGGCGCGCGGCACCTGGTTCCGCTCTCCCGCCAAGCGGTGGCGATCCTGCGCGAGCTGCAACCGCTGACCGGCGCCGGAAAGCTGGTGTTCCCGAGCGAGCGAACGAGGGAGCGACCCTTCAGCGAGAACACGTTGAACGCCGCGCTACGAAGGCTCGGGTTCACCAAGGACGAGATGACCGCGCACGGCTTCCGGTCGATGGCATCGACGATCCTGAACGAGCAGGGCTGGAACCGCGACGCGATCGAGCGCCAGTTGGCGCACGTCGAACGCAACACGGTCCGCGCGGCCTACAACTACGCCGAGCACCTCGAAGAGCGCCGGCGCATGATGCAAGCGTGGGCTAACTACCTGGACTCGCTGAGGGACGGGGCGGAAGTGGTCCCGATCCACCGGCGAGCGTGAGAAATGGCCGCGCCTAGGTGGACGCACCGAAAGCCGGAGTTCCCTTGCTCCGGTTGGCGCGGTTTTCTTTGGCAAGGGCGTGAAGGAGCGGTATGGGCAAGGCAGAGAGTGACGGCACGGCAAGCCACTATTCGTATCATCAAGCAGCGGAGTTGCTGAAGTTGGACACGACGAATCGCGGGGGCGGGTGGCCAGACGCCTTCGAGCTGGTACAGGCCGTCGTGCTCCAATTCCCGGATCCTGCCGATAAGGACGAACGCCGATCAATGCTGCACTCGCTTCACCGCGCGATCTCGTGCGCCGTTGTCGGTTGTCCATCCGAAAAGCCGGTTTCCGGTTCCGACCCGTGTCGGTTGACGCACACACGTACGCGGGCCGACGTCGAAAGCGAACCGCAACTCGAACCGCCACCAATGCCAGTGGGAGGAGAGTGGCTTGGGGGGAAAGAGCTGAACGACTTGGCGTTCAACCTCGATGAGTGGTTCGACCTTTCCCACGATGAGGTGTTGCTTGAGCTGTTCGGGTACCAGAACGACGCTGGCGAGCTGGTGCGCAGGTCGTTTCATGCCATCGTCAATCGGGAAGAGCTGGCCCGATGGTTGCGTGAGAACGGGGAGCAGCCGACGGAGTTGGTCAGGGCTTGGCTTGGGGATGCGTGGGACCGAGCACGCGCTGATGTTCTCCCCAACGAGCGCGAGTCCATGCTGAAGCTGATTGCTGGTCTGGCCAAGCCCCGCGGACTTTCACGGGACTACGGTGTGCCGAATACGGACGGTACGGTTCCGCGCAGCGCGGTTACGGGGAAAGTGAAGTTGGCGGTGCAGAATGCGGGGCTGACGATCGACGAACAGACCGTTCGTCGCTACCTCAAGGAAGCGGCGTCCCTGCTGCGAACTGAGGAAGCTCGCTAACGGGATTCCCGCTAATCTCGCCGCTCTCCCGCTAGCAAGCTCCGCTTGCACCTAAGTTGACGGTCATCAAGTCCACAGCGCGCCAAGAACGGCGCAGAAAGGGCACCGATGACCGACATAATCCTGCTACGCCTACCCGCAGTTCTTTCCCGCACCGGGCTTTCCCGTAGCACCGTCTATCTCCGCATCGCCGAAGGCACATTCCCGCGACAAGTCAACCTTGGCGGTCGGGCGGTCGGCTGGTTGTCCAGCGAGCTCGAAACTTGGCTCGCCGAGCAGGTTGAACGCCGCGACCTGGCCGAGTCGGGGGCGGAGCGATGAGCGCCCGGGCTGGTTGCATCGTCGGCTTGCTCAAGTCCAGACTCAAGTTCGGCATCATGTGGCTCTGGTGCCACGGGCTGATGTCCTATGGGTTCGCCGACCGCGCGATTGAGCGGCTCGGTCTCTCCGAAGTGTGAGGCCGACCGTGGACACCTACGAGGCCGTCTCACGATTCACGAAAGCCATGACCGCCGCCGGCATCAACCCGCCGCCCGAGATCCGCGCCGACGGCGAGCTGCATCGTTTCCCGACCCGCGACAAGCGAGGCGACGATGCGGGCTACTACGTGCTGCACGCCGACGGGATTCCCGCCGGCATGTTCGGCTGCTGGCGCGCCGGCATCGAAGAGACCTGGTGCGCTGATATCGGCCGGGGCTTCTCGACGACGGAACGCGAGGCGCACGAAGAGCGGATGAAGGCCGCCCGGCGCGAGCGAGAGCGAGACACCGAGCGCAGGCACGCCGATGCAGCAAGGCGCGCTCAGGCGATCTGGAAGGCCGCTACACGCGCGCCAGACGATCACCCATATCTGAAGCGCAAAGATGTCGCTGCGCACGGTGTGAGGCTCTACAGCGGGCGCGAGGATCGCTTCCGCGATTGCCTGGTGGTGCCGATGTTCCAGACCGACGGAAAGCTGTCTTCGCTACAGTTCATCAGGCCGGACGGCACCAAGCGGTTCCTCTTCGGCGGCGCGACCAAAGGCGCCTATGCACCGATCGGCGAGCCGAACGGAGTGGTCTGCATCGCCGAGGGATTCGCAACCGCCGCCAGCATTCGCGAAGCAACCGAGCGCGCGGTGGCGATCGCCTTCAACTGCGGGAATCTGGAACCGGTCGCCAAGGCGCTGCGGGCGAAGCACCCGGAGACCGGCTTCATCGTATGCGCCGACAACGACACGAAGACCAAAGGCAACCCCGGGCTCGAGGCCGCGACCCGCGCCGCCCGTGCCATCGGGGCGAAGCTGGCCGTTCCCCACTTCGGCGAAGACCGGTCGAAAGGGGCGACGGACTTCAACGATCTGCACCGGGCGATGGGGGCGAGCGCCGTTCGGGAGTGCATCGACGCGGCGCGCGAGGTAGGGGCCGTTGCCGAGGCGCCATCGAGCGGGCTGTTGCTGTGGCGTGCATCCGAGATCGAAGCGAAGCCGATCCGCTGGCTCTGGCCCGGGCGAATCGCGCGCGGAAAAGTCTCGATCATCGCGGGACATCCGGGAGTCGGGAAGTCTCAGATCACGGCGTATATCGCGGGCGTGGTCACGAACGGGGAAACCTGGCCGGTTGACGGAACGCGATGCGAGCAGGGAAGCGTTGTCGTGTTCTCCGCTGAAGATGACTCGGCCGACACCATCCGCCCGAGACTCGAAGCGGTAGGCGCGGATCTGGATCGAGCTTTCCTCGAAAAAGAGCGCCGTTTCAACGCGCTGGATCCTGACATTCCGAAGCTTGAAGCTGTCCTTGCCGGCGAGCCGAGCATTGCGCTGGTAATCGTCGATCCGATCTCCGCCTACTTCGGAAGCACAGACACACACCGAAACGCTGCGGTCCGGGGGGCTCTCACGCCGCTGGTCACGCTGGCAGAGACGCACAACGTGGCGGTGGTATGTGTCGACCACCTGAGCAAGAACAACAAGCGGGACGCCATTCAGCGGCTCTCCGGAAGCATCGGTTTCGTCGCGGCCGTGAGAGCAGCTTTCGCGGTGACGAAAGACAAAGACGATCCGGCACGCCGGCTTTTCACGACGATCAAGAACAACCTCGCCCCTGATCGCGACGGGCTTGCCTTTCGCATCGATTCGCATCGGCTGGAATCCGGGATCGAGACTTCGCGCGTGGCGTGGGAGTCCGAGCCCGTGGCCGTGACCGCCGATGAAGCGATGGCGTCCGATGATGATTCCGGGGGGCGGAGCGCGAAGGAGGAGGCGCAGGAGTTCCTTCGGGAGTTGCTCGCTGGCGGACCGATGGAGGCGAACCACGTCTTCGACCAAGCGGCAGCCGAAGGGCACGCGGAGAAGACCATCCGCCGAGCGGCCGAGACCTTGGGGATTGAGAAGCGCAGGATCGGATTCGGCGCGGGCTCCCACGTGGAATGGTCTCTCCCATACATGGCCAAGAAACCCATAGATGCCCACGTTCGGAACATGGGCAACTATGCGGAATCTGGCCATCTATGGGGCGATCCGGCCGCCCCACCGTCCCGCACCGAAGCCGCCGAAGAACGCGCCGCCATCATGGAACACGACGGCGAGATCCCGCGCGAACAGGCCGAGGCCGCCGCCTACGAACGATCGGAGTCGGCGCCATGACCCACGACGAAACCCAACCAAAGCCGACACTGAACCCGCGCCAGCATTCGGCGCTCTCGGCCCTTCTCTCGGGCTCCACCGTGACCGAGGCCGCCGATCACGTCGGCGTGACGCGCCAGACCGTGAGCGAGTGGTGCCACCATGACGATCTCTTCAGCGATGAGCTGGCGACCCGCCGCGCCGAGCTATGGGAGTCGATCCGCACCCGTTTCGAGCAGGCGACCGCCAAGGCCGTCGACGTGCTGACCGAGCTGCTGAACCACGACGACCCGCGCATCCGGCTGGGGGCCGCTTCCCGGATCGTGGGCGCGATTGCCGAGCACCGGCCGAGTGATCCGCCCGAGGGGGATCGACCTGGCGGGGTGCTGGTGGTGCCGGGGGTGCTGACGCCGGAGGATTGGAGGGCCGTCTATGACCGGGGGCCCGATAGCCTTCGCGAGCGCAAGGCACCCGCCTAACACGCCGCGATCGAGCGGTGGTGCGCCCGAAGTGCAGACGCCAAACCTGCTGCCATGAACAAGCCCATCGCGGACTTTTGACGGTATTTCTGACGGTATCGGCGCTTGTCGGCCACCTTGTTTCCCTGTAATACCAACAACTTACGCCGACAGTTCGATTCCCTGACGGCCCACCAAATCGAGTTCTGGCGCGCCGAACGCCGACAT
>CAZBBK010000099.1:0-12747 GCA_964490075.1 uncultured Gemmatimonadota bacterium | reverse complement strand
GCCCCGCGCCGCCGCCACCGGCCCCTGCCTCTGCGCGCCACCTGGCTGCGCGATGCCGGGGGCGTCACCCTTCTCGCCGAGCGCATGCTCTCGGTCGCGGAGCTGGAATCGACAGCGCGCATCGAGCGCACCCTGCGCTGGCGTCGAGCCCTCCCGTCCGGCCCCGGTCGGCTGATGATCGAGGGGGGCGGCGTCGATCCGGTGTTCGTCGCGGGGCGGGTGCGGGAACGCGGCGCCGACGGACGCCCCGGCACTCTGCCCGCACGGCGCAGCCGCGAAGCGACCAAAGGGAGCCCGGCCCCGTCGACCGACTGAGCGGACTCAGGCGTCGAAAACGACCGAAAAGCGGTCAACACCGCCGCCTGAGTCATCTCAGCGCGCCGAATCGATCGCAATCCGACCGTGAGCGCCAGCTGAGCTCGCTCAGTCCCGCGGCATTGGCTCTGCTTTATCACCTCGATGGTTCGAAGAAATCGAACCAGCCCCCAATACGCAACGGCCGCCCTCTGGGCCACGCCGACCCGACACTCTCGCAACCGGACCAAGTTCTCGGCAATCGTAGGATGGTGCGGACCATTTTACGATTGACAGTAAAACAGTCTTGATCTTGCCCGGGGCCCACACTACCTTGCGGCCATGCGGAGAGTCTACGAGGCCGCCCTGGCCGAGCACATCAGAGAACACCGGCAGATGGTCATGCTGAGCGGGCCTCGGCAGGTCGGGAAGACCACGACATCGCGGGCATCCGCCCCCGACCACCGCTACCACACCTGGGATCGCCAGTCCGATAGACTGCTGATCACGCGCGGGCCGGATGCGGTGGCCGACGATCTGGATCTCCACAGACCGAGGTCGACCAGCCAACTCGTGATCTTCGACGAGATTCACAAGTACCGAAAGTGGAGCTCCTTCCTGAAGGGGTTCTTCGACGTGTACGGAGACCGGTCCACCGTCATCGTGACCGGGAGTGCCCGATTGAACGTCTATCGCCGCGGTGGCGACAGCCTGATGGGGCGCTACTTCCCCTATCGGATGCATCCGCTCAGCCTGGCCGAGCTGGGCTCGACCGAGCTCTCGGAGTCGGAGATTCGTGAGCCGGTGCGGATCGACCGATCCGCGCTGGATGCGCTCCTCGAGCTCGGCGGGTTCCCGGAGCCCTTTCTGAACGGGACCCGACGCTTCTCCAATCGCTGGCGGCGGCTCCGGACCGAGCTCCTCTTCCACGAGGACCTTCGTGATCTCACGCGGATTCAGGAGGCGGGGCAGGTCCAGGTTCTCGCGGAGCTCTTGGCGAACCAGGCGGGGCAGCTCGTGAATTACAGCTCCCTCGCCGGGCAGGTGAACGTCGCGGTCGACACGATTCGCCGCTGGATCACCGCGCTCGAGTCGCTGTTCTTCTGCTACACCGTCCGGCCGTGGTTCCGCAACGTGCCGAAGTCGTTGCGCAAGCAGCCCAAGGTCTACCTTTGGGACTGGAGCGGGGTCGCGGACGCGGGAGCGCGCCGCGAAAACCTCGTGGCTTCGCACCTGCTGAAGGCGGTTCAGTGGTGGACCGATCTGGGCCTCGGGGAGTACGGCCTCTTCTATTTGCGGGACAAGGTACGGCGAGAGGTCGATTTCCTGGTGACACGGGACGGCGAGCCCTGGTTTCTCGTCGAGGTCAAGTCATCGGCGAGCCCGAGCCTCAGTCGGCATCTGCACTACTTCGCCGGGCAGCTCCAGGTTCGCCACGCCTTTCAACTCGCCTTCGATCTCGATGCTGTCGAGGCCGACCTATTCGAGTACCAGACCCCGGTGCGCGTGCCCGCGCGCACGCTCCTCGCGCAGTTGATCTAGGGTCCGCGCGATCGACTCTCCGAAGCCCGAAGCGCGAAGCCTGAGCCCGGTGACCTGGCCGGGCCCCTGGCTCTGTTCCCGAGTCGATCCGCTCTCGGAGCCGTCTTGTGTCGGGTCAAGGTCTTTGGTATCCGCGGCTTCCACCCGCCAAAGCGACCTCACCTCCACCGGACCGCGCCATGTTCGACCATCCCTTGCGATCGATATCGGCCCTCGCCCCAATCCTCGCGATCGTGTCGGCCGCTGGCGCCGCCACCGTGCCCGATCAAGATCTGGTCGACTTCGAAGACGGCCAGCAGCCCTTCTTTCTGATCACGGCCAACGGCCTCCCCCCAGATGCGAGTCTCACCACCACGACGGCGCCGGCGCATGTGCACGATGGCCAGGCGGCCCTCGAATATGCACTCGACTGGCGCAGCGACCCGCTGCCGGCGCTGGCCCAGCCCGCGCTGCTGACCGAGCTCGAGCAGGGCAGGATCATCGTGAGATAGCTTCCATCCTACGGAGCGGGTGCCAGTCGGGGTCGCCCTTCTTCGGTGTTGGCGGATCTCGCCCGGTGCGCGGAGCGGAGCGATTCCGCCGGGCCGGGGGCAAGGTGCGCTCCCCCGTGAAGCGGGATCTTCCAAATCACCGGGCTCGATGCCGCAGCGGTTCGGGGTCCCGGCCGAGGTCTGTCCCCCCTCTTCTACTCCGCCCCGTCCACGCGGAAGAGGGGGGAATCGCCCCGCCCCTTACATCAGTCTGATCGCCAGGTAGGCGGCGTTGTTCGACTCGCTCACCTCGCTGACACTGTCGTCGCCGTCGATGATGACGCCGAGATGGTAATCGCCGGCGGCGATCCACGGCGGGATCTCGACGTCTTGTGTGTTGGTCCAGACGGTATTTCTGCCCATCGAGTAGGTCTCGGTGCGCAGAAGGTGGTCGGTGTTGGTGATCGTGTTGTTGACCGAGAGACGGAAGCTCGCCGTGACGGTCTGGCTGGAGCGGCCGTTGTTCTCGTAGGTGAACTGTACGCCGATCGGTCCACGGCGCCGCCGGGGAACGAGGTAGCGGCGCATTCCGCCGCTCTCTTCGACATAGGAGAGCTCCTGTCCGGAGCGATTGGTGATGATCGTCTGACCGTGCTCGGCGGGGAGCTCATCGTCGCCGGTGTTCCAGCTCATCTGGTCGTAGAGGTCCCAGGCCGGATCGTCCCAGCGAGAATCGCTGCCGGTACGTTTCCAGTGGGTGACCGCCAGATCTTGTCCGGCGCCGTTCCACGATCCGTATAGGCTGACCAGTCCGACCGCGACATCCTCGCCGGGTCCGGTGCGGATCGCGTCGCCGTTGAGATAGAGGTGTCGCTGACCATCGCCGAGGGCGTTATAGGTTCCCGATTCATGTTGCAGGCCGGAGCCGTGGCAGAGCATGTGCATCATTTCCGCCCAGAACGACCAGTGCGAGCCGCCGTAGGCCACGATCGAGTGGCGTGAATCGGACGAAGTCCAGCCGAACGCGCTGTTGAAGATGATGTCGAACTCGATCACCGGCCCGCAGAAGGTGGCGTAGTAGATTGTGGCCGGCGGACCGTCGCTTCCCATGTCCTCGAACCAGATCTCGTGCTGCAGATTGCCGTGCCAGACCGAACCGTCGTTGAGGCTCAGCGAGTACCAGAAGTCGCTCGGGTTGTTGTCGAAGCGGGCGACCGAACGCTCCAGAATGTCGGTGTAGGGGTTGCCGGCGGGGAAGCTCACCGAGGCGGCGCGCAGCGTGGGGTTGTCGGAGTTGATGTTGAACTCCGCATCCCAGGCGCGAGCGGTGCCGGGAAGGAAGACAGTGGTTGCGAAGAGCAGCAGCAAGGAGCGATTCATCGGATGACCTCCAGGCGCTCGACCTCGTCGGGCGGCAGCACGGGGTTGAATCCGTTGGCTTGCAGGGCTAGCACTTCGGGATCGGCGGTCGGCCGGGGGGCGAGATCGTCCTCGGGCGGAGCGGGGGGCGGCATGGGGCGGGGCTCGGTTGCCTGGAAGGGTGCGGCGGGATCTTCGCTCGAGACCAGCGGCAGGTCGGCGATCGACGCCGCCGTGTGGACTCGCGCGATCACTCCCTCGAGGACCGTCGCCACCTCGTCGAACTGGACGGCGCGACAGGTGTCTGTGTCACCGGAGGAAGACCGGCGCGATCGGACCAGGGGACGCACACGGCCGGTCTGGTCGACGACGATCCGATGCCCGGCGTGGTCCTCGACTCCACCTTCGACGATCCTCAGATGACCGCGGTTCCAACCGGCGAGCGGGACGGGGCGTCGCCCGTTGTCGCGTACGAAAAGAAGATCTTCGTCGCCCACGTCGAACTGAGGGCTGGCCGAGTAGTAGTGGTGGATCGCTCTGTCGTCGGCGATCCCGCCGCGAAAGCGCAAGGTGAGTGTCGAGGACTCGGTTCGGCCGGCGAAGATCTGCTCGATCCGAAAGGTGACGAAGGTATGCGGCAGGCCGCTGCTCCCCGGTCGGATCGGTTCCGACCCCGCGTGGGTCACATCTTCTACCACACCGTGGAAGATCAGCTCGGAGCCGAGCACCAGATCTTCGAGAGACGTCGGATCGAAGCCGGCGCCCGCGGCGGGAGCACCGATCGAGATCAGCAGGGCGGATGCCAGAAGGAATGGCGCCGAGCGGTGGCACGCGCCGCTCCTTGCGGCGATTCTGGAGGGGTCGATTGCCATGGGAATCTCCCGCGGTTGCGTCTGGAGTCAACCGAGAAGATGACCCAGGCGCCTGGAGTAGGAGTATGCGAACCGGATGCCTCTGGCCATTGAAGCCGCGCTCTGGCGTTTTCTGGCCACTCGTCGCCGTGATCGGGCGTGCCACGCGCCCGCTCGGTTCCTATCGCCAGTCCCGCAGCCGTCCGTTGCCACCCTTGAAGGTCCGCACCAGGTTGTCGAGGTAGGTATCGAGCAAGCGTTCGAGCTTGCTTTGCACGATCGGTTGCGCCGCGCCTCGCAACAGGCGTGGGACGTCGAGCTCGAGGTCGAACTCGGTGCGCAGCGTGAGCCGGGTTCCGGGGTCGGCCGGCGCGATCTCCCAGGCGCCGCGCACCAGCGCGTTGCCGATGCCGGCGATCGGCTCCCAGAGGACCGAGCGGCGCTCGCGATCGATCCGGTAGCGACAGGCGTAGATGGTCTGCACCCGCACCGGGCCGATCCGTTCCGGCTTCATGTGCCAGGTGTAGCCGCCTTGCTCCGACACCAGCTCCAGCACATCGGGGAAGTGGGCGACTGAATCGGGCACGTCGGCCAGCAGCGCGAACACCTGGTCTGGAGCGGCGCCGATCTCGCGCCGGCGCCGGGTCTCGACTCGGATCTGCATTGGATCAGACTACAGGACCCCGCGGGTCGCGGGGCGGCGGCGCCGGCCCTCAGCGCCGCGCGCCGGCGACGGAGCCGCCGAAGCGGCTGTAGATCGAGGGCAGAACCAGCAGCGTGAGCAGCGTGGCGCTGATCAGCCCGCCGATGACCACAGTCGCCAGCGGGCGCTGGACCTCGGCCCCGGCGCTGGTTGCCAGAGCCATCGGCACGAAGCCGAGCGACGCCACCAGAGCTGTCATCAGCACCGGCCGCAGTCGATCGCGTGCCCCCTGGACGGCCGCCTCGGCGAGACGCAGACTTTCGGCTTGGAGCTGGCGAATGTGAGAAACCAGCACCACTCCGTTCAGCACCGCGATGCCGAACAGAGCGATGAAGCCGACTCCGGCGCTGATCGAGAGCGGCATGCCGCGAAGGCCGAGCGCGAATATTCCGCCGACGGCGGCAAAGGGGACGTTGAGATAGATCAGAGCCGCCGGACGCGCCGCACCGTAGGTCATGTATAGCAACAAGAAGATCAGCACCAGCGCCGCCGGAACCGCGATCGCGAGCCGTTCCGAGGCCTCTTCGAGGTTCTCGAACTGCCCGCCCCACTCGACGAAGTAGCCGGGCGGCAGCTCGATCTCCGCGGCGATCTTCGCCTTGGCGTCGGCGACGAAGCCGGCCAGGTCGCGACCTCGGACATTGGCCATGATCGCCACCCGTCGCTGCACGTTTTCGCGGCCGATCTGAGCCGGGCCTTCCTCGAAGACCAGCTCGGAGAGCTCGCCCACCGGCACCGTGCTTCCGGCCGGCGTGCGGATCGGAACGTTGCGGATCGCCTCGATATTCTGGCGCGTCTGTGAAGCCAACCGAACCTGGAGCGCAAAGCGTCGCTGTCCCTCGAAGACTTCGCCCACGCCGTGTCCTGCCACCGCCGACACTGCATTCATCACATCTTCGGCGTTCACTCCGTAGCGGGCGATGGCTCGGCGGTCGACCCGCACTCGCAGGAAGGGCAGCCCGGATACCTGCTCCGATTCCACGTCTCCGGCGCCTGGCACGCCGCGAACGATCTCCTCGATCCCTTCGCCGAGGCGGGCGAGCGTGCTCAAATCGTCGCCGTAGATCTTGATCGCGATGTCGGCGCGCACGCCGCTGATCAGCTCGTTGGTGCGCAGCTCGATCGGCTGCGAGAAGAGGTAGCGAGGAAGGGGACGCTGGCGGCGTCCGCGACCAGCAGCATCACTGCCACGCCGGCCGGCAGCAGGGGGCGCCGCAAGGTGAACGCAAGAGCCGGTTCGTAGGCGCGCTTGATGCGCCGGAATAGCCACGTCTCGCGCTCGGTCACACCGCGCCGGAAGATCGCCGACGCCATGGCCGGCATAAAGGTCAGAGCCAGCACCAGTGAGGCCAGGAGCGCAAAGATGACGGTCAGCGCCATCGGCCGGAACATCTTGCCCTCGATGCCGCGCAGGCTCAGGATCGGCACGTAAACCAGCACGATGATGACCACGGCGAAGGCAACGGGACGCGCTACCTCTTTGGCCGCGCGCAGCACGATCGAGGGAACATCGTCTCGAACCGCTTTGCTACGACCGAGCGTATGAACGATGTGCTCGACCATCACCACCGATCGGTCGACGATCAGTCCGAAGTCGAGCGCGCCGAGGCTCATGAGATTGCCCGATACCCCGAAGCCGTTCATGGCGATGAAGGCCGCCAACATCGAGATCGGGATGGCGCTCGCCACCAGCAGACCGCCCGGCAGATTGCCGAGCAGCAGCAAGAGCCCCACGATGACCAGTGCGCCCCCTTCTATGAGATTGGTCGCCACGGTATGGATCGTTCGGTTGACCAGCTCGGTGCGATCGTAGACGGTCTCGATGGTGACACCGGGCGACAAGGTTGGTGCGATCGCCTCGATTCGCTTCCGCACCGCCGAGGAGACCTCACGGGAGTTCTCGCCCATCAGCATCATCACGATGCCGGTCACCGCCTCGCCACGACCGTCTCGGGTCACGGCGCCCTGGCGAATCATCGGCGCGAGCCTGGTATCTGCGACGTCGCCGATCCGAATCGGAATGCCGTCGTCCCTGGTGGCTACGACGATATCGCGTAGATCGTCGAGCGTCTCGACCAGTTCTTCTCCGCGGATCAGGCGTTGCTCTCCATGGTGGATGATGGTGCCGCCGCCGGCGCTGCGACTGTTGCGTTCGTGGCCACCAGCGCGAGGGGAAACAACAGACACGAGATGAGAGAGCTGTTCATGGTCGGTCCTCCCGCGGCGCGGAGACCTCGTGGTGGTCATCGGGCCACAGGTCGGTGCCGATTGACGCCTCCAGATCCGCCACCGCCCGGAAGTAGTCCGAGTAGGCGTCGAGTGCGTCGTTCTGGATGTGCAAGAAACGCTCGCGGGCGACCGAGACCTGCAGAATGTCGATCTCACCGAGCTCCAAGGCGCGCTGGATAAGGCGCAGGTTTTCCTCGAAAGTGGGCAGGATCTCGGTCCCGAAGGCACGCAGGCGCGCCGCCGCGGCCGCGACGGCGCTTCGGTGGCGAGCGATCCGGGAGTCGAGTCGCGAGCCGAACGCTCGCTCTTCGGCCTGGGCGATGCGTGCCTCGGCCCGGGCGGCGGCGCGCGGCCCCTGATTGCGTCGCCCGAGTGGGATGGGGAGCGAGAGCGTCAGGTGCGCTGTCTTCTCCTCCAGTCCGGACGGAGCCCCCTCGCGGGACAGCTCGATGCCGAGAGTCGGCTCGGGCCAGGCTTCGCGGTCGGCGGCCCGCGCGCGTGCGTCGGCTTCGGTGGACGCGGCCTGCAAGGTCTTGGAGCGCGGCTGGTGGCGGCGCGCGGCCTCCACGAGTGTCTGGTGCGACGGCGGATCGTGTGCTTGGTCGAGCGTTCCCGCCGGCGCCGGCGGGTGGCTTGCCGGCCAGCCCGCGAAAGCCCCCAGCTCGAGGCGTGCGCCCAGGTAGTCCTGGCGCGCGCCGACCTGGGCGACCCGAGCCTGACTCAGCTCGCCCTCGGCAACCCGCACCGCCAGGGCGGAAGTGTCGCCCGCTCGGAGCCTCCTGCGCGTGACGTCGAGCAGCTGCTCCTGGAAGCCGAGCAGTCTTTCGGCGGCCGCCCCTCGCTCACGAGCGACCAACGCGCGATGGAAGGCCGCATGGACATCTCGATGCACGCCCCAACGCGCCTCGGCGAGCTCGGCCTCCAGGCGTTCCTTGGTGCGCCTGGCCGCTTCGAGCCGCAATCCGCGCTCGCCGGCGATCTCGAAACGCTGGGCAAGCGAAACGCCGAAATCGGTGTACGTCCCCTCGCGTCCACGCCTCGGCCCGGCGCCGATGGAAAGCTGCGGATTTTCGGGCAACAGAGGGGCGGCATCCGCGACCGCCGCGGCGCCCAGATCGAGTCGCGCCCGCGCCAGGTGCAGCTCAGGCGCGTTTCGATCGGCGAAGGCGAGGATTCCGTCGAGCGACACCTCTCCGACCTCGACCGGATCCGGCAGCGGAATATCCGGCACCCGAAGGGCTGGGATGTGCTCGATCGAGCTTCTCCCGGGTCGGATTTCAGCCTCCGCCGGGAAGAATGTCGCCAGGATGACACCCAGCGGCACCCACAGCGGCACTTTACTATGGCGAATAGTAGTCGCCGGCGCGTGGCCGGACTTCGAGTCGAATCGTTTCATTGTCTCAGCCGATTCCGATCAACAGAGCCGCGCTTTCCACGCCGCGATGGAGCAGATCGAGCGGGCCCGTACCGGTCACGTGCGGCAGCGTGGCCATGAGGGCCGTGGCCAGGGCAGGCAGGTCGACCCGGGCGCGGGCCGGAGCCGGCGCGGGTCGTCGGGTCGCGTAGCCCAGAAGCAGATGAACCCGGACCCGGATTCCAGCGACGTCGTGACTTCCCAGTCCGACGGCGGGCGCCGGCGCCGATCCCTCTCCGGCCACCGCCACGATGCTGCGAGCCAGCGACAGGGGATCGGCGCCGAGCTGCACCGCGCGGCGGTCGCAGGTCACTTCGCGCGCGAACCAGAAGCGCCCGAGCTCGGCCTCGAGCAGACGCCCCAGGGGATTCAGAGTGAGCGCCACCTGGGCGACGAGGAGTCGCAAGGGATCCCCGGCGCGGGCGTGGTCGAGCTCATGGAGCAGCGCCGCTTGCAGCTCCCGGTCGCCGAGCTGGTCGGCGATTCCCGCCTCGATCTCGACCGTGGGTCGCAGCAGACCGCGGGTGCAGATCGGAGCCAGGCCTCGTTCCACGACGCGCACGCGTCCGGCGAAGGGCGCCAGCGCGTGGTGACCGGAGCAAATCCGTCGCAACCTCGCGGCCGCCGGCGACGAGGTCGAAACCGGCGTTCGACGCCGCGGGGCGCGCTCGCCGCCGATTCTGCTCGCGACTCCGACCCCCAGGATGGCGAAGAGCACGGATCCGAACAACACCACGTCCCGGCACAGCTCACCACCGAGATGGTCGATCACGCAGGCGGCGACGGGAGCCCCACGCTCGGCTTGATGGATGCTGGCCGAGACCAGCCAGATCACCGGGGCGAGAGTCGGAGCGATGGTCAGCGCGTAGCGCCACGAACTTGCTTGCCCATCGATGCTGGGGTTGCGATCTCTCGCCAAGGCCAACAGGGCCCAGGCCACCAGGCTGAGCAGCGGCACCGCCACCCAGAACACCACCGTCGCCCCGACCACCGGGAAGACCAGCTCCGTCATCCACCCAGCTCCCTCTTGCGCCTCTCGATCAGCGCTTCGAGCTCGCGAAGCTCATCCGCGTCGGATTCGGCGACTTGTTTGACCAGGAGCGCCAGGGCCTGCTCGTGACACAGTCCCGAGAGACTCCCGAGCAGCTCGTGGGCCATCGCCTCGGAGAACTGGTCACGGCTCAAGCGCGGCTGGTAGAGATAGCGTCGGCCGTCCCGGACTCGATCGAGCAACCCCTTGTCGTGTAGGCGCCCCACGGTGGTCATCACCGTCGTATAGGCGATCTCGCGGCTCTGCCGCAGCACGCGCTGCACATCGGCCACGGCAAATTCGCTCCACCCCTTCGACCAGACCACCTCCATGATGTCGGCCTCCAGGTCGAAGAGCGTGGCGCGCAGCCCCTCTTGCTCGGGGCGGAAGCGAATGCCTTTCATCGAGAATCTCCAGAATGGCACCTACTATAGGCCTTAGTAGTTTGGTGTCAACCCAGGCAACGGGACCGCAATGGATGTTCCATATAGCGCGCGAAATCACGTTATAATGAGCAGGCAGGAGTGGCGTGGCCGAGCCAGGAACCAGCGAGACAGGAGAGACGGACGAGATGCCATCACGAATTTCCATCTGCGCGCTTTTGCTGGCGCTGCCCACCGCCGCCACGGCCCGGATCCTCGATGTCCCGGGCGACCACAACCGAATCCAGGACGCGATCGAAGCCTCCAGCGACGGGGATTCGGTCCTCGTGCAGCCCGGCACCTACCTCGAGACCCTCGACCTCGGTGCTCGTGCGATCACGGTCACCGGGACAGCTCCCGCCGACTCCGCGGTCGTCGCCGCCACCGTCGTGGATGCCGCGGGAGCGGGTCTCGTCGCGGTCTTTTCTGGCGGGGAGGGGAGCGGCAGCGTGCTCGCGGGACTGCGCCTGACCGGCGGGCACGGGACCTTTGGGGGAGGAGTCCACTGTCTGGCGGCCTCTCCGACCTTCCTCCACTGCATCATCGATGGGAACACCGCGGATGAGCACGGCGGCGGCGCCTACTGCTCGAACGCGTCCCCCCAATTCGTCTCCTGCCGCATCGCGGACAACTCCGCGACCGGCACCGCGTTCTCTTCGGGAGGCGGAGCCTACTGCGCGGGCGGATCGGCGCCGCGCTTCGAGCTGACCACCTTCGCGGGGAACCGGGCTTGGAAGAATGGGGGTGGGCTCGCGCTGGCCGACTCCTCTTTCGCGGGGATCGATGGCTGCTCGCTGGTGCGTAACTGGGCCGAGGAGGACGGCGGTGCGGTCTTCGCCGAGGGAAGGAGCTCGTGCTCGATCGACGCAAGCAGGCTGCAACGCAATCGGGCCGACAGCGATGGCGGTGCGCTTCACGTCACGGACAAAGCGATCCTCAGCGCGACCTTCACCACGATCTCCGACGGCCGGGCCTACGACGACGGCGGAGCTCTGTATGCAAAGGCGGAATCCTCGGTGAGCCTCACCAACTGTACGCTCACGCGCAACTGGGCGAGCGATTCCGGCGGTGCCGTCTACGGGCGAACCACCGGCGGCCTGCGGATCGAGAGCTGCGTGCTCTGGGAGGATCTTCCCGCGGAGATCTTCGTCCAGGCCGGAACGGTCGATGTGAAGGGCTCCGATGTGCAGGGGGGGTGGCCCGGAGAGGAGAACTTCGATGAAGATCCCCTCTTCTGCGACGGCGGTTGCGGTGGAGAGGATCTCGGCGTCGGCGACCAGTCCCCCTGCCTCCTCGACGGCGACGAGCTGGTTGGTGCCCTGGAGCGGGGCTGCACCGTGCCGCGCGCCCACGCGCCGGTCGAGTGGCGCGTTCCGGAGCAGCAGCCGACGATTCGCGAGGCCTTCCGAGTTGCCTGCGACGGCGACACCATTCTGCTCTCCCCGGGTACCTACACCGAACACGGCATCTACCTGCGCCGCCACTCGGTCAAGTTGCTCGGCACCGATCCTCGGGATTCCACGACGGTCGCGGAGACGGTGATGGACGGGGCGGGGGCAGGACGACCGCTGGAGTTCATCGGCCTGGGCTCGGCGCAGACGGTGATCTCCGGAATCACGGTGCAGCACGGATGGGGCCTGCGTGGCGGGGGGATCCAATGCATCGACGGAGCCTCGATCGAGATCGATCGCTGCCGATTGATCGACAACAGGGCTCAGGGCGGCGGCGCCATAGAGATCAGGAGCTCCTCTCCGACGATTACCCACTCCTGGTTCGAGAACAACGACGCCAGCTTCTGGGCCGGCGCGATCGCCGCCATCGAGTCGTCACCGACCATCGTGCAGTGCCGCTTCGTCGCCAACAGCTCCGACGCCGATGCCGGCGGCGCGCTGCTCTTCTCCCAATCCACCGGAACGCTGACACACTGCGTGTTTCGCGACAATGTCTCGTACAACTCGGGAGCCGTGGAGATCGTTGACGGATCCGATCCAGTCATCGCCAACTGCCTGATGATAGGCAACTACGCCGACGACGGCGGCGCGATGCGAATCAGCCGGGAAGCGTCCCCCTGGATCAAGAACTGTACGCTGGTGGGCAACTCCGGGATCCGCGGCGGAGCGATCCGCGTCAACTCCGACTCCGTGCCGGTGCTGACCAACTGCATTCTCTGGGACAACTTCCCCGAGGCGATCCACGACCAGCTCCAGCTGGCGATCGTCCGCTACTCCGACGTCGAGGGCGGCTGGCCCGGTGTCGCGAACATCGACAGCGATCCTCTCTTCAGATCCTATCGATCGCTCGACCACGTTCTGGCCCCCGGCTCGCCCTGCATCGATGCCGGAGATCCGACGCGTTTCGACCAGATCCATGACGCGCACCCCAAATGGCCGAACGGCTACCGGAACGGCGCGCGTTCCGACATGGGAGCCTATG
>CAZBBK010000098.1:0-13090 GCA_964490075.1 uncultured Gemmatimonadota bacterium | reverse complement strand
ACTTGCGGAATTTCTGGCCCGATTTGCGGCAGGAATTGTGGGAGCATGACAGGTAGGATCCTCGGTCAGCGTCTCCAATCCCTGACCAACGAAGGCGGCACCATGACCAGCACCACCGATCGCGGACACTGGGGCTCCAAGCTCGGCTTCATCCTGGCGGCGGCGGGGTCGGCGATCGGCCTCGGGAACATCTGGAAGTTCCCCTACATCACCGGCGAGAACGGCGGCGGCTGGTTCGTGCTGATCTACCTGATCTGCATCGCCTGCGTAGGACTGCCGATCATGATCGCCGAGATCTTCATCGGGCGCGCCGCGCAGAGCTCGCCGGTCGGCGCCTTTCGCTCCCTGTCGCGCCCCGGCAGTGCCTGGATCGGGGTCGGCTGGCTCGGGGTGGCGGCGGCCTTCGTGATCCTCTCCTACTACAGCGTGGTGGCCGGCTGGGCGATGCACTACACTTGGCTGGCGCTGAGCGGAACCTTCGCCGGACTGGCGCCGGGTCAGGTGACAACGCTCTTCACCAGCGGCGATCCGAACGCTCCGGGTCTGTTCGAGCATGGACCGCTGAACCTGGTCTGGCATGTGATCTTCATGGGCCTCACGATCGCCATCGTGATCGGCGGGATTCGGCGCGGTGTGGAGCGTTGGGCGCGCATCCTGATGCCGACGCTCTTCCTGATCCTCCTCTTGCTGCTGGGCAACGCGGTGACCACGACCGGCTTCGCGCCGGCACTCGACTTCGTCTTCGGTCCCCACTCCGAGAAGCTGACCGCGGCCGGAGTGCTGGAGGCGCTGGGCCATGCCTTCTTCACCCTGAGTCTCGGCATGGGCGCCATGATCACCTACGGCAGCTACCTGCGGCACGACGACGATTTGGTGACGACTTCGGTCACCGTCGGCGTGCTCGATACTCTGATCGCCCTGGTCGCCTGCATGGTGCTTTTCCCGATCATCTTCTCCTACGGAATGGAGCCATCGGCGGGGCCGGGGCTGGTCTTCGTCAGCCTGCCGATCGCCTTCGCGCAGATGCCCGGCGGCTCGATCTGGGCCACGATCTTCTTCGTGCTGCTCACCTTCGCGGCGCTCACCAGCGCCATTTCGCTGCTCGAGGTGGCGGTCAGCTACTTCATCGACGAGCGCGGCTGGCAGCGCACGCGCGCCACGTTGATCTGCGGCGGGTCGATCCTGGTGCTAGGGATTCCGTCGGCGTTGAGTGGGGGGACTGAGCTCTTCGGCGCCCGCTTCTCCGCCGCCACCGGGCTGCTCGGCATCAAGGGCGGCGCCGGGCTCAACTGGTTCGACTTCTTCGACTACCTGGCCAGCAACTGGATGCTGCCGCTCGGCGGGCTCGGGATCGCGCTCTTCGTCGCCTGGCGGGTCGGCGGCGAGGCGCGCGAGCAGGCATTCCGTTCCGGCACCCGCTACGGCCAGCTCTACTGGGGCTGGATCCGCCTCTTGCGCTACCTGGTTCCGGTGGCGGTGGTGCTGGTCTTCCTCAACGCCATCGGGCTGCTCGGGCTGCTCGACGAGATCGGCGGGTAGACACCATGAAGCTCCACACCTGCGAGCTGCGCGTCGCAACCCAGGCGCCCCGCCAACTGGTCGACATCACCCATCTGGCGCGCGCCGCGGTGCGCGAATCGGGCGTCGATGAAGGAAGCTGCGCGCTCTACGCCCAGGGCGCCACCGCGGCGCTGATGGTGCAGGAGAACGACGATCCGAACATCGCCTTCGACGTGCTCGACTGTCTCGACGGCCTGATCCCCGCCGGGCGCTGGCGCCACGACCGCGTCGACAACAACGGCGCCGCCCACATCCAGGCCGGCCTGGTCGGTCCCAGCGAAACGATCCCGATCCGCGGCGGCCAACTGGCGCTTTCCACGTGGCAAAACGTCTTTCTCTGCGACTTCGACGGACCGCGCAGGGCGCGGGTGGTGGTGGTGACGATTACTGGGGAGTAGCGGGGAGGGGAGGCAGCACACGTTCCGCGATCAGCCGCGGGACGCCCGGCGAGCCGTAGCGAAGAGGCATGGTCTCGAGATTGGTGCCAGCCACACTGACGACGATATTTCCACGGATCAGGGCCAGGTCTCCGAAGGGAACGGTCTCGGCGGAAGTGACCGGAGTGCCCACGGCCAGGTCGGCCGGCACCGCGGGGAGGAAGGCGTCGATCTGGTGGGGAGGTCCCGGGTCGGCGAGACTCTGGGGTCTGCCTCGGATCGTGAGCAGCTGCCGGAGGCCGAAGGGGAGCAGGCGGGCCTCCGGTCCTGGGTAGGGGCCAGGAATGTCCTTCCTGTACCAGAGCTCGCTGACGGCGCTGCTCCGACCGGGACCAACGACTCGACGGATGCGGATGCAGCCGGGTCCGTTGTAGCTCGTGCTTCCTTCGGCGATGTAGAGCAGCGAGTCGTCGAAGGCGAAGTCATGAGCCCTGTCGAGAGAGATGGTCTCGACCAGCTCGGGTGTCGCCGGGTCGGTGATGTCGACCGTGAAGAGCTTCCCTTCCCCAATCTGCCATCCGCCCCAATCAGGTCTCCAGGCGTGACCCAACAGCCAGGCGTGCCCGTCCCGCATCTCGAGGTCGGTGGCGTGTCCGTCGCTCCAGCCCTGTGAGCCATCGGCAACCATGCCCATCCATCTCGCGACTACCCGTGGCTCGTGTGGGTCCGCCAAATCCAGGACGGTGAGGTGTTGATCCCGGCGGAACGATTCTTCCTGCTGCACCCAGGTAACCACCGCGATCGACCCGTCGATCGCCCCCACGTCGCCCCGTTCCCCGGGAAGTGTCGCCAGCTTGCGGATCGCCCAGGGATTCGCCACGTCGAGCAGGTGCAGATCGTAGCCATCCGATACCAGTGCAATACCGTCCTCTCGAACAGCCAATGCCTTGCGGGCCGCACAGTAGAAGCTCCATGGCGAGTCGAACGTCCAGGAGTCCAGAAGCGTTGGGGTCGCGGGATCGCGCAGGTCGATCGTGGAGAGGGTGTATGTATCGCGCCAGTCGTCCGAGTCACCTGCAGACGCGCCGGTGTAGTCGTTGCACACTCCGTGCCCCACCACCGCCAAGGTGTCGCCCAGGATTGCCATCGCGAGCGCCCGGCTTCCCAGGTCCAGCGTCGCCGCGGCCAAGGGTGCGCCCTCCGGCTCGCCGACATCGAAGATCCGCAAGCGCTCCCGCCCGCTCTCCCCCGTCGCGCGGCTGTAGACCAGCGCACGCTCCCCGTCGAGCGCGGCCACGCGGCTGTGCTCGGCATCGATGCCGATCGACGACACCCGGGTGTCGCTCCCGGTGCGGAAGGAATGCAGGGAATGAGCGGGGGTGTCGCGGCGGGTGGAGCAGGTGCCGACCAGCAACGGTGCGCGCAGCTCCAGTCCGCCGCTCTGAGCACGCGTCCCCCCCTCGCTGGCCGGGATCGGATCGAGCGGCTTCCGGATGTCGAGCACAAAGAAGGGCGCGTAGGTGGAGAAGCGATCCGTTGCGACGAGCACCGCCAGGAGCGGGTGGATCGGATCGAGCGATAGCGCGCCATCGAAGCCGTCCTGGAAGGCGTCCACCTGAGAGCGTACGTAGCGCGGCGCGGAAGGATCGGCGAGATCCACGACCTGGAGACAGGGCTGGCCTTCGACCAGCACGTAGGCGGCGCCGGCCCGCCCCACGACATCGCTCACCCGTTCCGCCCCCTGCAAGGTCGCATCGTAGCGTCCGACCCACTTCGGACGCCTGCGTTCCGACCACCGCCAGCTCGCCGCGCAAATCGTTGAGCTCGACCGCGCGGGCGACCTGCACCGTTCCCACGAGAATCGCCATTGCGACCAGCGCGCCAGCGACGCCTGTCCGGTGCCCCGAATTCCACTCTGAATTCGACATGACGCTGTCCTTCGGATCCCGCATCAGCGATGGGCGGATGCTACTACGGCCCCTGGAACCGAAACGACCCCAACACCACCTCCACCGGCTCGCCCCCGCGTCGACACGGGCTCGATCCGCGTGCCAACGCGGCGATTCTCCGCGGTCGCCGTCAGCGTGTTCCTGGCCATCCTAACACGGGGACCACGAAGGCGTGCAGGGGTCGACCATCTCGCGAGTCGCCGCGGCGAGCGGCGGGGTTCAGCTGAAGTTCCGGAGTCCGAACCGCGGCGCCAAGGAGTAAGGTGCACGAACCATGGCCGATCCATTGCTCATGCACCGCCTGCAGTTCGCATTCACCGTCACCTTTCACTACATCTTCCCACAATTGACGATGGGACTCGCGCTGCTCATCGTGGTGATGAAGAGCGTGGCGTTGCGGCGCGGCGACGCGGCGTGGGCCGATGCGGCGCGCTTCTGGATCCGGATCTTCGGACTGGCCTTCGCGATGGGTGTAGCGACCGGTGTGCCGCTCGAGTTCCAGCTCGGCGCCAACTGGGCGAGCTTCGCGCAGCGGACCGGAGGCGTCATCGGTCAGACGTTGGCGATGGAAGGGATGTTCGCGTTCTTCCTGGAATCGTGCTTCCTCGCTCTGCTGCTCTTCGGCGAACGACGATTCGGTCCCAGGCTCCACCTGCTCTTCGCGTGTGCGCTCTTCGTGGGAAGCTGGCTCTCCGCCACCTTCATCATCGCCACCAACGCCTTCATGCAGCATCCTGTTGGCTACCAGCTCGCGGCGGACCGCACCTTCCAGATCGCAAGTCTCACCGAGCTCCTCTTCAACCCCTGGGCGATCGCGCAGTTCCTCCACAACCAGGTTGCGTCTACTGTGACCGCTGCCTTCACCCTTGCGGGGGTCGGTGCCTTCTGGACACTCCGGCACGAGCACGCCAAAGTAGCCCGGATCTCGCTGCGCACCGGCGTGGTCGCCGCGTTCGTCGCCACCTTGCTTGTCGCCTTTCCGACTGGCCACGAGCAAGGACGCATGGTCGCCGCCCATCAACCGGTGACCCTGGCGGCGATGGAAGGGCGCTTCGAAAGCGGACCCCGGGCCCCGATCGCCATCATCGGTCAGCCCAATCTGGCAGAACGCAGGCTCGACAACGCAATTCGACTGCCCGCGATCTTGTCGTGGATCGCCTACGGCGATTTCTCGGCCAACGTTCGTGGACTGTTCGAGTTCCCGGAGGAGAACCGGCCGAACAACGTCGAGCTCCTCTACTACACCTTTCATATCATGGTCGGGCTGGGAACACTGTTCATTGCCCTGTCGGCAACGGCAGCGCTGCTGCTCTGGATCGGCCGACTCGATTCGGCGCGCTGGATGCTGTGGATGCTCACCCTCGCCATGCCCTTCCCCTTCATCGCCAACACCGCGGGCTGGATGAGCGCCGAGCTCGGCCGCCAACCCTGGCTGGTCTATGGGCTGATGCGCACCGCGGAGGGCGGTTCGCCCACCGTGCACGCGGGCACGACTCTGTTCACGTTGCTCGGCTTCGCCGGTCTCTACCTGGTGCTCGGGGTGCTCTTCCTGGCGCTGGTCGCCAAGGAGATCGGCCACGGTCCGCGGGCGGTCTCGGTCGCCTCCGGTAATCGAAACGCGACGACCTGAGGAGATCGAATCATGGAGATGCTCTGGTTTGCGATCGCCGCACTGATGATCGCGATCTATGTCGTCACCGACGGTTTCGACTTTGGCGCCGGCGCGCTGCACCTGTGGATCGCGCGCGGCGACCGCGAACGCCGCCAGGTGCTGGCCGCCATCGGCCCCTTCTGGGATGGCAACGAAGTTTGGCTGATCGCCGGCGGAGGCGTGCTCTTCCTGGCATTTCCGAGGGTGCTCGGCAGCGCCCTCTCCGGCTTCTATCTGGCGATCATGTTGCTGCTCTGGATGCTCATCGTGCGCGGCATCGCCATCGAGCTGCGCTCGCACCTCGACGATCCGCTGTGGCGCTCGTTTTGGGACGTGGCGCTGGCCTGCGCCTCGGTTCTCTCCGCGCTGCTCTTCGGCGTCCTGCTCGGCAACCTGGTGCGCGGAGTGCCCTTGCGCGAAGACGGATGGTTCGCTCTCTCCCTCTTCGAGTCGTTGTCGCCGCGCGGCGAGCTCGGGATCTTCGACTGGTACACTCTGCTCGCCGGAATCCTGGCGCTGGCGGCGCTGCTGCACCACGGAGCGCTCTTCCTCGCCTGGAAAGCGGCGGGTGAGGTCGGCGAGCGCGGCCGCCGCTCGGCGCGACCGCTCTTCTGGATGGTGGTCGCCCTGTGGGCCGCCACCACCGCGGCAAGCGCGGCGATCACGCCGGGGGTCTTTTCGGCCTTCGCCGCCCGGCCATTGGCCTGGCTCGCGGGCCTGCTCTCCCTCGGCGGTTTGATCGGCTGCCTCTTCGCCCGGCGCACGCGCCGCGATCTGGCTGCCTTCCTGGGGTCGAGTGCTTTTCTTTTCGGACTGCTCGGTGCAACCGCCGCGTCTACCTATCCCACGATGATCCGCTCGATCGGTGTCTCTTCCCGATCGCTCACCGCGCTCAATTCGGCGGCGAGCCCGGCATCGTTGCGAGCAGGACTGCTCTGGTGGCCGATCGGGCTGCTGCTGGCGATCCTCTACTTCGTGTTGCTCTTCCGGTTGCATCGCGGGAAGGTCCTCGCTCCGGAGGGCGGCGACCGGGGCTCCTGAACCACGGTTACGATAGAGGAAGAGGACCAGAAGCGATTCCAACGCCAATCCGGGAGGCCTCATGGCCGGTCGACTTCCGCAGCTCGCCGCGCTCTTCTGCCTTGCGTCCCTCGCCTCTCCGGCCGCGGCGCAAGCCACCCACGTGCTCGACAACGGCATCCTCGAGCTGAGCTTCTACGAGGCCGACGGCACCTTCTCGATCCGTGACCTGCGCAGCGGGAGCTCATATCGCCAATTCCGCCTGCTGAGCCGGAGCTCCACGACCGCCCAGGTGGACGGAATGGTCTTGAGCTGTCCCATGCCCTCCGACTGGACCGGCGGCGCGGTCGGACTCGACCTGGAGCTCGAGCTGGTGGCCGGTCAGCCGGAGCTGGTGATGCGCATCCTGGGGTCCGGGGCGACCCTCATGCCGAGCGAATTCGAGTATCCCACGCCCTTCGTCATGGAGACGCCCGACGCCGTGGCTCTGGACACCGCCAACAGCGGGCTGCTCTACACCGTGCGGCAGCCCGACGGCACACCCACCGGGAACATCAAGACGGCCTGGGGCAACTCCATGGCCTGGAACGGGCAGACCGATCTGGTCACCGGCGAGGGCTTCCTGCGCATCTGCGAGACGGCGGTCGACGCCCTCATCCACAACGCCTACGTCTACCCCGACGGAGTCCGCCGCTACCTCGGCTGGCGAATGAAGTGGCGACCCGAGCTGGGACTCTTCGGCTACCCGCGGCAGGTCCGCTGGCGCTTCGTCACCACCGGCGGCTACGTGCAGATCTGCAAGGAGTACCGCGACTGGGCGGCGGCCGCGGACCTGCTGCATACCCTGGCCGACAAGCGGGTGGCGCGGAACGAAGTGGAGCGGGTGGTGGGCTGCGTCCACGCCTACACCGGCGTGCACCACCTCTACGACGAGCTTCTGGAGATGGGGATTTCGCGCCAGCTGCGCACCGGTTGGGGTTGGGGCACCGCGGAGATCCATCAGCAAATCCTCGACGACGGCGGCATCCCGATGCGCTATCTCCTCTACTGGGGAATCGTCGACCCGGGGCAGCGTGAGGACTACTGGAACATGGACCGGGTGGGCTACTGCACCTTCATGAACTGGCTTCCGGTCGACGGCTTCGGCGCCGGAGCCGACGCCGCCTATCATGCCGGCAACGCCCCCTGGAGCCGCGGCGGCGACCCGCCTTTCTGGGCCACCTGCGGCTCGATCTGGCGGCCGACCAACGCTCTTCGCGTGCCTTACATCCAGTCCAAGTTCGACTACGCCGGGTTCTTCATCGACGTGCTGGCGAAGATCGGGTTCGAGGAGTGTCATCGGTCGACGCATCCCTGGACTCGATCCGACGACAAGGCGGCCCGCATCGGCCTTCTGGAGGATCTCACCGGCGATTCCCTCGGAGGTCCCTACGTGACCGGATCCGAGGGGGGCCAGGACTGGGCAGTGCCGGGATGCGACTACTTCGAGGGACTGCTCTCCACGGCGGTCCACTCCTACAACGAAGGCACCTTCATCGACGACCACGCGAATGACAACCAGGTGTTCGGCCACTGGGTACAGGATTACGTGGAGTACGAGGGACCCGTGCACCGCGCCCCGCTCTTCGAGCTGGTCTTCGGCGACTGCGCGCAGCTCTCGTTCTGGTGGGGCGACTTCTCCGACAAGATGCCCGACCTGTGGGCGATGAAGGACCTGCTGTGCATCCTTCACGGCGGCAATCCGATGTGGCGCTTCAGCTGGGATAGCGTGTTCCTGGAGTCGTTCTTCGAGCGCAACAGCGATCGCTACCTACTCAGCTATCAGAACACCGTGCCGTGGGCGCAGTATGTGGGCTACGCGGAGATGACCGACCACCAGATGCTCGAGAGCGATCGGACCGTGCAGTCGGCATCCTGGAGCAACGGCGCCGAGGTGATTCTGAACTTCGGCCCCGGCGACTACGACCACCAGGGCACCGCGCTACCGCCGGAGCACTTCCTGATCGCGAGCGCACCCGGTTTCAAAACTCTGCCGGTGGGAGTCGCCATCAACGCCGGCGCCCGCTGGCCCTTCCGCTACGAGCTCGAGGCCGACAGCTCCGTCACGATCGGCGGCGAGGTCGAGCTGGCGTTGCGGGCGCCCCCTTCGCGCAAGTTCACTGTGTACGCAACAGAGACTCCGGAAGATGTCGAGACACAGTACGGTCTCTGGCATCTCGGTTCCGACTTCTTCCCGGTCGCGGAAGGAGCCACGGGAGAGGACAGCCGGGGCGGCGCCACCGTCACCATTCCCGACCGGCCGGGTCTGGTCGGTCGCAGCTTCACCGTTCAGGCCGTCCTCGAAGACGGCGGGCGGCCGGGCTGGAGGGCCAGCGACAGACGCTGGCCGGCCTGGCTATCGTTCACCGACTCTCAGACCCGGACCATCGGCTCCCCCCTTCCCTCTCGTTCTCCCCGCGCGCCGTGAACGAGCGTGGCGCGCCCGGCGTCAAGACGCGCCGACGGCGGAATCGAACCTGGCGGCAAGCACGAAATCGCTCTCGGTCAACCCATGGATCTTGTGGGTCCAGATCTCCACGCGCACCCGGCCCCAGCTCAGGTGGAGATCGGGGTGGTGCCCCTGCTCCTCGGCGATCGCTCCCAGCCGATCGACGAGCGCCAGCGCCTGGGCGAAGTCGTCGAGCTGGAAAGACTTCGAGAGATGGTGCCCGTCCACCACCTGCCATCCACCTCCGAGCCGCCGATGCAGCGCCTCGAGCTCCTCTCCCTGGAGCGCGGGCACACCGCCGCGGCAGGGCACGCAACGCTGCTCGGCCAGGCTCATCGATTCGGCTGCGGCGTCAGGCGCAGGTAGGGTTTGACCGCCCGATAACCCTTCGGAAAACGCTCGGCGATCTCCTTCTCGTCGGTCAGCGCCGGCACGATCACGCAGTCCTCGCCGTCTTCCCAGTTGACCGGCGTGGCCACCTGGTAGTTCTCGGTGAGCTGCGGGGAGTCGATCAGGCGCAAGACCTCGTTGAAGTTGCGGCCGGTCGACGCGGGGTAGGTCAGGGTCGCCTTGATCTTCTTGTCGGGACCGATGACGAAGACGGTGCGAACGGTGGCGTTTTCGAGCGCGTTGGGGTGGATCATGTCGTAGAGCTCGGCCACCCGGCGCTGTGGATCGGCGATGATCGGAAAGTCGACGTGGGCGTTCTGGGTCTCGTTGATGTCGACGATCCAGCCGTCGTGCGAGCTCAGCGTGTCGACCGAGAGCGCCAGCACCTTGACGTTGTGGCGGGCGAACTCGCCCTTGAGATTGGCCACCAGACCCAGCTCGGTGGTACAGACCGGCGTGTAGTCGGCGGGATGGGAGAAGAGCACTCCCCAGGAGTCGCCGAGGTAGTCGTGAAAGTGAAGGGTTCCGAAGGAGGATTGGGCGGTGAAATCGGGGGCGTGATCCCCCAGTCGAAGGCTCATTGCGGCCTCCTTGCGAGGATTCTGCCGCCGTTTCGGGCGGCGAGGGGTTGCGATCGAGCCTAATGTGGAGTCAAAAGGTCTGATTTGTCAAGGTCGGCCGTGGCTCTGCTGGCAGCCCTGGGGGGCGATGGTCTCACTTTGCTTTCACTTCCCGCCATCGCTCGACGACAAATACACTTCCCCATCGACAACAACTAGACTTCCCCATCGAGATTCGCTCCGCGGCGGCGTATATCCACCCGAAAGCTCAACGACTTGGAGTCTCTCACCGAGCCCTCGAAAGAGGGGCTGCTGGAAATCTACGCCCGGGCCAGTGCCGAGAAGAGACAGAGGGTGGAGGGAACGAGGCGGGAGCGGGGATGCCAGACCGATGAGCGGTGAGGTTCTCTTTTCGATCTTCCTGGTCTTCGCCGGGGCGGCACTTCTGGCGACCTTGGCCCTCTTCGCCAGGCAGACGCTTCTGGTCGCCTACATTCTCCTGGGAGTGGTGCTCGGCCCCTCCGTCATGGGTCTGGTGAGTGATCCAGCACTGATCAGTGAGATCGCCCACGTCGGCATCATCTTTCTGCTCTTTCTCCTGGGCCTCGACCTCACCCCCCAGAAACTGCTCGCCCTCTTTCGCCAGACCACGATCGTGGTGGCAGCCAGTACCCTCCTCTTTGCCGTAGTGGGCTACGCCATTGCCACCCTCGCGGGGCTGGAGAGAGGAGACAGCGTTGCTGTTGGGGTGGCGGTGGTCTTCTCCAGTACCATTATCGGGATCAAGCTGTTGCCGACCACCGTACTCCACCACCGCCGTACGGGAGAGGTCGTGATCAGCATTCTCCTCCTTCAAGACCTGATCGCGATTGTGGTCCTGATGGTGATGAAGGGACTTCAGGGAGGGGGCGTGGAGCTCGCCGCCTTGGTCCAGCCTTTGCTGGCGCTGCCACTGCTCCTCCTGGCGGCATGGGGGGTAGAGGCGATCCTGCTCCAGAGGCTCTTTCGTCGATTCGACCGTCTTCCGGAATATGTCTTTCTCTTGGCCATCGGCTGGTGTCTGGGTGTGGCCCAGGCGGCCGAATCGCTCGGCCTCAGTTATGAGGTCGGGGCTTTTATCGGCGGGGTAGTGGTGGCCACCAGCCCGATCGCCCGTCATATCGCCGAGAGCCTTCGACCACTTCGGGACTTCTTTCTGGTGATGTTCTTCTTTGCCATCGGTGCCGGATTCGATCTCGCCGGAGCAGGAGAGATCTGGGTCGGCGCGCTCCTTCTAGCCCTTGTGGTCCTTCTTCTCAAACCGCTCGCCTACCGCCTGCTTCTGGTCGGGGTCGCGGAGTCGAAGAAGCTGGGGCTGGAGATCGGCTGGCGCCTCGGGCAGATGAGTGAATTCTCCCTGCTCATCGTCTTTGTCGCTGCCCGGTCCGAGCTCATCAGCCAATCCGCCGTCAACCTTGTGCAATTGGCGACCCTGATCACCTTCATCGGCTCCTCCTACCTGGTGGTGTTCCGCTATCCCACTCCCATCGCCCTCTCCGACCGACTGCGTCGAGACTGACCAACACCTCGCTTCGCTCGGCGGCGGGGCCCCGCAGCCCTCCAGTCAGGCGGCAACTATCCTGACACCGGGGGCTACGGATCGTGGTGGGGAAGGGGAGGGCAGATGATCAGGAAGATTGGGACGGCGGCGAGGTGCTCGATCGAGACCTTTCTCGGGGAGTCGCTCACGCTCGATCTCTTGGTGAAGGCGGACAAGAACTGGAGCACCGATCCGCGCAGGCTGGCGCGCTTCGGGTATCGGGCGCGGGCGTGAGTAGCGAAACGAATCCACTGCTCCGGACTTGATAAGTCACGAGCATCCGACTAACTTGGTCATATGCACTCCGTCTCCGTCTCCGAGCTGAAAGCCCGTCTCTCCCACTACGTCCGCGTGGTCCGTGAAGGCGGCGAAGTGCAGGTGTTGGATCGCGGGACGCCGGTGGCGCGGTTGCTGGGGCTCGAGCCGGGAAGCGCGGCCCGAGACGAGAGGCGCGAAGAGCTGATCGGTCTGGGGGCGCTTCGCCCCGGCAGCGGTGATGCCTCATCGATTCTCGCCCGTGAGGCAATGCGGCTGGATGCGGACCTGAGCGGGGCTCTGCACGACGAGCGCGAGGATCGGGTGTGAGGTACTGGGATACCTCCGCCATCGTTCCGCTCGTGGTCGAGGAACCGGGAACTAGGCTCGCTCGGTCGTGGCTGCGGGAAGATTCCCACCTGGCGACCTGGTGCTGGACTCTGGTGGAGATCGTGTCGGCGATCGAGCGCCGCTCCAGAGAGGGGCGGATCTCGCATAGCGAGCGCCGCGAGGCGATCCGCCGCTTCGAGACCCTGTCCAAGACATGGGACGAAGTGAGCGATGCACTCGCCGTTCGCATGCGCGCGGTAGCCGTGCTCGCACGAGAGCCGATTCGCGCGGCCGATGCCGCCCAGCTCGGTGCGGCGCTCCTGATCGCCGGGCCGGATCCCGCCTCGCTGGAGTTCGTCTGTCTCGATCGGCGGCTGGCCTCCGCGGCGGAACGGGAGCGCTTCGCTGTGTTGAGCTGGCCGGATGAAGACAGCCCTGAGATCCCCGGGGGGACTGCGCAGTGACGGGCGGGCAACCGTCTTTCCCGGTCGGCATGCCCGGACGGACCGCGGAACTGGTGGTGGTTGTGGACCTTGCCCTGGGAGTGATGCCCGGCTTTCGGGAGATCGCTCTATGGGTCATACCCGATACCGACTACTCGCAGGGCTGAGGCACGAATGGGATATCGGCGTTCTCCAGCTCTTCGAGATGGCGGTACCAATCACCCAAAAGCATCGCATTTTCGCACTCGGGCAGCGGCTGACACTCCGGGCAATCGATCATGAAGAAGCGCTCCGGCGGGATATCGAGAGCCTCGCAAAACGCTTCTCTGTCGCTTCCTGAATTGCCGTAGGCGGCGAGAAAGCGAACCCCGATCCGCTCCTCCAGGTCGTCGATGCGGCGCGCCTCGTAGGCCACCTTTTCCGCATCGGAGATGGCTTAGGCGCTCGCCAGAATTGACCCACCTGTGCTCGTGAGAAGCGACCCACTT
>CAZBBK010000097.1:0-13290 GCA_964490075.1 uncultured Gemmatimonadota bacterium | reverse complement strand
CGATGACGGCAAGGTCGAGATCGGAGTAGCGGCGGGCGCGACCCGTCACGCGCGACCCGAATGCCCAAACCTCACGGCCCGGTACCAGCTTGCGCAATATCTCGCGGACCATGCGCCACTCCTCCTGGCTCAGCTCGACGGCGGGGCGTTCGCTCACCGCTGCACTTTCTCGAGCTCAGCGAGCAGAAAGCGCGCCTCGTCCAAGAAGTCCGGGATGTCCGCGACCACCTCGAGAGCGATCTCCTCGTCGTAGGTGTGGCTGGTCTTGGCCCGCATTCGCCGGTAGGTTCGCCAGCGTGGCCAATCGCCCTTCAAAAGCCCGGCCCGGTTGGCGGAGCGGATGACCTCTTGAAGATCCGCGCGATCGAAAGCGCCGGGTGTCGGCGCCGCAGCTTCCAGGTGGCGCCTGAGCATCTTGTGGCATTGCTCGTAGGTGAATTCGAAGCGTTGGATCAATCCATCGCGAATCTGGTCGTCGGCGATGTCGCGGCGGTATCGCTGCAGGCCTTCGTCGAGTCGCAGGAGTGCATTGCGCAGAGGCGTCAAGTCGAGGCTCATCGCGAGCTCCGGTGGGGTTCGATTCGAAACGGCAAGGGTGGAGATTAGCGCGTTCGGGGCGATGCCGCTGGAGCTCGGCCCCGAGGCTCCTTTGATACGCTCCCAGAAGGGCTGGGCGCAACGCCCGCCCACGTGCGTATCTCCCCGCATGGATCGTTCCGACGAGCACGGAATCGAAGCGCTGCGATCCGTGGCGGCCGCTGCCGCCGGCTGTGAGCTGCTCTTGCTCTTCGGCTCTCGGGGCAAAGGGAGCCCATGACGCCTCCGACTGGGATTTCGGCTATCTGTCCGGCGCCGGCTTCGATCCGCCGGCGTTGGCGCCCGATCTGTCGACCGTGCTCCGGAACGACCGCCTCGACCGCGCCGATCTCGACCGCGCCGCCCCCCGAATATTGAAGATCCCAATCGCCTCCTCTACATTCCTGCCGATCCTCCTTCAGGCGACCGCGGCTTCCTCTCATGCGGGAACGTCCCTCGTCGCCTTCACGTAGCCAATTCAAGGGCTCCTCCCGCTCCGCAATCCACTCGCCCCCGGCGTCCCATGCTCCTCTATCAACTCAAGAAGCCGCTCGGTGAGATCCTGGTCGAGCGCGGCGTGATCTCGGAGAACGACTTGCGCATCGCGCTCGAGTCGCGCGGCAGCAGCGGGGAGCGCATCGGCCAGGTGCTGCTCGACCTGGGCTACGTGTCGCGCATGCAGGTCAACCAGGCGATCGCCGAGCAGATCGGCGTCGACTACCTGACCCTGGGCGAGTTCCCCGAGGCACCGCCGGTCTTCGCCCGGCTCGACCTCAAGTACCTCAAGTACCACAAGGTGATCCCCCTCTCCTACGAGGACAGCCACGTCATCTTCGCCATCCCCGACCCCTTCCACTGCGAGTTCCTGGACGACATCGCGCGGGTGCTCGGGATCAGCTACGACATCGCCATCGCATCCGACGAAGATATCGACGAGGCCCTGGAGCGCAGCTACGGCTCCGGCGCCACCACGATGGAGAAGATCATCTCCTCGATCAGCGACGAGGAGCTCTCGTTCCTCGGCGACGACGAGCTCGAAGACGTCGACCACCTGCGCGACATGGCCTCGGAAGCGCCGGTCATCCAGCTCGTGAACCTCTTCATCTCACGAGCGGTCGAGATGGGGGCCTCCGACATCCACGTCGAGCCGCAGGAACGCGATCTGCGGGTTCGCTGCCGGGTCGACGGCGTGCTCCAGGATCTCGAGACCCCTCCCAAGAAGCTCCACCCGGCCATCGTCAGCCGCATCAAGATCATGGCCGAGCTCAACATCGCCGAGCGCCGCCTGCCGCAAGACGGACGCGCCCGGGTGCGTGCCTCGGGGCGCGAGATCGACCTGCGCGTGTCGACCGTGCCGACCCAGTTCGGCGAGTCGGCGGTGCTGCGCATCCTCGACCGCTCCAGCACCATGATCGGGCTCGAAGAGCTCGGCTTCCCCGCGACCGACCTGGCGCAGTTTCAGAAGGCGGTGCGGCGTCCCAACGGCGTGATGATGGTCACCGGACCGACCGGCTCCGGCAAGACCACCACCCTCTACGCCGCGCTCTCGATCATCAACGATCCCGACCTCAAGATCATCACCGTCGAGGATCCGATCGAGTACCACCTGCCGGGCATCACCCAGATCCAGGTCAAGCCCGAGATCGATCTGACCTTTGCCTCCGGCCTGCGCTCCCTGGTCCGCCAGGATCCCGACGTGATCATGATCGGCGAGATCCGCGACCTGGAGACCGCCGAGATCGCCATCCAGTCAGCGCTCACCGGCCACCTGGTGCTGTCGACGATCCACACCAACGACGCCCCCTCCACCGTCACCCGGCTGGTCGACATGGGGGTCGAGCCCTACCTGATCTCGAGCTGCCTGAACCTGGCCATGGCGCAACGCCTGGTGCGCACCATTTGCCCCCACTGCCGCGAGCCCGCGACGGTCACCGCGGAGGTGCTGGCAGAGGCGGGAATCGCCAATCCCGAGGGCCGGTCGAGCTTCGACGTGTTTCAGGGGGCAGGCTGCAAGTACTGCAGACACAAAGGCTACGCAGGCCGGGTAGCGATCTTCGAGCTGATGGACGTGACCCCGGATCTGAAGTCGATGATGGCGCGGACAGTGAGCTCCACCGAGCTGCGCAACCTGGCGATCTCGGGCGGCATGCGAACCCTGCGCGACGATGGCTGGCAGAAGGTGCTGCAGGGAATCACCACCCTCGACGAAGTGCTGCGCACCACGCAAGAGGAGGATCTGACGTGAGGCATTCGTGAGCAGCTTCGCCTACACCGCCGCCACCGCGAAGGGCAAGACCGTCACCGGCGTGATGGATGGCACCAACGTCGCCGAGGTGCGGGCCAAGCTCGAAGAGATGGCCTACCTGCCGATCGAGATCAAGGCCGAGGACGGGGATGGATTCTCGCTGCAGATGGAGCTGCGCAACCCCTTCCAGCGGGTCCGCCGGCGCGATCTCTTGGGCTTCACGCAGCAGTTGGCGTCGCTGGTCGGCGCCGGCGTTCCGCTGGCCCGGTCTTTGGAAATCCTGGTCGAGCTCTGCTCGGCGCCGAAGCTCCGTGAGGTACTGGAAACGGTGCATCGCGACGTCACCGGGGGCGCCAGCCTGGCCGAGGCCTTCGAGCACCACCCGCGGATCTTCCCACCCCTCTACGTCAACATGGTCAGCGTCGGCGAGGCGAGCGGCGTGCTCGATACCATCCTGGAGCGGCTGGCCGAGTTCCAGGAGCAGATGGAGGATCTGCGCAGCTACGTGGTCACCAGCATGATGTACCCTGCCGTACTGGCCCTGGTCGGCGGCGGCGCGGTGACCTTCTTGATGACCGCGGTGATTCCGCGTTTCGTCGGCATCCTGGAAGGGATGGGACAGGCGGTGCCGCTGCCGACCCTGATCCTGATCCGCTCATCCGACGCGATCCGCAGCCACTGGTGGGTGGCCGCGCTGGCTCTGGCGGTGCTGCTCCTGGCGTTGCGCTATTGGCGCCAGACCGAGGCCGGCCGGATCGGCTGGGACCGCTTTCAAATGCGCATCCCGGGGCTCGGGGGGGTCACCCGCAAACTCGCCCTGGCGCGTTTCGCCCGCACCCTCGGAACCCTCTCGGCCAGCGGCGTGCCGATTCTGAGCGCACTCTTCATCGTCAAGGATGTGGTCGGCAACGAGGTGATCTCGCAAGCGATCCTGCGCCTTCACGGCGCGGTGCGCGAGGGGGAGGGGATCGCCGGTCCACTGGCCGGCACCGGCGTCTTTCCGCGGATGGCGATCCACATGATCACGGTGGGCGAAGAGACCGGGCGCCTCGACATCATGTTGCACCAGATCGCCGACATCTACGAAGCCGACGTGCGCACCTCGATCCGCCGCCTCACCGCGCTCCTGGAGCCGATCATGATCCTGCTAATGGCGGTCGTGGTCGGCTTCATCGTGCTCTCGCTGGTGAGCGCGATCATGAGCGTGACCACCGCGGCGGGAGGCTGATGGTGCGCCCCTCAGCGACACTCGTTCGAACAGAGACCGAGGTAATTATGATGCATACAGACAGGGATCGAAGGCACGATCAGCGGGGCTTCACTCTGATCGAGCTCCTGGTGGTGGTGGTGATCCTGGCGATCCTCGCCGCCGCCGGAACCCAGCTGATCGGCGGCGAGACCGACAAGGCGCGCTACGCCGTCGCCAAGTCCAACATCGCCACTCTCAAGAACTGTCTTGAGCGGTTTCGACAGGACGTGGGTCGCTACCCGGACGAGGACGAAGGTATATCGTCACTGGTGTTCGATCCAGGGGCCGACGGCTGGGCCGGTCCCTACTACGACAAGCTCACCATCGTCGATCCCTGGGACCGCGACTACATCTATCGCAACCCGGCCGAAGAAAGTCCCTTCGGTTACGACCTCATATGCCTGGGCAGAGACGGAGAGTTCGGCGGTGAAGAGGCGGTCGATCTCGATATCGTCAGCTGGGACCTGTAGCCGAGGCCACGGATCGGTGATGCGACCGCGACCCGATCGGAGCGCCGGCTTCACACTGATCGAGCTATTGGTGGTCATCGCGCTGATCGCCGTGGTGACGGGGCTCGGGCTGCCGATCGCCTATCAGAATATGTCGGGGCTGAGAGCGCGCACCGCCGCGCGTGAGCTGGCGGCGACATTTCGCCTGGCGCGTGACCTGGCGGTGTCGTCGCGGATGCCGCATTGTGTGCGCTTCGACGCGGAAGATGGTCGCTACACATTGCTGCGCGACGAATCCGACGACCGGCGGCTCTATCTCTCCGAGGAGCTGCTCGAGCGCCGCGAGCTGCGCGCCGAGAGGATGGCGGACGAGCACGCGCCGGACGCCGGCTATGAGTCGGTTCTGGCCAAAGAGCTGGGCCGAGGAGTGGAGTTCCTCGATTTCGAAGTAATGCACGCGGAGGAGGACGCCGATCGCCCGCTCATGAGCTTCGATCCGCGCGGCCATACCAGCGGCGGCCTGGTGGTGTTGGGCGACCGGCGCGCGGCCTGGCGGATCGAGCTCTCCCGCGCCGGCGGCAAGGTGCGGATCGAGCGCCTCGACGAGGAGTGGGACGGGTGAAGGAGCAGAACGGCTTCACCCTGCTCGAGATCATGGTGGCCGCCGCCATCCTGGCTTACGCGGTGGTGTCGGTGCTCGGAGTGTTCGGCGAAGGAATCCGCGCGGGGCGCTGGTCGACCGAACGCACCCACGCCATGCTGGAAGCTCGATCGATCATGGACGATTTGCTGCGCCAGGCCACCTTCGAAGAGCTGGAAGACTCCGGCGAGAGCGACGACGGTCGCTTCCTGTGGACCCTCAGCGTGGTGCTCGAGGAGCCCGAGGAAGGCGAGGAGGAACATGAGCGCGCGCCGGGAGCCGACGGCGACCCCTTCGCGGGGCGCCAAGAGCAGGAGCTGGAGCGCTTCCGAATTGACGTAAGGGTCGAGTGGCCGCCGGCCGAGCCGCGGGCGGCGCTGCGGCTCACCACCACCCAGTCCCAAAAGGCGAGGGCATGGTCCGGCTTCTGAGAATGCGTGCGCGGCCAGAAGAGCACGGCTTCACGCTGCTCGAGCTGATGGTCGCGCTGACCATCATGACGCTGCTGGTGGCCGCCCTCTATGGCGGCTTCGACGCCGCCCAGCGCGCCTGGAAAGAGGGCGCGCGCACCCAGGACTCCGAGTCGGCGCTGCGCCTAGCGCTCGACGAGCTGAGCTCGGAGCTGCGTTCCGCCTCCAACGTGAAGTTGGCGATCGAGAACCGCCTGGTGCCCTATTTCTTCGGCAGCGCCGACACCCTGCGCTTCGTGACCGCCGATCCCAGCCCGATTCTCGGCGAGCTGCAGCCCGGCAGCGTCGAGGTGACCTGGAAGGTGAGCTCCGATGAGAGCGAAATGCGCGGGCTGGTCGTGGAACGGGCGCTGCCGGAGGCGTTGCAGACCGAGGACGAGCGTATCTCGGAGCAGGTCGAGATCGCCCCCGAGGTGGTGCGCATGAGCCTTCGCTACTTCTACTACCCCGCAATCCCCCAGGACGAGGAAGAGGCGCTGGATGGAGCATGGCTCGAGAGCTGGGATCCGGAGATCGAGGACCCGGCGGTGCAGCCGCAGAAGCTCCCCGAAGGGGTCGAGATCACCTTGAGCGCTCTCCATCCGAGCCGTAGAGACACCATCGACCTGCCGCCGATCTATGCCCGCATCTACGCCAAGACCCATCTGACCCGCAGCGAACGCTCGCCCGTCGGCGGCCTCTTCGAAGACATGGTGGACTTCCATTGAGCCCCCGAGCCCGAGAGAACGAACGAGGCATCGCCCTCCTGGTGGTGCTGCTGCTCTTGACCGCGCTCCTCTTGATGGCCTTCGAGTTCGCCTTCATCGCGCGAACAGAGGTAGACATGGCGGGCAATTATCGGGACTCTTCCCGGGCCTATTACCTCGCCATCGCGGCGCTCGACCGCGCGGTCGAGGAGATCATGCAGCCTGCGGACTTCTGCTTTCGGGACGAAGAGACCGGAGAGGTCTACTTCGCCAGGAACTCCGATCCGCCTTTGGCGGTAGAAGCCCTGTTGGCCGAGGCCCTCGAAAGCACTGTCCGTACCGGCCGCTGGCTGGAATACGGCTACTGCTCCTACGCGATTCACGACGAGAGCGCGCTGATCCAGATCAACCGCGCCAGCCGCGAGACCCTGGCACGACTGCTGGATCAAGTCGGCATTCAGATCGGGACGGAAAGGGACGAGATCATCGACGCCATCTTGGACTGGAAAGATGCCGACGATCTGCGCGGGCTGAGCGGCGCCGAGGACGACTACTACTCCACTCTGGAGCTGCCCTACGCGACGCGCGGCGGGGGATTCCGGGCGCTGGAGGAATTGCTCATGGTGCGCGGCATCACGCCCGAGATCTTCTACGGCGACGAAGATCTTCCGGGGCTGCGCGACCTGGTGACGGTGTGGGGAAACCGTCGCACCCCCAATCGCTACACCGCACCCTACCCGGTGCTGGTGGCGCGCCTGGGAGAGGCGGAGGCGCAGACGATCCAGCTCGATCGGATGAGCACCCCGCTGACCCAGCGCAGCGGTCGATCGCGCCGTGAGGTGCTCTCCAGCTACCTCAGCATCGTCGCCGAGGGACAGGTGGAACAGAGTGAGATCTACCGCCAGATCCGCGCCGTGGTGCAGGTGGTCGGCCGTGGCTCGGCCGGCGCCTCGGCGGTGCAGGTGTTGCACTGGGACGACACCGGCTCGACGCCGCCCCGGAGGGTGCTCCCGTGAAGCTGCCGGCGCGCGCCCTGGGCATCGAGTTCGTGGAAGGGCGAATCCACTTCGTGCAGATGAGACGGATCTTCGGTGCGCCCCATGTCACGCGCATGGCGACCCTCGACGTCTCCGCCGCCTCCGGCGAGGCCGAGGTCGCCGACCAGATGTCGGCGTTCTTGACCGAGAAGGGCCTGCGCTGCCGGCGGGTGGTGGCGGGCATCCCGCTCAAGGACGCGATGATCCGCATCATCGAGCTGCCGGGCGTGGAGGAGAAGCACCTGCGCCAGCTGCTGGAGTTCGAGATCGAGCGCAGCTTTCCGCTCGCGGCGGGCGAGACCTACTTCGACTTCCGCCTGATCGAACGGATCGACGACAAGGTGCGCTTGCTGGTGGTGGCGGTCGAGCGCGGAATTCTCGACCGCTACCGCACGTTGGTGGCCAATGCCGGGTTGCCGACCATGGCGATCACCCCGGGCATCCTCGCCGATCTCGATTTGCCGGCGGCCGGCGGCGCCGCGGGCGAAGCGATGGCGCTGGTGCGGAGCAACGTCTCCTCCACCGAGGTCGCCGTGCTGCGAGGGACCGCTCCGGCGGGGATCTACCGCTTCCCACACGGCAACGGGACCGCCGCGAGCGGCAACTCGACCAGCCCGGAGCAGATGACGGCTCAGCTGGTCGCCGCCACGCGCCAGGCCTGCATGAGCGCCATCGGCGAGCCGCGACCGGCGCGGGTGATCACCAGCGGCCGGGCGCTCCCGGCCGAGGTGGTCGATGAGCTGAGTGCCCACCTGAAGCTCGACTCGTTGGAACCGCTGGGACGAGGCCTGGAGCTCGATGACGAGCAGGCATCGGCCATTACCGCCCATGCGCTGGCCCGATTGGGGATCGGCGAGTCGCACGGGCTGCCCAACTTGCTGCCCGAGGATCAGCGCTCCGGCGACACCGGGGCCGGCACCTTGGCGATCGGCTTACAGGTCGGACTGGCGGCACTGCTCGGCATCGGGCTGATCGCCGGCGACCTGGTGCACGAGCGTCGCCAGCTCTCCGCGCTCCGCGCCGAGCTCACCGAGCTGACCCCGGAGGTGCAGCGCATCAAGGGCCTCGAGAGCGACCTCACCGAGCAGCGGAAGCTGGCGAGCAGCTTCGACCAGGCTCGGGCCGGACTCATCGGCCCGCTGACCACCATCCGCGAGCTCGCCAGGCTGCTCGACTACGGTGCTTGGATCAGCAATCTGACCATCGACGGGCCCAAGATCACGATCACCGGACACGCCGAGAACAACGACGACGTGCAGCAGCTCAAGATCCTCTTGGGAGGAAACGCGATGTTCGCGGAGGTTTCCGAGTGCTCGCGCACCACGCTGCGCGACGAGCAGTGGAACTTCAAGATCTGCGCCACCATCGTCGCCGAGGAGCCGGAGGCCGGCCAATGACGGAGAGGGAAAAGCGCCTGGTGAGCGGCGCGGCGCTCGTGGCCCTGGTCTGGGGCGGCATCACCTTCGGCGTGCGCCCCCTGCTGGCGGCACGCGCCGGCACCCGAGAGCAGATCGAGACGGCGCGCTTCGACCTGGTGCAGGCGCGCGGCACCCTGGCGCGTGCCAAGCGGGTCGAGCGCGAGCTGGCCGTGGCCACGGCGGAGGGCCGGCGCATGCGCTCCCGGCTGCTGCCCGGCGAGGACACCGGCATCGCCGGCGCGGAGCTGGGCAAGCTGGTCAACTCGGCGGCCAAGAAGGCCGACGTCGAGCTCAAGAGCAACAAGCCCAAGGATGCGGTGGTGGTCGGCGACCTGACCAGCATCCCGATCGAGATCTCGCTCGAGCTCAGGATCGAGACGCTGGTCGACCTGCTCTACGGGATGGACAGCCATCAGCGGGCCCTGCAGATCTCGTCGATCTCGATCCGGCAGCGCAAGCGCCGCTCCCCCGACGAGAAGCTCGACGTCAAGATGACGATCCACGGCTTCAGCGCGGCTTCCAACGAGGAGGCTGGATCGTGACCCTCAAACGCTCGATTCCGCTCAACCTCGCCGTCCTGGCGCTGAACGGCTGGCTGGTCTGGGCCAATGTCGGAACCTGGTCGGCCGACACCGATCCCGACCAGGGTCTGCCGGCGATCGACGCGGCGCAGAGCGCCGGATCCGCCAAGGCCGAGTCCGATCAGCGCAGGAGCCGGGTCGCGCGCAAGGACTACCAGGTCGTTCAGGCCAAGAACCCCTTCCACCCCGAGCGGCGCAAGATCGACGCGGCGCCCGATCCCGACGAAGCCCGCCAGGCCCGCGAGGCGTCGGACTACACCTTGCTCGGAACGGTGGTCCTCGAAAACAACGAGCGCCTCGCCTACCTGATGAAAAAGGGCGAGGACGCATCACGCCGCTACTACCTCTCGGAGAAGATCGACGGCTACTTGATCGCCTCGATCGAGTCGACCGAGGTGCGGCTGCGCAAGCCCACCGAAGAGCTGATCGTCAAATGCTTCACAGGCGAGAGCAAACCGGCCTCCCGGTCCAAGTCGGCCCGTCTGAATCGAAACTCCAGCGCCAAGAGCCGCCGCGACTACTTGAGGGAACGGCGGCTGCGCAAAGCTCGCGAGCGCGCTCGCGGGCAGGACGAAGACGAGTGAGCCGCGCGCCCACCAGGATCGAAACCCGCATGAGCAAACCCGAGCAGCAGGACTCCAAGAAGATGAAGCGTCAACGCGCAGCGATCCGAATGCTGGCAATCGGCCTGACTTGCGCCGGCCTGGTCTCTTTCGGCCATGCGAGGGCGCAAGAAGAGGAAGAGGCCGAGGACCGCTCCGGACCGCGCATCCCGAGTCGCGAACGGATCCTGGAGGAGATGGAGGAGTCGGCCGGCGATCTATTCGATTTCCGACCCGCCCGCGACCTGCTCGGTGAGGACGAAGACGAGGGCGACGCCGATCTACCCGAGCCTCCCCCGGTTCGTTCCCGGCGCACTCCGACCCGCCGCGCCGGCACGCCGGTGGTGCCCCAGTCGGCATCGCGCCTGGTCGATTCCGGCGCCTCCGACGCGCTGAAGATGAACTTCGACGGCATGGATTTGCTGGAGTTCCTGCAGCTGATGTCGGAGGTGCGCGACGACCTCAACTTCATCGTTCACCCCGAGGTCGATGCCGCGTCGGTGACCATCAAGTCATCGCGTCAAGTTCTCAAGGCCGATATTCCCGACGTGATCCAGACCGTGCTGGAGATCAACGCCCTGGCGGCGATCCCTTCCGGTCGCTACTACAAGATCGTCCCGCTCAAAGACTCGTCGCAGTACAACGTCGAGACCCGCCGCGGTAAATCGCTGGACGGCATTCCCACCGACGATCGTCTGATCACCCAGATCGTGCCCCTCGACCACATCCCCGCCACCGAGCTGGCGACGGCGCTCAACGATTTCGCCGAGGGACAGGGCCATACCATCGTCTCCCACGAAGGCACCAACACACTCATCATCTCCTCCTCGGCGTCGGCGATCCGGCGCATGCTCCTGATCGTCGATCATCTCGACGTGCCGAGCAACGCCACCGAAGACAATCTCTACGTCTACTACCTCGAGAACGCCGACGCCGAAACGGTGGCCGCGGTCTTGAACGACCTCTATGACGAGGATCCGAGCAGCACCCGCGCCTCGCGCGCCGCCGCGGCGGCGCGCCAGCGGGCGGCTGAGCGTGCCCGGGCACGCAGCAGCCGCAATCGCCGCAGCACTCCGCAGACCTCCTCGGCGGTCACCACCGAAGACGAGCGATTCTCGGGTGCCACCGTGGTTCCCTACAAAGACATCAACGCGCTGATCGTCAAGACCACTCCCAAGAACTACGAGAACATCAAGCGCACCATCGCGCTGCTCGATATCCCTCCCAAGCAGGTATTCATCGAGATGCTGGTGGCGGAGATCTCGCTCGACGACCAGTCTCAGCTCGGCGTCGAATGGGCGACATCCAATGCGGCGACGACGTCCTACGGCGGCAACGAGCACACCTTTCAGCAGGATTTCTCGCGCGGTGCCGCCACCCGCGACTCGGCGTCCTCGGTGTTCGACGGCTTCCGCTACATGATTTCGGAGACCAACCGTCTGCAGGCCATCGTAGAAGCGCGCGCCAGCGAGTCGAAGCTGAACGTCCTGGCCAGCCCCAATATCGTCGCTTCCGACAACAAGACGGCGGAGATCGCGGTGACCGACCAGGTGCCGGTGGAGCAGAGCACCATCTCCGAAGCCGGTATCGAGCGTCTCACGTTCCAGTACAAAGACGCCGGCATCAAACTGTCGATCACGCCCAACATCAACGAGCAGGGTGTGGTGTCGCTGGAACTGGAGCAAGAGGTCTCCGAGATCTCCGGATCGACCACCAACGGTCAGCCGACCTTCATCTCGCGCACCGCCAAGACCACCGTCGCGGTGCGCGACGGCCAGACCCTGGCGATCGGCGGGTTGATCCAGGAATCGGAGACGATGGCCCACACCGGCATTCCGATCCTCTCGAAGATCCCGATCCTGGGTTACCTGTTCCGCTCCACCAGTACTCGCGACAGCAAAACCGAGCTGGTGATCCTGATCACGCCGCACGTGATTACCTCGCTGGAAGACGGCGACACCGTTACGCGATCGTTCACCGGCCGCCTCGACAATCTCCGCGAGACTGTCGACCAATCGCTGGAGGGGATCTCCGAACGCACGCTGGAGCGCGGCGAAAACGCCTACCGGGCCGGTGACCAGGGCGCGATCATCGACGACCAACCGCTGGAGCCGGACGTGGAACCCGGAGAGACCCCGGCCCTGCCCGACACGATCGAAGTCGGCGCCGACGCCGCAGACGGCGGAGCCGCCCCCACCGAGTCGGAAGGGTCCGCTACAGGCGCAGAGTGACCGCGCCCCAGGTGAAGCCGGCGCCGAAGGCCACCATGCAGACCAGATCGCCGGTCTCGACCTGGCCCTTGCGCCGGGCTTCGTCGAGAGCCAGCGGAATCGACGCCGCGGTGGTGTTGCCGTAGCGCTGAATGTTGTTGATCACCTTCGGCAGCGGCAGTCCCAGCGAGGCGACGACAAACTCGTTGATGCGCAGGTTGGCCTGATGGGGCACCAAGAGGTCGATGTCCTCGACGCCGTGGCCGGTCTTGGCCAGCACCTCGCGGACCACCTCGGGCATGCGCCGGACCGCCTCTTTGAAAACGTGGCGCCCTTCCATGTAGGGCCAGTGGTTCTCGTTCGGCTCCAGGTACTCGCCGTCGGTGATCGGAATCCGCGAGATGTCGAAGAGACGGAGGCAGAGCCGATCGGCGAATCGACCGTCGGCGTGCAGGGCATGGGCCAGCATTCCCCGATCGGAGCCTTCGGGCGCCGGCGCGATGATCGCCGCACCGGCGGCATCGCCGAAGATCACGGTCACGTCGCGCCCGGCGTCGGCGTAGTGCAGCGCGTGTGAATGCACCTCGGAGCCGACCAGCAGGATGTTGCGATAGGCGCCGCTCTTCACCAGGGAATCGGCGAGCGTCATGCCGTAGACCCAGCCGGTGCACTGCTGGCGGATGTCGAGGCAGGGCACGCCCTCGAGGCCCAGTTTGGGCTGCAGATAGCAGGCGGTTCCAGGGAAATGGTGGTCGGGGGAAAGAGTCGCGAAGATGATCAGGTCGATCTCGTGCAGGTCGATCTCGGCGTCGGCGACCGCCGCCAGAGATGCCTCCTTCGCCAGATCGGAGCACCACACCCCCTCGTCCGCGAAGCGCCGCTCCTCGATGCCGGTGCGCTGGCGAATCCACTCGTCGCTGGTGTCGAAGCGCCGCGCGAGATCGTCATTGGTGACGACACGGTCGGGCACATAGCTGCCGAGTCCCTTGATGTACGATTTCATGCCACACCGATCGTTGACGTCCCGACCGCCTCGGGGGACGATCGTCTCTTGAGCCGGACGGACGAACTTGTAAGTTCAGACCTCCTGATTCCACGGAATCTAACAAGACCCCAGTTCGTAGACC
>CAZBBK010000096.1:0-13370 GCA_964490075.1 uncultured Gemmatimonadota bacterium | reverse complement strand
CACCGCCCCGAATGCGACGCGCAAAGCGCGAGCCCACCCAACGACGCCCGCGCCCCAAACCCCTCGGCCGCCAACCACGCCACCCCGGAGCCGGGCGGCATTATGTAAACCTGCGCCCAATGAAACTCGAGCCCCAACCGTGAACGATGCCGCACCCCTCGAACAAAGCACCGCAAACTAAGGGAGGGCGCAGGTTTACATAATGCCGCCGATATTATGTAAACTTGCAAGCAAGTTTACATAATATCCCTTATCGGTCTCCCTCTAGCCTCCCCCGCAACCCAGAGTTCCGCCGCTTCACCTGATCCCGCCGCACCGCCAACCCCACCGCCTCCTCCGTTCCCACCAGAACCGCCAGCCGGCGCGCGCGGGTCAGCGCCGTGTAGAGAAGATTGCGCTGCAGCATCACATAGTGCTGCGTCGTCACCGGCAGAATCACCGCCGGAAACTCCGACCCTTGGCTCTTGTGCACCGACACCGCATAGGCCGGCGCCAGGTCGTCGAGATCGGCGGCGTCGTACTCCGCGGCGGTCTCGGCGAACACCACCTTCAGGCTTTCGCGGTCGACCGACTCCACGATGCCGATGTCGCCGTTGAACGCCATCTTGTTGTAGTCGTTGCGGATCTGCATCACCTTGTCGCCGACGCGAAACTCGCGGTTCTTGTGTGTGAGCGGCGCGCCGTTGGGGTTGATCCGATTCCGCAGGCGGAGGTTGAGCCGATCGGCGCCGGTCTCGCCGCGATACATCGGCGTGATCACCTGGATCTCATCGCGCGGATGCAGATCGTAGGCCGCCGGCAGGCGCTCGGCGACCAGCTCGACCACCGTGTCGGCGATCTCCTCCGGCTCTTCGCGGCTCAGAAAGTAGAAGCCGTGGCCGTTGACCAGCTCCGGCATGGTCCCGCGGTTGATGCGGTGGGCGTTGGAGACGATCCGGCTGGTCTCTTCCTGGCGGAAGATCTGGTCCAGCACCACCACCGCGCCGATGCGTGAGTCGATCAGGTCCTTGAGCAGCGTGCCCGGTCCGACCGAGGGCAGCTGGTCGACATCGCCGATCAGGATCAGTCGGGCCTCGCGCGGCAGCGCCCGCAGCACGCTCTGCATCAACGGGACGTCGATCATCGAGGCCTCGTCGATGATCAGCACGTCGCATTGCAGAGGCTTCTGCTCGTTGCGGCTGAACTCGCCCGACTCCGGATCGAAGGCCAGCATGCGGTGAATGGTGCTGGCGCGGCGGCCGGAAGCGTCCGCCAGGCGGCGCGCGGCGCGACCGGTCGGGGCGGCGAGCTGCACGGCGAGGCCACGCAAGGCGAAGAGCGCGATCAGCCCGACCGTGATGGTGGTCTTGCCGGTGCCGGGACCGCCGGTGACCACCAGAATCTTCCGCTCCAGAGCCTGGCGCAGGGCAGCGCGCTGCCGCTCGGTGAAATCGAGACGCTGGCGCCGCGCCACCTGGTCGATGTCGGCCTCGACCGGGCGATTGCTGCTTCCCGGGCGGGCGCGCGCCACGGCGAGGTCGCACACTCGCCGCGCCACCTCAACCTCGCAGGCGTACTCCGTCGGCCGGTAGATGCGGCCTTCATCGTCGATCAGTTCGCCGCGAGCCAGTGCTTGCTCGAGCTCTTCGTGGACCGGCGCCGGATCGACCGCGAGCAGCTTGGCGCTTTGATGGAGCAAGGCGTTTGCCGGCAGGTGCAGATGCCCCGCGCCCAGCGACTCCAAGAGCACATGATCGAGCCCGGCACCGAGACGCGCCGGATGCTCGGCGGGAAGACCCAGCTCGGTGGCCAGCCGATCGGCGGTGGCGAAGCCGATCCCGCGGACCTCGCGGATCAGGCGGTAGGGATCCTCCTTGACGACACCGATGGTCTCGGATCCGAAGCGCCGGTAGACCCGTGCGGCAAAGCCGGGGCCGATGCCGTGTCCTTGTAGGAAGATCATGATCTCGCGGATGTCGCGGTGCTCGGACCAGGCTTTGCGGATCTTCTCGGCGGTCGCCTTGCCGATGCCGCGGATCTCCACCAGGCGATGCGGGGACTGGTCGAGCACATCGAGAGTGTCGTCCGCGAAATGGTCGACGACCTTCTTGGCCAGGGCGACACCGAGCCCTTCCACCGCACCCGAGGAGAGGTAGCGCAGCACCCCGGCGGCGTCGTGCGGCTCCTGCACCACGAACGAGGCGACCTTGAGCTGACGCCCGTACTTCTTGTGCCGCACCCACTCCCCTTCGGCCCTGACCCGCAGGCCTGGCAGCACGCCGGGCAGCTCGCCCAGGGCGGTGGCGCTCTCCCCCTTCGGCTCGTCGAGCGTCACCCGAACGATGGCGAAGTCGCTGTCCGGGCTCTGGAACATCATCCGTTCCACCATGAACGACAGGCTCTCCATGGGGCGGAGTCTAGTCGCTTCCGGGGATCGCTGGAACCGAGCAGTGAGCCAGCTACCCGCCGCCGGAGCAACAGAATGGAATGAGAGTATGATGATCGGTGGGACGATCCCAGGCAGGATGCGATCGCGGAGACGAGGCCTCGGCATGTCGAATTCGACGCAGGTGATCCGCTGGCGACAAGGGGCCTACGACGAGCCGCAGGCGGTTCTCACCGAAGGCCTCCCGGATGACAGACAGTCCCGCCGCGTGGGGGTCTTGATCCGCGCCGCGAACGCACTCGGTGTTTCATTGACGCAGAAGGACTTGCTGCCAGCTCTGCTGGATCTGATCTTCGAGGAGCTGGCGGCGGACCGCGCCGCGGTCCTGCTCAGCGTGGGCGCCGGCAAGAAGCAGCGTGTCGTGATTTCACGATCCGCCGCGGGCGTCGAGCGGCAGCCCGATCTCCAGCTCAGTCACTCGATCGTGAGCGAGGCGATCCAATCCAAGGAATCGCTCCTGATTCTCGATGCTCGCGACGACGCCCACTTGCGCGACCAAGACTCGGTGGTGAGACTCGGCATCCGTTCCGCCATTTGTGCACCGATGCTGCGCAAGGGTCGGGTCTTGGGGGTTCTCTACGTGGACACCTCCGAGGGCAGCCAGAGATTCGGGCGCGACGACCTGGACCTGCTGGGCGCGATGGCGTCGATGGCGGCAGTGGGAATCGAGCGGACTCAGCTCTACCGCATCGCCGCCGAGCGCGAGCGCCTACGGAGTGAGCTGGCGATTGCCGCATCGATCCAATCGGGACTGGCGCTCGAGGAGCATCCGATCTTGCCAGGTCTCGATTTCCACGCCTGCACCCGCCCGGCCAAGCACGTCGGTGGCGATCTTTGCGAGGCGGTACAGATCGACGATCGTCGCGCGCTCCTCGCCGTCGCCGACGTGACCGGCAAAGGAGTTCCCGCCGCGATTCTCTCGGCTTCCGTGCAGTCCTCGATCCGCAGCCTGGCCCGCGCCGGGCTCGAGCTGAGCGAACTGGCCGCCTGGATCAACAACCTGGTATACGAACAGACCGATCCGAGCCGCTTCGTGACCTGTTTCCTGGCCTGCTACGATTCCCGAGAGCGGACGCTCCGTAGCTGCTGCGCCGGCCACGATCGACCCTTGTTTCTACCCGGCGGGCGGGAGCCGGCCGAAGAGCTGAGCGTCGGGGGGCTGGTCTTGGGCGTGCGGCGCGATGAGCGCTATGAATGCGAGACGCGCGCCTTGAAACCGGGAGATCTGGTGGTCTGCTACACCGACGGAGTCACGGAGGCGCGCTCGAAGGACGGCTCCCACGAAGAGCTGGGGATCGACGGTCTCATCCGGGTTCTGGCGGAGCTGAGCCCGGAAGCCGACGCCGAGGCTGTGACGAAGCACCTGTGGAGAACGATCGAGACCTTCACCGGAGGGTCCGAGCCTGCCGACGATCGCGCGCTGGCAGTGCTCAGGGCGGTTCCGTGACGCCAGAGCATCGTGCGTGTCAGGGTCGCAAGCGCGCCTGCGCCACGGCGTGCAGCCAGTCGGCGTGCAGGGACTCGGCCTCCGCCGCCTCGATCCGCGGCTCGAAGACCCGCTCCGAGCGCCGCAGCCGCGTGAGCTGGTCGATCCCCGGGTAGAGTCCGACCGCCAGGCCGGCCAGGTAGGCGGCACCGGCCGCGGTGGTCTCGGCGACCACCGGGCGATCGACCGGAATGCCCAGGAGGTCGGCCTGGAACTGCATCAAGAGATCGTTGGCGGTCGCTCCGCCGTCGACCCGCAGCAGCTCGATCTTCGAGCCGGCGTCTTTCTCCATCGCTTCGAGCACGTCGCGCACCTGGAAGGCGATCGCCTCCAGCGCGGCGCGCACGATCTCGGCCCGCCCGCTGCCGCGTGTCAGCCCGGTGATGGTGCCACGCGCCTCCATGTCCCACCACGGTGCCCCGAGGCCCACGAAGGCCGGCACCACGTGCACGCCCTGCGAGGAGTCGGTGCCGCGCGCCACCGCCTCGGAGTCGGCCGCGGAGTCGATGATGCGCAGCTCATCGCGCAGCCACTGGATCAGCGCCCCGCCGATGAAAATCGAGCCTTCCAGCGCGTGGCAGGGACCGAGGTCCTCCCCCACCGCCAGGGTCTCGAGCAGCCCGCCGCGCGAGCGCCGGCGCTCGGCTCCGGTGTTGGTGACCAAGAAACAGCCGGTGCCGTAGGTGTTTTTCGCCTCGCCGGGGCGCACGCAGCCCTGACCGAAGAGGGCCGCCTGCTGGTCGCCGGCCACCCCGGCGATCGGCACGCCGGCGGCCGGGAAGTCGAGCGCCTCGACCCGGCCCAGCATCTCTGCCGATCGGCGCACCTCGGGCAGGATCGCCGTCGGCACCTCCAGGAGATCGCAGAGCGCTTCGTCCCAGCGCAGCTTCTCGATGTCGAAGAGCAGCGTGCGCGAGGCGTTGGTGTAGTCGGTGGCGTGCAGCGCGCCGCCGGTCAGCTTCCAGATCAACCAGCTGTCGACGGTGCCGAAAGCCAGCTCGCCCGCCTGGGCGCGCTCGCGCAGATCGGGCCGCTCGCGAAAGAGCCAGGTCAGCTTGGTGCCGCTGAAGTAGGCGTCGAGCACCAGCCCGGTCTTGTCGCGGATCGTGTCGAGATGGCCCGCCGCGCGCAGCTCGTCGCAGATCGACGCCGAGCGACGGCATTGCCAGACGATGGCCCGGTGCACCGGTCGCCCGCTGCTCCGATCCCAAACCACGGCGGTCTCGCGCTGATTGGTGATGCCGATGGCGGCGCAATCGGAAGCGGAGATCCCGGCGTCGCCCAGAGCCTGGCCGGCGGTGCGTGCCACCGAGGCCCAGATCTCCTCGGCATCGTGCTCCACCCATCCCGGTTTCGGGTAGTGCTGCGCGATCTCGGCGTAGCCCCGTCCCACGATCGCCCCTTGCGCGTCGAACACCAGCGCGGTGGTGCCGGTGGTGCCTTGATCGAGGGCGAGGATATGCTGCGCGGACATGGAAGCTCCTGGTGATTGGGCGGACGTGGCAAGCAGATGCAGTGGACCACGAACCGCTGCCGGGCGACAAGTCGGTGAACGCGGTAGAGTGCGCCGATGCGCGCCGCACGCTCCCATCGCAGCCGATCGATCCCGGGCATGGGCCTTCCGCCGACGAGGGTCTTGGTCGGCCTGATGCTTGTCGCTGCCGCGCCGTGGCCCTCCCTCGCCTCGATCCTGCCAGAGAACCCCGCCCGCCCCCTGCGCCCGGCGCTGAGCCTGGCACTGCGCACCTGGGCGACGGCGGCCGACCACACGCCGCTGCAACCGGATCCCGGCTACGACCAGCGAACCCGCAGCGCCACCGGCGCCCGCATCATGGCGCTGCCCGAAGCCGCGGCCGCTACCCGGCACGGTCGCTGGACCATCGGCGTGACCTTGGGCAGCGAGCTGATCGCCGACAGCGCCTGGGATCTGATGGCGCTGCCGCCCGGCTACAACGACGAGCTGAGCGATCCTGGCGTCGATTGGCGCGCCCGCATCTGGGCCGCGCGTCTCAATGCCTGGCTCGGCACCGATCTCGGCGAGCGCGTGCGCATTGGAGCGACACTCTTCACGGAGCGTTGGAGCTCCGACATCGAGCACACTCTTTCGACCTCTTCGGGGCTCGCTCCTCCCCTGTCGCGGCTCTACACCCACCTGAGCAGCTCCGGGGCGGGGCTCACGGGCGGCGGAAGTGTGGGACTGTGGCTCGATCTCCACCCCCGGCTCGAGCTAGGCGCCACGCTCCGCTCACAGGCGAGCGGGCGCTGGACTCGGGACGCGTCGGCTCGCTCCGACGTCCCCGCGGCGCTGCAATGGACCGAGGGGTTGCCCGCAGAGGTCGTCGAAACCGGCCGCTACGAGATTCGGCGCCGTTCGCCGGCGCAGATCTGGATCGAAGCGCGCCACCGTCCGGTGCTCCAGGGAGGGATCCGCGTCGCGCTCGGGTGGTGCGACCGGGCGAAGCTCTCGGGCGGCACACCGGATCCCTGGATCGAAGGGATCTCCGACGAGCATCCCGCCCCCGATCCGACTTGGCGGACGACCTGGAGCTCGGCCTGGCGCGGAGCGGGCTCGATCGACTGGGACTGGGGACCGGCTGCCGCCTGGATCGGGCTCGAGCTGGACGGCGCCGCTCTGGAAGAAGCGAGTCCGCTCTTCGCGCAGCAGGCGATCGCCGCCACCTGGGGGATCGGCGCCAGCTGGCGCGCCGGCGATCGGATGCGCATCGCCGCCGCGCTGCGCTGGACGGGAGAGCAGGTCCGCGAGGGCTATGCCGAGCTCTCGGGACACGACTCGCTGCGGCGCCGCGGATTGACCCTGACCTGGATCTGGACGCCATGACCCGCGCCCGGCGCCCACGCCTCTCGATCGCGCTCGCACTGCTCGTGGCCCAGGCCTGCGAGAAGGCCGAGGTGGTCGAGCTGCCGCGTCCCGCGCAGCGCGGCGAGATCGTCGAGGTTCGCGTCGCCGATCCCCTGGTCGCGACCCAGCCCACCTTGCGCAGCGGCGGCGCCGAGGAGCCACCCTCCTACTTCGCCTACCTGCCGCCCGGCGGCGACGAGCCTCTCCCCGTGCTCTACCTGCTCACCGACCTGGGCCAGGATTTGAGCGCTTACCCCCTGTTCCTGGGCCTCGGCGCGTTGCTGGACCGGTTGATCGATTCCGGCGAGATCGATCCGATCCTGGTGGTGATGCCGAACGGTCTGAATGAGATGGGAGGCGGCTTCTACACCGACTCGGTTCTGGTTCCCGGCGGCGATCCGGTCGACGACAACGCCTTCGGCCCCTGGGGCGGCCAGCTCTTTCGAGTCATGGAGGATGCCGAGGCGCGCTTCGCCACGCGCACCGAGCCCTTCGACACGGAGGTGGTGCTGGCCGGTGGCGGCAGCGCCGGCGGGCGCGCCATCGGCGGGGTCGGCATGGGGGCCTACGGCGCCTTCGTCGGCGCCGTGCGGGCGCCGGTCTTCGAAGCGCTGGTGCTGCACTCGGGCTTCCTGGACCTGCGCGGCGGAATCATGAACGCCGACCCCATCGTGGGCGCCAGCTGGGCCGGGGCGCTGCTCGCCGAGACCCGGGCTCTGCTGGGCGAGGACCGTCTGATACCGGAGAGCGCGACGCTGCGCGACCACCCGGACGCCCCCTTCTCAGAAATGATCTTCGCGATGGCGGCCGCCTTCTCGCCGGCTCTCGGACCGCTCGATTCCTTCGACATGGCGGCCCAGATCGACTCCAACCTGTCCCACGCCGATCCGGACGGCGATCCGCTCAACAACTTCCAGGTGCCGATTCGGCGTCTGGCAGGCGCCCAGAGGCGCGCAGCCCCCGCCGACGATCTGTGGCTCGGCGTCTGGCTGCCGGTCCAGGCCGACGGCGGCATCGTCGACGGAGTGCTGCTGCGCTGGAGCCTCTACCACGATCCGCTGATCATGGCGGGCGACGCCGCGGCGATGGCACCGCTGGCCGACGCCGGCAGCGCGGTGTGGATCGATGCGGGGGGCTCGGACGAGTATGGACTGAGCGACGACAGCGAGCGCTTCGCCGAGGCGCTGGGCCGCAACCTCGATTCGGTGACGCTCGATCGGCACGGCGGCGGCCACTCAGAGCATTTGCTGGAGCGCCTGGAGATCTCGCTGCTCTGGGTTTCGGACGTCATCGCGCAATGAGAGCCCAGTGCATTCACCGTACGGCTGGTACGCTGGGCCGTCTTGGCGGTCTCATCCACCCGGTGGGCCTGGCCTCTTGTTTAGGGAGCGCCGATTGGTGGCGGCACGGGCAATCACGTCGCGGAACCGGTCGCGCCGGACGTTCACGGACTTCGCCCGCCGCGCCCTGCTATCGGAGACGTGCCTCGACCAAGACCAGGATTCGTACCGCTCGATCGCGAACCAGGTCGTGGATCGCGGCAGACGAAAACGGCTTGCCTAGCAGAGCGTCATCTGCTCGGGCTGCTTCGGGGGCTTGGGCTTGTCGGCCAGCCCGACCACGTCCACATCCAGCCCCTGTCGGTGAACCCGAAACTGGTCTGCCCTGCGGAGCTGGTGGGCGCCGATCGAGAGATTGAACGGGAACAGCGCCGCGTGGCCGACGAGCTGGTCCACCGAAATGAGGCGTTCGCCGGCGTCGACCAGCAACGCCTCGATGAGCAACTGCGCAATCTGGTTGTTCACGACGCGACGCCTGTCGGCGCGCTCGTAGATCCCTCGAACGTCGGTGTCCTTCAGCACGCCCCACTGGACCATGGACCGGACGATGCGTTGCGCCGCGCGCACCATGGTCGAGCGCTCGCCCCAGGTCTCGACGAGCCTCCTGGTCAGCTGCGACAGGGCGACGTCGCCCTGGAGAGCGAGCAGCTTCCCCACGCCCGCTGCCACGTCCGTCGCGAACGGGTAGGTCCCGAGCACCATCGCCCAGTGGATGGCGAGCCGCTGCTCCGGCTTCACCTCCGGCAGGAGCTCCACGGCTCGGTCTCGTAGCGGGCGAGCGCGAGCAGGCACCTGGGACCAGATGTGGCTGAGCACGGTGACGGTCTTGCCCCGAGCGCTGTTGCGCTTCTCGCCGGAGACGACACCGTCCAGCATCTTCCAGAGGTACTCGCGGACCTCCTGCTCGCTCGAGCCGGAGGCGACCTTGCCCGCCGCCGCGTCGACCCACTCGATGTCGATCCGCCGGTCGAACCCTATGGCGCTCCTGCGCGTCATCCTCCCCCCACGATCCTGACGAAGGGCACGATCACCTCCTCGATGGAGATCCCACCGTGGGCCACCGCCCGCTTGCCTTCGTGGATGAAGGCGTGACGCTTGGCGGCCAGCAGGGCCCGGTAGTCCTCCGGGATGCCCACCTGCGGCCACACCATGGTCTCGGCGTAGTCCTCGTGGACCTTCGCCCGGGTCAGGTCGTCGCGGAACACGTGCACGCGCTGGCCGCGCTCGTCGGCGATGGCGCCGACCTTCGGCTTGCCCATCCCCACGCCTTCGATGTTCCCGTGGTCGGCCGTGACGAAGACATCGAAGTCGTTCTCCATGAGAAGCCCGACGAGGTTTCGGAACCGCCCGACCTCGGCCCAGTGCCGGACGCTCGCATGCATGCCGCCGCTGCCCATCACGGTCCCGTGCATCGTCTGGTCGATGGTGCCCACGACGACTCCGAGCAGGCGGCACTTCGGATGCTCGGCGAGCTCGCGAACGCGCCCGAGGAATCCGTCCTCGTCCTCCTGCTTCTTCTGGCAGGTGTAGGCGACCTCCACCCTGCGGGCACCGTGGTCCTCCCAGAACCGACGCCAGTGGTGTTCCTCCTTGTGGGTACTGTCGATGCTGGCGGCGAAGTAGAAGGGCGGATCGCCGGCGAAGATCGACTGCCTGGAGACGGAGGTCAGCGTGGGCACCCAGGCGAAGACGGCGCTCTCGTCCGTCGTCCAGCCCGCATTCGTCTCAAGGTCCTCGCGGAGCAAGGCCCACTGATCGAGTGCGAGCCCATCGACGACCACGACCGCGTACTTCTGGTGGGCACCACCGGAACCGGTCGGTGCGAAGTTGTGGGCCAGGAAGCGTGGCACGTGGTGGACCATCACGGGCTTCGGCAAGTACGCCAGGTTGTGTAGCGAGGCGTAGTGCTCGAGCATCCAGGCCGTGAAGCCATCCTCGATCCGGTCGTGGAGCTGCTCGATGTCCGAACACGTCCCATCTATCGCCTCCGATGGGAGCCGCCATCGCAGAGCGGTCGCCTCAGCCCAGCGGAACGCCACCTCGAGCCACGCGGCATGCTCGGCGTCCGACCCCGGTAGATCCTTCTCGATGCGCGCAAGAAGCTTCTGGAACCTGTCGAGCGCGTCGGTCTCCGCATCGCCGACGACGCCCACCGCCATCCACGTGCCCTCGACCGCAGCCTTCGGCACTGCATCGGTGGGCGGCAGGTGCCCCTCGATGAAGAGGTTGTCGATGTAGACACGCACGTCGTCGTGGTCGAAGGGGAGGTCGTCCGGGCCCTTGAATCGCAGGCCGTATGCCTTCTTGGGCTCGGCCACGCGATCCGGGCTCGCCACCTTGCGTCGCAGGAAGATCGGCCAGCGCTCCTCCAGGAAGCCGAGGAAGGCCGTGCGGTCGGGTACGATCTCCCCGAGCGGCCAGTCCTTCCAGTTGCCCGTCTGCTGCAGCAGGTGGATGAAGCGCTCATCGAGCGACGGCGGAAAGGCCCGGCCCCGGTAGTGGCGGCGCAGCAGCACGCGGATCAGGTCGGCCGGTGTCTTGATCAGCTCGGCGGCAACCTCGAACACGTGACGCAGGATGAAGTCCTTGGTCGCGTTCTCGCCGATCGGACCCGGCTGGTGTGTGGCCTGTGCTCGGTAGAGCGCATCGAGGTCAGCCCGGTCCAGGTCTGCAACGACCTGCGGATCGAGATGCGGGAACAGCTCTCCGATGCTGAAGGAGAGCAGCCGCGAGTTCCGTCGCGCCTGCTCGAGCAGGTCGAAGGGCAAAGCGCTGACATCGGACTGGCCAGCTCGCAGTACGACCACCAGGTTGGTGTCGTCGCCTCGGTCCCAGACCTGCCGATACCGGCTCTCAAAGGCGTAGCGGAAGGCGACGTGGTCCTCGAAGGGGATGAGCTCGAAGCCGAGCCGCCGAATGCCGTCCAGGACGCCTTGCTCGGTGAGCAACTGGTCCGGGTCGGCGACGATGGTCAGCCGGGACACGGCCGCAATCTCGCGGGTGAAGTGCGCGAGGATCGGCATCCGCCAGCTCTTGCCTGGTGCAGGCCGGCTCATGCGATCTCCCCGGCGGCCGCGACTCGCACGAGCACCACCGCGGACAGCTCGGGAAGGGTGTTCTCCTTCGCGTCCATCTCGGTCTTCCACTGCCGCTCTTCCTGTTCGAGCTGCGCGAGACGGTGACTCCGAACCTGGGGCAGGCCAATGCGCTCGATCGCACGTCGACGAGCTGCGAAGGCGTGAACGGTCTTCCTCCGCTCTCGCCGGAGGCGGTCGCGGTGGTCGTCGACGAGCTCCCGGAAGACGGCCATGCCGTGTTCTTCGGCCGCCCTCCGAGCGTCATCGTAGGCCGCCGTCGCTGCGTCACCGGTGACCGAAGCGGGAACAACCACCACGTCGCTGTCCATCTCGATCAGCCGGTCCCACACGACTCGAGCGGTCGGACCGAGTAGACGACCAGCATCGCTGACGAACAACGGCACCATCCTCTGCTCGCGCCCCTCGGAGGCTTGGAGGGCCACCCGCCATAGCGACCAGGTTCCCGACACCTTGTCGGAGACACCGGGGACCTCCACGGCGGTCAGCGGTTGCCCGGGAGCGAAGTGCGGAAGGGACCCGGTCAGGCTGCGAACACGCGGATCCTCCAACGAGAGGTGGGTCGTGCCCGGATCCTCGGCTTCGTGCCGCGCGAACACGGCCTTGCTCACCTCGGTGCCGTCGGGCCAGCGGAGCCGATACCCGACGTCATCTCGCTCTGCTTCCGCTCCAGCCTCTCGCTTCGTGCGCAGGAAGGCGACCGTCATCCGCTCGGCCCAGAAGGGGATCTGGTGAGCCGCGATCTTCTGTGCTGCAGCGGGGTCGAGCCGTTCGGTCGCGGCCAAGACCTTCGCCCCATCGCGTGCAGCCTGTGCTCGGCGTCGGATCTCCTCGGCCAGGGCGGCCGCGCGTTGCTCGGCGTCGCCGGGGGTGAGCACGGCGCCGACGTAGAGGTTGTCGAAGTCGACGTCGCCTTCCTCGGAGTCCAAAACGTCGGCCAGCTTGTCGACACCGAACTCCTCCAGGATCCGTTCGAGCTTCTCCTCGAGGACTTCACGAACCCGCAGCTCGACGGTGTCCTCCAGCGCGAAGTTGAACGCGCGCACGACGTGCGACTGACCGATGCGGTCTACCCGGCCGATGCGCTGCTCCAACTTCATGGGGTTCCAGGGCAGGTCGTAGTTCACGACGACGTGGCAGAACTGGAGGTTCAGTCCCTCGCCGCCGGCGTCCGTCGACACGAGCACCTGCGCCTCTTCGGCGAACGCTCGTTGCACGCCGCGGCGTTCGTCCAGGCCCATGGAGCCGTTCAAGCAGGTCACGGTGTACCCGCGGTTGCGGAGGAACTCGGCCAGCATCGCCTGGGTCGGAACGAACTCCGTGAACACCAGCACCTTGAGGCTTGGATCGTTCTCCTCGCGCTGGAGCTGCTGAACCCAGCCAAGGAGCGCTTCGGCCTTGATGTCGGGCCCTCGTGCTTCGCATCGACGGGCGGCCGAGAGCATCAGCTCGACCTCGGCGCGTTCGTTCTTCAGACCCTTCAGACGGGACTTCAGGATGGACTCCATCTGGTCCTGCCCGTCGAGGGTGACCCACTCCTCGCCGACGTCCTCGGGGAACAAGGAGAGCTGGCCCTGCGGGAGCTGAAGCACGTTCAGGCGACGTTCGAGCGCCGTGCGGATCGCTGCGGTGCTCGAGGTGACCAGCCTCTGCATCAGGATCATGAGGAAGCCGATGGCGGTCTTCTTCTCTCGGAGCGCCTGGTTGTATCCCTCGCGGACGTACTCGGTGACGGCCTCGTAGAGCGCCCGCTGCTCGTGGCGGCCTTCGTCCCAGGCCACGGGGACGAGCTGCGTGCGGCGCGGCTTGAACAGAGGGTTGCCATCGGCGTCGATGGCGCGCCGCTTCTCGGTCCGGATGACGTGGGGCGCGACATTCTCCCTGCGAACAGACTCATCGTCCGGTAGCGCTTTGGCGTCGAGGAAGCTGACGAGCCGGCGGAACGCGTCTGTCTTGCCCTGGTGCGGCGTTGCCGAGAGGAGGAGCAGGTAGGGCGCAGCCTGGGCCAGTGCCTCACCCAGCCGGTACCGCGCGACCTGCTCGGTGCTCCCGCCGAGGCGGTGCGCTTCATCGATGATGATGAGGTCCCAGCCGGCCGAGACGAGGTCGTCGAAGCGCTCCCGGTTGAAGCGCGCGACCTGCTCGCGGGTCCACCCACGTCGGC
>CAZBBK010000095.1:0-14311 GCA_964490075.1 uncultured Gemmatimonadota bacterium | reverse complement strand
TCGAGACGCAGCAGGGCGTGGCGGCCGTGATCAGCGACTGCGATTTCACCACCGCCACCGACAGCCACGTGCTGTTCCAGAGCACCGGCGCCGGCCAGATCTCCGGGTCGACCTTCGACGCCTCGCTGGCGGCGCCGATTCAGGCCGGCTATTACTGCAGCATCAGTGGCAACACCTTCGCGCCGAGCGCCGGCGAGATCGCCATCCAGCCGGGTAACATCACTGCTTCCCACACCTGGGACGATCCCGGAACGAACGCCTTCTACGGCGTTCGCGGCGGTGACCTGGTGCTGAACAACCTGGCGGTGCTCACTCTGGATCCGGGCGTAGAAATCCGCATGGACGAGGTCAGCGGTCTGGTGGTGGGCAACTACTGGCGCACCGGCTGGTACGATATGGGCTCGCTCTGGGCGGTAGGAACGGTCCAGGATCCGATCGTTTTCGATGCGATCTCCGACTCGACACAGGGCTGGCCCGGGCTCTACTTCGGCGACGTCACCGATCTGTCGCTGGAATCGAACCTCAAACACTGCACCATCCGCAATGCCGGGGCACCCAACTGGGACGGTGCGCGTGCCGCGCTGCACGCGGAAGCGACCGTGGAGCCCAACCTCGATGCCGTCATCTTCGAGTCGAGCACCAAAGGGCTCTTGCTTGAGGGCGGCGCGGCGCTGGCACCGCTCGGCTGCACCTTCAGCGGCAACCAGACCGGCATCGCGACCGCGGACAGCGCCAGCAACGCCGCCGCCACCTCCTGCACTTTCGAAGACAACGACCTGGGAGTGTCGCTCGGGGCGCTGACCCTGGCGGCGCTCGACTCCTGCACCTTTCTGGAGCCGGCGGCCGGCGGCGAGAACTTGCGCGCGGCCGATCTGCTCACGGCCGAGTGCCGGATCACCTCCTGCAGCTTTCAGCAGGCCGACTCGATCGCCTGCACGCCCGGCTACGCGGCGGTCCTCGCCGACAACGTCTTTCTGCCGGGTCGCGGCTTCATCGAGATGCCGCCGGGCTCGGTGGGTATCGACGTAGTCTGGACCGATCCGGGAGAGAACGGCCATTACCTGGTGAGCGGCGGGGACCTGGTGGTGCTGAACCGCGCCACTCTCGAGCTTCAGGCCGGAGTGCGGGTGGTCTTCGATCCGGGCAGCGGGCTGGTCATCGGCAACTACTGGCAGGGGGGCTTCTACGAGCAGGGCCTGCTCGAGGTGCGGGGAACCCGGCTCGCGCCGGTGGTGCTGGAGTCGCTCTCGGGACTGAGCGGCGGATGGCGTGGCCTCTACTTCGGCGACGCATCCGACGTCTTCGGCGGGCGCTCCCATCTCGACTGGTGCCAGATTCGCCACGCCGGCGCCAACAACTGGGCCGGCTGGAGCGCCTCGCTGGTCACCGAAGACACGCAAGCACCGATCCTGCGCAACTGCACCTTGGAAGAGGGCACAGGACACGGGCTGGTCAGCCTCGGCACCGGCGGCGCCGCCCTGGACTCGTGCCAGGTGAGCACCCACCAGGGCTACGAGGTGCGGGTGGACCGCGGCCGGCCGGTGCTCTCCGATTGCAGCTTGAGCACCGCGGCCAGCAAACCGGTGGTCTGGTGCGCCGACCCCAACGACTCGGCGATCGAGATGCGCCGCTGCGGCGCCAGCGGCTCGGGGACCTTCGCGGTGGTGGCCGGGTTCGACTCCAGAGTGGACGAGCTGAGCGTGTCGGGCTACGGCACCTCCGCCGTCGAGCTTCCCGGGGCGGGGCTGACCCAGGATGCGGCTCTGGGCGGCATCCCCGCCCCCGGCGCCGCCACCTTCCGGGTCACCGGTGCCGACATCGTGGTCTGGCAGGGCGCGACGCTCACGATCCGGGCCGGCACCACGCTCGAGTTCGCCGACGGCCGGGGACTGGTGATCGCCAACTACAACTACGGCGGACCGACCAACAACGGCTCGCTGGCCTGCCAGGGGGGGGCCGACTCGTTGATCGTGCTGCGCGGCGCCGAGGGAGCCGCCTGGCCGGGGCTCTTCTTCGGCCAGATGAGCGACTACGGCGGCGCCTTCTCGACCTTGCGCTGGACGCGCATCGAGGATGCCGGCGGTGTCTCGAACACCCGCGGCTATCAGGCCGCCCTGCACGCCACCGACACCGGCACGCCGCTCCTGGAGGACTGCGTCCTCACGGGCGCCGCGAACTACGGCGTGGTCTGCGAAGGCAGCGCGGCGCTCGATCTGCGGCGCACTTCGTTCGACACTTCCAACGACACCGAGCTCTTGGTGCTCGACGCGGCGGCGGCTACCCCGAGCGTCGAAAACTGTATCTTCACGGGCGACGGTGGCCACGCGGTGGCGATCCGCTCCGGCTACGGCGCGTCGCTGACCGGCAACACTTTTTCAGGCTACACGCGGCCGATCGAGCTGCCCGCGGGCACCAGCGACCGGCTGCTCAGACTCTCGGAGCCGACCAGCGCGGGCGCCAGCTACACGGTGACCGGGGGTATCCTGCGTCTCGAGGGGAGCGATCCCGCGACCACCGGAGTGGAGCTCGGCGCGGCGGTCGAGCTGCGCTTCGAGAGCGGGGGGGGGCTCGAGATCGGCGCTCCGGCGGGGCTCAGCGGCGTCGGCTCTTTGCGCCTTCCGGGCCCACCCGACTCGCTGGCCTGGCTGCACGGCAGCTCGTCCGCACCCGGCTTCTGGAGGGGGCTCACGGTGGGCCTCGGATCGACCCTGGAAGGCCCGGGCGGCCTGCTCGTCGAGGATGCGGGCGCCCCGGGCTTCGCCTCCGCGCAGGCCGGCATCCTGTTCCTGTCGGCGCTCGACGACACTCTGGCCGCGGCGGTCGTGCGGGGCAGCGACGGCGCGGGCATCACCGTCGCCTCCGGATCGCTGCACCTGGCCAGAGCGACCCTGACCGACAACGTCGATGGGCTCGGTGTCTCCGAGGATGGCGCGCTGTCGGTCGCCGCCGGAGGCGAGATCTACGGCAACAGCCGCTACGGCGTGGTCTCGGACGCCGACACCACGCTCTCGATGGAGGGGCTCTGGTGGGGCGACGCCAGCGGTCCCTACCACGCCTAGTCGAATCCTGAAGGCCTGGGCGATGCCGTGGTCGGCGATGTCGACTTCGAGCCCTGGGACACGCGCAACAGTCCACCGGGGGAGTTCGACCTGCTGAGCCCGGCTCCCGGCGACACTGTTTTCGCGATGCAGCTCGATCTCTCCTGGCAGGCGGCGATCGATCCCGACTCGGACCCGGTGGAGTACACCCTGACCTTGGCCGCCGACTCGACCTTCAGCGACACTCTGGCGCTGCCGCCGACCGGAGCGACCGAGCTCGGCGTGGCGGCGGAGGAGCTGATCGCGCTGGTCGGATCGGTCTGGGACGACCATGCCCTGCACTGGCGGGTGGTGGCCCGCGATCCCCACGGAGCGGCTCGGGTCTCGACCGATGCGAACCGGGTGCTGCACACCGGCTCGCCGATCTCGATCGAGCTCCTGGTCGACCAGGAGCCGATCGAGATTCCACCCGGCGGCACGGTGGTCGACTACCAGGTGCGGGTGACGAATCGCACGGCGGCGGTGCAGAGCACAAAGGGCTGGGCGGCGGTGGTGCTGCCGGACTCCAGCGCGATCGATCCGATCGATGCGCCGGTGCCGGTGCGGCTGGGACCCGGCTTGCGCTACACCCTGCCCTTGAGCCAGGCGGTGCCGGGTGCCGCTCCCCCGGGGAACTACACCTATTGGGCGCGACTCGGGGCTCCCGGTGCGGCGCTGCTCTGGGACGACGATGCTCTCGACGCCGTGAAGCTGAGCGCCGGAGCCAATGCCCACGCCCGAGCCGGCGGCGCCGCCGCCACGCGGGGCGCGGATCGGGGCGGCGGCGGCACGGCCGACGACACACGGGTCGACGCCGGAGCCGGAGGAAGGGCGCGCGGCGCCGCGAGAGGTTCCGCGCTCGGCTCGAGGAGCGCGGCATGGCGCGCGGCCGAGACGCGGGGCGGCGCGGGACCATCCACCACACCGCCGGGCTGGGAGCTGAGCGGGTGGGGGCCGATGGTCGCGCTGACCGAGGCCGAGGCCGATCGCATCGCGAGGACCGAGAGCGCCGTGGCGGACGGCGCGAATGACGAGGTCGCCGCCACGATCCAGGCGCAGCCCTCCAGCGCCGCCGAAGCTCCTGCCCTTCCGGGCCGCACCGCACTCCTGGCGCCGGCGCCCAACCCCTTCAATCCCCAGCTCCTGATCCGCTTCGACCTGGCGCGATCCGGTCCCGTGCGGCTGGCGGTCTTCGACCTGCGCGGCGCGCACGTGGCCACCCTCGTCGACGAGACACGTCCCGCCGGCTTCCACTCAGCGCGCTGGAAGGGCAGGGACAGCGCGGGGCGCGCCATGCCCTCGGGGGTCTACACGATCTTGCTGTGGGCGGAGGGTGCGCGCCAGGTGCGCAAGGCGGTGCTGGCGCGTTGATCCTCTAGACGCTCCCGCGGCGCAGCCGAAACACATCCTCAAGGCGCGGCTCGAAGCGAGAGCGCGGATCGCCCGCGTCCGGCAGCGGCTGCTGCGGTCCCTGCGCCGCCACGGTGATGGCCGCCCCCTCGTCGGCCGGGCAGCCGACCTGGCAGAGGGCGCAGCCGACGCAGCGGTCCTCGACCACCACGGGGTGCCCGACCCGGTCGCCCCAGGCGGTCGAGCTCTCGCCCTCCACCAGCTGAATCGCCTCGTAGGGGCAGAGCGCCAGACAGCTCAGGCAGCTCTGGTCCTTGGCGATCGCCAGGCAGCGGCGCGGGTCGATCTGCGCCAGGCCGATCCGCAGCCGCTGCTTGGCCGCAAGGGGCAGCGCCGCGATCGCCCCGGTGGGACAGACCTCGCCGCACAGGTTGCATCCGAAGAGACAGCCGCCGGCGTAGGGATCGAAGAGCGGCGCCTGGTAAGCCAGGAGACCCGCGTCCAGATCCTGCGGGCGCAGCGTCGCCGTGGGGCAGACCCGCGAGCACGATCCACAGCGGATGCACAAGCTCAGGAAGCGGTCCTCCGGAACCGAGCCGGGGGGCCGCAGCGGAGCACGCTTCGCCGCCCCTGCCGCGCCCGGCAGGCGCAGCGCCAGCGCCCCCACCATCCCCGCCGCAGCGGCCAGCAGGAAGCCGCGCCGCGGCAGACGGGGAGCGCGCGGCGCCTCTTCGATCTCCCGCTTGCCGACCCGCGCCGGCAGCGCGCCCTCCAGCAGCGCACCGCGCGTCCGCGGATCCGCCGAGTAGTGGAAGCGCAGCGCGTCGGTCGGACAGACCTCCACGCAGTGGCCGCAGTGCACGCACTCCATCGGATCGTAGCTCTCGGGATGGAGTCGAATCGCCCCCGCGCGGCACTCCTGGACGCACAGATCGCAGTCGACGCAGTCGCCGAGCACCAACTCGCGGCGGTAGAAAGAGAGCCGCGCGATCCATCCCAGCGCGGCGCCCAGGGGGCAGAGCACGCGGCAGAAAGCCCTCGGCCCGAAGGCTGCGTGCAGCGCCAAGAGCAGCGCGCCAAGAATGAAGATCCAGCCAAATTCCACGAAACGCGGAGCGAAGCCCCCGACCAGCCGCGCCGCCCAGTTGATCGGATCGAGGATCCACGCAAACGCCAAGCCTCCGGCCGCCACCGTCGCCAGGAGGACCAGCAGATAGTACTTGGCGAGCCCGGCCCGGGGCGCCCGCGGCGCGAAACGAAAGAGGCGGTCGAGCAAGTCGCCCACAGTCCCCATCGGACAGACATAGCCGCAAAAGACCCGCCCCCAGGCAACCGTCGCCAGCAGCAGCCCGGCGCAGAAGAAGAGCGAATCGCTCCAAGTTCTGGACGCCAGCGCCGCGAAGGGCACGGCGGCTGCATCGGCCCGGAAGAAGTACTCCCCCGCGGCAATCCGCACCGTGCTGCTGACGAAGGCCACGAAGAGCGCCAGGAAGACGAGCTGACCGGCCCGGCGCAGCCAGACCCGGGTCGAGCTACGCAACATCACGCCCCCGCAGCACCCGAATCCCGTCCACCGCGCACCCCGCCTGACAGTAGCCGCAGCTCACGCAGAGCTCGTCGATCACGCTGATTCCCGCCGGCACCGCCGCGATCGCCGCGGTCGGGCAGACCGCGATGCAGCCGGTGCAGCCGATGCAGGTCGCGGTGACCTCGATCTTGCGCGCCGAGATCGGCCGCCTCTCCCCGCGCCGCGCCACCAGCGCCCGCGCCCCGACCGCGCCCAGCCCCGCCGCCACCAGCGTGCGCAGGAAAGTCCGGCGCGCCTTCTTGCGACTCCGCGCCCGGCCCTTGCCGCGCGCTCGTCCCTCGCTCCGCGCTCGCTCAGCCACCGCGTTGCTCCCGTCGCAGCCGCTTCTCGAACCCGTGACGCAGCGGTTTGTAGAGCGGCTCCACCCGCTCCCGGTACGGGGCCAGGCGCGGCGCCGAGGCATCGCCCTCGGCAAGGGCCGCGACACAGGTTTCGCCCGCCGCCGCCCCGCTGAACGCCGCCTGCCAGATCCCTTCGCCGAGCTCGGCATCGATGAAGCGCGCCGCCGTGCCGGCCACCAGCAGTCCGTCGGCGTAGGGCGTCTCCAGAGGCCGCGTGCTCGGATACCAGCCGACGATGGTCTGCACCCGCCGCCCGCCCGTGAGTGCGTCGCTCTCCTCGATCAATTGCTCCAGGAGCGGCGCGCAGGCGTGCCCCCGATGAGCCGGCACGCCGAGCCCCACGTTGGCCTCGCTGGGCCCGGAGGGGATCACCCAGAAGTAGTGCGGATTGAGCGCAGGCGGGAACTCGAAGCGGATCCCGTGCGGGTTGCGCAGCTCGGTGTCGACGATTCGATAGGCCAGACAGGAGACACACTCCAGCGGGCTGAGCAGCGTATCGATGCCCCCCAGGCGCGCCACCCGAGACGCCGCGCCGTCCGCCGCCACCACCACCCGGGCGCGGGTCTCGACCACGCCCTCGGGGGTCCGCAGCTCGACCCGGCGGCCGGCTCCCTCGTACTCGCCGAGCCCCACCAGCGCGCATCCCTCCACGACCCGCGCCCCGCGCCGCGCCAGGATGCGGGCCGCCCCGCTCTCGGTCGCACGGCGGTTCAGCACCGGCATCTCGCCCTGCTCGCGAATGCGCCAGCGGATCCAGCCCGGCTCGGGCTCGAAGCCGAACACCTCCACGAAGTTGCCGCGCGCCAGCTCCCCGCAACGCGGCGGATCGCCGATCCTCGCTCGGGCATCGATCAAGAGCGCCGTCGCCCCGGCGTCGACCACCCGCAGCGCGGCGGCCAGACCGGCGGGCCCGGCGCCGACGATCAACACGTCGACGGAATCGGGAATCGGTGGTCGTGGGTTGGGCATGAGGCCAGTCCGTGGGCTGCGGCGAGAGGGATAAACAGGATCTATTATGTCCGAATTGGCGGAGCAAGGAAGCCCAATGATAAGGGCCGACCGTGCTAGTCTCCGCGCGAAGTGCAAGGCATTCGGATCCATACGCTGCGCAGGAGTTTGGCGGGCGGAGCCTTGGTGGCCGGGATCGGCGCCGGCTGCGGGGGCTGCGGGGCGGACGACGGACTCTTCCACGAGCTGGTGGAGATCCCCGCGGGGCTCTTTCAGTACGGCGACACCGTGCTCGACGGAGACGCCGAGGACGAGTTCAAGCTCCAGCATCTTCAGACCCTGGAGCTCCCCGCCTACTTCATCGATCGCACCCCCTTCCCCTACCAGGTCGGCCTGCGGCCCGCGACCGGATCCAACTGGTACGAGGCGATGCTCTGGTGTCGCTTGCTGGGGAAGCGGCTATGCACCGAAGAGGAATGGGAAAAGGCCTGCAAAGGCCCCGGGAATCTGCGATTTCCCTATGGGAACAGCTACCGGGAGAGCGCCTGCTGCACCAACCAACCCCTCAACGCGAACCGGCGGATCGCTCCGATCGGCTCCTACCCGGAGTGCGTGAGCGGCTACGGCGTCTGGGACATGAGCGGCAACATCAACGAATGGACCGCCTCGATCCGCGCCGAGCGCCGCAACCTGGACTTCCCCCAGCCTCCCGGATCTCACGCCGGCTTCCCCATGCTGCGCGGCTCCGACCAGGGGGACGGGGACGCCTGGGCCGCCTGCTCCCACCGCCATCACTCCCACAGCAGGAACATGCGCTGGGACGACGACGGCTTTCGGTGCTGTCGCAGCGGAGAGGGCGGCGCTCGCATCGAGATCGACCAGGACGTTCTGGAGCCGCTTCTCGTCGATGCCGCCCGCGCAAGCTCGGCGCTGAATCTGGAGGCGATGGTGCGCTCCGTGGAGGCGATCCTGGAGCGTGCCCCTGACCAGCCGGAGCTGCACCTGCTGCTGGCGATCGTCCACCACGAGCTGCACGACTTCGCCCGTGCGCGGGTCCACACCGCGATCGCGGCGAACGCGCGCCCGCGCGACCCGATCGCTCTCTATCTCCACGGCATCTCGCTGCACGAGACCGGCGACGTCGACGACGCCGCCCACGTTCTCCACCGGGCGCACGAGCTCGATCCGAGCGATCTCGATCTCGCCATCTTCCTGAGCCGAGTGCTCCTCGATCTCTCCTGTCCCGCCGATGCGGCGGCGCTGCTCGCGCAGGTCCTGGCCACCAATCCCGGGTATCCGCCCGCGCTGGGACCCTTCGCCCGCGCCTTGGTGGAAAGCGGCGCGGAAGCCGAAGGCACGGCGATCGCGCTCGAGCTCTGGGAGGCCAGAATCGACCCGATCTTCGGCCATCTGGCGGCGCGCACTCTGGCCCTCGCGGTGCTCGACGAGGGCACGCGCCAGGCCCTCCGCGAGCTCCTCGCCGACCCGTGGAGTCCTTCGCCCCTGACCGGAATCGACGGGCCGCTCGGCGAGACGGCTCGCTTCTTCGCGGTGTGCGGATTGACCCGCGAGGAGCGCGCCGTCTTCTTGCATTTCGTGGCGCAGCACTACAGCGCTCTTGCCCGCGACGACCCCGACCTGCCGAACGCGCCCGCCACGGAGCTGATCCGGGGCGCGCTCGCGGTCGATCCGGACTTTCAGCCTCTTTGACGCCCCCCGCGGCGCGCCGCATCACTTCAGCTCGATCCCTCCGAGGCGCATCTCCGCCGGCCGATCGCCTCCCCCCTCGATGGGCTCGAAGTGCAGTTCGAAGGAGCGCAGTTCGCGAGTCAGCAGCCAGTCCAACGAGCGCCCCACCGCCAGCGCCGGCCGCCGCCAGCCCCCACCCTCCACCTCGAAGCAGAGCCGCGCCGGCGCTCCGCGCAATGCGCTCGGCGACCAGCTCAGCGTGCCGCGCCAGACCGACTCCACCGCGGCGTCGATCTCCAGCCCCAACGCCAGCGTGTCGAAACCGGCCTCCACCCTGCCCGGCCCGCGCCCAGCGAAGCGCCACTCCTCGACCCGCCGCCAGTCGATCTCCCGCGCCTCCATCGAGAGCGGCCGTACCCCCCCCTCCAGGGCCTCGCGGCGCCCTGCCAACGCTGCATCCACCTCCGCCGTCAGGTCGAACACCCGCCCCAGCTCCGCGGTTCACAAGTAGAAGCGCTCGCCGGCCCCGGGCGTGAGCCGCTCCACCGGTGGCGCTTCACCCCGCTCGCCCGCCGTCGAGTCGAGCGTCAGATCGCAACGTGCGCGCAGGTACTCGTAGCCCCCGTAGCCGGTGCTGGTCTCCAGGTGCTCCGCCACCCGCTCCAGGAAATGGAGCCGTGCCGCGAAGTAGAGCGCGAAGACCGCCGCGAAGGGCAGCATCCGCAAGATTCGGGCCCGCAGAGTGTCGCGACGAACCAACAACGAATCGAGGAGCAGCACTGCGAGTAGAGAGCGCCGCGGCGCGCCGAGTCCAGCGGCTGCTCCACGCTTCTGGTGTAGAGGTAGAGTGTCGCCAGATACAGAAAGATCGTCACCGTCTCCTCGCGCAGCGTCACGTAGGCGATCGGCTCGGCCGCGAAGGGGAAGAATGCGAACAACGCGCCGGACAGGACCGCCAGTGAGCGCGAGCAGCGCAGGCGCAGCATCAATGCCATCAGCACGCACGCCGCGGCGACGTGAAAGAGCATCGTCGTCAGGTGCCAGCCGAAGGGATTCAGTCCCCAGAGGGCATAGTCGAAGGCGCTGACGAAGACCGGAACGGAACGAAAGCCGACCGGTCCGGAGCGTAGGAAGAAGCGGGTCCAGATCGACCCGGGAGAGAGCTTGCTACAGATTTCCCGGGCGGGCTGGATATGCCCCATGTGGTCGTCCCAGAAGAACCCGCCGGTCAGCACGTCTCGGTAGAGTGCGACGAAGGCAACCACGATGGCGAGGGCGGCCAGGACGACCGGCAGCGCGGGAGCTCTCGGCTCCGCTGGGGCGAGGGGCGCGGTCGCGCCGCGGCGGCCGGCGGCCATCGCCAGCAGCGTCGCGCCCAGCAGCATCACGAACCACAGCGCCGGCGACAGAAGGCTCGCCACACGCATCGGGGCGTCGAGCGACCATCTATCGAGCCCGGCCGCGGGCAGCAGGGCGACCACGAAGCCGAGCCCGGAGAGGCACTGCAGAAGCGCGCCGGAGCGGACCAGCGTGCTGCGAAGAGGAGCGCGCATGGCGGAAGCCTACCCGGGGTGGGAAGGCAGGCTGGCCGACTTCCCGTGGAGGCGGGAATCCGAATGTGGTCGCCGGCTTGATTCCCCCCCCAATGATCCGGAAGGGTGCTGCTATGCTGCGCCGCTTCAACCGGAACCGATCTCCATGCAAGCAGACCCCGCACAGAACGGACCGGCGGTGCGCCCGCCGCCCGATGTCAATCCCCGCAGCGACGCGCCCCTCGACTTTCCGGACGCCGACTACGGCGAGCTGAGCAGGGCCGACTACGCCGAGCTCGGCTTCATGGCGGGGCTCGAGGTGCACCAGCAGCTCGACACCGCCAGCAAGCTCTTCTGCCGCTGTCCGGCGGGTCGTTACCAGGAGCGTTTCGACGCCGAGGTGCTGCGTCATATGCGGCCCACCCTGTCGGAGCTGGGGGAGTACGACGGCTGCGCGTTGATGGAGTTCAAGACCCACAAGGAGATCGTCTACCGCCTGGAGCGTGGCAGCGTCTGCACCTACGAGATCGACGACACGCCGCCTTTCGAGATCGACCGGCAGGCGGTAATGACAGCCCTGGAGATCGCCGCCCTCTTCGATCTCAACCTGGTCTCCGAGCTGCACGTGATGCGCAAGCAGTACCTCGACGGGTCGATTCCGACCGGCTTCCAGCGCACCGCCATGCTCGGCCTGGGCGGCGAGATCCCCTTTCGAGTGCCGGCGCTGGGGATCGATCGTCGCTTGCGGATTCGCCAGCTTTCACTCGAGGAAGATTCCTGTCGCGAGGTCTCTGACCTCGGCCATCGCATCACCTTTCGCACCGACCGGCTCGGCATGCCGCTCACCGAGGTGGTCACCGAGCCCGACTTCCTGACGCCCGAAGAGCTGCACGCGGGGGCCCGGCTGATCGCCCACCTGACGCGCGCCTCGGGCAAGGTGCGGCGCGGCCCCGGAGCGGCCCGACAAGATGTCAACGTGTCGGTGGCCGGCGGGCGGCGGGTCGAGATCAAGGGCGTCGGGCGCCACCGCGGACTGCCCGAGCTGGTGCATATCGAGGCCTTTCGGCAGCTCAATCTGCTGCGCATCAAGGCCGAGCTGGAGCGCCGCGGAGTCGAGCAAGGGTCTCTGGCCCTGCCGGCGGGCGGCCACGCCTGGGAGGTCTCGCCGCTGGTGGTCGACGCGGGCGCGCTACTGCGGCGCTGCGACTTCGAGCCGATTCACCACGCTCTCGACCAGGGCGAGCTGGTCTGCGCCCTCAAGCTGCCGGGCTTCGGCGGGCTCTTGACGCGGCGCACCCAGCCCGGCGCCACCTTCGCCGGCGAGCTGGCCGATCGAGTGCGGGTGATCGCCTGTCTGCCCTCGCGGCCCTTCCTGATCCACTCCGATATCGAGGGCTACGGCATCGCGCACGGCGACTGGCAGCATCTGCGCAGCGCGCTCCAGGCCGGGGAGGACGACGCGCTGGTCACGCTCTGGGGACCCACCCGCGACGCCGACACGGCGGCGCGCGAGATCTTCATCCGGGCGCAGGATGCACTGGTCGGCGTGCCCGCGGAGACCCGCCAGGCTTTCGCCGACGGCACCACCGGCTTCGAACGCATCCTGCCGGGGGCCGACCGGATGTACCCCGACACCGACACGCCGCCGCTGCCGATCCCCGATGGCTGGGTCGCGGAGATCCGGGCCGAGCTCGCCGAGCGGATCTGGGACCGCGAGGACCGCTACCGGGCGCTGGGGCTCGATCCGACCGCCGCTCAGCAGCTGGCCCCGGCCCCCTGGGCGGAGCTCTTCGACGCCATCGAGCCGGCGGAAGGCGCGCCGGCGCGATTGCTGGCGGCGACACTCGCCAAGCGCGTTCCCTTCCTGCGGCGCAAGAGCGGCGCGGCGCTGCCCGGCCCGGAGCGCCTGGTCCCCTTGCAGCGAGCCGTCGAGGGAGACGAGATTCGTCCCGAGGGCTTCGAGCGCGGCTTCGACCGGCTGCTGGCCGAGCCCGAAAGCTCGGTCGAGGTGATCCTGGAGCAGCTGCGCCCCGGCCCCGACGACGAGCGCGAGCTGGAGGAGCGGATCGCCACCGCCGCCTTCTTCGCGAAACGCAAGATGGCGGACGCACCGCCCGACAAGGTGGTGCGCTGGATGCTGGGGCAGGTGCTCCCTCCGATGCTGGGCAAGCTCGATCCGGCGTTGGTGCGCGAGCGAATCGAGCGCGGGCTCGGGAGCTAGACGATGGCGGAACGAGGAACACACGGCTACCGCGATCCCTGTCTGAGCCTGATGCGCCGCTTCGGCGTCGGGGTCTGGTGCGAGGTAGCTGCACGCACCACCCGAGGCGATTTCGAGGGGCTGGTGCTGCCCCGCTCCGAGACCGCCGATGCCCAGCACATCGTGCTCAAGCTCGGCACCGGCTACAACATCGGGCTGCGTCACGACACCATCCTCGGCCTCGAGAAGATCGGCTACCGCGAGGCCCAGTACAAGATCCCGGAGCAGGAGTTCCCGGTCCGCGACCACCAGCCGGGAGTGAAGCTCTTCGGCACCGGTGGCACCATCGCCTCGCGCCTCGACTACAGGACCGGCGCGGTGATCCCGGCCTTCAGCCCCGGCGAGCTCTACGGCTCGGTGCCGGAGCTGGCCGAGATCTGCAATCTGGAGACCGAGAAGCTGTTCGGGGTGTTCTCGGAGAACATGGGCGCCGAGCAGTACTTGCGCCTCGCCGAGGAGATCGGGCGGGCGATCGCCGACGGCTACGAGGGCATCGTCATCGGCCACGGCACCGACACCATGCACCATACCGCGGCGGTGCTCAGCTTCATGGTGCAAGATCCGCCGGTGCCGGTCGTCATGGTGGGCAGCCAGCGCTCCTCCGACCGTCCCTCGTCGGACGCCGCGCAGAACCTGATCAACGCCACCTGGGCGGCCGCCCACGGCGACATCGCCGAGGTGATGGTCTGCATGTTCGGCCCGACCTCGAACCACTACAACCTGCTGCACCGCGGCACCCGGGTGCGCAAGATGCACTCTTCCTACCGCAGCACTTTTCGCACTCTTGGCGACCTGCCGCTGGCGATGGTGGAGAAGGGGCGGATCACGCCGATCCAAAAGGGCTTCGCGCGGCGCAGGAACGACCGCGACGTGGCGATCCACGCCCGCTTCGATGGGCGCGCCACGCTTGTCTACTACTACCCGGGGATGCGCGCCGACGTGATCGACGCCCTGGTGGCGTGCGGCTATCGCGGAATCGTCATCGCCGGCACCGGTCTCGGCCACGTGAACCGGCAGCTCTACCCGGCCCTGGAGCGAGCCCGCGACGCCGGAGTGCCGGTCTTCATGACGCTGCAGACGCTGTGGGGATTCGTGCAGATGTACGTCTACGAGACGGGACGCGAGATCCTCGAGCTGGGCGTGGTGCCGCTGGCCAACATGCTGCCCGAGGCGGCACACGTAAAGCTCGGCTGGGCGCTGGGAATGCACCCCGACGACCCCGAGGCGGTGAAGGCCCTGATGACGCGGACGATCGCCGGCGAAATGACCGAGCGCGAGCCGCACGACGGCTACCTGGTGTTTCAGGGGGGGGTGCCGGAGATGGCGGGATTCCTGGGCCAAGTCTGGAAGTAGCGCATAGGCTGGCCCGCGTAGCGGGCAGCCTATGCGGTCGGACTTGGAGCTGGCGGCGCTGGGCGCCGCAGCTCAAGTCCGACTGGTCGGGGTGGGGGGGTTGGGTGGGGCGGTGGCCACCAAGCGAAGCGGGGGGGTGGGGCGCCGCCGGCCCCGGTTACGAGATTAACGCT
>CAZBBK010000094.1:0-14623 GCA_964490075.1 uncultured Gemmatimonadota bacterium | reverse complement strand
ATCCGCAAAAAGTTGGAGAATCGATTGCCATTTTCCCCGTTTTGACCCCTCGAAAACGCCCGAAATCGAGCCAAGTCGTTGCATAGCTTCGTGGTAGCCAGAAATCAAAAAGTTGGAGAATCGACCTTTTTCGGGGGTACCGAAATCGATTCTCCAACTTTCGGCTGGATCGATACGCGCGTCCGACATGATGCACGCTCGCAACTTCTTGCCATGAAACGGCTTTCCCCCTGTTCGGGTCGACTGGGTGAAATGCCCCAAGTTGTGAAATTTGGAGAATCGACTCGGTGGACCCCTCTTCGAGGCGATTCTCCAACTTTTGGAAATCGGCCATTTCGCCATCGACGTCCTCGTAATCCGTTGATCCGTAGAGGGTTGGCGCGTTTTCAGACACTTCTCAAAAAGTTGGAGAATCGATCCGCCCCCTGCGATTCCACGCATCCCTTTGGTTCATAAGCGGTTACGACAACTTCCGAGCATTCCTCTGGCGGCCGACCCGCCAGACGTCGGGCGACCGCCCACCAACACGCGCAAGCCCGCCGGTCGGGCTCGCGTCTCGCGCGAACCTCGGCCGGCGGGCCATCCCCGCTATTGCGCCTGCTCGTACAGCGTCAGGATCTCGACGCCACTCAGCGCGCGATCGTAGATGCGCACGTCGTCGATCGCCCCCTCGAAGTAGTGCCCGGAAGGGTTCTGATACTGTCGCCCGATGTAGGCGTGACCCGCGGTCGTATCCCAACTCGCCACCGGATCCGAGACCGCGACCTCGCCACCGTCCAGGTAGACCGAGATCGGCTCGCCTGGAGACCACACCATTCCGATCAGATGCCAGGTGTCGGGAGCAAACGCGCTGCCGCGCATCTGAATCCCGCTCTGCTGCAGCCCGCAGGCCGGCGAGTAGCTCTGCTCGTTCTCGTCGATCCAGACGAAGAGGTTGCGCCAATGACCCGACGGACTGTCGTCGATCACGCTGCGCAAGTAGAGCCAGCCCGCACCCGACACACCGGCCGGGACCTTCACCCAGGCAAAGACCGACTTCGCATCGTCGGTGGCCAGCGAAGTGACGCTGCCGATGTCGATGGAGTCATCCGTCCCATCGAAGAGATAGGCGGCGTCCACGTTACCGAAGCGATCGGCCGTCAACGTCGCGCCGGACACCGTGCCGTGGTGGCCGTTGCCGCTGGCGTCGTCGGCGTTGCCGTCGAAGGGGTAGTAGGCCGCGAGCCCGTCGCCGGGCGGGTCACCGGCCATCGAGCGGGCGACACTCGAGATCCGCACCTCGTCGATGATCAGGCCGGAAACCCCGCGATCGAGCGAGCTCGAACCACCGATCTCGAGCTGGTAGCCATCGAACACGACCGGGCCGGCACCCGTGGCGACCGCGACCGGATAGCCGTCGACGTAGAGACGCAGCTCATCGTCATCCTTCACGGCGGCGATCGCGTAGGACTCTCCGACGACCAGGGGATCCGGCGCGTTGACTTGCACTCCGCCGGTGTTGAAGTAGATGTGATTGGCGTGGTCGATATTGAAGAAGTAGCCGGTGCCGTTCGAGCCCGGCGTGTTCTTGTTCACGATCGGCACGAAGGGCCCGCCGGATGGGTAGCCCGTGACCTCGACCCAGGCCTCGATGGTCATCTCTTCGTCGACGTCGACGAGACTGGCGCCGTGTGGCACGACGGCACGCGTGGTCGCGCCATCGAAGGCCAGGGCGTACCCCGCGCACCCGGCTTCCCAAAGATGATTGGTTGCCGTTCCGTCGTTGGCGTCGGGTCCGCTGTCGATGAAAGTGTCACCGGTGCCCTCATCGAAGTGCCAGAGGGCGAGGGTCGACCCATCCACCACCGTGGGGCATTGCGAAGTGATGACGTAGCTCTCCACGGCGAAATGGTTGCGTTGCTCGTCCCAACCGAGGAGCGCGCGCCCGGAGCCCATGGGGCTCCACACATCCCGAAGCAGAATATGTGTCGCGTCCAGGATCTCCGAGCTGCCGCCCTCGAGATTGATCTCGACGGCCGGGGCGTTGGTCTGGGCGAACGCCGCCACCGCGGTGACGACGGCGACTGAGGCTGGCGATCGAAGTCGATCGAAGAACATGGCTTTGCCTTTCCGAGTCGGTGCCCGATCGCTGATGCCGGATGGCGAATCGACCGGTGGCGATGGGGCGATGTGCTCGCTGTGCCAATGCAAGCGGAGGGCCATGCACTCCGTTGAGCGTCACTTCGTTGTGGGGCAAGGAGTTGGTTCGACGTCAGGGGGCTTCCGTCCGTCGTCCTGCGTCGCGCATGCGTCCGAGTGTCTGGAAGGGCGGACCGCCGTCCAGGAACAGCCGCGACGATTCGCAGTCCGTGCCGGTCATCTCAGCGAGAGCTTGTGCTCTTTCACTTTCGAGTAGTACTTCGACTTGGAGATACCGAGGCGAGCGCAGGTCGCTTCCACACCCAGTCCCGCCGCGATGGCCCGCTTCAAATGAGCGCGCTCGGCGGTGTTGATCACCGATTCCAGAGTGGCGATTCTGGGATTCGCGCCGCCCGCTGCTCCTTTGCCGTGTGGCCCGGGAAAGCCGATCGCATCGCGATCGTCGTCGGGAGACCGCATGAAGCGGATGTCCTCGGCGAGGATCGGACCACCATTGGCGCTGACCAGAGCACGGTGGATGGTCTTCTGTAGCTCACGAACGTTGCCGGAGCGGTAGGCATGCGATTGGAGCCGTCGGCACGCCTCGCCCGTGAGCTCCGGAAGCGCGGGAAGCTCCAGGCGCCGGCGGCCCAGCTCCACCAGGCGCCGGGCCAGAGGAACGATGTCCTCGGAACGGTCCCGCAGCGCCGGCACCGTGATCTGGTCTCCGGTGAGCCGGGAGCGCAGGTCGGGGAGGAAGCGGCCTTCCGCCTCGAGCAGCGAGAGGTCGCGGCTGCTGGTGGCGATGGTGTGGTGGACGATCTTCTGGTCCTTGTGGGCACCCACGCGCCGCACCATGCGGGAGTCCAGGGCCCTCAGCAGAGCCCCCTGCACCTCTCGTGGCAACTGATGCACGTCGTCCAGGACCAGAGTGCCGCCCGCCGCGGCGTGCAGGAGCCCGGTACGGTCGAGCGCGCCGGTGAAGGCGCCCCTCACCGTTCCGAAGAGCTCACCGGCGGCGATCTCCGGGAGCAGCTGACCGCATGCCACCACGATGAAGGGACGGTCCTCGTCGAAGGTGAGCTCGTGAATGGTGCGGGCGAGCAGGCTCTTGCCGGTACCGACTTCGCCCTGGAGCAGAATCGGTTCCAGCGGCAAGAGGCCGACCACGGTTCGCGCCCACTCCACCAGTCGGGCGATGGTGGGCGAGGGCAGATCCCAATCCGGAGGAATCGCGGGATTGCGCAAGCGCGCCCGCTGGCTCTCCTGATAGACGCGCGCCCGCTCGCGGTCGAGGCGCAGCGCGACGCCGGCCGCCGCGTAGCCGACGATTTCGGTCAATCGGTCCAGAGCTCCTGTATCGATGTCGTCCAGCCGATCACCGCGTGCCTCCAGGTAGAGCACACCCCGCGCCCGGCCATGCGCGAAGCCCGCGGCGATCACGCTCCGGTCTGGCGCGGAGACGACGCTGTCGAGCTCATGGAAACGGGGATCGGCGTGCAGGCCGGCGGACAAGACGACACCTTTGTCCACCGCCTCCTCGAAGACACCGCGACTGATGGCTCCGCAGCGCGCCCGGTCGTCTTCGTCCAACGCCACGCCGGGGCGCATCACCAGGCCGTCCCCGTGTTCGAGAAAGACCATGGCCTGCTCGGCCTTGCGCACGGTGTTGCGGGCGAACTCGATCAACGACGCCAAGAACTCGTCGAGCGTGTCAGATCGATTCAGCCGATCGCGGGCGTTGATGAGTGACTGCAGCTCGACCTTGGAACGTCGCTTGATGGTGGAGGCGAGGGACTGAGTGGACATGGATCAACCTTCCGCCGGTTTGGACGATGGTAGCTGTCTGCGCAAGCCGAATCTCAAAGGCTCGGGAAGCTCGCCGACCGCGACTTCCAGGCGGTGTAGGATCAGGTCGGCGTCGCCTTCGAACTCATCGGCGGCGCGCACCGGGAAGAGACCCGCCAGGGTGCGACCCTCGGGCAACACTTGCCATTGCTCCTCGACGTAGTGGCGAGAGATCGCCTCGCCCGTCGCGGAGTCGGCGATCTGGGCCAGAGTGATGCCCATGGTCGGCACGTGCTCGACATCGATTCGCAACCGGCGCGCGCCGCCACCCAGGGCCGCGCGCTCCGGCATCTCGTGATGCGCGTCCTCGGGGCTGGCGCGATCGGATCGCGAGGGTGCGATGGCGAGCCGCAGGTTCCTTTCGCCCGGACCGCTCGACGGCCCGAACACCAACCCCACGGTTCGACCGCGATCCTGGGGTCGTGCATGGAGCCCCGCGCCGGGACGGAAACCGATCGCGATGCGCATGCCCAGAGGTATCGAGGCGATCGTCAGCTCCGCCGTGACGCGGATGGCGGCACCCGCGCTCAGCATGGTCTCGGCGCTGCGCGTGGGACGGTCGACGTCGTCGCGGGTCCAGCGCAGGCGTTCCTCGTAGTCGATGGCGACGAGGTTTTCGTAGTGCATGACCGGGGCCAGGCGTTGGGCGAGCAAGGTGGCGAGCATGCCTTGCGCCGATCCCTGGTTCGCGGCGGAGTGGATTCCGGCGAGCTCGGCCTGGGCTGCGCTCCACTCTCCGCGTCGTGCGAGCAGCTCGGCTCGAGCCAGGTGGACCTCCGCGCCACCCTCGATGGTCTCCAGGATGCGCGATGCCTCGGAGTAGCGACGCTGTTCCAGGCAGGCGCGTGCCCATTCGAGGCGGGCCTGATTCCGCTCGAGCCGGTTCGCCGGTGCCTGGGCCACTTGACGGAACACTCGCGCGCGGATCGGGGCTGGGAGCGGGCCGACCAGATGCGACAGGCGCTGCCAGCGGGTGGTGGAAGGCGACAGTGGCGACGCTGGAGCGAGCGGGCCGGAGGACGGATTGTTGTGGCGTGGGGATTTCGTCCCGCCGTCCCGCCCCAAGATGCGAACCGGGCCCGTGGAGCGATCCACGGAGTGTCTGGAAAGGTGGACCAGCTCGGGAGCGGGGTCGCGGTCCAGCTCGGCCAGGAAACACTGCTGGAAGACCCCGAGGGCGATCGCACGCGATTCTCCGCCGCTTCGATCGGCCAGCGCGCGCCGAACCACCAGTCGTCCGAGCGAGACGTTGCCGGCCTGGTACCAGAGCGCCGCGGAGTCGCCTCTTCCTTCGATGCCGAGCAGGCTTCCCGCGCCGGCCGGAAGATGAGGATGGGCCCCGCGGTGCCAGTGGGGCGGGACGATCGTAGCGTGGCGCCGCAGCTCCCCTCCGGCGCGACGAAAGAGCTGCAGCCCCGGAGGATGGTGGTGGACCAGCCTGCAGCGTTCCGGCGGATCGCTCGTAAGCGAGCCGAGCACCGACTCGGCGGTAGGAACAGGGATCGGCTGATCGGTCCGGATACGCGGAATTCGGCCGCGGGTGGCGCCGCCGATCGGGAGGTTCTGCCTCTCTCGCCAGGCGCCGGCGGCGACTGACGGGCCGTCGAGCGCGAGCAGTCGTGCGCCACAGCGCCGCCAACCGTCGACTCGGACGAGGAGCTCGTCCCTGCCGTCTTCGTCCACGTCGACGAAGGCGATGAACTGGTGCTCGCCGCCGGTCAGACGCAAACGGGGCTGCGGCGCGTATCGCCCGTCCGGGCCGATCGCCCAGAGCGCCATCGTCGGCTCACGCCAGTCCCCACCAATCGCGATTTCGTTGCCGCCGTCACCGTCGAGGTCGCCCCAGGCCACCGGCGCGGTGGTCGATGCGTGCATCGGCATGGCACCGACGACAGTCAGAGTGGTGCCGTTGCGTCGCAGCAGCAACAGGTGAGCCAGATCGCGCCCTTCGCCAGGCCACAGCCGGGCGACGAAATCGGGAGCTTCCGATGACTGTTGCCGCGGAGGCGCCCAGAGGCGGCTGATCGAGCCACGGTTGCGCAGGGAGTCGGGCAAGATCCAGAGGTCGCCGAGCTCCAGAAAGCCCCCCTCGATCGCCACGATTTCCCGGATGCCATGGTCGCGAGCGACATAGAGGGTGTCGGGCGATCCGTCGCGCCGGGCGATGGCGTGCCACGACCCTTCTAGCAGCTCGACCGGCCTCAGAGCGCTCAACCAGCTCGGGTCGTCTTCCGTCGCGTTCTCGGTCGCGGCATCGATTGCCGCCCAGGGCTCCGGCCCCGCAAGGCGTACGGCCTTGCGCAGCTGGTCGAAGCGGCGCCGGGCGGCAGCGCTCCAAGCGGCCGATCGGTATCGAGCCAGCAAGCGCTCCGCGGCGTCGACCTGGGCGTCCTGCAGCAGGATCTCGGCCAGGTCGAGCAACAGGGTTTCCTGGTGACCGAGCTCGGCCAGCATCAGCGCGGCGTCGGCCGCCGCGGCGCTCGGCGGATCGGTCTCGGCGGCTGCCAGGCGCAGCGCCAGACGGCGCAGGTCGGCTCGCTCGCGGCGCAGAGGCGCCTGGCGCAGCGCCTGGTCGAGCAAGAGCTCCGTATCGCTCCCGGAGTCGACGAGAAGCGTGCGGATCCTGGTGCGCAACGCCAGCGGCGACATCTCCGCCTCCAGCGCCGCGATCCGACGACGCAGCCGGCGCGCGTCTTCGCGAAGGCGGGTGCCGCCGGATCCCCGCAGGTGGCGCAGCAGGACCGCGTCGGTGTCGGCCCAGGCCGGGATCTCGAGGGAGTCGGGCACGCCTTGCAGAGCGCCGAGGACCTCGCCGGCGGCCACCCACTGGTGACCCATCGCGGCCGGAGCGGGCAGAGGAGGCAAGACCCAGGGCGCTTCCGGCGCGGAGCAGAGCTCGGCCGCGAGTGTCCGCGCGTTCTCGATTTCGGCGGCGGCTCGGATCCGGTCGGTCTCGATCGAGCGCTCGATCGTCGCCTCGATCCGGTGGTTGTTCCAGCGCCTCCGGGCATCCGGCGCCAGCGCGCCCAGGCTCAGCGCGGAGGCCAGCAGCACGAGGGCGCCGGCCCACCGGCGGTGCAGTCCGATCCAACCCCGCAGGTGGTCCGTCGCGCGTGGACCTCGCGCCAGCGGTGTCTCGCCGCCCGCGACTCGGGCGAGATCGCGGGCCAGGGCTTCGATGGTCGCCAATCGCAGTGAGGGATTCACGGCAAGCGCGTTGGCGAGCAGCGCCCGGGCGTTCGCGGGCAGATTCTGGAAGGCCCGGGTCCTCGCCGGATAGGGGCGGAGCGGATTCGACCCGACCCCGGGGCGTCCCCAGGGCGGGTCGCCGGTCATGGCGTGAAAGGCGCTGGCGGCCAAGGCGTGCACGTCCCAGCAAGGACTGGGCTCGGCACCCGTCGCGAACTGCTCCGGCGGTGCGTAGGCGGGCGTGCCGACGAAGCCGGCCGCGAGGGTCAGCCGGGTGCGCGCGTCGGTGCTGGCCACCAGACCGAGGTCGCCGAGAGCCGTGCTCCCGTCCGCGCGGATGAAGATGTTGGCCGGCTTCACGTCGCGGTGGACGTTGCCGCCGCGATGCAGGGCCGCGAGCGCCTGGGCGATCGGGATCAGCAGGCGACAGGTTTGTTCCGGCTCGAGAACGCTGCGGCGCAATCGATCGTCGAGTGTGCCGTGGGCGAGCTCGAGAATGCCGTAGGGACGGCCGCGCCACTGACCGACCGATTTGGCGCGCAGAATCGCGTCATGGGGAGGATGCAGGGCCAGGTCGAGCTCTCGGAAGAAGCGCTCCCGCGCGCTGGCATCGAGCCCGGGACGCAGGAGCTTCAAGGCCCGCCGCTCGTCCTTTCCCTCGTGCGTCACGGCGAAGACCTCGGCGGTGGCGCCGGTGCCGAGCTTCCCGCCGATGCGCCAGGCGCCGATCAGAGTGCCGGGTGCGGGCGAGATGGGTGCGGGGGGCTGATGCACGGGGGGATCGGTCGAGGGCCGCGGATCATCGCCGTACGCTGCGTTCAGAAGCGTCTCGGCCACCTCGTCGCCGACGGCTTCGTTTGCGGCACGGAGGTCGGTGCGCTCGAGCGCGGCTCCGCCATCGGCCGCCATGAAGTGCATCAAGAGCTCGTCGGCCGCCAGATCGCTCAGGCGACCGCGCTCCACCAAATCGTCGAGGCGGACTCGAAGGACTTCCCAATGGATGCTCGCCACCGGACCGATCGTTCCTTTCGGAGTGAGAGTGAGGCGGACTGAGTGCCGCGCAGATGTCAGAGCGTAGGGCTCGCCGCGAGAGGTCGCCATCCGGCCGGCGACGAAAAGGGGAACAGCATGCGCCATGCCAGTCGCGCGAGTGTTTCAGGGCTTGCACTTGCGGCGATGGCGACCGGCGCCCCCTGGGGGACACTCCTGGATCGGGGACCAGGGATCCGGACTCCGGGGCGGGGGGAAGGGAGAAGAGGGGGCCGGATTCGCGGCCCTCCAGAGCGCAGCGCCCGCCGGCGCGTCACAAGCTCGCCATCGTCCGGTCCTCCAAGATGGAACCTGAGCGTTCCGGGGGCTCCGCCCTGGTCGCTGCCGGGGCTAGCAAACTCGCAAGACCGCACCGGGGAGACGTGGCCGGATTCGCGAAACCCCGCATGGCGGACTGGACCAGATCCCCCCACGATTTCGATCGCGCGCGCCGCTGAGGACCCGCGCGAGCCTGTGCTAAGATCCGCCCTCGCAACAACGAAAAAAGGAGACGAAGCGGGTGAAGCAGATCGAGCTCCCTCTCGACGCGGGCGATTCCCCGCCCACGATCGACCGGCGCGTGGCCGAAGCCCAGGCGGCGTGGAAGGCGGACGCGCGCGCCCTGAGCCGCCTGGCGACGGCCGTCGGACCCCTGGCCAAACCCAGGGCCTACGAAGACCTGGGCAAGCTGCCGGCGTTGATCGACAAGGTCGCCGCGAAGTGTCGCGCCCTGCCGGCCGGAGAACGGGCGAGCGCCCTGCTGGACGAGGTTCGCGCCGAGCTGCGCCAGCGCCGGGAGCGAATTCGCCAGGATCTGGCCCGCGAGCTGAGAGCCGCCTGCGAGGCGCGCGGCCTGACCCTCGCGGTGGTCCGCAACGAGGATCCGGTCGAGATCCGGATCGCCCCCTTCGCGGTCACGCTCGACCAGGCCAAGGGCAACGCGGAGCTGCGCTTTGCCCGCCTGCCGATCGCCCGCTGTGAAGCGCGGGCCGAGACGATCATGAAGATGCACACTTCCGCCCTCGCCTCGATGCGCTCCGGCTTCGACGCCGGCCGCTTCTTCGAAGACTGTCTCTGCGCCTGGAAGGCGGCCCGTGCCGCGCGCGGCGGTGCACCGGAGCGGGTCGAGATCGCCGACTTCTTGCCCTACCTGGCGCTGCAGGTCCAGCCGCGGAAATTCCGCATCGATCCGACCGCCAGGAACTACCGCGGCTACTCCCGGGCACGTTTCGCGTTCGATGTGATGCAGCTTCGCGAGCGCGCCGGACTGCGCCGCGACGGTTGGCGCATGAACCTCGGCGTGGCCACCGGGACCACCGCCTCGAAGAAGAACCGATCGCTTTTTATGGAGGATCCCCACGGCCACGGTGAATACAAGCTGACCGTCTTCTTCACCCGAGAGGAAGCGCGCCCATGATCCCCCTCGACCTCACCCCGGAGCTGGGACGACACGTTCTGGAACGTATGGGCAGCACCGGCCAGCCCCCGGAGCGCGGCGCCCAGGCGGTCAACGTGGCGACCGACGAGCTGCTCGAAGTGTTGCGGGAGGAGTACCTGCTTCCTCTGAAGGAGTCGAAAGGGAGATCGACCTTCAAGCTGGTGCAGGCGCCCTTCGGCGGGGGCAAGACACAGTTCTTGCACTGCCTGCGAGAGATCGCCTGGCGCGAGGGTTTCGTCACGGCCCTGGTGGGACTGTCTCCCAAGGAGTGCCCCTTCGACCGGCCGGTCGCCATCTACCGCGAGGTCGCCCGCCAGCTCGAGCTGCCTGTGGCCGAGCTCGACGAAGAACCGAGCCAGGGATTCGAAAGGGTGTTGCGACAGATCGCCGAGGAGCGGATCGAGGAGCACGGCGCGCAGACCTTCCGCACCTGGCTGGAGACGGAGTTTGCGCGCCACAACATCGAGAGCCGGAGCTTTCACCGCGGCGTGCGGCTCTTCCTCGACGCGGTGGCCGCCGCCGAGCTCGACAACGAGGAGACGCTGGCGGACTACCTGCTGGGAGAGGAGATTCCGCGGCAAGAGCTGGCCGAGTTCCGGCTGCGCGAAACCCTGGGCGACGGATGCGCCTTTCGGTGGCTGCGCTCGCTGGTCCAGGTGTTGGCGGCTCTGGGGGCACCCGGAGTGGTGCTGATGTTCGACGAGATGGACCGCAACATGAGCCTGAGCGCCAGCCGCAGGCGAACGATGGGCGACCACTTGCGCGAGATGATCGACTTCTGCGGCCAGTCCCGGCTCCCGGGAGTGGTCTGGTGCTACGCCGTTCCGCCGGAGTTCATGGACACCGTGGTGCCCGAGTATCCGGCGCTGGCGCAGCGCCTGAAGGGGGCGCAACGCTTTTCCGGTGTGAGCCCGCTGCAACCGGTGATCGACCTGGACCATCTGCCGCTGGGCACCACCGAGCTGCTGGTGGCGATCGGGGAGCGGCTGCTGGAGATCGCGGCGCTGGCGCACGACTTCGCGTTCGATGCCCAAATGCAGCAGAGCAACCTGGGCGACCTGGCGCGCGAGCTCGGCGAACGCTCCTTCGAGTCGGGCACGCGGCGCACCTTCGTCAAGGCGGCCGTCACGTTGATCGACGCGCAGCGCCGCCAAGGGGAGCGGACACTTTCGCGGGAGGAGATCCTGCGGCTGGCCGACGCCCGGTCGATCGAAGATGTCGAGCCGATGCCGGACGAGGTCGAGGTCTGATGATCTCCGCGACCACCGGGGCCAGGCTCAAACGGGGCGACCGCGTGATCCATGCGGTGTGGGGGACGGGTGTCGTCAAGAAGAAGCTGGCCTACCGGGCGGTGCGGGTCGCCTTCGACGAAGCGCCTTCGTTGACGCGAACCGTGAAGCTGTCCGAGATCGACTTCGACTTCGGTGCCCAGGCGGTCCGGCAACGGGAGGAAGCGCGCAAAGCCGTCCTGGTGCGCCCGCGGGGCGCCGCGAAGCGGGTCAACGGAGTGTTGCCTGCTCCGGCGCCGCCGCTGGTCCCCGCTCCCGGGCCGTTGGGGCGAGTAGGATCGGAGGTGGGGGACTGCGCTTGGCAGACGCTGGAGGCGTTGCGCCTCGGTGTGGTGCCGGCGCAGGGAGTGGAGGACTACACGGTCGCCCGCGATCGGGAGCTTGGGAATCTGGGGGGGATGTTGGACGATCGCGGTGGCTGCAGGGTTTTGTGGGGCGACTACGGCAGCGGCAAGACGCATCTGCTGGAGGCTGCCGAGCAGCTCGCCCTGGAACGGGGCTTCGCGACCGCGCGCGTAACGCTCGATCCGCGTGAGAACGCCCTGCATCAGCCGCTGCGTCTCTACCGGCGTATCGCCGACTCGCTGCGCACCCCGGACCAGGTCGGCGCGGGACTCGACTGGCTTTTCGAGCAGCTGCTGGAGAGCTCGGCCCACTACGACTGGGACGGAGGGCGGGCCAGCCGCTTCTTCAGCCCCTACCTGCAGGTGCGGCGCCGCGGGGCCGCGTTGACGCGGCTGGTGCGCGACTACGTGGCCGGCGAGCCGGTGAACGTCGAGGAGATCAACCACGTCGCCGCGCGGGCCGGCTGGCGCGGCCAACGCATGCTCTGCATGTCGGACTTCCGCACCTACGGGCGGATGTACATCCACCTGGTCGGTACCCTGGCAAGCTGGTTCGCCGACGCCGGGCTGCAGGGGCTGGTGTTGCTTTTCGATGAGGTCGAGCGGGTGGAGGCGTTGAGCCCGGTCGACCGGCGCTACGCCCTGGAGGTCCTGAAGCACTACGCCGCGGTCACCGTGCGCCCCGAGGATCTGGTCTTCGACCCCGACTGTCTCTACCGCGGAGGCCACAAGGTGCATCGCATGCTCCCCTTGCGGTTCCGGCGCGACCAGCCCCTGTGCACGGTCTTCGCGCTGACCCCCCTGGACGAGATCCGCGCCGACTTCTCCACCATCACCCGCTCGCCATCCTATGGAATCGACCTGGCCCCCCTGCGCGCAGACCTGCTGCCGGAGCTGGTCGAGCGGATCGCGGCGATCTATCAGCGGGCCTATCCCGGCTACACAATTGCGGGCGATGTGCGGGTGGCGGCCCGCTGGCGCATGGCCGAGGCATTCGATCACGGAGACGACAGCTTTCGAGACGCGGTGCGCGCCGCGGTTCTGCTCTTCGACGCCGACCGTTTCCGGGTCGCCGAAGCCGGCCGGGCGTGACCCTCGACCGCCGCGCCCTGCCCCACACCTTCGGCCCCTGGTTCGCCCGCTTCACCGCCCTGACCGAGGTGCAGCGGCGGGCCATTCCTCCGATTCTGGAGGGGCGCGACCTGCTGATGTGCTCGGCCACCGCCAGCGGCAAGACCGAGGCCTACGCGGCGCCCGCGGTGGAGCTGGTGCGCCGGGTCGGGGGCGGGAGCGCCCGGGTGGTGGTGGTGGCCCCGACCCGGGCCCTCGGCAACGATCTTCGGCGGCGTCTGGAGGGGCCGGTGGGGCTGGTCGATGTGTCGCTGGGGCGCTACACCGGCGAGCACAAGGAGCGGGTCGGGGGCCGGCTGCCCGCGATGATGATCACCACCCCCGAGGCGCTCGACTCGCTGCTCGCGCGGCGGCCGGGCGCGCTGCGCGGCACCCGGATGGTGGTGGTCGACGAGATCCACGTGCTGGACAACACCCCGCGCGGAGATCAGCTTCGAGCTCTGTTGCATCGTCTCGAGGCGGCCGCTGACTCGCGCCCGCAACGGGTCGCCGCGAGCGCGACCGTCGACCGCCCGGAGGAGCTGGGCCGGCGCTACCTGCGGAACCCGACCGTGATCGTGGTGCCGGGGATTCGAAAGATCTTCGGCCGCGCTTTCGAGGGCCGTTCGCCCGTGGCCGTCGCGCGCCACCTGGAAGAGCTGGCGGCGCGTCGACGGAAGAAGGTGCTGGTGTTCTGCCGGTCGCGCAACCAGGTCGAAATCCTCAGCGCCAAGCTGCGCGGGCGCACCCGCTTCGGCGACGCGGTCTTCGCCCATCACGGATCGCTGGCCAAGGGGACCCGAGAGCGCACCGAGCGGCTCTTTCACCAGGCTCCGGCCGCGGTCTGCTTCGCGACCCTGACCCTCGAGCTGGGGATCGACATCGGGACGGTCGATTATGTGTTGCTGACCGATCCGCCGGGCGACGTGTCGAGTTTGATGCAACGTCTCGGCCGGGGAGGACGACGGGGTGATACCACGCGCTGTGGCTATCTGGTTGCGAACGCGGGCGAAAGGCATCTCTATCGGACCATGTTCCGGCTGGGCAAGGAGGGGCGCTTGTGTGGCGGCGGGTACGGATTCCGGCCATCGGTGGCCGTTCAGCAGGCGTTGGTTCTGGCATGCGCCCACAGCTACGTCCGCGCGGCGGATCTGAGCGGTATTCTGCCGCCGGAATTGCACGAGAAGCTCGGCGTGGGCGCCTGTGAAGCGATTCTGGAGCGGATGGTCGACCAGGAGCTGCTGGAACGCGCCGGTGGCGGTCGATATGTCTCTTCCGAGACCTGCGAGCGGCGCTACCAGCGGGGCACCCTGCATTCCAACATCGAGGACTCGGCGACGATCGATGTGGTCGACCGGATCACGGGCGACATCGTCGGCACGATCGGCGCGGCCGACACCAAGCGGATCGCCGTGGGGGGGCGCGACCGCAAGATCGTCAAGATGACCGACGAGCGCGTTCTGACCGATGCGGAGGAGGGAGCGAATCCCGCGCGCTTCCGGCCGACGGGCGCGCCGAGCGTTTCGTTTGCCCTGGGGCGCGCGGTGGTCGAGGCGCTGGGGGTGGCGGGCGACGCCGTGGGGCGAATCGATGTCGCGGGCGGCACGGTGCTGCTGCATGGGTTGGGGACGGTGGGATCGTTGCTCTTTCTCGAGCGCTATGCGCAGTCGGAAGGGAGCGAGATGATCCAGGAGTCCAGCCCCTTCGCGGTGGCGGTCGCGGGCGGATCGCCGCGGCTTCCGGCGCTGACCGATGCGGCGCTGGATACGTTCTTGAAGAGCAAGCTGGCCAGGCTGGCCGGGCTGACGCAGGCCGGACCGTGGCGACGGGGTGTCCCGGAGAAGCTGTTGCTGGATTCGGTCCGCCGCGCCTGCGGGATCGACGACGTGGGGGCCTTTCTGGGGCGGGCGCGGCTGCAGCCGATCGAGGGTGTGGATGCGGCGGTGGTGACGGGGTTGTTGGGGATGTAGGGCGGGGGCGCGGGGGAGCGCATCAAGCGCGCAAGAGCGTGACCTTGCGCCCCGCGGGTGTCGTTGCCCGACCGAAGGCCGTCCGCTTGGCGATCGGCGCCGCCTCGCCCCGGCGATCGAAGAGCACCAGCACCCCCTGGTCGAGGCCAGTGCGCTCCAGGTAGGCGTCGAGCTGCTCGAGCCCCTTCGCCAGAGGATCGGGGCGGCCCGGCGCCCACACTTTCAGCGCCAGGGCCTCGCGCTGCCAGCGGCGCGCGCCCTTGGTGTCGTCGTGGGGCCAGCGCAAGA
>CAZBBK010000093.1:0-14849 GCA_964490075.1 uncultured Gemmatimonadota bacterium | reverse complement strand
CCCGGGCCCCGGGGCTACATCTCACGCGGCCGCGGCTGACTTCGTGGACGGGAACTATCTAGGCCACTATCCTTTATCGCGTCACGCTTCCGGGGGGATCGCCCGTGATCTTGTTCAAGCGAGTGGCCGCGGGAGTGAGTCCCAGGGCCCAAGAGTCGGCAAGCGAGGAGCCGGATTCGCGCAGGGCGGCGGATCGGCCTTTTGATCTCAGCCTGGTCTCCTTCTCGGAGGGCCGCTCGGCAGCGGGCGGTCGGCCGCGGGACTCGCGGCCCGGACTCCGTGCTGTACGGGCTCCTTGGTGGCTCCGGAGCGGCGCGATCAAACGGCTCTTGCGCCCTGTCGCGAAGCGCATCCTCGACCTTCTCCTTTCTTTCGCCGCCCTCGTCTTGTTGGCCCCCGGCCTCGTCTTCGTCGCGCTGCTGATCCGAATCGGCTCCCCGGGCCCGGCGATCTTCCGCCAGGAGCGAATCGGGCAGAACAGCCGCGGACTCGCGGGGGGCGAGGGGCCGGATGGACTCGAACGCCGGCGTCGCAATCAGCACGGACGCCCCTTCGAGATCTACAAGTTCCGGACCATGCACGCCTCGGCCGAGGAAGAGACCGGCCCGGTCCTGGCCGCGGACGACGATCCGCGCGCGACTCCGGTCGGCAAACTGCTGCGCAAGTTCCGTATCGACGAGATCCCGCAGCTCTTCAACGTGATCAAGGGCGAGATGAGCCTGGTCGGCCCGCGCCCGGAACGCGCTTACTTCATCCACTCCGCTTACGAACGCATCCCCGGCTTCCAGGGGAGATTTCAGGTCAGGCCCGGCATCACCGGTCTGGCCCAGCTCGAAAACGGCTACGACCACGATCTCGACTCGTTCCGCAGGAAGATCGGCTACGACCTGGCGTACGTGCGCTCCTGCGGGATCCGAAGGGATCTCGCGATCCTGCTCAAGACGATTCCCGTGGTCACGCATCTCAGAAACTGGTGACAATCTGGAAAGAGAGGTCGCGGAACTCGCTTCGGCCGCGTCGACTCGAAGGCAGCTCACCGGCCACCCACAACGAGGTAGACCCATGAACCCAGCTCCCCCCCGCATCCTCGCATCGCTGCTCGCCCTCGCGCTGCCCGGCTCGGCCCTTGCGGTTACCTGGCACGTCCCCGGAGACGCCCCGACCGTGCAGGCCGGGATCGACCTCAGCGCGGCCGGCGATACCGTCCGAGTGAGCTCCGGGACCTACTCCGAAGCGGTTCAGTTTCGCGGGTCGGCCGTGGTGGTGCTCGGCTCGGGCTCAGCGTCGACCACGCTCTCGGGCAACGGCGTCGATCCCACCGTGCGTTTTGCCCTGGGGGAGCCGGCGGGCACCGTGCTGGCCGATTTCACGGTCACCGGCGGCAGCTCCGGCATCGTCTGCGAGAACGGATCGAGCCCGCTGATCCGCGACTGCGCACTGACCTTGAACTTCGCCGACGGCTACGGGGGCGGCCTGCGCTGCAACGCGTCGAGCCCCACGATTTCGGGCTGCACCGTCACGCTCAACTCGGCACAGCTCGATGGTGGTGGGCTCTACTGCTCCGATGCGTCGCCGGCGATCGAGAGCTGCTCGATCGACGACAACATCGCACCGCGCGGCGCGGGCGTGTTCGCCACCGGCCTCTCGACTCCGTCGCTCGAGGGCTGCACCATCCAAGCCAACTCCGCCACCTGGGGCGGCGGGCTGCTGGCCCTCTCGGGGGCCGATCTGCAGCTCACCGACTGCGTCATCGAGTCGAACCAGGCGCTCGACTCCGGCGCCGGGCTCTACGTACAGGCGGCCTCCGCAACCCTCCTTCGCTGCGAAATCGCCCTCAACAACACCGACGTCGACGGCGGCGGCGTCTACCTGCGCCCCAACTCGGACCTGCAGGCCAGCAACTGCGTCATCAACGACAATGACGCACTCGGCTCCGGCGGCGGCCTCTACGTGTGGAACTCCAGCTCCGCCCTGACCCACTGCATCGTAGCCCGCAACTCGGCCGGATTCCGCGGCGGCGCCGCGGTCTCCACGGGATCGACCTCCACATTGCTGAACTGCGTCATGGCGGACAACTCGGCGGCGACCCAGGGAGGCGGGATCTACTCCGCCTGGTGGGAGCCGGTCACGGTCACCAACTCGATCCTGTGGGGCAACACGCCCGAGCAGATCTACAACCACCTGGTGTTTCCGGCGGCGCTGACGGTGAGCTACTCCGATGTCGAAGACGGTTGGAGCGGCGAGCAGAATATGGATGCCAACCCGCGCTTCCGAGACTACGGCCAGTACGACTTCATCCTGGCCCCGGCCTCTCCCTGCATCGATGCGGGCACGGGCGGTGACGACGGGCTCGACTGGTGCTCGCTGCACGCCCAGTACTGCCAGTTCAACTCCCAGGCGCCCGACCTCGGGGCCTACGGTGGACCGGGGATGGCCGGGTGGCTCGACTGAGCCAGCGCGGAATCGACTATCATCTCAGCTGCGCGCCGGACGCCCCGGCGGCCCTTCCCGAGCGGGAGCAGCGTGACAGCCATGCGGGCGATTCGTCCCAAAGTCAGCATCGGTCTGCCGGTCCACAACGGCGAGCGTCATGTCGGCCAGGCGATTCGGTCGATTCTCGACCAGACTCTGCGAGATTTCGAGCTGGTGATCGTCGACAACGCCTCGACCGATCGCACCGCTGAGATCTGCGAGGAGCTCGCCGCCTCCGACTCGCGCATCCGCTACGGCCGCAACGAGAGCAACATCGGCGCCGGACCGAACTTCAATCTGGCCTTCGCGCGCTCGGCCGGGCAGTACTTCAAGTGGGCGGCCCACGACGACCTGCTCGATCCGGACTACCTGGAAGCCTGCGTGGAGATGCTGGACTCGGAGCCGGGCGCGGTCCTCTGCAACACCGGCATCGACCTCATCGACGATGCCGGCGCTCCGCTCGGTCCGCGCGACGAAGAGCTGAACCGGGTCGACTCCGAGATCCCCTCGGTGCGCTTTCGCGACCTGATTCTCGGCGAGCATTGGTGCATCGACATCTTCGGCGTGATGCGCCGCGCGGCGCTGGCCCAGACTCCGCTGATCGGCAGCTTCATCGGCTCCGATCGGGTGCTGCTGGCCGAGCTCGGTTTGCGCGGCAAGTTCCTGCGCAATCCGCGCATCCTCTTCCATTCCCGGGATCATCCCGATCGTTCGATCCGGGCGATCGACATTCGTGCCCGGGCCGCGTGGTTCGATCCGAGGCTCAGCGGGCGCATCGTCTTCCCCTTCTGGCGCACCGGCATCGAGTACGTGCGCTCGATCCGCCGCGTGCCGATCCGCGGCGCCGAGAAGCGCGCCGCCCTCGCCTCGCTCCTGCCCTGGGTGGTCCGCAATCGGTGGCGGCTGGAGATCGACCTCAAAGAGGCCCTTCGGAGCAGCCTCGGGCGGAGCCCCCGGCAGCGCTCGCCGGTGGAGCTCGATCGGTGAGCGGCGAGCCCGGCGTCGATGTGATCACGCCGGTGCACAACGGCGCCGCGACGCTGGGCGCGGCGATCGAATGCGTGCTCTCGCAAGGGATCGATGACGTGCGGCACTGGATCGTCGACGACGGCTCGACCGACGCCAGCGCCGCGATCGCGCAGGGCTTCGACGACCCGCGCGTGAATCTGCTCCGGCGCGAGCACGCCGGCGCGGCCGCGGCGCGCAACGCGGCGCTCGAGTGCTGCCGCGGCGACTGGGTGGCCTTCCTCGACGCCGACGATCTGTGGAGCGCCGGCAAGCTCTCGCGGCAGCTCGCGGCGGTGGCCGCCGCGCCCGAAGTCGGCCTCGTCTGCAGCGCCGCCTGGGCCTTCGGTCCTGAGCTGAGCGAGCAGCGCCGTCTGCCGCAGCGCCCGCCAGGCGGGGCCGACACCCTCGGCGATCTGCTGCGCCGCAACTTCGTGATCCTGAGCTCGGTGCTGGCGCGGCGCGACGCGCTGGTCGCGGCCGGGGGCTTCGACGAGCGGGCCGGGCTGCGGGTCGGAGAGGATTACGAGCTCTGGCTGCGAATGGCGGACCGCGGCACGCGCTTCCTCTACCTCGACGCGCCGCTGGCGCGCTACCGAGTGGCGCCGGGCAGCGCCACCTCGAATCCGCGCCTGGTGGCGGAGCAGACTCTCGGCATCCTGGAGCGCTGGGAAGCGGCCGCCGGGGCGACGCATCGGCGGGCCATCGCCGAGCACCGGGAGCGGCTCCACTTCGACCTCTGCTACCAGCTGCGGGCGCGCGGGGATCTGGGCGGGGCGTGCCGGGCTCTGGCGCGGCTGCTCCCGGCCGGGTTGCGGCGCGGCCGGGTTTGGGGCGAGGCCGGGAAGCTGGTGTGGCGGTCAGTGCGGCGCCCCGCGAGCCGCTGACCCCAGATTCTCATAGAGCGTCACCACCGGAACCGTCCAGCCGATCGACACGATGTCGAGATCGCCATCCCCGTCCAGGTCGGCGAAGCGGGTGCCGTCGTGGTGGTCGACGGCGCCGTCGCCGGGGTCGACCTCCTCGCGCGACCAGGAGCGTCCGGCGCCCAGGTTGCGGAAGAGCAACACCTCGCCCGCGCTCTTGTGCAGCCCGGCCACCACGTCCAGGTCGCCGTCCGCGTCGACGTCGCCGAGATCGAGGCTCTGGAACAGGCCGTCGGTGGCGATCCGGTGCTCGGTCCAGCGCGCGCCCGCCTCCCCCGGGTTCTCGGCCCAGGCCAGCAGGGCGGCGTGCTCGCAGCCGATGACCGCGTCGAGATCGCCGTCGCCGTCGACATCGCCGGCCTCGACGCGGTCGGGATCGGCACCCGCGACCCCGAGCTCGAGCGCGTCATGATCCGGCCAGGCGCCGTCGGGGGCCTGCTCCAGCCAGCGCGTGCCGAGGTGGATGTCGGCGTCCCCGTCGCCGTCGAAGTCGCCCACCGCCAGCCCCTCGTTGTGGGTGACCGGGCTCAGATCGGTGAGCGTCCATTCGCCGCCGGGCGCGTCGGCGCCGGGCGCGAGGAGCAGCTGGGTGTGCGCGGCGCGGTGCCAGGAGAGCACGATGGCCGGCTCATCCCGCCCGGCGATCGGAATCGCCGCGACCCCTTGCAGGAAGTCGCCCTCCCCGATCGCCAGCGCTCCCCGAACCCGCCACGCGCCCGCCCCCCGATTCTCCGCCAGCACCAGCTCCGCGCCCTCCGGCCGGCCGCTCGTGCCGAGCAGATCGAGATCGCCGTCGCCGTCCAGGTCGTGCGCCAGCGCCAGGTTGGCGAAGGGGGCGCCGATCTCGCGCCGCTCCCAGGCGCCGTCGATCGAGCCCGGATTGCCGTAGACCCAGCCCCCGGTCAGCACCTCGGGCAGATCGTCCGCGTCGAGATCGACCGCCGCCAGGAAGAGGGCGCGATGCGGCAGCCGATCGATGACGATTCGCCGCCAGCGCCGCGGCTCCGAGCCCCCCGTCCCCTCCGCTCTCCTCGTCCCCTTCCGGTTCCACCACAGGTCGATCCGCAGCGGGATCTCACCGGCCTCGAAGTTCTTGCCGGCGATGTCGAGCCAACCGTCGCCGTTCAGGTCGGCGATGGCGGCGTTGTGCGACCCGGTCGTGGCGAGCACGTGCACCGGCCAGCGCTCGCCCGGACCGCGATTCAGGAACACCGCGACCCGGCGCCGGCGCGAGGTGTGCATCTCCGCCGCGAAGACATCGGGCCGGCCGTCGCGATCGAAGTCGCCGATGGCCAGCGAGTGGACCTTCTCGAAGGAGCGAGGAGCGATCTGGAAGCGTTCCCAGCTCCGGCCCCGGTCGGTCGACCGGAACCAGGCGATCCCGTGCGCGCTCTCTTCGCCCGAGAGCACCACGTCGACCCGCCCGTCGCCGTCGAGATCGCCGACCGCGCCGCGCGCCTCGGTCGGCCAGCCGGGATCGATCTCGTGCATCGGCCAGGGCGCGTCGAGCGGCGCGCCGTCGCTCTCGAACCAGGCGTTGCCGTAGAGCAGATCCAGATCGCCGTCGCCGTCGATGTCGGCCACCGTGCCGCCGGTGCGCCGCCCGCCGGACCAGATCTCCCCGACCCGCCAGGGCCCGGGCCGCCCGGGGTTGCGCGCCCAGAGCGCCCGGTCCTTGTAGAGGCAGATCAGGTCCGCCCGCCCGTCGCCGTCCAGGTCCCCGGTGTGAATCATGTCGGGCTTGCCCTCGATCGCGGGATCGTGGCGCGGCCAGTCGCCCCGCGCCGGCCGGCCACCGTTCTCGAACCAGTAGACGCGCGCGTCGTTGTCGCTGCCGACCGCCACGTCGAGGTCGCCGTCCTGGTCGATGTCGACCAGGCAGCCGTAGCGGAAGTCACCGCGCGCGATCGCTTGCCGCGTCCAGTCGCCGCCGCGATACCAGACCATTTGCCGGGAGCCGGCGCCGCCCCCGCGTCCGCTCACCCAGACGTCCTCCCGACCGTCGCCGTCCAGGTCGCCGATCCGCAAGTCGTTGATGCGCACCCCGGCCAGCGGGGCATCGTCGAGCACCAGGTGCTCGAAGCGCGGGGCCTCGGCGGGCGCCGCGACCGAGAGGCGCTCGCGCCGGATCGAGACGATCGCGACCGCCGCCAGAGCGAGCGCCAGCGCCGCCAGCGACAGGGTCGTGACTGCGAAGCGGGGGTGGTTCATCGATCGAAGACTCGCATCTCTTCCGCGGGGAGCCCTACGATAGTCGAATCGATGGATCCACTGTCGTCCTTGCGAGAGCTGAACCGCAGATTCGGGCGGCGCTTCCGGCCCGCCGAGGAGCGCGCCGGCGTGCGCCCGGGTCCGCCCCCGGCGCTGGCGATCGGCACCATCGATCGGTGGCTGCGCGAACGTGGAGAGGAGGGGGTCGAGTCGCTGCGGCACCAACACCTCTCGGGCTGGAAGAGCGCGGGCGCCTATCGGCTGTGGATCCGCGACCCGGGCGGCGGCGAGCGCAGCCTGGTCTACAAGCGCGCGGTCTACGACGCGGCCGAAACCCCGGCCCTGATCGGCTTCCCGCTGGCGCCGGGCCCCCCGGAGCACCGCATCTACCGGTCGCGCGTCGCCGCGCTGGAGCCCTTCCTGCCGCGCCGCTTCGTCTGCCGCGAGATCGAGGCGGGGCGGGCCTACGAGTACCTCTTCGAGGATCTGGGGGCGACCCACCGCGCCCTGCCGGGGGACCAGGATCCGGCCCCGGCCGTGGTCTGGGCAGCGGCCCGGTTGCCGCGCCTGCACGCCGCGCTGGCCGCATGGGCCGGGCCCGCGGACCGTACAGCGCTCCCGGTGTTCGACCAGCACTACGCGCGGCGCCTGCGGGGCTACGCCCGAGCCGCGATCGAACGCTACACCGAGACCACCCGCTCCGATCTCGGGCGCCGGGTGGTCGCGGCCTGGCCCGCCGTCGAGGAGCGGCACCAGGGCGGCGCACCGCCGGCGGCGGAGCTGGTGCCGATCCACGGCGACTGCAACCGCAGCAACATCCACCGGCCGCTGGACGACGCGGAAGAGATGAAGCTGGTCGACTGGGAGTGGTGCGGACTGGGCTGGCCCGAGGCCGACCTGGTCTCGCTCGCCAAGGGACTGCCCCCGCGGCTCCTGGAGCAAGCCCTCGAGTCCTACGCCGCGGCCGCCGGAAGCGACAGCTCGGAACCCGGTCGGGCGCGGATCGACTGGTGCCTGCTCGACCGCGGCATCCTCGATGCTTCGTTCCTCGCCAACGAGTATCTGCCGCGCTGGCGTCCCCCGGACTGGGTGCTGGGGAGCATCGAGGGGGCGCTGGAAAAGGTGTTGCAGACGATTGGGGGGTGACGCCGGAGCTCGCGCCATCGACGGACGCTATTCGAGCGAACTGGATTCCGGCTTGCGCCGGAATGACGAATCCTGACGGCGCTCACTCTCCGTCATCCCGGCGCAAGACGGAATCCACTCCTGCACGACGGTCCGCCCCCGTCACGGTCCTGGGATCGGGCGCGGGCCGGCGCACGGGCAGCGGCGGGATTCGTCGCTCACCCTCAGCCCCGCGCCTCCCGCCACAGCCCGATCGCGTCGCGGTAGACCGAGATGATGTTGGCGGTCATGCGCGGGCGTGTGTAGAGCTCGCTCAGGCGCTCGTGGCCCGTGCGCCCCATGGCGGCGGCGCGCTCGGGGTCGTCCGCGAGGTCGGCGACGGCTCGCGCCAGCGCCGCGTCGTCTCCGTATGGCACCAGCAGCCCGTTGACGCCGTGTGAGAGCCATTCGCGGTTGCCACCGAGGTCGAAAGCCACCACCGGACGTCCGGCCATGTTGGCCTCCACTCCGGTGCGCACGAAGGTCTCCATCACCCGCGACGCCGTGACCACCATCCCCACGCGCTCCATGTGTCGTCCCAGCTCCTCGTCCGTCGGCCGCCCCAGCAGCCGCACCCAGCCCTCGAGATCGTGGTCGCGAATCATCGTCGCCATCTGATCCGCCAGGTGGCCCTTGCCGGCGATGTCGAGCTTGACGCCGCGCTCCTTCAGCATGCGGCCGATGCCGATCATGTCGCGCTGGCCCTTGGCCTCGTCCAGCCGGCCGACGGTCAAGGCGGTGCGCGGCTCGGCCGGCGGCTCGGGAGGGCGCGGGTCGTCACGGAGGCGGCCCGGCACCGGGCACGACTCGACGATCACCCGCACCCGCCGGCCGTCGATCCCGTGTCTCTCCAAGAGCCGCTTGGAATGCTCGCTGTAGGCGGCCAGCACGATCGGCGTGCGGCGCATGGTGTGGAGCCCGAAGCGATTGTCGATCCAGCGCCGTAAATCTGCCTCGACGTCGAAGCGCGCTCTGCGCCAGTCGACACATCCGCCCACGAGACAGCCGATTCCCTGGGGGCGTTCGCAAAGTATGTTGCTATGGGGATGGATCCTGGCTCCCCTGAGACAGGTCGGGCGCACGTCTTCCAGAGTGCGGACCATCGGGTAGGCGCGGATCATCGGGGCCAGCGCGCGGCTGCCGAGGAAGTCGATGGTGTTGGCCAGGTGCAGCACGTTGATGCGCAGCGTCGACGCCAGCTCCAGCACTCGCCGCGCCCCGTCCAGACAGTCGCGCATTCCCATCCGCTTCGGAAGCACGTGCACCCGCGCATCGTCCAAGCCCTCGACCCGCTGCGCCGTGGCGATGAAGGCCGTGTGCCCTTCGGACTCGATCGCGCTGATCTGATTCTCGATATCCTTCTCGGCTCCGCCCATCGGCGTGAAGCGATTGGTGACGTGCAGCACCCGCAACAGTTCCGGCTGCCCCCGATCGACGCGCGCGCTCAAGATCGACCCCGCTCGCTGCGCCAGCGCTCCACGACCTGTCGGTAGGTCTCCATGGTCTCCTCGGCGCAACGCTTCCAGGTGTAGCGCTGCACCCAGTCGAGCCCACGCTTCACCAGCGGCTCGCGGTCTTCTTGGTGATAGATCACTCGCCGCAACGCTTCCACCCAGGCCTTGCGATCGTCGGGCGGAAGCATCCACGCCGCATCGCCGCATACCTCCGGCAGGCTGCCGCGGTTGGAGCTCAGCACCGGACAGGCGCACGACATCGCCTCCAGGATCGGAAATCCGAAGCCTTCGTAGAGGGAGGGGTAGACGAACACCGCGGCGCAGCCGTAGAGCAGCGGCAGATGCTCGTCCGGCACGAAGCCGGTGAAGATGACCCGGCGCTGCAGATCGAAGTCCCGGATCGTCTGGTGCAGGGCTTGCGAACGCCATCCCGCGCCGCCGACGATCACGTACTGCACTTCGCTCGGCAGCTCGCAGAGCGCCTTCGCGATCATGATCTGGTTCTTGCGCGGCTCTACGGCGCTCACGTGCAGAACGTAGGGAGAGGCGATGCCGTACTCGCGGGCCAGCGTCGCCTTGGTCGTGACCGGGTCCGCCAGAGGTCGGAATTTCGGGTCGACGCCCAGGTAGCTGGTGGTAATCCGTTCCTTGGGGATTCCGAGACAGCGTTCCAGGTCGGCCGCGGTGGTGCGGCTGATGGCGATGAAATGGTCGACCGATTTCAGGTGACGCAGAATGGTGCGCCACCCGAAGGCCACGTCGGCTGTGGTGGTCTCCGGCAGCAGATGCGGCACCAGGTCGTGCATGGTGACGACCAGGGGGGCGTTGCGCGGCGAAAGCGGTCTTCCCAGGTGGAATCCGTAGTGCACCAACGAAATGTCGCTTCGTTCCAGAAAGCGCTCGCGGCGCCGGTCGCGGACGCGGTTCATCAGGCGATGGGAGAGCGATGGAGAGTCGTCGTCCCCCCAGGTCAGGCGCTCTCGCGCCGAGGCCGCGACCTTGCGCTCGGTCGTGTGGGAGGGGATGCGCAGCCGGTCGGGCAGTGATGGGAAGCGACGAATCGGCAGCCCTTCAAAGCCGTGAAACGCACGGTACGAATCCTGGAAGACCGACAGCGCGACATCGTGGTCCGCGCCGAAGCGGTGGACCGCTTGCGCCAGGTCGGCCATGTAGCGTCCGATCCCGTGGGTGGCGGTCCCCCAGGGCTGCATGTGGATCGGGAACGCGATTCGGATCGTCATCGCAGCTCAGCCGGTCTGATCGAGCAACTCGCTCCGTGTCTGCCCCTCGGCCCCGGGCGCGCTCCAGGCCCGCACGTCGGCCGAGTCGTCCTCCCAGCACCAACGGCCGCCGTGCTCGTCGTACCATTCGAGGGTCTTCTTCAGGCCGGTGTGGATGTCGATCTCCGGCGCCCACCCGGTCAGCTCTCGGAGCCGGGAGTTGTCGCAGCGGAAGGCGTCGATATCCCTCGCGCGCAGGCGGCGCGGATCCTGTCGAATCCGCACCTCCGGCACACCTGCCAGCTCCGCGATCATGCCGACCAGCGCTTCGATGCTGTGAGCGTTGTTCGATCCGACGTTGACCACCGCGCCCTGCGGTACGTCGCTGGCGAGCAGCGCCACCACCGCGCGGGCCGTGTCGTCGACGTAGGTCAGATCTCGGGTGGCGGCGATGTTGCCGAGCTCCACGGCGCTCGTCCCGCGGCGCAGCTGGGTGATGATCTCGGGCACCACGTAGGGGTGGGTCTCGCGCGGACCGTAGGCGTTGAAGATCCTGGCGACGACCACCGGAGCGCTGTGCTCGACGAAGAAGGTCGAGCAGAGACAGTCGGCGGCGAGCTTGGTGACGGCGTAGGTGTTCACCGGGCGTAGCGCAGCATCCTCGGAGAGCGGCTGCGCCCCGGCACGCCCGTAGACCTCCGCGGACGACAGCTGGACCATGCGCGCGACTCCCCGAGCCTTCACCGCCTGCAGAGCGTGCAGGGTGCCCAGGGCATTGATCGAGAGGAAGCGCTCGGGGAGCTCGTAGGCCGAGGGCACATAGGTGTCCCCGGAGCAGTTGAGGACGAAGTCGGGGCGCGCATCCGACAGGGTCTCGTGCAGCGCCGGAAGATCGCGCAGATCCCCTTCGACCACGCGAACGCCTTCCCCGAGGCCGGCGAGATGGGCGCGCCGCCCGTGCAGGAAGTTGTCGAATACCACCACTTCCGTGCGCGCGGCCCGCAGCCGGCGGACCACGGCGGAGCCGATGAAGCCGGCGCCGCCGAGCACCAGGGCGCGGCTTCCCTCGAGATCGTTCATGAGATCATCCCCGTGCGTGAGAGCATGCGCTCGTTTCGCTTTGCCGAGCTTCCCTTTCGCAGGTTCACAGGCGCTTCCCCGCCCCGCGCTCGATTGCCCGATCCGCGCCGCTCCGGCACGCGGGGGGGGCGAGGTGCGACGTATGAGAAGAGAGTAAGGGGCGGATTTTGGTGTCACAAGGGGGCGATTCGTCGCTGAGGTTCCGATATGGCGGGTCTCTACGCAGCGAGCGACCGGATCATGACGAATCGTGCCCATGTCCATGCCCCTGCCCGACTCGCGAAGCCCGAAGGTCTCGAGGGTCTCGACAGATGTGATCTCACATCCCTTGTAGCAAGCGATTGAGGTGGCACTCTGCTCCGAGCACGCGCCGAGTCGACCTCGGCGCCACGCCTGGGTCTTCTATCATCGTCGCGATGAAACCGGCGCACCGCGGCCGACCGACCTCCTCCTCGGACATCCTGGCACCAGAATGTCTCACCCACCCATCGAGCTGAGCTTCCTCGGCGGCGCCGGGGGCATCGGTGCGTCGTGCGCGCTGCTCGAGGTCGCCGGCACCGCGGTGGTCGTTGACTGCGGAGTCCGCTTTCGCGCGGAGCGCAACCTGCCCGACCTGGACATGCTGAGCGGCCGGCGGATCGACGCCGTGGTCCTCACCCACGCCCATTCCGACCACAGCGGTGCTCTGCCGCTGTTGCACGAGGCGTTCCCCGACGCGCCGATCTACACGACGCCGCCCACGGCCGACCTGGTGGCGATTCTGCAACGGGACGCGTTGCGCATCATGGCAGCCGGCGAGGCGGCCGAAGGCGAGATTCCGCTCTACGCGGAGAGACAGGTCGAAGCGCTCTTGGCGGCGATCCGGCCGGTGCACCACGGCTCGTCGGTCGAGATCGGCACGCTGCGCGCCACCTGGCTGCCGGCCTCTCATATCCTCGGCGCCTCGATGATCCACTTCGAGACCCCCGGCGGCCATCTGCTCTTCACCGGCGACTACAGCGTCAGCGCGCAGCGCAGCGTGCCCGCGCTCGCACCGCCGCGGCTGCCGGTCGACATCCTGGTCACCGAGAGCACCTACGGCGACCGGATGCACTCCGATCGCCAGGCTGCCGAGGAGCGCCTCTTGGGCAGCGTGGGTGCCGTGCTCGAGGGGGGCGGCCGGGTGCTGATCCCCGCCTTCGCCATCGGCCGAGCCCAGGAGGTTCTGCTCATCCTGCAGCGCGCCCGGCTGGAGGGCCGACTGCCCGACGTGCCGGTGTTCGTCGACGAGCTGGAGCGCCGCGGTCTCGCTCGCAGAGACGATCATCGGCGCGGAATGATCTGGTCCGAAGTGAAGCACGCGCCGGCCGGCGAGGAAGAGGAAGCGCTGGCGAGGCGGCTCACGGACGCGAACCCGAAGGGCGCCCTGACGACCTACTGTCAGCGCCGTGGGCTCGAGCCGCCCCGTTTCGAGCGCTCCCGCGACGAGCGCCATCGTTTCGTCGTGCAGGTATCGGCGAGCGTCGGCGGCGACCCGATCGACGTGAGCGCCACGGCCGAGTCGAGCCACCGCCTGGCCGAGCAGATGGCGGCAGAGGAGCTGCTCCTGCGTTTGAGCGGGGGCGGTGCCGATCGATCCGCGGCGATCGAGCTGAGCGAGGAGCGGCTCGCGGAGCTGAAGAGGGGCAACCCGAAGACCGCCCTCTTCGAGCTCTGCGCGAAGCGGAAGCTCAGAGAGCCCCATTTCGAGGTCGACGTGCTGCCGCTGGGCTACGCGGCGCGGTGGCCCTGGGCGGACGGGGGGCGATCGAATCCAATCTCTATCGCGCGCCGGCCCGCAAGAGCGCCGAGCAGGCCGCGGCGGCTGAGCTGCTGGAGCGGCTCGAGGCGTTGCGGAGCGAGCCGGAGGATTCACCGAGCGCCGCATCCCCCGCCCCTCCAGATGCTCTGCCGCGCCCGCGCCCCGATCCCCGGCCGCGTCTGAACCAGATGCAGCGGCGCCGTGAGATCGGCGCGCACGGATTCGATCTGCTCGCCAGCGAGGGCCCCTCTCACTCGCCCAGATTCGTCGTGGTCGGTTGGGCGGAGGAGCGGGGACGGAGAATCGAGACCGAACCCTGCTCGGGCAGCACCAAGAAGGAGGCGCGGATCGAGGCCGCCCAACGGCTCCTGGAGATGCTCTGGGGCGGTGTTGAGGAGGGGGACTCGGGCGCGAAGAACGACCCATGAGCGACCACGACCGGCTTCTGAGCCGATTCAGGCGCCAAGACTGACAAAGAAGCGACCCCAACCGCCGCCTGAGGCTGGTCAAGAGCCCGAATCGACCGCTGAGAGGTCCAAGTGGCCGTCTGAGGTGGCTCAGACGTGCGAAATGACCGCCGAGCTTCTGCCCGAGGATCCCGGGTGCCGGCGCCGCGGGTTCGGTCGAAGAGGCCACCTGGCGTTTCGATATAGCGCTTCTCGAGCGACGCCCTTCGCGAAGAAGCGCGGGCCCAGCGGGAGTCCGCCGGCCAACGGGGCTCCATGCGCGGCCCGGGGGGGCGGTCTCGACTGGACCTCTTCGCGTGCCCATGCCCCTGCCCATGCCCGATTCGGACAACGGAGTCGGGCAGGGACTCCTCACCATCAGGCAACGAAAAACTCCGGGGCTGTGACCCCGGACGCCTTCTAGAGGGGGATGGTCTTCGGGCGGTGGGGCAGGTCGCGGGCGGTGGCACGGCACCGGCGGCTGGACAGATGGAATGCTCGAGAGCATGCCTACCTGCTCGGGCAACCGCGGCATCTGTTGCAGCCCCGTAGTCCCTTTCGCCGAAAGGGCCTCCGCCTACACGACCGACCCGGCGCCGCGCCGCGGGGCTCCCGCCGGATGGGACGGCCAGAGGCCCCATCCACGGGGTGCGCGCCCTCTTTCCATCCAGCCCACGCGAGGCTCCACGATCCCCGCGCGCTGCCCCGACACAAAGCCCAGCTCCGCGCCCGGAACCGCGAGTCATGACGCCGTTTCGCGACACAACTCGCCACTCTCGATCGAGAGTGCGGAGCTACGACCGTATATCCGTCACAACTCGTCACTCATCGCGATGAAACCGGAGCCACGACCGTATTCGCGCCGTAACTCGCGACTCTCGATCGAGAGTCGCGAGTTGTGACCAGAATCTGGCCGCAACCCTCAGCTCCTCGATCGGAGTCGCGAGTTACGACCGCTCCACGAGCAGCTCCACATGGGCGATCGCCGCTTCTTGGGTCCCCGGGGCCACGTGCACAGGACGCTCCAGGGTCTGGTGCAGGCCGCCGCGGCGCCGCGCCTCGGCCGCATCGAGGGGCGCGAAGCGCTCGTG
>CAZBBK010000092.1:0-15413 GCA_964490075.1 uncultured Gemmatimonadota bacterium | reverse complement strand
CCGCGAAGGCGGGCGCACGGTCGGCGCCGGCGTGATCACCGAGATCCACGAGTAGCAGCGCGGGGCGGGGAGCGGCGCCTCCCACCCCACGCGGGAGATAGATTCCTTGGCATCGGCACGCACCAAGGTGATTCTGGCCTGTAGCGAGTGCAAGCGGCGCAACTACACGACCACGAAGAACAAGAAGAACCATCCCGATCGTCTGCAGCACCGGCACTACTGCCGCTGGTGCGGCAGCCACACCATCCACAAGGAGACGCGCTGAGCTCGCGCCAGCGAACCAGGCGCGCTCCAGAAAACCCAGGCCAGTAGCTCAATTTGGCAGAGCACCGGTCTCCAAAACCGGGGGCTGGGGGTTCGAGTCCCTCCTGGCCTGCCAGCACACCGGCCCCGCCGGACGCCTCATCCGGTGTCCGGCGGGCCGCCGCAAAACGGAACAGCGGTCGTGATCGACAACGCGAAGAGGTACATCGAGGACGTCACCGCCGAGATGCAGAAAGTGACCTGGCCGAAGCCGGAAGAGCTTCGCGGCCAGACCGTTCTGGTCTTCGTGGTCACCTTCATCCTGACCATCTTCATCGGCGGAGTCGACATCGCGCTCTCGTCGATCATGAACGCCTTGCACGGTCTGCTGGGCGCCTGAGGAAGCGGCGGCCGAACGACCGGAGCCGGGCGCGAAGGCGCCCCGCATCATCCCGAGGGAGAGACCCGTGGAGCCCGATCAACTGAACACGACCGAGCACGAGGAAGAGCCCACCGAGCGGCCTTTCGCCTGGTACGTCGTGCACACGTACTCGGGGCACGAGAGCAAGGTCAAGACCCTGATCGAGAGCGAGGCGCGCCTGCAGGGGCTCGATGGCGACATCGGCCGGGTGCTGATCCCCACCGAAGAGGTGGTGGAGCTGAAACGCACCACCCAGCGCAAGCTCTTTCCCAGCTACATCATGATCGAGCTGCGGCTGACTCCCGACACCCAACGCATGGTGAAGAACACGCCGGGCGTCACCGACTTCGTCGGCCAGGGGGGCAAGGCGCGCCCGGTGCCCCGGCACGAGGTCGACCGCATTCTGCACCGCATCGAGAGCGAGACCGAGCGCGCCCGGGTGTCGGTTCCCTTCCGCAAGAGCGAGAGCGTGATCGTCATCGACGGTCCCTTCACCGAATTCCAGGGGGTGATCGAAGAGGTGAACCACGAGCGCATGAAGGTCAAGGTGCTGGTGTCGATCTTCGGCCGCCCCACGCCGGTCGAGCTGGACTACCGGCAGGTCAAGAGCATCGCCTGAGCCCTCACGCCGCGCATTGCGCGGTGGGGCGCAGGATTCACAGAACCGGGAGGCCTTCGGGCCGCTTGCACCGGAAACGATAGGAGCCACAGATGGCCAAGAAGGTCGTCGGGCAGATCAAGCTCCAGATCCCCGCCGGAGGCGCCACACCCGCGCCCCCGGTCGGTCCCGCGTTGGGACAGCACGGGGTCAACATCATGGAGTTCTGCAAGACGTTCAACGCCAAGACCCAGCAGCAGCAAGGACTGGTGATCCCGGTGGTCATCAGCATCCATGCCGACCGCTCGTTCTCGTTCATCACCAAGAGTCCGCCGGCCGCGATCCTGATCAAGCGTGCCGTGGGGCTGGCCAAGGCCTCGCCGGAACCGAACCGCACCAAGGTCGGGACCATCTCCCGTGCCCAGTGCGAGGAGATCGCGAAGCTGAAGTGGGAGGACCTGAACGCCAACGACATGGACGCGGCGGTGGCGATGATCCAGGGCACCGCCCGCAGCATGGGGATCTTGTCGAAGGGGGAGAGCGGATGAAGCACGGCAAGCACTATCGCGACGCGGTCGGCCGTGTCGATGCGCTGAGCCCTTACCCCCTCGCCGACGCCATCGGCCTGGTGAAGTCCCTGGCGTTCGCCAAGTTCGACGAGACGGTCGAAGTCTGCACCCACCTGGGAGTCAACCCGCGCCACGCCGACCAGCAAGTTCGGGGCACGGTGGTGCTCCCGCACGGCACCGGGAAGTCGGTGCGGGTGCTGGTGTTCGCGGTGGCGGAAAAGGCCCAGGAGGCGCTCGACGCGGGCGCCGACCATGTCGGCGACGACGACCTGGTGAAGAAGATCCAGGACGGCTGGCTGGAGTTCGATGCCGCGATCGCCACTCCCGACATGATGCCGAAGGTGGGGCGCCTGGGCCGGGTCCTCGGTCCCCGCGGCCTGATGCCGAACCCCAAGGTCGGCACGGTCACCACCGACGTCGCGAAGGCGGTCGGCGACTTCAAGGCGGGCAAGATCGAGTACCGCGTCGACCGGGGCTCGAACGTCAACGTGCCGATCGGCAAGATCTCCTTCGGCGAGGATCAGCTGCGCGAGAACGCGCTGACCTTCCTGCGCGAGCTGGCGCGGGCTCGTCCTTCATCGGTGAAGGGGACCTATCTTCGTTCGGCGACCCTGGCCTCGACCATGGGTCCTGGCGTCCGCCTCGACACCCAAGAGATTCTCAACCTCGCCAAGTGAGCTCGGGGTTCCCCCGAGAGCCTGGCATCGGAGCACCGATGGCACGCCCAGAGAAAGCACAAGCGGTCGCTGAGCTCGCTGAGAAGTTCAGGACCCACGACAACGCCTACCTGGCGGATTTCACCGGCTTGAACGTCGCCGATACCACCGCCCTGCGGCGCCTGCTCAGAGAGGCCGACGTCGAGTACCGGGTGGTCAAGAACACCCTGGCGCGCAGAGCCGCGAGCGAGGCGGGAGTCAACGAGGACATCTCTGAGCTCTTCGTGGGACCCACCGCCGTGGCCTTCGGCCGCAGCGACGCGGTGGCGCCGGCGAGGGTCTTGACCGACTTCAGCAAGAAGCACGCGAAGGAGCTGCCGGTCATCAAGGGAGCGGTGGTTTCGGGCCGCTTCGTCAACCACGACGAAGTTCTGCGGATCGCCAGGCTGCCGAGTCGGGAGCAGCTCCTGGCGCAGCTGGCGGGTGCGCTTTCGGCACCGCTCACCGGCTTCGCCGGTGCGCTGCAGGCGGTGCTGAGCGGCTTCGCGACCGTGCTGACCCAGATCAAAGAGCAAAAAGAGTCTTGACCGACACCGGTCGGATCGTGCGGCGCGCTTGGCGCCGAAACCGTCCCAGAAGGCCCTCGCGGTCCCGTTCGGAGGCACGCGTGGGCAGGGAATCAAGGAGTTGAATACGATGGCTACGCTGACCAAAGACCAAATCATCGACGCGATCGCGGAGATGCCCGCACTGGAGCTGGCGGACCTGATCAAGGACTTCGAGGAGAAGTTCGGGGTGAGCGCCGCGGTGCCGATGGCGGGGGTTCCGATGGCCGCAATGGGTGCCGGTGAAGGCGACGGCGCGGCGGCGGAGGAACAGACCGAGTTCGACGTCGTGCTGACCGCGGCCGGCCAGAAGAAGATCCAGGTCATCAAAGAGGTGCGCGCGATCACCGGTCTCGGGCTGAAAGAGGCCAAGGAGCTGGTCGACAACGCGCCGAAGCCGGTGAAAGAGGCGGTCTCCAAGGACGAGGCCGACGAGATCAAGGGCAAGCTCGAGGAGGTCGGCGCGGGCGTCGAGATCAAGTGATCCGGACCCTCCGATCTGCCCCGATGCCGGGTCGGCGATTCCCCGACCCGAGCGCCGCAATCGGCCGGCGGCCGCGCGCGTTTCGGCGCGTGCCGTCTCCGGGTCGGCCGGCGTGGCCCGTGGCGACCGACTCCGCGGCGGGCGACCTTTCGCTCGCCGGCCTTTCGCTATGCGGTGTATACTGCTCGATTCTCTCCCACTGAGGGGGATGCCTTGGCACGCTACAAGATCGATTCGACCACCGGCCGCCGCGACTACTCGCGGATCGAGCCGATCCTCGAGATGCCGAATCTGCTCGAGATCCAGCTCTCGAGCTACGGCGACTTCCTTCAGCGCGATCTGGCTCCCGAGGACAGGGAGAGCATCGGCCTGCAGGCGGTCTTCAACGACATCTTTCCGATCTCCGACCCGCACGCCAACTTCACTTTGGAGTTTCTCGGCTACTCGGTCGGCGAGCCGAAGTACTCGATCCGCGAGTGCCAGGATCGCGATATGACCTACGCGGTGCCGCTGAAGGCGGCGCTGCGGCTGATCGTGCGCGAGGCCGTCGACGACCAGAAGCGGGTCAAGGACATCATTCAGCAAGAGGTCTACCTCGGCGAGCTGCCGCTGATCACCGACAAGGGCACCTTCATCATCAACGGTGCCGAGCGGGTGATCGTTTGCCAGCTGCACCGTTCCCCCGGTGTCTACTTCGGCGACGAGATTCACGCCAACGGCAAGCGGCTCTTTTCCGGGCGGATCATTCCCAATCGCGGCTCCTGGGTCGAGTTCAGCCTCGACGCGCGCGATGTGATGTATGTACACATCGACCGCAAGCGCAAGATCCCGGTGACGGTTCTGCTGCGGGCGCTCGGCTACTCGACCGACGACGACGTTTTGCGCTTGTTCAGTGAGTTCGAAGAGGTGCGGGTAAGCGAAGCTCCGGACGAGGAGTTCCACGGCCGCATCACCACCGATGCGGTGGTCGATACCAATACCGGCGAGATCCTGATCGAGCAGGGCGAGACGATCACCCGCGACGCCATCAAGCTGATCCGCGACGCCGGGGTGGAGACGGTTTCGATTCTCAACACCGACTCGCCGGGGGACCTCGAGGTTCTCAAGAACACCTTGGGCAAGGACCCGTGCGAGGACGAGTCGGAAGCGCTGATCAAGATCTACAACATTCTGCGACCGGGCGATCAGGCCAGCGTGGAGACCGCGCGCGCGCTGCTGGAGCGGCTGTTCTTCAATCCCAAGCGTTACCACCTGGGAGAGGTCGGACGCCATCGGATCAACACCCGCTTGGCGCTCGACGTTCCCGAGGAGCAGACGGTCCTCTGCAACGAGGACTTGATCGCCATTATCCGTTACCTGCTGCGGCTGCGCGGCGGGGAAGGCAATATCGACGATATCGATCACCTGGGCAACCGCCGGATCCGCTCGGTGGGCGAGCTCTTGGCGCAGCAGCTCTCGACCGGACTGTCGCGCATGGCGCGCACCATCCGCGAGCGGATGGCGCTGCAGGATTCCGACACCATCACGCCCTACGACTTGATCAACGCGCGCACGATCTCTTCGGTGGTGTCGACATTCTTCGGCTCGAGCCAGCTCTCGCAGTTCATGGACCAGGTGAATCCGCTCGGCGAGCTGACCAACAAGCGCCGGCTCTCGGCGCTCGGACCCGGCGGTTTGACGCGCGATCGGGCCGGGATCGAGGTGCGCGACGTGCACCACACCCATTACGGTCGAATGTGCACCATCGAGACCCCGGAAGGCCCCAATATCGGCCTCATCACCTCGCTGTGTACCTACACGCGAGTCAACAGCTTCGGGTTTCTCGAGACGCCCTATCGCAAGGTGGCGGACGGTGTCGTCACCGACGAGATCGAGCATCTGTCGGCCGACAAAGAGGATCTCTATACCATCGCTCAGGCCAACGCGCCCCTGGAGGCCGACGGCCGCTTCAGCAATCCCTTGGTGCGCACCCGGCGCCGCGGCGAGTACGTCGTTGCTCCGGTGGACCAGGTCGACTACATGGACGTGGCGCCGATCCAAATCGTGTCGGTAGCGGCCGCGTTGATCCCCTTCCTGGAACATGACGATGCCAACCGGGCGCTGATGGGCTCCAACATGCAACGCCAGGCGGTGCCGCTGATGACCACCGAAGCGCCGCTGGTGGGCACGGGAATGGAGCGAAAAGTCGCGGTCGATTCCGGAAGTGTGTTGATTGCTCAGCGCGGCGGCACGGTGGTTCAGGCCGACGCCGATCGGATCGTGATCGAGATCGACGAGCGGGAACCGGTGCCGGAGAACGAGATCTTCAACTGGAGCACGCGCGACAAGTACCGCCTGAAGAAGTTCCGCAAGTCGAACCAGGATACCTGCATCAACGAGCGGCCGCGGGTCGTTCCCGGCGACCTGGTGAAGCCTGGCGACGTGATCGCCGACGGCCAGGCGATCGACAACGGGGAGCTGGCGCTGGGCAAGAACCTGCTGGTCGCGTTCATGCCCTGGAACGGCTTCAACTTCGAAGACGCGATCGTGGTCAGCGAGAGAGTGGTCCGCGAGGATGTCTTCACCTCGATCCACATCGTCGAGATGGAGCTGCAGGTACGCGACACCAAGCGTGGCCAGGAAGAGATCACCCGCGAGATCCCCAACGTCTCGGACGAAGCGGTGCGCAATCTCGACGACGACGGCATCATCGTGACCGGGGCCGATGTCCAGCCGGGCGACATCCTGGTGGGGAAGGTGACGCCGAAGGGTGAGACCGAGCTGACCCCGGAAGAGCGTCTCTTGCGCGCCATCTTCGGCGAGAAGGCCGGCGACGTGCGCGATGCGTCGCTCAAGGCCCCCACCGGAATGAACGGCACCGTGGTCGACGTGCGAGTGTTCTCGCGGCGCGAGCGCGACGAGCGGGTGAAACGCGAGATCGGGCGCCGGGTGGCCGCTTTGAAGGAGCAGCACGACGAGCGGGTGGCGGCGATTCGCAGCATCCGCGACGAGCAGATCATCAAGCTGCTCAATCGCCGGGTCGCCCAAGACCTGCAAGACGCGCGCACCGGGCGGCGCGTGGTTCCGCGCGGCAAGAAGCTGGGTCGCGAGGTGCTCAAGGCGGTCGATTTCGACACCCTGGTGCTCGATGCCCAGCTGGTCGGCAGCGACGAGATCAATCACCAGGTCGCGGTGATCGGCAGGCTCTATCGCAAGAAGCTCGAGAGCCTCGATGATCGGCTCGAGCGAGAGATCGAGAAGGCCAACCTGGGCGACGAGCTGCCGCCGGGCATCGTCAAGCTGGTCAAGGTCTACGTGGCCCGCAAACGGATCCTCTCGGTGGGCGACAAGATGGCCGGCCGCCACGGCAACAAGGGTGTGGTCTCCAAGATCGTGCCGATCGAGGACATGCCCCACATGGCCGACGGCACGCCGATCGACATCGTGCTCAATCCGCTCGGCGTGCCCTCGCGGATGAACCTGGGGCAGATCCTCGAGACCCACTTCGGATGGGCCGCGCGCGAGCTGGGCGTCAAGGTGGCCTGCCCGGTCTTCGATGGGCCGAGCGAGGCCGACATCAAGGAGGCTCTCGAGGCCGCGGGACTGCCGGTCGATGGGCGCACGCTGCTCTACGACGGGCAGAGCGGCGAGCCTTTCGACGAGAAGATCACGGTCGGCTATATCTACATGCTCAAGCTCTCGCACCTGGTCGACGACAAGATCCACGCCCGCTCGATTGGTCCCTACTCGCTGGTGACCCAGCAACCGCTGGGCGGCAAGGCTCAGTTCGGCGGCCAGCGTTTCGGCGAGATGGAGGTGTGGGCTCTGGAAGCCTATGGGGCCGCCTACGCGCTCCAGGAGCTGCTCACCGTGAAGTCCGACGACGTCGGCGGCCGCTCCAAGATCTACGAGGCGATCGTGAAGGGCGTGAATCCTCCCGAGCCGGGGATTCCCGAGTCCTTCAACGTGTTGGTGAAAGAGCTCCAGTCCCTGGGCCTCGACGTCCAGCTCCTGTCGAAGAACGGCCGGTCCTGACTCGCGCCAGCGCCCACGGCGCGGCACGGCTCGGGACCGAACTCCCGCCCGGCCCAGCACGGGCCGCCGATGGAGGAATCCAAGTGACAATCGGAATGGCCGAACAGACCCGAACACCTTCGGAAATCAACGCCATCCGCATCCGGCTGGCGTCTCCCGAGGTGATCCTCTCCTGGAGCTTCGGCGAGGTCACCAAGCCGGAGACGATCAACTACCGCTCGTTCAAGCCGGAGCGCGACGGGCTCTTCTGCGAGAAGATCTTCGGTCCGACCAAGGACTGGGAGTGCTACTGCGGCAAGTACAAGCGGATCCGCTACCGCGGCGTGATCTGCGACAAGTGCGGCGTCGAGGTCACTCAGTCGAAGGTGCGACGCGAGCGCCTGGGCCACATCAGCCTCGCCGTGCCGGTGTCCCATATCTGGTACTTCAAGGCCCTGCCCAGCCGCATCGGCCAGCTCCTCGACATGTCGATCCGCAACCTGGAGCGGATCCTCTACTACGAGTCCTACGTGGTCATCGACCCCGGGGAGACCGAGCTGCAGGAATGCGAGATCCTCTCCGAGGAGCGTTTTCTCGAGGCACTCGATGAGTTCGGCGAGGGCAGCTTCCGCGCCGATATGGGTGCCGGGGCGGTCAAGGAGCTGCTGGCGCGCATCGTCATCCGCGAGCTGAGCGACGACCTGAAGGTCAAGAGCAAGAACGAGACTTCGATCCAGCGCAAGAAAGAGACCCTCAAGCGTCTCGCGGTGGTCGAGGCGTTCAAGAACTCCGGCAACCGCCCGGAGTGGATGATCATGGACGCGGTTCCGGTGATCCCGCCCGACCTGCGCCCACTCGTGCCGCTGGAAGGGGGGCGCTTCGCGACCAGCGATCTGAACGATCTCTACCGGCGCGTCATCAATCGCAACAACCGTCTCAAGAAGCTGATCGATATTCGGGCTCCCGAGGTGATCCTGCGCAACGAGAAGCGCATGCTGCAGGAAGCCGTCGACGCCCTCTTCGACAACGGCCGGCGCTCGCGGGCGGTGCGCGGCGAAGGCAACCGGCCGCTCAAGTCGCTCTCCGATCTGCTCAAAGGGAAGCAGGGCCGATTCCGCCAGAATCTGCTCGGCAAGCGCGTCGATTACTCCGGGCGTTCGGTGATCGTGGTCGGCCCCGAGCTCAAGATCCACGAGTGCGGACTGCCCAAGAACATGGCGCTGGAGCTCTTCAAGCCCTTCATCATCAAGAAGCTGGGCGATGAAGGCTCGGCGCAGACGGTGAAGACCGCCAAGCGCCTGGTGGAGCGCGAGCGACCCGAGGTCTGGGGCATCCTGGAGGAGATCATCCAGGACCATCCGGTGCTGCTCAATCGCGCGCCGACTCTGCACCGGCTCGGCATCCAGGCCTTCCAACCGGTGCTGATCGAGGGCAAGGCGATCATGCTGCACCCCCTGGTCTGCACCGCGTTCAACGCCGACTTCGACGGCGACCAGATGGCGGTCCACGTGCCGCTCTCCTTCGAGGCCCAGCTCGAGGCGCGGGTGTTGATGCTGGCTTCCAACAACATCCTCTCACCGGCCACCGGCAAGCCGATCGCCACCGCTTCGCAGGACATCGTGCTGGGCTGCTACTACCTGACCAAGGAGCGGCCGAATGTGCCGGGCACGGGCATGCACTTCTGCTCGTCGGAAGAGGCGCTCCTGGCCTACGAGCTGCGCCAGGTCGACGTGCACGCGGTGATCAAGGTCTGGCTCGAGGATCCGAGCGGCGGCGAGGGATCGCTGGTCGAGACCACGGTCGGGCGGGTGGTGTTCAACACCGTGGTTCCAGACGACTTCGGCTTCGTGAACGAGGTCATGACCAAGCGGCGCCTCGAAGAGCTGATCGGCGATATCCACCGCAGCTACGGCAACCACCTCACCTGTCGCTTCCTGGACCAGATGAAGACCCTCGGCTTCAGCTATGCCACCCGGGGCGGCATCACCGTCGCAGTCGACGACATGGTCGTGCCGGAAGAGAAAACCGAGATGATCCAGCAGACCGAGGCCAAGGTCGAGGCGGTGCACAAGGAGCATCTGAACGGTGTGATCACCAACCGCGAGCGTTACAACATCGTCATCGACCTGTGGACCCACACCTCGGCGGACGTGGCGCAGCGGATGTTCGAATGCTTGCAGTCCGATCGCGACGGCTTCAATCCGATCTTCATCATGCACGACTCCCAGGCTCGGGGCTCGAAGGACCAGATCAAGCAGCTGGCGGGCATGCGCGGGTTGATGGCCAAGCCGCAGAAGCGCCTCACCGGCGGCATCGGCGAGATCATCGAGACTCCGGTCACCGCCAACTTCCGCGAAGGCCTGAGCGTGCTGGAGTACTTCATCTCCACCCACGGAGCCCGCAAGGGACTGGCCGACACGGCGCTCAAGACTGCCGACGCCGGCTACCTGACCCGGCGCCTGGTCGATGTGGCGCAGGATGTGATCATCACCGAGATCGACTGTGGCACGATCCTGGGACCCACGGTGCGCGCGATCCAGGAAGGCGAAGACGTCATCGAGTCGCTGGCCGACCGGGCCCTGGGCCGGGTCTGTCTCGACGACGTGGCCGATCCCGAGTCGGGCGAGGTGGTGATCGAGGCCGGGACCCTGCTCGGAGAGGAAGAGGCGCAGACCATCGGCGAGATCAAGCTCGACGAGCTGCGCATCCGCTCGGTGTTGACCTGCGAGGCAAAGCGCGGCGCATGCGCCAAGTGCTACGGGCGCAACCTGGCCAACGGCCAGCTGGTGGACATCGGCGAGGCGGTCGGCGTGATCGCCGCCCAGTCGATCGGCGAGCCCGGCACGCAGCTCACGCTGCGCACCTTCCACATCGGCGGGATCGCCGACCAGATCGTGGTGGAGTCTTCGAAGGTCGCGCGCCGCAACGGCATCGCCCGGCTGGAGAACGTCAACATGGTGACCACGGCGGACGGTTGCGAGATCTGCACCAACCGCAACGGCCGCCTTGTCATCCAGGACGAGCTGGAGCGCGTGCTCTCGACCTTCGACATCGGCTACGGCGCAAACGTTCTGGTCGCCGACGGCGGTGAGGTTCAGGCGGGGCAGGAGCTGCTCACCTGGGATCCGTACTCCAGCCCGATCCTGACCGACGTCGGCGGAACGGTCGCCTTCGACGGCATCGAGACCGGCATCACGCTGGAAGAGCAGGAGGACGAGAAGGGGATGGTGCAGCGAGTCATCGTCGACGACAAGGAGAAGAAGCTGCACGCTCATATCGCGGTGCTCTCCGCCGAAGGGGAGCAGCTGCGCCACTACACCATCCCATCGGCCGCGCAGCTCCAGGTGCACGACGGACAGGAGGTGCAGGCCGGCGAGATCCTTGTCAAAGTGCCGAGAACGACCACCAAGAGCAAGACCAAGGACATCACCGGCGGCCTGCCGCGGGTGTCGGAGCTCTTCGAGGCGCGCCATCCCAAAGAGGCGGCGATCATCAGCGAGATCGACGGCACGGTGCAGTTCGGCGACATCAGCCGGGGCATGATCAAGTGCGTGGTTCGCAACGAGTCGGGCGACGAACGCGAGTACTCGATTCCGATGGGCAAGCACCGCCTGGTGAACGACCACGACTACGTGGTGGCCGGCGAGCCGCTCACCGAAGGCTCCCCGGATCCCCACGATCTGTTGAAGATCAAGGGCGCAGGAGAGCTCCAGCAGTATCTCGTCAACGAGGCCCAGGAGGTCTATCGGCTGCAGGGCGTGAAGATCAACGACAAGCACATCGAGATCATCGTGCGGCAGATGCTCCAGAAGGTGCGGGTCGAGGATCCGGGCGGCACCACGCTGCTCGAGGGCCAGCAGATCGACAAGAACAGCTTCAGCCGAGAGAATCGCGCCGCGATCGAGAAGGGCCTGGCGCCCGCCACTTCGCGTCCGTTGCTGCTCGGCATCACCAAGGCTTCGCTCTCGACCGATTCCTTCGTCTCCGGCGCATCGTTCCAGGAGACCACCCGCGTGCTCACCGACGCGGCGGTGCAGGGCAAGACCGATAAGCTCGTGGGGCTCAAAGAAAACGTGATCATGGGCCAGTTGATTCCCGCCGGCACCGGCCTGCGGAACTACCGCAAGATCATGATCGACAGCTCCAACGACGATCTCACCGACGAGGCGCTGGGGATCGAACCGGTGGACGATCTCGACGCCTTCTCCTTCGCGGCGAGTCTGTTCAAGCCCGAAACGACGGAGACCGAGGTCGGCGACGCGACGATCTCCGCGGCGCTCGGTGGGGCGGCGAGCGAGGAAGAAGAAACGAGCGAACCCTCTGTTTGACAGCGCTCATCGCGCTTGATAGCATCCTCTTTCTGTACCAGTTCCATGGCAACCCTAGGTCCGCCCTCCCGAGAGGGCGGATCTGGTTCGGGAGGGCAGCGTGCCCACGATCAGTCAGCTCGTCCGCAAAGGGCGCAAGAAGGTCATCAAGAAGACCAAGTCCCCGGCTCTGCAGGCCTGCCCGCAGCGCCGCGGCGTGTGCACGCGGGTCTACACCAACACGCCGAAGAAGCCGAATTCCGCGCTCCGCAAGGTGGCCCGTGTGCGGCTCACCAACGGGATCGAGGTGACTGCCTACATCCCGGGTGAAGGGCACAACCTTCAGGAGCACTCCATCGTGATGATCCGCGGCGGCCGTGTGAAGGACCTGCCCGGCGTTCGCTACCACGTGATTCGCGGCACGCTCGACACGGCGGGAGTCGATGGTCGGAGCCAGAGTCGCTCCAAGTACGGTACCAAGAGACCAAAGAAATAGCATGGGCTGACGTAGCAGCCCATGCTGTCGAACTTGGAGCTGGCCGCTTCGCGGCAGCTCGAGTCCGACCGGGCTGGTGGAACAGCTTTTGAACTGCATGGGAGCTGGCCGTTTCGCGGCGGCCCGAAGAGTTCCCCGACGGAGTAGAAGATGCCTCGACGCAGAAGAGCGGCCAAGCGAGAGATCGTCCCCGATCCCAAGTATGGCAGCACGCTGGTCACCCAATTCGTCAACTGCCTGATGCTCGATGGCAAGAAGAGCAAGGCGGAGGGAGCCTTTTACCGAGCTCTCGAGCAAATCGAGGAAGAGCTGGGGCAGAGTGGCCTGACGGTCTTCAAGGACGCGGTGGCCAAGGTCAAGCCGGTGCTCGAGGTGAAGTCACGACGGGTGGGCGGATCGACCTACCAGGTGCCGATCGAGGTGCGTCCAGAGCGTCGCACCGCGCTGGCACTGCGCTGGCTCATCGGTTTCAGCCGGCTGCGCACCGGCAAGTCGATGTCGGACAAGCTCGCCGCCGAGCTGATCGCGGCCTCGCGAGGCGAGGGGCTGGCCGCCAAGAAGCGCGAAGACACCCACCGAATGGCGGACGCCAACAAGGCGTTTGCTCATTATCGCTGGTAGCCTGGCCGCACCCCGCCGGGGTGGAGCAGGCTCGCCACGCATCGAAAGGGAGTGTCGATCCGGGTAGCGCCCGGATCGTTTTTTTTGAGATGGATGCAATCGTCCCCCTGGAGAAGATCCGCAACATCGGGGTCATGGCGCATATCGACGCCGGGAAGACCACGACCACCGAGCGCATCCTCTTCTACTCCGGCCGCCTGCACCGCATGGGGGAAGTGCACGACGGCGGTGCCGCCATGGACTGGATGGAGCAGGAGAAAGAGCGCGGCATCACCATCACCTCGGCCGCCACCACCTGCGCCTGGCGCGACCACCAGATCAACATCATCGACACCCCCGGGCACGTCGATTTCACCGCCGAGGTGGAGCGCAGCCTGCGCGTGCTGGATGGGGCGGTCGCGGTGTTCTGCGCCGTGGGCGGAGTGGAGCCGCAGTCCGAGACCGTGTGGCGCCAGGCCGACAAGTACGGCGTGCCGCGCATCGCCTTCGTCAACAAGATGGACCGGGTCGGCGCCGATTTCGCGCGCGTGGTGGAGATGATGCGCGCGCGTTTGAGGGCCAACGCGGTACCGATCCAGATCCCGCTCGGCGGCGGCGAAGAGTTCGAAGGCATCATCGACCTGATCACGATGAAGGCCCGCTACTACGATCAGGAGACCCGCGGGGCGGAGTTCGAGGAGCGGGCGATCCCCACGCACTTCGCTGCCGCGGCCGGCGCGGCGCGAGAGGCGATGCTGGAAGCGGTCGCCGACCAGGACGATACGCTCCTTGTGCGCTACCTGGATGGCGAGGAGATCGGCGTCGAGGAGTGCGTGCTGGCGCTGCGCGGCGCCTGCATCGCCGGCGACATGGTGCCGGTGCTTTGCGGGTCGGCCTTCAAGAACAAGGGGGTCCAGCGCTTGCTGGACTGCATCGTGCGTCTGCTTCCTTCCCCCCTGGACGTGCCTGCGGTGCAAGGCTTCGATCCCGACGACGACGAGACCGCCCTCGAGCGCAAGGCCGATCTCGAGGAGCCCTTCTCCGCGGTGGCTTTCAAGCTGATGAACGATCCTTATGTCGGCAAGCTGACCTTCATCCGGGTCTACAGCGGACAGGTCGAGAGCGGCGGGATGGTGTTCAACGCCAGCCGCGGCAAGAGGCAGCGAGTGGGCCGGCTGCTGCACATGCACGCCAACAAGCGCGAGGAGATTCCCTCGGTGCGGGCGGGCGACATCGCCGCCGTCGTCGGTCTGAAAGACGTGCGCACCGGCGACACCCTGTGCGATAGGGGCTCGCCGGTGCTGCTTGAGGCGATGGTCTTCCCCGAGCCGGTGATCGGCGTCGCGATCGAGCCCAGGACCCGCGCCGACCAGGAGAACCTGGCCAAGACCCTGGCCAAGCTCTCCGAAGAGGATCCCACCTTCCATGTCGGCTACGACGAAGAGACCGGGCAGACGATCATCAGCGGCATGGGCGAGCTGCACCTGGAGATCCTGGTCGATCGGATGATGCGCGAGTTCAACGTCGACGCCAACGTCGGCCGGCCGCAGGTCGCCTACAAAGAGACGATTCGCGCAGAGGTCGATCAGCGCACCAAGTTCCAGAAGCAGACCGGTGGGCACGGCCAATACGCCGACGTCCGTCTGCGTTTCAGCCCCGCCGAATCGGGTCAGGGATTCGTCTTCGAGGATCGAATCGTCGGCGGCGCGATCCCCAAGGAATACGTCCCCGCGGTCGCGAAAGGGATCAGGGAGGCGATGCGCAACGGAGTGGTGGCCGGATACCCGCTGGTGGACGTCAAGGCGGAGCTCTACGACGGCAGCCACCACGATGTCGACTCTTCCGAGATGGCGTTCCAGGTGGCCGGTTCCCTGGCGCTGCGCGAGGCCGTCAAGCGCGCCTCTCCGGTGCTGCTGGAGCCGGTGATGCGGGTCGAGGCGGTGACGCCCGAGGACTACCTGGGCGACGTGATGGGAGACCTGAGCGCGCGCCGTGGCAAGATCTCGCAGATCGAGCCGCAGGCCGAGTCCCAGGTGGTCACGGCGACGGTTCCGCTGTCCGAGATGTTCGGCTACGCCACCCGCCTGCGATCCCTCAGCCAGGGTCGGGCCAACTTCAGCATGATCTTCGACCGCTACGTCGAAGTGCCGGCGCCGATTGCGGAAGAGATCATGGCCGGAAAGAAATAGGTTGCGCGCCCGCCCGGGCACCATCATAATCGCGCTTTTGCTGCCCAAGGCTGCCCCGCATTTCTCACCGACCTTCGGCCGGCCGGAGCCGGAACCGGCGCCGGTGAGAAATGCGGGCTTGAAGTCTGTAAGCGAAGCAAGCCTCGACACGCCGGAGAGCGCAGGGAAATCAGCCAGCGCTCCAGGAGGTTGCCGCAATGGCCAAGGAGAAATTCGAGAGGACGAAGCCGCACGTCAACGTCGGTACGATCG
>CAZBBK010000091.1:0-15933 GCA_964490075.1 uncultured Gemmatimonadota bacterium | reverse complement strand
CCGCGACGAGACGAGGCCAGAGGGACGCCCGGTCTGTGGAGCGGTGCCATGGGCCCCACCCGCGGCCAGACGCAGCGCTCGATCCACGCGTCGACGCCTCCTTCTCCGTCATTCCGGCGAAAGCCGGAGTCCAGTTCGATCCAACACCAATCTGCCAAGGTGAAGTCAAGCATGCCGAACCCCAGGGTCCCGGCAAAGTCGCCGGCTTGCACGCGGCTCGTTTGCCCTCCGCCCACGCGGTTCGCCCTGGATGTCCGATGTCCGGGCCCGAAGCCCAAGGCCTGGTCCCGGCGTCTTTGCCGGGACCCTGAGCCGAACCCCTTGTCCTCAAGGGGCTCCGCCGGCCTCTCCTTGATCAGGTTCTGACCATCTGTGCGCGTTGAGCGCATGCGCATCCGATAAGTCTTACAAGCGCCAAGGAGAGGAGTTTCGCGCCGTGGTCCTGTCACAGTGGATTCCGCCCAATTGGGAGTCCGATAGATGAGCAGGACCCCGATGTCGCACACCTCGGCGGTGTGCACTGGGCGATTGAAGCCGCGAATGCCGGAATCCGGCTCGAGGCGGCTGCAATCGACCGCAACCGGCGAGCCATCGGCCCGCCGCGCGGTTGTCTGATGGAGTTCCCGATGGAAACCGTTCTCGTCTATACCGACACCAGTCATCGCTCCAAGGTGCTGGAGGCGGTCGAGAGGGTGGGCCTGCAGTACGTGGCTCGGTCCGATCTCGATGGCGTGGGGGAGACGCTCTATGGCTCCCCGATCAAGGTCGTGCTGATCGACTTCGAGTACGCGTCCGCCGCTCCCGATGGCGATGTCGTGCGGCAGATGAACCAGAGGTTCTCCTTCGTCCAGATCATCGTGCTGATGAAGTCGGTGGCGCCGCAGGTCTATATCAGCCTGATCGGGGAAGGAGCCTTCGACGTCATCGCCGACTACCACCTGGCCGAGAAGCTGGTGGCCCAGGTGCAGCGAGCTGCCGAGGCGGCCCAGTCGTACGCCGAGCACCGTGACCAGGTGGAGCTGATGGGCGTGCCGGAAGAGGAAGAGACCAGCGGCGCGCTGATCGGCGACAGCCCCGAGATGATCGAGATCTACAAGACCATCGGACAGGTGGCGCGCTCCAACGCCACGGTGCTGATCGAAGGCGAAACGGGAACCGGAAAGGGAGTGGTCGCGACCGAGCTGGTCGCCAACAGTCTGCGCGCCGACAAGCCCTTCCAGGTCATGAACTGCGCCACCGGCCCGGAGACCTTGCTCGAATCGGACCTCTTCGGCCACGAAAAGGGAGCCTTCACCGACGCCAAGGCCCGCAAGCTGGGCAAGTTCGAGATCTGCAACGGGGGCACCATCTTCCTCGACGAGATCGGCGACATGTCGGCCTCGACCCAGGCCAAGGTGCTGCGGGTGATCCAGGAGCAGGCCTTCGAGCGGGTCGGCGGCAACGAGACGATTCGGGTCGACGTGCGGGTGATCGCCGCCACCAACAAGAGCCTGTTGCAGCTCAGCAAGGCGGAGCAGTTCCGCTGGGACCTCTTCTACCGCCTCAAGGTGATCAACATCCACCTGCCGGCGTTGCGCGAGCGCGGCGACGACGTGATGCTGCTGGCGCGCCACTTCCTGCGTCGCTACCGCGCCAAGTTCCGCAAGGACGTGCAGAGTTTTCATCCCTCGACCATCGAAGTGCTCAACGCTTGCCCCTGGCCGGGCAACGTACGCGAGCTGGAAAACGTGGTACAGGCCGCGGTGGTACGCGCCAAAGGCCACCTGGTGATGCCCGCGCATCTCGACGCGTCGCTGGTGGCGACCAAGGACCGCGACGGCACGGTCGGGTTGACCGAAGGCGACTGGGTGCGGGTCTTCGAGCAGATCGTCGACCAACAGTTCCCCAATCTGCTCCGGCGTTGCAGCGGCAACCTCTACGGTCAGCTCACCGCGGCCCTCGAGTCGAGCCTGATCCGCCGCACGCTCCACGAGACGGGGGGCAACCAGGTCCAGGCGGCCAAGCTGCTGGGCATCAGCCGCAACACCCTGCGCGATCGCATCGACCGCTTCAGCATGGTCTCGGCGGAGACCCCCTGAGTGGTCGTCGGTGCACGGCGACCATGATTGACAGCGTGGGCACCGCTTCCTAGGCTGGTCACCAGTCCCCACTTCGGCCGCGCGGGTCCAACCTCAGCTCATCGTGCCCCGCGCCCGCCGTACCGTGTCTGCAATGAAACCCGCGGTGAACCCCAACGCTGTTCCCCAGTGGCCGCCCCCCGATTCCGACGTCGGTCCTCTGGCCGCCGCCGGCCACGCCTTCGATCGGGTCCGGCGCCTGCTGCGCGGCAAGCGCGATCCCTGGGCGCAGAGCACCCTGCGGCTGATCGAGCTGACCGAGGTCTCGGTGGAGATCGCCGACGCCCCCGACGTCCAGCAGGCGGTGCGCATCGTCGGCGACTTCCTGCGTCGCTGCCTCGACCTCTCCTGGGTCTTCGTAGGGCTCCACGACCGGCAGAAGGACGTGCTTGCCGGCGCGCTCTTCGGCGGCGAGGAGGGCGCGGCGCTGGCGGTCGAAGTGGAGCTCGGCGACTCCGCCTCGGCGCTGATCCGGTCGCTGAAAGAGGGCCAGGCGGTGAACGGCGAAGGCACGCGCGCTCTGCTCGGCGCCGCACCCCGCGGCGCGCCGGAGCTGGGTCCCTTCGTCACCTATCCGCTGCAGAAGGGCCTGGGAATCGTCGCCGCCGATCCCGGGGAGCGCGAGCCCCCGTGTCAGGACGAGGCGCTCTCGCTCGATCTCTTCCTGGCGCAGCTCGGGATCGCCATCGAGAACGCGGTGCTCTATCGCCGGCTGCGCCGCGAACAGCACTTTCGCGCCTCGGTCACCAACTCGATCGAGTCGGGTCTCGTCACCATCGACCGCCAGACCCGGGTGACCGGTATCAACACCCGCGCCGCCGAGTTCCTGGGCCTGGCCGCCGAAGCGGCGCTGGGGCGCCCGATCAAGGAGCTGTGGCGCCCCCGCGACCAGAATCCGAACCCGCTGCTCCTCACCCTGGCCAAGGGCAAGGCGCAGTCGCTGAAAAACCTGCGGATCGAACGCCCAGACGGCTCCCAGGCGATGCTGCAGGTGAAGACTTCGCTGCTGCGCGGCGCGCACGGCCCCGAATCCGGCGTGGTCGCCGAGCTGGCCGATACTTCGCGGCTGCGCCGCACCGACGAGGAGATCTTCCAGCTCGAAAAGCTGGCGGCGATCGGCCGGCTCACCACCAGCGTGGCTCACGAGATCCGCAACCCCCTGGCCGGCATCATGACCGGCGTTCAGTACCTGGCCAAGCGGATCCCCGAGGAAGATCCCCAGCGCGAGACGATCCACTTCATCATCAACGAGATCATGCGTCTCGACCGGATCATCGTCGACCTCTACTCCGCCTCTCGTCCGATGTCGCTCTTTCGCGAGCAGGTCGACGCGGCCGAGGTGGTGGAGCGCGCGCTGCGCTCGCTGGTCGATCTCAGCGAGCGCCACGAGGTCGCGGTGGTGGTGCGGCCCGGGGAGACGATTCCACCGATCTGGGTCGACGCCGACAAGATCCAGCAGGTGCTCATCAACCTGGTCAAGAACGCCATCGAGGTCTCCGAGCGCGGCGCCGAGATCGAGATCGAGCTGCGCGCGGTCAATCGCTTCGCGTCGTCTGCCGACCTCAGTAGTGGAGAAACGTCTCATGTGGTGATCTCCGTCGCCGATCGCGGGCCCGGATTGCGCGACGAGGACCAGGCCCGGATCTTCGAGCCCTTCTTCTCCAAGAAGGAGGAAGGCACGGGACTCGGGCTCTACGTGAGCCACGCCATCGTGGAACGCCACGGAGGAGACCTGAACCTGGAAAGCCGAACCGGCGGAGGGGCCCTCGCCACCCTGGAGCTGCCGGTCGGGGCGCTGGAAGCCGAGGAGAGCCGATGAAGGCCGAGATTCTGGTCGTCGACGACCAGGAAGCGATCCGTCACTTCATCTCTCGATTCCTGATCGAGGAGGAGAAGTACGAAGTGCGGACCGCGGCCACCGGCGAGGCGGCTCTCGCGGCGGTCGACGACGCGGTGCCCGACCTGGTGGTGCTCGACCTCAAGCTGCCCGATATGAACGGACTCGAGGTGCTGGAGGCGATGCGCGCCCGCGACGCCGACATCACCGTGATCATCATCACCGCCTTCGGCAAGATCGAGACCGCGGTGAAGGCGATGAAGCTCGGGGCCGACGACTACATCACCAAGCCGGTGATCCTCGATCAGCTGCTGATCGCGATCGAGCGCGCGCTCGAGAAGAAGCAGATGGCGATCGAGGTCAACTTCCATCGCAAGAAGCTGATGGAGCAGTTCCGCTTCGACCGGATCATCGGCAACTGCGACAAGATGAAACAGGTCCACCGGATCGTCGACCAGGTGGCGCGCTCCAGCGCCACCAGCGTGTTGATCGAGGGCGAGTCGGGGACCGGCAAGGAGCTGATCGCCCACGTCGTCCACTACAAGAGCCCGCGCTCCCAGCAGCCCTTCATGGACATCAACTGCGCGTCGCTGCCCGAGACCCTGCTGGAGGCCGAGCTCTTCGGCTACGAGAAGGGCGCCTTCACCGACGCCAAGCAGCAGAAGAAGGGGCTGCTCGAGCTCGCCGACCAGGGGACTCTGTTCCTGGACGAGGTGGCAGAGATGAGCCCGACGACGCAGGTGAAGCTGCTGCGGGTGTTGGAGCGGATGCGCTTCAAGAGGGTCGGCGGCACCAAGGACATCTCGGTAGACGTGCGGATCATCAGCGCCACCAACCGCGACCTGCGGCAGATGGTGAGCGAAGGCGGCTTCCGCGAGGATCTCTACTACCGGCTCAAGGTGGTGCCGGTTCTTCTGCCGCCGCTGCGCGAGCGCGGCAAAGACATCATCATGCTGGCCAAGTTCTTTCTGAACGAGTTCAACAAGGCCTTCGGCAAGAACTTCCAGCGCATCACGCCGGGGGCCGAGGCGCTGCTCCTGGAGTACGGCTGGCCGGGCAACATTCGCGAGCTGAAGAATCTGCTGGAGCGGACCGTGCTCCTGGAAGACGGGGGCGAGCTGCGTCGCTCTCTGCTGCCCGATCTCTTGGTGAGCAAGACTCAGGGCAGCGGCATCGTCTCGACCCTCGACGAGATCCTGCGCAGCGAGATCAAGCCCGAAGGCGTGCTCTTCAACGACATCGTGCGTGAAATCGAGAAGTCGTTGATTCTCAAGGCGTTGACCGAGACCAACTGGAACCAGTCGGAGACCGCGTCGCTGCTCAACATCAAGCGCGACAAGCTGCGCTACCGCATGAAGCTCTACGACCTGAAGAAGGACGGGGTCGACGTGCTGGACGACGACTGAGCGGGGAATCCGGCTACAATCGCTGCGTGCCACACCCTCGCCCACTGCCCTTCGATCTCTCCGGCGCGCTCTACCTGTCGCCGATGGCCGGGTTGACCGACCATCCTTATCGGTTGATCGCCAAGCGTTTCGGCGCCGATGTGCTGGTCACCGAGTTCGCGTCGGCCCAGGCGCTCTTGCGCGACGTGGAGAAGCAGGTGGAGCGGCTGCGTTTCGTGGCCGCCGAGCGGCCGATCGGGATTCAGATCTTCGGCGCCGATCCGGCCGATATGGCGCGCGCGGCGCGCCTGGTCGAGGAGCACCACGCTCCCGATTTCGTCGATCTCAACTTCGGCTGCCCGGCGCGCAAGATCGCCGACAAGAACGGCGGCTCCGGCTGCCTGCGCGACCCGGTGCTGCTGGGCGAGATCGCGGCGGCGGTGGTGCAGGCGGTGCGGCTGCCGGTCACCGCGAAGATGCGCACGGGCTGGGAACGTTGGACCAACGAGACGGTGACTCTGCGTCTGGCCGAGGTGTTGGAAGGGGCCGGCGTGTCAGCGCTGGCGGTGCACGGCCGCACTCGCGCCCAGGGTCACTCGGGAAGAGCGGACTGGCGGCGCATCGCGGCGGTGCGCTCGGCGCTCTCGGTGCCGGTGATCGGCAACGGCGACCTCTTCACTCCCGAAGACGCCCGGCGAATGTTCGACGAGACCGGCGTGGCAGCGCTGATGATCGGCCGCGGGGCCATCGGCCGGCCGTGGATCTTCCAGCACATGAAGCACTTCCTGGCGACCGGCGAGCTGCTGCCCGAGCCGGGTGCGGCGCGGCGTTTCGAGATCATCGCCGAGCATCTGCGCATCGCGGTGGCGCTGGGCTTCGACGAGGGGCGCACGGTGCGCGAGCTGCGGCGCCATCTGGCGGCATACACCAAGGGGCTGCCGGGCGCGGCGCGGCTGCGGGCGCGGCTCTTTGCCACCGAAGGGCTGGCCGAGGTGCACGAGGTGCTCGAGGCGGCTCTGGGACGGGCGGCGGCGTGATGGAGCGGGGCGCGTCATGACCCGGATCGAGCTGGAGCGGCTGCTGCGCTCGGTAGCCGGTGGCGAGCTGGAGGTCGGTGCGGCCCTCGAGCGTCTGGCCCATTTCCCCGCCGAGGACCTGGGCTTCGCCCGCATCGATCACCAGCGCGGCCTGCGCCGCGGCTTCCCCGAGGTGGTGCTCTGCCAGGGGAAGAGCGAGGAGCAGGCGGCGGCGATCATCGAGCGCATCGCCGGGCAGGGCGGCTCGGTGCTGGCGACGCGGGCCACGGCTGCGCTCTTCGAGCGGGCGCGCCGCCGAGTGCAGGAGCTGTGCTGGGACGACGCGGCGCGCATCGCCTACCTCGACCGCGGCGACGCGCCGCGCGGGCAGGGGGTGGTGGTGGTGGTGACCGCGGGCACCTCCGATCTGCCGGTGGCGGCCGAGGCGGTGCGGACCCTCGAGGTGATGGGCAACGACACCGAGCTGATCAGCGACGTAGGGGTGGCGGGTATCCACCGCCTGGCAGCGGTCCACGAGCGGCTGCGCGGCGCTCGGGTGCTGGTGGTGGTGGCCGGGATGGAGGGAGCGCTGGCCAGCGTGGTGGCCGGCCTGGTGCGGCGCCCGGTGCTGGCGGTGCCGACTTCGGTCGGCTATGGCGCCAGCTTCGGCGGGATCGCCGCGTTGCTCGGGATGCTGAACAGCTGCGCGGCGGGCGTCAGCGTGGTCAACATCGACAACGGCTTCGGCGCCGGCTATGCGGCCTCGCTGATCAACCATTCGGGACCCGACGATGAGCGGTGAGCGCCAGCTCCTGCTCTTCGATCCGCAGAGCGGCATCGCCGGCGATATGGCGCTGGGTGCCTGTGTCGGACTGGGGGCCGATGCGGCGGCGCTGCGGGCGGCTTTGGAGACCCTCCCGGTGGCGGGCTGGAGCCTGGAGCTCGGACGGGTGCGCCGCCAAGGCATTGCCGCGACCGATGCGCGGGTGAGGGTCCCCGAGGAGCACGCCCATCGCCACCTCGCCGACATCGAGGCGATCATCGACGCCGGGAAGCTGCCGGGCGCGGCGGCCGTGCGGGCGCGGGCGGTCTTTCGGCGGCTCGCCGAGGCCGAGGCGAAGGTCCACGGCGTGGCGGTCGACCAGATTCACTTTCACGAGGTCGGGGCGCTCGACGCCATCATCGACATCGTGGGCGTCGCGGTGGCGTTGGAGCTCCTGGCGGTCGACGAGCTGCGGGTGTCGCCCGTGCACCTGGGGAGCGGCACGGTCGATTGCGCGCACGGCACCATGCCGGTGCCCGCACCCGCCACGCTGGAGCTGCTGGCCGGCTTTCCGGTGGTCTACAGCGGCCTGGCGGCCGAGCTGACGACGCCGACCGGGGCGGCGATCCTGGCGGCCTGCGCCAAGCCGGTTCAGCCCGGCTGGCAGGGTGTGCCCTTGCGCAGCGCCTACGGTGCCGGCAATCGGGAGCTGCCCGGCGGGCGACCGAACCTGCTGCGCGCCACGCTCTTGCACGCCATGGCGCCGGCCGGGCGAGTGGCGGTGCTGGAGGCCAATGTCGACGACATGAGCCCAGAGATCGTGCCCTTCGTGATCGAGCGGCTCCTCGAGTCCGGTGCTCTCGATGCCTTCGTGATCCCGGTGGTGATGAAGCAGGGCCGGCCGGCAATGCTCTTCACGGTGATCGCGCCGGCGGAGGTCGAGGCCGCGTGCGCGAATCTGCTGCTGGCCGAGACCACCACCCTGGGGGTGCGCGTGCGGCACTCCGAGCGCCACCTCGCCAGCCGCGAGACCCGCCGCGTCACCACGCCGCACGGCAGCGTCGCCGTCAAGCTGGCCCGGCTCCCCGACGGCCGTTGGCGCGCGGCCCCCGAGTATCGGGACTGCGCGGCGCTGGCCCGGAAGCTCGGCGTGCCCCTGCTCGAGGTGCTGGAGGCGGCGCGGCGGGCGGGGGACGAGCTGGCGCTGCAGGAGCGGGAAGAGCCGCCTTCCGCTCCTTGATCCTCGTCCACCCCCGGTCTACTCTATCCGCCGACGTCTCCCTTTAACCCGGTCCCGAGAGGCCGGAAAGGGCGGCCCCCGGGTCCGGCGGTCGTCGCCGCGGCAGGGGGGAGAACGCGCCTCTTTCGGCTCCCCGGGAAGCGAGAGGGAAGCCCTTGGCGAGCCTGAAGCGCAAGTCTCTGATCATGGATGCCGACCGCATCCAGCGGGCCACCACCCGCATCGCCCACGAGGTCGTGGAGCGCAACAAGGGCACCGGCGATCTGGCGGTGGTCGGGATCCGCACCCGCGGCATCCCCCTCGGCGAGCGCCTGGTGCGTGGCATCGAGCAGTTCGAAGGGGTGCGCCTGCCCTTCGGCTACCTCGACATCACTCTCTACCGCGACGACCTGCAGTCGATCGGCTACCACCCGGTGATCGGCTCCACACGGCTGCCCTTCGACATCAACGGGATGCGCATCATCCTGGTCGACGACGTGCTCTACACCGGGCGCACGGTGCGGGCCGCGCTCAGCGTGCTGGTCGACTACGGGCGCCCGCAGTCGATCCAGCTCGCGGTGCTGGTCGATCGCGGCCACCGCGAGCTGCCGATCCGTGCCGACTACGTGGGTCGCAACGTGCCGACCGCGCAGACCGAGGCGATCCAGGTCAACCTGAGCGAGACCGACGGCGAGGAGGCGGTCTACGTTTGCGACCTGCCGGACGCGGTGGAGCCGAGGCCATGAAGCTGAACGACGCGCCCGGCCTCGAGCGCAAGGATCTGCTGGGCATCGAGCAGCTCGAGGAACGCGAGATCCGCCTGATCCTGGACACCGCCCGCGAGTTCCGCGAGGTGCTCGACCGCCCGATCCGCGCCGTGCCGGCGCTGCGCGGCTTCACCGTCGCCAACCTCTTCTTCGAGAGCTCGACCCGAACCAAGATGAGCTTCGAGCTGGCGCAGAAGCGTCTCTCCGCCGACTCGATCGGACTCGCGGTGGCGGCCTCGTCGGTGAACAAGGGCGAGAGCCTGCGCGATACCGCCCAGAACATCGAGGCGATGCAGGTCGACATGATCGTGATGCGCCACTCCGACTCCGGCGCGCCGCATCGCCTGGCCCAGCAGGTCGGCGCCCACGTCGTCAACGCCGGAGACGGTTGCCACGAGCACCCGACCCAGGGCTTGCTCGACCTCTACACCTTGCTGGAGGTCTTGCACGATCTGCGCGGCAAGCGGGTGGTGATCATCGGCGACATCGCCCACAGCCGGGTGGCGCGCTCCAACATCCACGGCCTGCGCAAGCTGGGCGCGGAGGTGGGAGTCTGCGGGCCGCCCAGCCTGATCCCGCTGGGGATCGAAGAGCTGGGAGTGCGGGTCTATGGACGCATCGAAGACGCCCTGAGCGAGGCCGACGCGATCAATGTGTTGCGCATCCAGCTGGAGCGGATCGGCACCTCGCGCTTCCCCTCGACCCGCGAGTACGCCCGCCTTTTCGGCATCACTCCCGAACGGCTGACGGCGGCCGGACGCGATATTCTGGTGCTGCACCCAGGGCCGATCAACCGCAACGTGGAGCTCGACTCGCGGGTCGCCGACGCCGCGGACGGGCTCATCCTCTCGCAAGTCACCAATGGTGTCGCCATCCGCATGGCGGTGACCTACCTGTTGGCGCAACAAACCATGAGGGCGGCCCATGCCCAGTGAAAATCTGTTGATATCCGGCGGCACCGTGGTCGATCCCATCAAGGGCGAAATGCCAGCGGCCGATCTGTTGATCCGCGACGGAGAGATTGTCGAGCTGGCGCCTCATATCGACGCCGACGCTGCCCGGCTGGACGCCGCCGGTCTGGTGGTGGCACCCGGCTTCATCGATCTGCACGCCCATTTCCGCGAGCCCGGGCAGGAGTGGAAGGAAGACATCGAGTCCGGCTCGCGCTGTGCCGCCGCCGGTGGCTTCACCACGGTCTGCGTCATGCCGAACACCGAGCCGCCGCTGCACGATCAGGAATCGGTGCGCTATGTACGCGAGCGCGGCCGGGCGATCGGGCTCACCGAGGTGCAGGTGATCGGTGCCCTGACATGCGGCCTGGCAGGCGAGCAGCTGGCGCCGATGGGCGAGATGGCGGCCGCCGGATGTGTCGCGTTCTCCGACGACGGCAAGCCGGTGCTCGACTCCGGCTTGATGCGCCGCGCCATGGAGTATGCGCGACAGTTCGACCTGCCGGTGGTGCAGCATGCGGAAGACACGGCGCTGACCCACGGCGGAGCCATGAACGAAGGCGCGATCGCCACCCGACTCGGTCTGGGCGGCATGCACGTTTGCGCCGAAGAGATCGTGGTCGCGCGCGATTTGATGCTGCTGGAGATCACCGGAGGCCGCTACCACGTCGCGCATGTTTCGACCGCCGCCACGATCGAGCGAGTGCGCGAAGCACGCGGACGCGGCCTGGCGGTCAGCTGCGAGGTGACGCCGCATCACTTGGCGCTCGATGAGCAGGAGGTGGAGGCCTGCGACTACGACGCCAACTTCAAGATGAACCCGCCGCTGCGCAGCGCCGCCGATCGCCGGGCGCTGATCGAGGCCTGTGCCGACGGCACCGTCGACGCCATCGCCACCGACCACGCACCCCATCTGCCCGACGAGAAAGAGATGGGATTCGGTGCCGCACCCTTCGGCGTGATCGGACTGGAAAGCGCCTTCGCGGTGGCGCGCACCACGCTGGCCGATCACCTGTCGCTGCCGGCGCTGATTCGGCTGCTGAGCTCGGGGCCGGCGGCGGTGTTCGGGTTGCGGGACCGGGGCCGTCTGCTGCCCGGGCTGCGCGGCGACGTGGTGCTGCTGGACCCCGATGCCGAGCAGGAGTACGCGGTGGCGACCAGCCACTCGCGATCCCGCAACAGCCCCTTCGAGGGCCGGCGCCTGCGCGGTAAAGTGGTTGCGACCGTGCTCGGGGGCGCGGTGGTGCACGAGGGGCGGCGCTGAGACGATGGCGAAGGGTCGGCGCCTGGTCGCGCTGGCGGTCGTGACTTCGGTCGCGAGCGGCTGTGTCTATTACAACACTTTCTACAACGCGCAGGCGCGCTACCAGGAGGCGTTGGAATCGCGGCAGCGACGCATCGAGAAGCGCGCCGAGGACGAGGAGCGCTACTGGAGCGCGCTGCAAGAATGGCTCGCCGCCGGGGGCTCTGGTGCCGACGTGTTGGCGCGCCTGGAAAGCGATGCCGCCGATTCGCTGGCGCGCGCCGATTCCCTCCAGGCGGTACTGATCGATTCCCTGGGATTCGAGCTGCCGCTGTCGGAGCCCGATTCGGTGGCCCTGGCGAAGGCCTATGCGAGGTTCGACTCCACGCTGCGCGCCGGCGGGAAGGGGGTGTCCGAGCGGGAGGAGGCGGAACGTGATCCCAACCCGCGGCCGCGGCGGCCGCGCCAAGTCGAGCTCCGGCCGGTGATCGGTTCCGAAGAGCGCCTGCTCGACGCCTGCATCACCAAGTGCGCCAAGGTGATCTCGCTCTATCCCGATTCCGACTGGAGGGACGACGCCATCTTCCTGATGGGCAAGGCGCTTTACGAAAAGCGTTACTACCCCGACGCCCACACCAAGTTCGTGGAGCTGCGGCGCTACTACGGCGCCAGCCCTTTCCTGGAAGAGGCCCGGCTCTACGAGGGGCGGGCGCTGCACGCCATGGCGCGCAAGGTGGATGCCCGCGAGATCTGGCAGGAGCTGCTGAGCGGCGCGCACCCGGCATCGATTCGGCGCGCCGCCGGGATCGAGCTGGCGGAGTCTTTCGAGGGCGACGACGATCCGGCCGCCGCGGCCGGGATCCTCTCCCAGCTCCTCGCCCAGGACAGCCCCTCCGATGCCGCGCTCTCGATGCGCCTGGGGCACGCTCTGCGCCGCGCCGGAGATCCGGGGGCAGCCATCGATGCCTTCGCCGAGGCGCTGCGCGCGCGGCTCACGCCCGAGGAGCGCTTCGAGGCCACCCTGGCATCGGCCGGAGCCCTGGCCGAGGCCGAGCGCCCCGACGAAGGAACCGCGATGTTGCGCGAGATCGCGGACGACCAGCGCCATTTCCGCGACGCCTCGCGGGCCTTGCTCGATCTGGCCCGAATCCAGGTGGAGCGCGGAGAGCCGGCCCAGGCGATCGAGACCTACCACCGGATCATCGAGCGCTATCCCGGCACCAACGAGGGGGCCGAGGCGTTGCTGGCGCTGGCGCGACTGCATCGCGCGAGGGGCGGCGATCTGGCACGCGCCAAGCGAACCCTGGCGCTCCTGATCGCCGAGAGCCCCGATTCCGACGCCGCCAAGATCGCTCGTGAGGAGCAGCGGGACCTCGATCGCTACCTCAGCCTGCAGCGCGATGCCGCGGATGCCGAGGGCGAGGCGGCGGAGCGCGCCCGTTTTCTGCTGGCGGAGCATCTCCTGGTGATAGAGGATCGGCCCCTCGACTCGTTGCGGTCCTACGCCGAGCTGGTCGAGCAGGCTCCCGACACGCCCTGGCGGCCGCGTTCCGACCTGGCGATGGCATGGATTCTGCGCGGCCCCCTGGCCCAGCCGGAACGCGCCGATTCGATCTATCGGCAGGTCACCGAGCGCTTTCCCGGAACCCTCGCCGCCGCCGTCTCGGCAGCTGCGCTCGGTCTCCCCGTCCCCGCAGTCACCATTCCCGATCCCGAGCCGATCCTTGCCGCCGACAGCAGCGCCGCCCCGGCCCCCGCCGCCGGGCGACCGACTTCCTCTCCGCTCCCAATTGGCGACCGGGAGCCGCTGCCCCGCGATCGCCGCGGCGAGCACGACGAGCCGGAGCCCCGATGACCACCGAAACACCGCCCAATATTCCGCTCTGCGATGCCGAAGTCGTGGAGCGTTTCGATCAAGGGGTCTTTCGCTTCGTCACCCTCGACGCCCCCGAGATCGCCGCCCTCGCACGGCCCGGCCAGTTCCTCCAGCTGCTGCCTCCGGCGGACCCTGAGGAGTTCTTCCTGCCGCGCCCCATGAGCATCTTGCACGCCGGTCGGGCCACCGGTCGCGTGCAGTTCGCGTTCAAGGAGGTCGGCCGCGGCACGCGGCGCCTGGCCCGAGCGACGAGCGGCGATCGGCTGCGCACGCTGGGGCCGCTGGGAGCCGCCTGGGAGACCCCCGATCGGCGCCTCTCGCTCGTGCTGGTCGCCGGCGGCGTCGGCTTCCCGCCGCTCTACTTCCAGGCCTGGCGCGAGATTCAGTCCGGCAGGGTTCCGAGCTCGATCGTCTTCATTCTGGGCGCCCAAAGTGGCTCCGAGCTGGCCTTCGCCGACGAGCTGCACACACTGGGCGTCGACCTCCGGATCGCCACCGACGACGGCTCGCGAGGGACGCGGGGGACGGCGGTCGACCTGTTGCGCGCGGTGGTCGCGGGGGCCGACCCGCGCGCGCTGCTGGTGCAGGCCTGCGGTCCGATGCCGATGCTCGCGGCGTTGGCGCGGCTGGCCGCCGAGCGCGGGCTGGAGGCGCAGGTCAGCCTGGAGAGCCCGATGGCCTGCGGCGTGGGCGCCTGCATGGGTTGCGCCCTCCCCTCGGCCGGCGCGCCGAAAGCACCGCGCGGGCTGACCATGCTCTGCGACGAGGGCACGATCTACTCCGCCGCCGACCTGGACTGGAAGGCGCTCGCACCCTCCGCACCGCCGCGCGCGACTCCGCTGTCGCCGGAGCAGCCCCTCGATCTGAGCGTGCGTTTCGCCGGCATCGAGATGGCGAGCCCGGTGGTGGTCGCCAGCGGCACCTTTGGCTACGGCGGGGAGTACGCCCGCATCGTCGACCTGGAGCGGCTCGGCGCGGTGATCACCAAGTCGGTGTCGGAGCAGCCCCGCCCCGGCAATCCGCCGCCCCGGATCCGCGAGCTGCCGACCGGCATGCTGAACGCCATCGGCCTGCAGAATGTCGGCATCGAGCGCTTCATCGCCGACAAGCTGCCCTTCTTCGACGAGATCGGCACGCGGCTCATCGTCAACATCGTCGGCCACGACGAGGAGGAGTACTTTCGCCTGCTCGATCGGCTGGCCGGCCATCCGCGCATCGACGGCATCGAGCTCAATCTCTCCTGCCCGAACGTCGCCGGGGGGATGCGGCTGGCATCCGATCCCGACACCATCCGGGCCTTCGTGGCGCGGGCCCGAGATCGCTGTCCCTTCCCTCTGATCGTCAAGCTGACCCCCAACGTCACCGACATCGCGGCCGTCGCGCAGGCCGCCGAGGAAGGCGGCGCCGACGCCCTCTCGCTGATCAACACCCTGGTCGGCATGGCGATCGATCTCGACACGCGCCGCCCCTGGATCGCCCGCGGCACCGCCGGCTACTCCGGCCCAGGCGTGAAGCCGGTCGCCCTGGCGATGACCTGGACGGTCTCCCAGGCGGTGTCGATCCCCATTCTGGGCGGCGGCGGCATCTGCACGGCCGCGGACGCCTGCGAGTTCATCGTCGCCGGCGCGAGCGCGATCTCGGTCGGCACCATGAACTTCGTCGATCCCGAAGCACCGCTGGCGATCGGCGATGGGATCGCCGCCTGGCTGCGCGCCCAGGGCTGCGCGACCGTCGAGTCGGCGGTGGGGACCTTGCGGCCGTGGTAGCTCTCCCGTGGAGGCTCCGCATCCTCGCCGCCGTGGCCGGCCTCTCCCTGATGTGTGCGGCCTGCGGCCCGGCGCTGCGCTACGGCCCGCCTACGCGCAACACCTTTCCGGGCGACCCGGTATTCGAGCAAGAGGGTCCGCCCCCCGGCTGGCGCCAGCGAGGTTTGGCCAGCTACTACGGCAAGAAGTTCCACGGTCGCACCACGGCGAACGGCGAGGTCTACGACATGTACGGCATCTCCGCCGCCCACCGCAATCTGCCCTTCGGCACCCGAGTGCGGGTCCGCCGCCTGGAGAGCGGGCGGACGATCGACGTGCGGATCAACGACCGCGGCCCCTTCATCGAGGGGCGGATCATCGACCTCTCCTACGGCGCCGCCGAGGCGTTGGGGATGGTGCGCGACGGGGTGGTGGCGGTGGAGATCGAGGTCCTCTCGAGGTAGGAGGCTGTTGCGTATGGGCTTTCGAGTCCCGTATTCGGCCCCGGGCCCAGCCGCTGGTCGAACCTCGCGCCGAACAACGGCCGCGACGCGGCACGCCTGCAGGCTCCGTCCCGGCTGTTGCGGCGGGCCGCCGGCCTATTGCGATCTGCAGGCGGCACTGGACGCGGTGGCGGCCGACAACCCGCCTCGTCGACCGACCGTCAGACCTTGCCGGCGGCGCAAACACACGCCCAATGGCAACCTGCGCGGCCAGGTCCAGTTCGCGCCCAGGACAGCGATGCGAGGACGATCCATGCCGGAGCCAACATGGCCCGATCTGGAGCACGGACGACGTGTGCGCAGAGTGGACGTCAAACAGTGAACGACAGACTCTAGAACTTCCGGCGCTACTGCGCATCGGATTTGCTGAACCGCAGCTACGCACCCAAGCTCCGGCAGAACGGATGGCGCCGATCCTGTGCAGCGGGAGGAGGCTCGGAGGCGCAGAAGCGTGGGTTGACAAAGCAAGGCCACCCCGCTCTCTCATCGGTGGGGCGGATCTGGCCCCTAGT
>CAZBBK010000090.1:0-16144 GCA_964490075.1 uncultured Gemmatimonadota bacterium | reverse complement strand
CCCCTGCCCGACCCCACCCAGGAGTCCTTCGACGCCCTGCACTACGCCCTCGACATCGCCATCGACCCCTGGGGCGGCGCGCGCGTGGTCGAGGGCACCCTGGCCCTGACCCTGCAACCGACCGGACCGACCGTCTACCAGATCGAGCTCGACCTGGCCTCCAACATGACGGTCACGGCGGTCGACCGCGACACCGTCGGCGCGCAGGCCTTCGACCACTCGCAGGCGCGCCTGGCCGTGGCCCTCAGCCCGCCGCTGCGCCCCGGCGAGACCACCACCCTGACCGTCGCCTACCACGGCGACCCGATCCCGGTCGGCTTCGGCGGCTTCGACATCTACTGGGGGCGCAACCCGCCGGTGGTCTGGACCCTGTCGGAGCCCGAGGGGTCGCGCAGCTGGTGGCCCTGCAAGGACCGCCCCGACGACAAGGCCACCGCCGACATCAGCGTCACCATGTACAGCATGTTCACCGTCGGTTCGAACGGCCTGCTGCTCGGCGTCACCGACAACGGCGACGGCACCAGCACCCACGACTGGTCGATCGGCTACCCGATCCCGACCTACCTGGTCGCCGTCACCGCCACCAACTTCGTGCTGATCGAAGACTCCTACGAGCTGCAAGCCGGCGGCACCCTGCCGCTGCACTACTACACCTGGCCCGAGACCGTGCCCGAGGCCACCGAGGACGTCACCGCCATCCCCGGAATGCTCGCCGTGTTCGAGGCGGAATGGGGCGACTACCCCTACGCCGACGAGAAGTACGGCCAGATCGAGTTCCCCTGGGGCGGGGCGATGGAGCACGCCACCCTGACCAGCTACGGCACCGGCCTCTACACCGGCACCCACTACTTCGACTGGATCGCCGCCCACGAGCTGGCCCACCAGTGGTGGGGCGACCTGGTGACCTGCGCCACCTGGGACGACATCTGGCTGAACGAAGGCTTCGCCACCTGGGGCGAGGCGATCTGGACCGAAGGGATCTCGGGCGAGAACGCCTACCTGGCCTACATGCAGGCGATCGCCTACTCCTATTTCGACGGTCCGATCTACGCCCCCAACTGGACCTTCAACAGCACGGTCTACGAGAAAGGGGCCTGGGTGCTGCACATGCTGCGCGGCATCGTCGGGCGCGACACCGCCCTGGAGATCCTGCGCACCTGGGGCGACACCTACCCCCACCAGTCGGCGGTCACCGCCCAGTTCACCGACCTGGCGGCCGACGTCGCCGGCCAGGACCTCGACTGGTTCTTCGACCCCTGGCTCTTCGAGGCCGGACGGCCGGATTACCGCTACTCGGTCGACATGAGCCCCCTGCCGGGCGACTCGACCCGCGTCGACCTCGAGATCACCCAGGTGCAGGGCGGCGTCAACCCCTACCGCATGCCGATCACCCTGCGCCTGGTGCGCAGCGGCGCCGGCGATCTCTTCGTGACGGTCGACGACAGCACCACGGTGCAGAGCTTCGTGCTCGCCGTCGAAGGCGACGTGATCGACCTGGAGCCCGACCCCGATGGCTACATCTTGGCCGATTTCTGGGAGGTGGCGGGGGTGGGGATGGGGGAAGGGGGAGAAGAAGAGGAAGAGGACTTGGGTTTGTAGGCGTGAGCCCGTTCCCGTTGCAGGGCGTGGGTGCAGGCTGTCGGGTTGGGGGATTCTGGTCGTTCCGGCGCGTGTCCGGTGCCTGGCGTTCGACGACTACTCGCTCAGGAAATCCTCGAGCGTGACGCCCCGGATGCGATCGGTCTCGAAGCGATTCGCCCCCACGACCGTCAGCCGCGCTTGCGGGAACACCGATGGGAACCAGCGGAATTCGAACGGGCTGGTCCGGCCACGCTTCACCTCGACGAACTCATCGGGACCCAGTCGGACGCCTCAGTCGCTGAACACCCCCGTCTGGAAGCCGTCGGAGTCGTAGCCAACCCCAAACTCCGGCCCCACACTGACGCGCAGATTCCAGCTTCCCTCGTCGATCCAGTCCGGCACGCGCAGGGTCGCGTGCAAGCGTTCTTGCTGATTCGGTCCAAGCGCCACCGGACCCTGCTGATCCAACAGATAGAGAGCACCAGTGTCTCGGTCCTCAGCCGTCACGAAGGTCGAGATCGCTCCGGACGCCTCGGTCCAGTTGCCGACGTCGAAGGACAGCGTGTAGGCGCTGCCGGCGTCCACCGTGCGCAGAGCCGTCTCCTCTTCGATCGCGACACCGAAGTCGAGAGGGTCGTCGGGAATCGACCGGGCCAGAACCACGTCGGTGAAGTACTGTGAACTCCACGCGCCGTCGCTGTAGACGGCCGTCAGGGATCCGTCGTCGTGGGCGACGAACTCGCCGAATTGCGTCGCGTCATCTATGTTGTTGCTGAGACGGCGCCGCGGCTCGACGATTCCGGGACGAAGCACCTTGTAGTAGATGTCATCGAAGGACCCGTAGCGCTCCAGGTTACAGAGGTAGCCGATCACCATGCCGGTGCTGTCGGGCAGAGCTGCAATGGAGAGATCCTCGACGTATTGATAGCTCTTGAATCGGTCGACGACGATTGGCGAGGTCCAGGTGAGTCCGTTGTCGTCTGAGTAGACGTACTTGGTCGCCTTGCGCCGCGCGTAGACCACGTGGATCGAACCGTCGGCCACCAGGAGCCGGCAGCCGCCGATCCCGTTCTCTCCTTCGCTGGCGCCGATCTTCGATGGCGAGGACCAGGTGAGGCCATTGTCCGAGGATTGAATCAGGTACGGATTGTCGACGCTGACGTAGATGACACGGAGCGTGCCTTGTGCGTCGATGCTCATGTCGCAGAGGAAGGTGTCGCGATTGGGCTGGATCTTGGGCAGCGACTCCGGGACCGACCAGGATTCTCCGCCATCGGAGCTGCGCGAGATCAGTTGCTCGTCGACGCCCCAGCCATGGGTGTTGCTGTAGACCACTACCAGGGTGCCGTCGAGCGGATTCTGAGCCAGCGTCGGCCACAGGGCATCGAACTCGGGAGTAATGATCTCGATCTCACTCCAGGTCTCGCCGGCGTCCTCGGAGCGCGTGCTCACGATCCCCTCCATGGAACAATCGAACACACACCACAGGGTCTTGGGATCGGCCGAGTCGACGGTCAGGCGCCCGCCCGAGATGCTCTGGTCGACGTAGGCCCGGCCGAACACCTGCATGGCCTCCGACCAGCTCGCGCCTTCGTCCCCCGACCGGCGGATGTAGATCCCTCCGGCGCCGACGCTGGCGTTGTAGGCGAGGTAAAAGGAGCCGTCCGGGCCACGCGCGAAGTCGTGGAGCGTCTGGGCGCGCTCTTCGGCGGGAGTGACGCGCAGCGGGTCCTGGAAGTTCTGATACTCGGCGGTGGCGAGGAGGGCGCAGGCGAGCGGCAACACGGCGGGGATCATGACGGGACTCCGAGGTCGTTGGTGTCGAGATGCCTTCCTGGACCAGCGCAAGTGGCGTGCCGCGGCAAAAGACGGGAAATCAACGCTGCTCGCGGGCAAGCCGTCGGAATCGGCGACATTCGGCAGCGCTCCGTGTCGGAATCTCTTACATAGAAACAACGCGACGCACCGGCCGGGCCGAATCCGCTTCGCAGCAAGCTCGGACCGTGCTGTCCCCCTGCCGTTGATATCCGACCGATTCCGCGATAGAGTAATCTCGTCCATCATGATGAGCCGCCGCGCCAGGATGGCTCGGACAGACGCATTCCAGGTTCTCCACTCGAGGTTGTCCGATGAGGCGAATGCCTACCTGTGTCGCACTTCTCGCTGCTCTTGCTCTTGCTTCTCTCGGCCCGGCCCAGGCAGCCACGATCACCGTTGGACATGGGGATGGATACGACTTCCCCACTATTACCGAGCCGGAGCAGCTGCCACATCGTTTCGAAGTGGGGCTCGCTGTCGGCGAACAACGCCCGGTGACCTTCGCAGCAGAGACAACTCAACCCCGGCTCTCCGTCGGCACTGCGCAGGAAGCGGTGCCGCGGGCACTCACCGTAGCACCGGGAGAGGAACTCGCAGCGACGGCAGCAACTCGGCAAACCCCGCCACTTCTCCTCGCCGAATGCTCTCTGCCTCTGCGACATCACCATGTCCCCGAGCTCTTCGTGGAGCAGGTTGCCGAGACGATGAGATCGATCGACGAACTGATCGCAGGAGTACACCGCCCCGTCGCGCTCCACGGCAAGAGCCTTGCCGCAGGTCTTGGACAGCACGCATAGACCGGCCGGCAGCCCAGCACGCATGGCGAGCAGGGCCTCGAAGAGCTGCACGAAGACCCTACCAACGTCGCGACCGCGCCACTCGTCGAAGACGCCGATCAGGAACTCCCCCCACTGTTCGGGTCGAATGCTCCACGGCGTGACTTCCGCCCCGCCCTTCATCGACGACCGACCAGCGTGGGAGCTGTCGGAGCATCGCTCCACCGCGGGAATGAACTGCATCCATCGGGATCCCACGTCGACCAGGTGTCGATACACATCGCGCGGAGCAGCCCCGGTCGCGACGTTCAGCACGGTCAACGTATTGAACTCCACCGAGTGCCGGAGCAGACACTCGATGCCGCGCAAGACTCGCGCGTGCGTCGCCCCGCCCCCCCGATCTGCCCGAAAGCGATCGTGCAGCGCTGCCGGGTCGGCTCGCCGCCCTGCCAGGTGAAGGAGATGACCGGCACCTCCTGACTCTGGATGTAGCTCCGAACATAACGATCCAGGACCGCATCCGGCATCCTCCATCCCGCGACCGAGCGTAGCATGCCCTCTTTGGCCAGGTAGAAACAGTACTGGCACTCGAGATTGCACGCGGGTCCGCTCGGCTTGGCCATGAGGTGGAACGCGATCGGTTTCGATGTCTCGACGGACATCTCACTCCTCCAGATCACGACAGCCCGCGCCGTTGCAGACCTTGGCCGCGTCCAGCCACGCGCGATAGGCGCTGGCCGTTGCGGGGTCGAGTCGTTCTTAGCTGTTCTGCTCCTGATAGGGGTCCCATAGAAGATCGTAGAACTCCGTTGTCTGGTATGCGCCACCGGACCGGAAGTAGTCCGTGAACAGACGATCTTGTCCACCGGGATCCAGCAGCCGCAGGGCATGGTGTTAGCCGGCCGGCTGGTACCAGGTCAACTCCATCAAGAAGAGCTTGCGCCAGACCGGCGGATCCACTCCTTCGATCAATGGCAGCAGCGACCGCTCATCCATCGATCGATTCGCCGGCATCGCCGCCATGGCCAGGATGGTGGGAGCCAGATCGGTGTTCAGAACCAGCTGCTCTACGTTCTCCGCCGCCTGCCCCGGGTAGGGGATATGCAGCGGAATCCGCGCCGCTTCTTCGTAAGCGTAGCCCTTGAGCGAGAGCCGGTGCTGGCCCAGGAAGTAACCGTGGTCGGATGTGAAGACGATGACAGTGTTGTCCAGCTCATCGAGGCTCTCGAGTGTCTCGACCACCCGTCCCACCAGGTCGTCGACCGCTAGCAGCGCACCCTGCCTGGAGTTGAACTGTACGATCAGATTGGACTCCTCCTGCGAAGTTATCGCCGGATTCCGCACGAACCAGGGCTTGTCCGATACATCGGCCACGTTGTAGGACGGCGATTCAGGCAGCGGGAAAGGATCGTTCTCGAGCAGATCCAGGTAGCGCCGCGGAGGCCGGACCAGGGCACGGAAGCGGCTCGTCTCGTCGTTACCGCCCCACTTCAGGAAACCAGTGTGAGCGGCCGGGGCCGGGTCTGCAGGCTGCGCCAGGACTCCAGATCGTAGTCATCGACCATCAGCAGTATCACGTTCGGGGGATCGTGGTCGGCGCCCGGCGCCGGGCGCCCGGTGGCGACGAACGCGCCCGCGGTATCGAGGCCGCGCGGAGCGGCGGGCCGGGAGGGAATCGGCCTCCCTGGGCGTGCCCGCGATGCTCCAATCGCTATGCCGATGGCCCCCGCGGCGGCGAGTTGGACTGCAGTGAGTTTCATGACGAGCCTCTCCGTTCATTGACCACATCCCCGCGGGTGATCCGGGGCGCAGCGAGGTGCGATTGCTGCAACCATTCGCAAGATGCCGCCCTGTGCTCGATGGACCCGAGACGCAAATTGCGTACCGCGCCGGCACGCGATATGGAGCCGACTGTCACGCAGGGGGTTGGGCGAATAGCCCGGCGAGCCCGCGAGGAAACGCCGTATGTCGATCCGACGGGATCGAGAAGGGGCGTCGCTGGTGCTGACAGATTTCTGAGGAACCGGGGCCGCGGTCTGCCGCCACCTACTCCACGTAGCCCAGACTCCGCAATCTGCGCAAACGATCGGGATCGGTCGCCGCGCCGGGCATGATGTCGGAGAGAGCGTTCAGGCTGAGCAACTCCGCCGTCAGGGCGCGCAGTTCCGCCGGCCGCTCGGAGGCCAGATCGCGGGTCTCGTTCGGATCGGCGCGCAGGTCGTAGAGCTGGCTGCGCTCGGGCCTCAGCTGATGGTAGATCAGCTTGTTGCGGTTCTCGATCAACACGTAGAGCTTGTCGTCCTTGTCGTCGACTCGCTCGGAGAGGTCGGGCCTGGTGTAGGTCATGAGATTGACCGACTCGCTGTAGGCCACCAGCGATGTGTCGGTTGCGCCGCGCGTCATCGCACTGACCAGCGACACTCCCTCCATCGGCGGCCAGAGCTCTCGCGAGATGTCGGTGACATCCAGGATCGTCGGCATCAGATCGATGCCGCGCACCGTCGACTCCACACGAGGGATCGTCGCCATTTCGGGCACTCGAATCAGCAGCGGCACGCGGATCTGCTCCTGGTAGAGCACCCCGTGCGACCACCACCCGTGCTGCCCCAGGCCCTCACCATGATCGCCCACCACGACGACCATGGTGCGCTCCCAGAGCCCGGCTTCCTTCACGGCATGGAGCAAACGACCGATCTGTTGATCCATGTAGTGGATCTCACTCTCGTAGACGGCGCGCAGCAGCGCCGGGCGCCCCTGACCACGCGGTCGAAAGGGGCCGTTGATGAGCGCGTGCAGCTGGTCCTCGGGCGGCGTCAGTTTGGTGTCGTGGGGATCGAAATAGTGGACCCACGCGAGCCAGGGCCGGTGATCCGAGTCCCGTCCCGAGAGCCAATCCAGGACCGCGTCGGTGGTCTCCCGGGCACCGCGCTGGCTGCTGCCGGTGTTCACGATGCCGAGCTCGGAAGCCGCCCCTTCGCGCCCCGGGAGCTCTTCGTCGAGCATCTCGAATCCCTGCGTCAGGCCGAAGGCCGAGGTCGCGGGGTAGGCGCTCGGAAAGGCCGCCGTGTGCCCGCCGGCGCGTTGCCATACCTCCGCCAGGGTCACCCGATCCTCCTCCAGCCGATTGCCCTCCAGCCCGTGCAGCACCCGCAGGCCGTGGCGAGGCGGATTCAACCCGGTGAAGATCGAAGCATGCGAAACCGGCGTGACCGCGGCCTGGGCGATGGCGAAGTCGAACACCACCGACTCGTCCGCGAGCGCCTCGAGTTCGGGGCTGGTGGGCCGCGGGTTGTGGTCGAAGCTGAGCGCATCGGCGCGCGTGGTGTCGAGGGTGATCAAGAGCACGTTGAGATCGGGCGGGTCGCCGGGCGGCGCGCAGGCCGACGCGGCCAGCGCCAGAATCGCGGTCCATGGGAGTGGGAAGGCAGGGGGGCGGGCTGGATGCATGAAGGCTCCGGATGACGTGAGGACTCGATCATAGCGGCATCGGGGCCTAGTCCTCGGGCCGCCTTCCGCGTCTCTCCCAACTCAAGTTCGCCGCGCGAGTTCCGAATACCGGAATGAACCGTGCGCTGTCCCCGACCGGTGTCCTTTTGCGCTCCAGGAGCCGGCGGGGGAGGCACGAAGCCCGGGTTCGCGAATGCTCGTGTGCACCGTCGACGACGACGAGCTGCTCTTCCTTCGGACCTCCGGCACGGCCGGAGCGGACCGCTGCGCCGCGCTGCGTCTGGGCGATGTGCTGGCGGAGGAGGGCTGGAGCCGCGCCGCGGAGCTCGAAGGGATCGGCAAGGCGAAGCTCGACGCGCTGGTGGTGCCCGACTACTGGATCGGCACCGCGTCGTACGCCCTGGAGTCGCGCAAGAAGAGCGTGGTCGACGCCTTCCTGACGCGTAAGCTGCAGAACGACCACGCCGCCGTCGAAGGGATCGGCGATCTCTTCTGCTACCGCTTCTTCCAGGGGACCGAGCGGCAGCGCCGGCTGCACGCGACCTTCGTGCAGGAGCAGGCGGCGGTCACCCTCTACGAGCGTCTCCGCGAGGCCGGAATCGCGCCCCAACGCGTGACATCGCCGGCGCTGCTCTGGGAGGCACGGCTGGCCGAGCTGCCGGAGTTCACGGAGCGCGGGGCGGCCCTGCTGCACCTGCTCGAGCGCGAGTGCTTCCAGTACTTCTTCGATCGCGGGCGCTTTCTCTTCTCGCGCCATATCGCGCTGCCCGAGGCGGGAGGCGGGCGCCGCGACGGGTTGAGCGAGGTGGTGCACGAGGCGACCCAGTCGCTGCACCTCTACTCGCAGAAGGCCCGCTCCGAGATCGAGGCGGTCTACGTGCTGACCGGGCGCGCGGACGCCGCGGCGGCGGTGGAGCGGCTTTCGGGCCGGCTGGGGGGCGAAGTGTTCGACCTCGGGGGCGGGGACGAAGCGCTGGGGGGCGTCGCCGAGCTGGCGTCGCTCGGCTGCCTGGAGGCGAGCGTTCGGCTGCTGGCGACCCGGCGTGCCGCACGGTCGGCCGGACTGATGCACCGCAGCAGGTTGCGCGAGCTGGAGTGGCTGCCGGTGCAGCGCGCCGGGATGGCCGCAGGGCTGATCTGCGCCCTCTTCCTCGCGGGTGTGCAGATCGAGCTGCGGCAGATCGACGGGAGCCTGGAGGTCGACCTGCCGGGCGCCGGTGAGCGGGCGCGGAGCGGAGCGGCGCGGGGGCTGGAGGAGCTGCGAGCGGCCGTCGATGGGCTGACGCGACGCGGTGATCATCCGCGCGCCTCGGTGCTCCTGTCAGACGTGGCGTCCGCCTTGCCGGCCACCATGACGCTGCGCGAGCTGGGCGTCGAGGTCGAGGGACCGGGGAAGGTGACGCTCGCCGGAAGGGTCGCCGCGCCCCATATCGACAGCCTGCGGACGACATTGGATCGCCTGCTGGCAGATCTGCACGAGTCGATCCCCGGGAGCGCGGGGATCGGCATGGGTGACGTGCGGGTGAACCGACCGAGCGAAGGCGAGGAACGCGGCGCCGCGCGGCGTCAGGCTTTCGAGGTCGAGCTGGAGCTCCCGATCCGATGAACGAGCCCCTCACCAGGCGCTGGGTGGGAGTGGTGCTGCTGTGGGGGGCCGCGGCGGCGCTGCTGGCTCTCGACCTGGGGGCCGTGGGGCGCATCACCCGCGCCCGGCGCGCCCGCGAGGAACGAACCTGGAACGCGCGCTTCGTCGACCAGCACGCCGAAGAGATGGAGCAGGCGATCGACCTGAGTCGCACGCTGGGCATCGATTCGCCCTCGTTCGAGCTCGCCAAGCTGACGATCGAGGAGACGGTGCAGCATCTGGCCCGCGCGGCGGGGATTCGCGACGCGCTCGCCGAGTATCGGCTGCGATCGGCGGACCAGTCCGTGATCGATGTTGCGCTCGGCTTTTCGGCGCCGGTGGCCGCCGGGTTGGGGCTGATCGAGAGCATCGAGCGCGACTGTCCCCATCTGCGCCTGGAGTCGGTGGCGGCGCAGCGCAGCGGCACGAGGGCGCGACTCGACTACGAGGTCGAGATCCGCTGCGACGTGCGGCTGGAGTCGGGAGGGGACGATGGATAGGCCGAAGCAGCTTCTGGCCGCCACCTTCCTGCTCGCCGCCGCGGGGCTGGCGGCGCTCGGCGGACTCTCCTACGTCGACGTCTCCGAGCCACCCCCGCCCGTGGCGTCGACCGAGCTGGCGTCGTTGGAGCAGAGCCTGGTGCGGGCGCTGGCCCTGGCCTCCGAGACGAGCGGTGCGCTGGCCGAGGAGGATGTCGACCAGATCGCGCGAGCCTTCGGTCTCGTGGTCGACCCCCCGGACCACGCTGCGGCACGCGGCGGGAGCGGCTCATCCCCAAAGACGCGGCGCCGCGCACGACCGGGCGCGCTTCCCCAGCTCAGCGGGATCATCTGGGCCGACGACGCCGACTCGACGCGCCGCCGCCGGGCCCTGATCGGGGGACGCGGTCTCGAAGAGGGAAGCTCGGTGGACGGGTACCTGGTGGAGCGGATCGAAGAACACGGCGTCACCCTAGCCCGGGGTCGCCGGCGGTGGTTCGTGGAGGCCCCAGAGGTCGGCTTCTCTGCGTGGCGCGAAGGCGAGCAGTGATATGAGCAGATACGGACGGATCGACTGGCTGGCGACCCTCGGACTGATGGCGACCTGCGGTTGCGCCGCGGTCCGCACGGCGCCGCTGGAGCTCGCCGAGCTCGAAGGACCAGCGCCGCGCGAGATCATCGCCGAGCAGTGGTCCACCCCGGCCCTTCCGCTCGGCGGCCACCAGCCGGCCGAGCTCGAAGAGCAAGCAGCACGGGCCGAGCTGCTCGACACCGGACCGCGGCACTCGATGGTGCTGAAGGCGGCGCCGCTGCTGGAGGTGGTGCTCTCGCTCCTGAGCGAAGCCCCCCTGAGCCTGGTGGTGGGACCCGACATCGAAACCGAGCGCTCGGTCACGGTCACGCTGCACGACGCCACCCTGGGCGAGTCGCTGGACATGGTGATCCGCGGCGCAGCCGGCTACGCCTGGCGGATCGAAGAGCGCAAGCTCCTGGTCACTCGCTTCGAGGAGCGCATCTTCCACCTCGACCAGCTCGATCTCCCCGGCGAGACCAAGATCGAGGTCGGTGGCGACATGCTGGCCTCCAGCGTGCAGCAGTCAGGGGTTTCCGGGGCTTTTCGGATCAAGGTCGACAAGGCCGCCGAAGACGGCAACATCTGGAACAGCGTCGAGCGGATCCTGACCGGATTGAAGTCGAAGGAGGGTGCGCTGCAGGTCAATCGCGGCACCGGCATCATCTACATGGAAGACACGCCAAAGCGGGTCGACGCGATGGTACGGGTGCTGGAGCGCATCTCCGCGATGCTCAGCATGCAGGTGTTCATCGAGGCGAAGATCCTCGAGGTGCGGCTCTTCTCGAGCCAGAAGTACGGCATCGACTGGTCCGCGCTCGACCTGGGTGTGGGCGGCGGTGGCGACCTGGCGGCGACCGGATCCGGGATCTCGATGAACGGCGGCTCCTCGCTGGTGTTCTCCGACCAGGTGCAGTTCAGTGCCGTGCTCGACTTCCTCGACACCCGCGGCGACGTGTCGGTGCTCTCGAACCCCCATATCGCGGTGATGAACGGCCAGCCGGCGGTGATGACGGTCGGCTTCCAGTTTCCCTACGGCGACATCACCGGTGTCGATCGCGACCCCGAAACCGGCTTCGTCACCTACGGCACGTCGATCAAACGGGCGGTGCTCGGGCTGCAGCTCGGCCTGACGCCGCATGTCTCCCCCGAGGGCGTGATCACGATCCAGATCGTGCCCACCATCACCCGCATCCAGCGCCAGGAAGACGTCGAGATCCCGACCTCGATCACCACCACCCAGACCATCTCCAACCCGGTGATCGACTTGCAGGAGCTCGCCACCACCGTGCGGGTTCGCAACGGCGAATCGATCATCCTGGCGGGGCTGATCAGTCAGACCCGCAGCGACGACCGCAGCGGGCTCGGATTGCTGTCCGGCCTGCCGATCGTGGGGCGCCTCTTCGACCATTCCGAACGAGAAGAGGAGAACCGCGAACTGGTGATCATGCTGCGACCGACGATCCGCAGCATTTGATCGACTCCACACTCAACTCCTACGTAACAAAGGCCGATCAAAAGAGATGAAGGGCCCCGGTCGTAGACGACCGACGGGCTGGCGAGCGTAGAGCGTCAAGGCGGCGCCCGAGCGAGCCCACCCCGGCCCACGGCGACACGAAAACTGGAGAGTACCGTGCACCACAAGAAGAGCAGAGTGCAGGCGGGGTTCACCATGGTAGAGGTGGCCATCGTCATGGTGATCGTTGGGCTGCTGATCGGCGGCATCCTCAAAGGACAGGCGATGCTGCAAAACGCCAAGACGATGCGGGTCGTCAAGCAGACCGACGAGCTGCGCGCCGCGGTCATGGCGTTCTACGACAAATTCGGTGTCTACCCGGGAGACGAGGCCAAGGACGCGATCCCGATGGGCACCGACGGCGAGGGCGACGGCGACGGACAGATCGAATCCTCGGAGCAGTACGAGCTGTTCCGCGACCTGCAGCTCGCCGGTCTGATCGGCGGCAGCTTCGACGGCAGCGCCGACCTGCCGACGCATGCCTTCGGCGACAACCTCACCCTTTACTGGCTCGATCCCGGTCCCGGGACCTCGAAGCACTACTTCCGCTTCTACAACCTGCCCGCCGAGGTCTGCCTGGAGATCGACACCAAGCTCGACGACGGCGTCTACAACACCGGTTCGATCGCGGCCAACGCCGAGTACACCGAAGGCGCCACGATCTCTTACTTCTACGTCCGCTTCTAGCCCGCGCGGCAAGCAGTCGTAGCGAGCTACTCAGCGATGTGTCGCCACGACGACGGGCATCACCGCGGCTTCACCTTGATCGAAGTCGCCGTGGTGCTCGTCGTGATCGGTATCATGGCGGGCGGCGGAGTGTCGCTGATCCGTCTGCTCACCGAGAAGAAGGCGCGTGACCAGACGGCGGAGTACCTGGCCCAGGCCAAAACCTCGCTGCTCAGCTACGCCAGCATCAACGGCACCCTGCCCTACGCCTCCAGCGACCTGGACGGCGACGCCGACGCCGGCGTGACCTCGGGCTATCTGCCCTTCGTCGACCTGCAGCTCAAGCCGGTCGACGCCTACGGCCGCCCGCTCAAGTATCACTTGAACGCAGCGCTGGCCATCGCCGCTCAGGCCACCTGCAACGCTATCAGCGCCGGGCTCGGCGGTGCGCCCCAGGTGGTCGATGTGGACGGCGCGTCGGTCGCCTTTTCGGTCGCCGCCATGCTGCTCAGCTCCGGTCCGCGCGACGCCGATGCCGACAGCGACGTCTTCGACGCGGTCGATGGCGCCGTGGCGGGTGACAACACCGATGGCTCACCCAACTACATCCGCTATCCGGAGATCGACTCCTTCGATGACTTGGTGGTCTACGTAGGCGAAGGAGAGCTCTTCGCGGATGCCGGCTGCGCAGGTCCCACTACCTGGACCCTGAGCGTCGCCAACGCCAGCGCCCGTGAGATATTCCTCCACAACGTCACCTTCCCGTCGCGCTTGATCTGCAGCGGCCGGGTGGCGGCCGGTGAGACCGGTGTCTTCAAGGTCGAAGACGGCGACGCGCTCGAGCTCCGTGACGGCATCGACTACCTCTCCAGTCTGCACGTCAACTCCACTCCCGACAACACTCCGGCGGTCATCGTGGGCGATCTGTCTCTGCTGGTGAACCCGGGCGATCCGCTGCTCCCCTTCGGCAGCGAGGTCGCCATCGGACCGAACTGACCGAGCACCGCTGTCGGTCTAGTAGGTCTTCCCCACCTCGCTGATCACGTCGTAGAGCGGCAACAGAATCGACAGGATGATGATCCCGAAGACCCCGCCCAGGAGGGTGATCGTGATCGGCTCCACCGCCGCAAGAAGTGATGCCACCGCTTTCTTGACCTCGGCGTCGTAGTAGTCGCTCAAGCGGTTGAAGGCCCGCCCCAACGTGCCGGTGGTCTCGCCGTTGCGCACCGCCCCGACCAGCAGCGTCGGGAAACCGCCGGCAGCCTCCATGCCCTCAGCCAGCGAGCGGCCGTGCTGGATCTCCTCGAAGGTGGCCCCCAGACGATCCTCCAGGTAGCTGTTGCCGAGCACGTCGTCACAAAGCAGCTCGAAAATGCTCGCCAGCGGCATCCCCGACTCGTACATCGTCGCGAAGTTGCGGCTCAGCCGGGTGAAAGCGATCTTGCCGGCGATGTTGCCGACGATCGGCACTCGCAGCAGCGCCCGGTGCAGCAGCACCCGCCCGCGCGGCGTGCGCGACACCAGGGCGATCGCCGCCGCCGTCGAGAGCGCCGCCGCTCCCAGCTTGATCCAGTTGCCGGTGACGAACTGGGAGAGCGCCAGCACGTGCTTGGTGATTTCGGGGAGCGTGATCCCCATCTCGTTCAACACCGAAGCCATCTGCGGCAGCACGTAACCGATCCACACGCCGATCACTGCGGTGATCGCCACGAAGATGAACGCCGGGTAGATCGACGCGCGCCGGATCAGTCCGGTGATCTCCTCCTTCCACTCCAGAAAGAGCGCCAGCTCCTCCAGGCTCTTGGGCAGCACCCCCGAGCGCTCGCCGAGCTTGATGATGCTCAAGTCGAATCGGCTGAACACCGCCGGAAAACGCTCCATCGCCGAGTGCAGACTGTTGCCACCTTCGATCGCCACCCGCATCTCGCTCAAGATGGCCCGCAGCGGTTTCGATGGCAGTACCCGAGCGTTTTCGTCCAACGCCGCCAGCATCGGCAGCCCCAGCTCCAAGGTCTGCGCCAGGCGGTGGTAGAGCTCGATCAGCATCCGCCGCGGCACCTTGCCACCGGTTGCCGATCTGCTCAAGAAGGCCCGGTCCGACTTGCGCTTGGCGTCGACCAAGGTCTGACCGCGACTCTCCAGGCGACGCTCCACGTCGGCCTCGTCGAAGGCGAAAAGCGTCCCCTTGCGGACCTTGCCCTGCACGTCGATCGCCCGGTAGCGGAAATCAGCCATGCGCGACGACCCGGTAGACCTCCTCCATGGTCGTCAGCTGCTGCTGGGCCTTGCGCAACGCCTGCGGGAAGAGCAAGCGCGCCCCCTTCGACGCCATCTCCTCCTCGATCCGGCTCTTCAGCGCGCAACCGAAGATCAGCTCCTGCATGGCGTTGTCGACCGAGAGCAGCTCGTAAATGCCGATCCGACCGCGATAGCCCGATCCGTGGCACCCCTCGCAACCAACCGCTTCGCGGACCCGCTCCGGCGGCTCGATGTCGTGCTGCAGGAAGAGCTCGCGCTCGTCCGCTTCGATTTCGCGTTCGCTCCCGCAGCTCGAGCACAGGCGCCGCAGCAGACGCTGCGCCACCACCATGGTCAACGCCGAGGCCAGCATGCTGGCGCTCACTCCCAGGTCGAGCAGCCGGTTGACCGCCGACGCAGCGTCGTTGGTGTGCAGAGTCGACAGCACCAGGTGACCGGTGATCGAGGCTCGAAGCGCCAATTCGGCAGTCTCCTGATCGCGGATCTCCCCGACCAGAATGATGTCGGGGTCCTGGCGCATCGCCGCGCGAATGGCGTTGCCGAAGGTGAGCCCGGCGCGCGGATTGACCGCGCTCTGGCGCAAGGTCGGGATCTCGAACTCGATCGGATCCTCGATCGTCATCACACTCACGCCCGGCCGGTTGATCTCCATCAGTGCCGAGTAGAGTGTCGTCGTCTTGCCCGACCCGGTCGGTCCGGTCGCCAGGATCAGACCGTAGGGTTGCTGAATCGCCCCGCGCACCCGCTCCAGGTCGATCTCCTCGAAGCCCAGGTTGCGCAGATCACCCACCACTTTGCTGTAGATCAAGAGCCGCAACACGACTGTCTCCCCGAGATGCGTCGGAAAGGTCGACACTCGCAGCTCGAACTCCCCCACCCCGCCCTTGAAGCGAATGCGCCCGTCGTGCGGGATGTTGGGATTGGAGATATCCATGTCGCCCATCACCTTGAAGCGAGTGACCAGCGCCTGGTAGACACGGATTGGAAACAGGAAATGCTGGTAGAGCACGCCGTCGATGCGGTAGAAGACCCGCACCAGCTTGTGGTCGGGCACGATGTGGATGTCGCTCGACTGCAATAGGTACGCCTTCTCGATCAACAGATCGGCCAGGCGCACGATCTGCTTCTCTTCGTAGCTCGATCCCGCGACCCCCAGGTGCAAGATGCGCTCGATGTCCTCGTCGATGGTGAGCGCCGTCTTGTAGTAGAGATCGACCGCCCCCAGCACCCACTCGCGCGGCGCCACCCGGCATTCCACCCGCGCGCCGAGCAGCCGCGCCAGCTTGTCCTTGGCCAGCACGTCGAAGGGGTTGGCGGTGGCCGCCACCACTACTCCGTTCTGCTCCGCCACCGGCAGGATCTCGAAGCGGCTGGCGAACTCGTAGGGCACGCGCCCCACCAGCGCAA
>CAZBBK010000089.1:0-16341 GCA_964490075.1 uncultured Gemmatimonadota bacterium | reverse complement strand
GTTCGATTCCCTGACGGCCCACCAAATCGAGTTCTGGCGCGCCGAACGCCGACATCCACGATCGCGTCGGTCCAGAGATACCGATCCGCAGCATTCGACGCATACTGCGGGCGCTCGTGAAGGAAGGCCGCGTGGCGACGAAGGGTGAGCGACGCTGGCGTCGTTACAGCCTCACGATCGCTAATGGCCACGAAGGCGCCGATGGCCAATAGAGCTGCCGAGCGATCTCTGGAACATCTTGAATAACAACAACTTCTATTGGCCACTCCAATGACCGATGACGCCCATTGTTGGTCAATGGCGAAGATCCACCAGGACTCTTCGTTCTCCCTCGCAGCCGAACCCAAGGCACGAAACCAGGCTCTGCCCGATCCTGAAACCGCCTCCAACCACTACCAGCACTGGTAAAGAACCCCCCCCCGTTGCCGTCGGCCTGGTGGACGATACCGCTCCGGGTCCGCACCACATCCCAGGCGAAGTCGGGCGTGTCGCGGCTGTCGAAGAGCACGGGGCGTGTCGGATCGGAGACGTCGAAGATCTCGAGACCGCCGCTCGAGCCCACGTAGAGCAAGCCTTCGGCGTACTCCAGGTCCTTCGGCTTGGCGGCGGCCTCCACGTCCCTCAACTGCTTCGGGCGCCTCGGGTCGGTGTGGTCCACCACCCAGAACCCGCCGGTCAGTCCGCCCCCGGTCTCATGGCCCGCGAACTGGTGGGTGGACGACGCGGCGAGGGTCTGGACCGAGTGACCGGTCGCGAGGCGACCGCTCTCGGCCGGGCTCGCCGGCGAAGAGACATCGACGCTGATCAGACCATCGTTGCCCATCGCAACATAGGCGCGATTCCCGTCCCCGTGCACACCCGACGGGAGGTAGCCATTGTCGATCGATCCGACCTGGTGCGGATCGGAAGGCCGGGTGATGTCCATGACCACCAGCTCGCCGTGGCGTGTGCCCAGGTAGAGGTGAGTCCCGGCGCCGTAGCCGTCGACCGGATCGCTGTCGGGCGTGTAGCGTCCCACCCGCACCGGATCGGTGGGATCGCGGGCGTCGAGGATCTCGAGATCGTCCCCCGCGCCGATAGGATCTCGCGCAAAGGCGCCAAGACGCGAAGAACGCAAGTGAAAATGAGCGACGGAACCTGATGTTGTGATGCTCAACCATGGGGAGGTCGATAGGAGGCCGCTTCTTGAAACCGGCTCCATGCACGTCCTGTTGACGATCGCCAACACATAGGCCATATTCTTGGAGACGAGACCGACGGCCCGCAAACGGTAAAGCCCCCAGGAGATGCGCAGAAAGCACCCCAACAAGGAGCTCGAAGCCGCGATCCGCTACGCCGAGATGCATGGCTGGACCGTGCACTTGAGGCAGAAAGGCAAGACCTGGGGCATTCTGGTGTGTCCCGTCAGGGAGCACGGCAACCATCGCAAGTCGATCCATGCAACCCCCGGACGCCCAGAGAATCGCGCCCGCGAGATCCGAAGGCTGGTAGACCGATGCAGAAGCGAGACACCCTGAACAACCCACCCCGGTATCACGAATTCCGCCTGGTGCTCGACCCGCTCGACGACGCCACGTTCGACGAGGCGGCGGACCGGATCGGTGAGCGCTGCGACGACATCTCCCTGACGCGCGAGACTGGCGTCACCTACGCCGAAGTGGACCGCGCGGCGGAGTCGTTCGAAGTGGCGGTCGAGGCGGCGGTGAAAGATATGGTGGCAGCGGGACTGCGTGTGCGGCGAGTGGCGCCCGATCCCCTTGTCTCCCTGGCAGACATCGCGCAGCGCACCGGGCGGACGAAAGAAGGTGTGAGGCTCCTGACGATCGGCAGCCGTGGCCCTGGCGGATTTCCTGCACCGATCCTGAGCCACCGAGGAGGGCAGCGATACTGGTCATGGCCCGAGGTGGCGGCGTGGTTCCGTGCGGCCGAGCTGGCGGACGTCGAGCCCGATCCCGCCGAGGGCATGGTCCACGCTTTCAACGCCGCGCTGATCCTGGCGGACATGCCGAGATCTCGCGCTTTGGCGCTCATCCGAGCGGTCGATCCGCGAGCGGCTTCTTCGCGAGTGAAACCGGGCGCAGCACCGACCAACTGACCCCACCGCCCCGTCCCTTTCTCGAACACCCGCAAGGGCCGAGGCTCTCGATCCGCCGATCTTGGAGCGCAGGTGGCGGATCGAGGGAAACCGCCGGTCTTGAAGAAGAGCGTGCATGCGAATAACATGGCGCGCCCGCCGACTTTCGGGAGATCCGAGCCGATGCCGGTCGAGTCCAGCGCAAATCACCGCCCCCAGCCTCCGCCTTCGCGCCCAGCGCGCCGCGCCCGGCGCATCGCTGCGCTCGGAGCCGCTCTGGTGTCGCTCCTGGTCGTGGCGATGGGTTGTGCCGGCCAGACTCTGGGCTACCCGCCAGATCCGCAGGAGCCTCGCGCGATTGCCCGCCACACCTTTCCCTACACCCTGATGCCGGGCGACACGGTCGACGTCGAGGTCTGGAAGCACGAGGAGTTTTCGGGGAGGTCGGCGATCGCGCCCGACGGCGGGCTGGAGATCCGCAACCTCACGTCGGTTCCCGACACGGTCCAGGCCCAGGGGCAGACGGTCGGCGCTCTGTCGATCCAGATCGCCGCGGTGCTGAGCCGCTACGTCGAAGATCCGATCGTGCACGTGCGCATGGCCCACCATGGCAGCCGGCGCGTTTACGTGCTGGGCGAGGTCGCCAATCCCGGAATCCAGAAGCTCGACGAGTTCGGGTTGACCTTGCGGGACGCGGTCGTCCGTGCCGGTCTACCGACCGAGGCGGCGGCGCTGGGCCGGGTCGCCGTGATCCAGGGCCCCCCCGGTGAGCTGCGAAGACGGATCATCGACCTGGAGGAGATTCTGAACGAGGGGCGCCTGGCCAACAACGTGACCCTGATGCCGAACGCCGTGGTCTACGTCCCTCGCTCGCACTCGGACTGGCTGATGAAGAGCGTGCTCGAGCCCTTGATCAAGCTCGGCGCCGGAGCCTTCGTGTTCTTCCGTCTGGGGGAAGAGGCGGGTTTGATCTGACCCCGCGACGCCGCGTTCCGCCCAAGCCCTCACGCGTTACAATGCGCGGAATGCCGACACCAGCCCGCAGCCTGAGCCAACGCAGGTACGCGTCGTGATCTCGCTCGTCCGCAATCTCTATCAACACCGCGATCTGCTCTGGGCCCTGACCGTCAAGGACACCCAGATCAAGTACAAGCAATCGCTGCTCGGCATCGCCTGGGCGGTGTTTCAGCCGCTGTCGATGATGCTGGTCTTCAGCCTGGTGTTCACGTACCTGCTGCCGGTCCGGGTGGAGACCGAGATTCCCTACCCGATCTTCCTCTACTCGGCCCTGGTTCCCTGGACCTACTTCTCGACCGGTCTCAGCTTCGCGATTCCCAGCCTGGTCTCGAACCTGGAGCTGGTGACCAAGACCGCCTTCCCGCGCGAGACCCTGCCGATCGCGGCGATCCTGGCATCGGCGGTCGACTTCGCCATCGCCTGGTGCGTGCTGCTGGTGCTCTTGGTGTTCTACGGCGCGCCCTTCACGCTCTGGCTGCTGCTGGCGCCTTTTCTGGCGCTGGTTCAGACCATCTTCATGATCGGCTTCGGGCTCCTGGCCGCCGCTCTCAACGTCTTCTACCGCGACGTGAAGTACACCATCGTCCTGGGACTCTTCCTTTGGATGTTCGTCACGCCGGTCATCTTCTCGATGGACCACGTGCCGGAGGCGCTGCGGCCCTGGCTGCTGCTCAATCCGATGGCCGGCCTGGTCGATTCTTTCCGGCGCGTCAGTGCTCTGGGGGTGGGACCCGATCCCGTGGCACTCGGCAGCGCGGTGGTGATCGCGCTGCTCTCCTGCGCGATCGGCCAGCGGGTGTTCAAGAAACACGAAAAGCGCTTCGGCGACATCATCTAGGACACGCCGTGTATCGCATCGAGTTCGAAAACGTCACCAAGCTCCTCGACCCGCACTTCGGGATCGGCAGAATCGGAGACCGCTTTCTGCGGCTCATCGGCAAGGGGGAGCCGCGACATCTGATCCGGGCGGTAGACGGCTTGGATTTCAAGGTCCGCGACGGAGAGAGCCTGGGGGTGATTGGGCCGAACGGTTCGGGCAAGAGCACCACTCTGAAGTTGGCCGCGCGGATCTTGCATCCCAGCTCGGGCACCATCCAGACCCGCGGGCGGGTGGCCTCGCTGATCGAGATCGGCGCCGGCTTTCACCCTGATCTCACCGGCTTGGAAAATGTGTATCTCAATGGCGCGATTCTGGGTATGAAGCGTCATGAGATCAGGAAGCGCCTGGAGAAGATCATCGCCTTTGCCGAGCTCGAAGGCTTCGAGGGCACTCCCGTGAAGCGTTACTCGCTGGGAATGTATATGCGGCTCGGATTCGCCATCGCGGCCCACGTCGACAGCGATATTCTGTTGCTAGATGAGGTGCTCGCGGTCGGAGATCTCGGATTCCGGATGAAGTGTTTCGAGCGAGTGCGACGCTTGAAGAGCAACGGCATGACGATTCTCTTCGTCAGCCACGACATGGAGGCGGTGCGCTCGATCTGCGATTCCGCCATGCTGCTGGGACAGGGGCAGATTCGCGAGGAGGGTGATGTAGGCGGTGTGATCGACGCCCACCTGGAAGACGCGCTGCGCATGGAGGCGACGTCGGAAGAAACGGAGCCCGAGGAATTCGGCCTGGGGTCGGTGAAAGTGACGGGTCTGCGGGTGACGGATGCCCAGGGGCGAGCGACGCGGACCTTCTCGCCGGGTGACGCGCTCAGAATCGCGGTGGGCTGGAGAACTCTGGAGCCGCTGGAGAAGCCGGTCGTGGGGATCGAGATCCACCGCGCCGGAGGCCAGCATATCTTCGGCACCCGCACCTCCTGGGGCAAGGCCCAGCTGGCCACTTTCGACGGCGCGGGAGAGGTGGAGCTGCACCTTCCCTCGCTGCCGCTGAGCGGCGGCCTCTACACGGTGAGCGCCGCGGTCTGGAAGCGCGATCTGCACCACGCGCTGGTTTCGACCCCGCCCCTGAAGGGCTTTCAGGTGATCTCCGCGGGGAAGGATCGCGGAATGCTGCAGATCGATCATCAGTGGCACGACCTGCGTGACGAGGGGAGCGCCGATCCACCGCTCTCGGCGCGGCGAGGCGGCGCCCAGTGACCGCTCGGCCGGCCGCGGTGTGCATGCTGGTTCGCAATCACTTCACCCACGACGCGCGGGTCCACCACGAGGCGCGGACTCTGGCGGACGCCGGCTGGCGGGTGGTGGTGTTGGCGCGGCCGGGGGCGGGTCTGCCCGCCCGAGAGGCGCGGAACGGGTTCCTGGTGCGGCGACCCGACGCCTGGCGGCCGCGGCTCATGCGCGGTGCGGAGGGGATCGGCCCGGCCGCGACGCGGACCCGGTCCGGCGATTCCGGCGACGCAGGCGATTCCGCGCCGCCACCCGCGCCGCCGAACGCTGCGGCTCGCTGGCGCGCGCTGCTCTGGAAGCTGCGCTGGGAGGTGGCACTGGTCGCCGCGGCGGGGCGCGAGCGCGCCGACGTCTACCACGCCCACGAGCTGAACACCCTCTTCGAGGCATTCCTGGCGGCGCGCCGGCGCCGGGCCGGACTGGTCTACGACGCGCACGAGCTGCAGGTCGAGGTGCCGGTGGCCCGCGGCGCCCGCTTTCCGCGGCTGGTGCGGCTCGGGCGGCGCCTGCTCGAGCGGCTCTTGATCAAATCCGCCGCCGCGGTGATCGACTCCTCGCCCGCGCGGGCGCGTGCTCTGGTGCGCAACTATTCCATCACCCCTCCGGCCTTGATCCTCAACGCCCCTCCGCGGCGCGCCAGAACGCCGGCGGTCGATCTGCGCCGCCGCTTCGCAATCGCGTCCGACGCTCTGGTGGCCGTCTACCAGGGCGATCTGACGCCGGAGAAGGGGATCGAGCGCGTCATCGAGACCTGGGCGCGGGTCGAGGGCGCGGTTTTGCTGGTGCTCGGCGACGGTCCGATTCGCGCCGAGCTCGAGGCGCGCGCCGCGCTGCTCGGAGTCGCCGAACGCATCCGCTTCGCCGGCCGCATTCCGCGCGCCGAGCTGCTCGACCACACGGCTGGCGCCGATCTGGGCCTGTGCCTGATGGATCGCTCCAACCTTAGCCACTACACCAGCTTGCCCAATAAGCTCTTCGAGTTCATGGCGGTCGGGGTGGCGATCATCGCTCTCGACGCCCCGGAGATCGGGCGCGTGCTGCGCGAGACCGGCGCCGGAGAGCTGGTCGACTCGGACCACCCCGGGGAGCTCGCGGCGGCGATCGAGCGGCTGCTGAGGAATCCCGAGCGGCTGCGCGAGCTGGGCGACCGGGGGTGGCGGGCCGCGCAGTCGACCTACTGCTGGGAGCCGCAGGCCGAGCGGTTGCTGGCGCTCTACTCCGAGCTGGCGCCGAGCGCCGAGGCCCTTCCGCTGCGAGGCACCTGAGAGCATGCGAATCGCCCTCGATGCAAGGGAGCTGAGCTCCCCCGAGCCCCGAGGCGGCGGCCGCTATCTTCTCGGGTTGCTGCGCTCGCTCCTGGCGCGCGACGACGATGTGCAGTACCTGCTGCTCTCCTGGGGCCGCCTGCAACACGATTTCGGGGACTCGCGGATCGAGGTGACGATCGACGCCGGACCTCGCGGATCGCGCTTTCGGGTCTGGGATCAGTGGACTCTACCAAGGCTGGTGCGCCGCCTTTCCCCGTCGCTGCTGCACTGCCCGGTCAACCTGGCGCCGCTGCTCATGAGCCGCCCGACTGTCGTGACCGTGCACGATACCGTCATGCTGCACCGGCGCGGCGAGGCGACCCGGGCCGAGTTCCTCTACACCCGCAGGCTCTTGCCGCCCGCCCTGCGCCGCGCGCGCATCATACTCACCGTGTCGCAATCGTCGGCGCGCGACATCACGCGCGACGTCGGAATCCCGCCGGAGCGCATCGTCGTCACCCATCCCGGGCTGGGACCGGGCCCGGACCCGGCGCAGCCGGCTGCGCTGCCCCCCGAGCTCGGGATCGAGCCCGGCTACGTCTTTCACCTGGGTGCGACCGATCCGCGCAAGAACACCGGCCGGCTGCTCGAGTCGTACGCCGACCTGGTGCGCCGCGACCCGGCCGCGCCCCTGCTGGTGGTGGCGGGGCTGCAAACCCGAGGGCGCGCCGCGCTGGAGCGCCGGGCGACTCGACTCGACATCGGCGCGCGGGTGCGGATCCTCGGCTACGTGCCTGACGACACGCTGCACGCCCTTTACGCCAACGCGCGGGTGTTCTGCTACCCCTCGAGCTGGGAGGGATTCGGCTTTCCCGCTCTGGAGTCGATGCGCGCCGGCTGTCCGGTCGTCGCCGCGCGCGCCACCAGCATCCCCGAAGTGGTCGGCGACGCCGCACTGCTGGTCGAGCCGCACGACCGCCAGGTCTGGGCGCAGGCCATGGCGCGGGCCCTCTCGGACTCCGAGCTGCGCCGCGGGCTCCGCGAGCGCGGGCACCGGCGCGTCGAGGCCTTTCGCTGGGAGGTGACCGCCGAACGCACCTTCGCGGCCTACCGGCGCGCGGTGGAGGGCGGCGGCACCCCCGAGAAGACCGCTTCCGCCGCCCGTCGCGACCCTTCGACTCGGCGCTCCGCCCGCACTCCGAATGCGTAACGCGATCGTCCTCCTGGTCACACTGGGGTTGCTGCCGGTCTGTCTGGCGCGGCCCTTCCTCGGCATCACCGCGGTGACTGTCTACGCCTATCTGCGGCCGCAGGATCTGGCCTGGGGGGTGTCCGGCTACCGGCTGACGCTGCTGATGACGGTGGCGACCGTGGTTGGGGTGCTCTTCGCACGCGGCGAGAGAATGGTCCACTGGGGTCAGGTCACCGCCCTGATGGTGCTGCTCTGGTTTCTGGTGGCGCTGAGCTACCTATTTGCCCAAAGCCCGGCGCTGGCGCTGCCGGCGATCATCGACTTCACCAAGGTGATCGGCCTGGCACTGTTGACTTCGGGACTGGTGACGACTCTCGCTCGGTGCCGCACCATTCTGTGGGCGATTGTCGGAGCGCTGGGCTTTCTCGCGGTGAAGGGGACGGTGTGGAGTTTGGCGCGCGGCGGCGAGATCATCGGTGGTCCCGGCGGCATGATCGGTGACAACAACTCTCTGGCCACCGCCTTCGTGATGATGCTGCCGCTGGCCTTCGCCCTGGCCAGGACCGAAGAGCAGCGCATGCTCCGGCGCGGGGCGCAGGCGATCGTGGTGTTCGCGTTCGCGGCGATCGTCTTCACCTTTTCGCGGGGCGGGTTTCTGGGCCTGATCGCCGTGATCGGCGTGATGTGGATCGGAGCCGAGCGGAAGTTCCGGGGCGCGTTGCTGCTGATGGGCGTGGCGGTGTGTGCGCTGGTGATTGTGCCGGAGTCGTACTACGAGCGGATCAGTACGATCGCCGACACCGAGAGCTACGACCGGTCGATCCAGGGGCGCTTCCAGGCCTGGGATGTCGCGATCCAGGCGGTGGCCGAGCACCCTCTGACCGGTGTGGGCTACAACAACTTCTTGCTCGTGTTTCCGCGTTACTCGCCGCACTCGCCGCGCGTCACGCACAACAGCTACCTGCAGATCGCCTCGGAGTGCGGACTGCCGGCGTTGGCGGTCTACCTGGGGCTCTTCGCGACCGGGATCGCCGCGCTGCGGCGATTGCGCCGAGAGGCCGCCGGGGCGCCGCAGGCGACCGACATCGTCGTCTATTCGAAGGCTCTGGAGGCGTCGCTCTGCGGTTACATGGTCTGTGCCACCTTTCTCAGCTTCGCCCAGTTCGATCTCTACTACCAGGAGATCGCCCTGATCGCCTGTCTCTGCCGGCTGCCGCTGGGTGATTCCGCCGCCACGGCTGCGACCGACTCCACTCCCGAGCCGGTGTGGGGCCGCCGTCTGGGCGCCGGCATTCCCAAGAAGTGGTAGCCTCGGGAATGTAGACCATAATCCGCCTCCTGATTCGTGACCGAGCCGTGCGAATCTTGGCCTTAGTCGAGGCGCCGCGCCTTCCATCGTGGAGAGGTCATGACCAGCTCCAGACTCCCGCTCGCTCTGGCAGGGGCCATGAGTGCGGTCGCGAGCGACCTGCACGTGCCGCTGGAGTACGCGACGATTCAGCAGGCGATCGACAACGCGGAGCCCGGCGATCGAGTGGTGGTGCATCCCGGGATCTACACCGAGCTCGACATCGTCTTCGGGGGCAAGGCCATCGAGGTGACCGGGCTGGCGCCGGACGATCCGGCCGTGGTGTCGGCGACGCGGGTCGACGCATTGCGTCAGGGAGTGGTGTTTCGTTTCGCCTCGGATGATGAGAGCGGGTCAGTGCTGCGCGGCCTGACGATCACCGGCGGCGCCTGGAATCTGGGGAGTGCCGCGGGCGGTGGAATCTACGTTGCGGACAGCTCTCCGACCATCGATCGCTGCGTCATCGAAGCGAGCCGCGGCAGCGGCATCCGTTGCGAAGGGGCGTCGCCGCAGCTGATCGGGCTGACCGTCCAGGGAAACGAGGCGCGCTTCGGAGCCGGCATCCACTGCAACGCGTCGGCGCCACTGATCGACGGCTGCGGCATCACGGGCAACGCCCTGCGGGGCTACGGCGGAGGTGGCGGCATCTACTGCGGTGAGCAGTCGGCGCCGACGATCAGCGACTGCTCCGTGACCGACAACTCGTACGTCTACTACCTGCTGGACGGCGGACCGGGTGGCGGCATCTGCTGCGACGCCTCCTCTCCGCGAATCTCGGACTGCTGGATCGCCGACAACGAAACCGCCGACGGCAACGGCGGCGGGGTCGCCTGCCGCAACCAATCGAGTGCGCTGCTGGAGCGCTGCACGATTACCGGCAACGAGGCGGCCACGGGGATCGACGGCGGTGCCGGCGGTGGCGTTTGCTGCGAGGCATCGGCGCCGACGATCGTCGAGTGCACCATCAGCGACAACCTCTGCGCGCACGAGTTTCACGCCCTCGGGCGTGGCGGCGGCGTGCGCTGCTACCAGGCGAATCCGACGCTGGTGGACTGCGTCGTCGAAGGCAACGTGGCGCTGGGGGGTGGTTCCGGCGGCGGCGTTAGCTGTGAGTCGTCCGCGCCCAGCATCGAGGACTGCGTGGTGCGCGGCAACGAGGTGCGCTACGGCTCGGGCGGCGCCGGTCTCGATTGCCGGAGCGCCAATCCCGAGCTGATCCGTTGCGTGATCGATTCCAACTGGGTCAGCTCGAACGAAGGCACCGGCGGGATCGAATGCGTCGCCTCCTCACCGCTCATCACCGGCTGCACCATCCGCGGCAACCGAGGCCAATGGGACGGCCCCGGTGGCGTGCACTGTTCGAACTCGTCCCCGAGCCTGACCAGCTGTCTGATCATCGGCAACACCCAGGACCTGGAGTTTTTCGCGGGCCCGGCGGGTGTCGCTTGCTCGGACTCCAGCTTTCCTTCCTTCACCCACTGCACCATCGCCGACAATCGGCACCCGGGGCAGGATGCCGCCGGCGGCATCGCCAGCGACTCGACCGCGTTGCCGGCGATTGCTTCCAGCATCGTCTGGGGCAACACGCCGATCGAGATCTCCGGATCGGCGACGGTTTCGTTTTCGGATGTGTCGGGTGGTTGGCCTGGGGCCGACAACCTGGATCAGGATCCCCTGTTCCGAGATCCCGCCGCCGGTGACTATCGCCTGAGCGCGACCGCCTGCGCCGGAGGCGCCGTCTCTCCCGCGATCGACGCCGGAGACTCGCTCGCCAGCGACATGGTTCTCGACTGCGCGGCCGGCCTGGGCGGCAGCCGCGCCGACATGGGCGCTTTCGGCGGCTCGGAGAACCGACACTGGTTAGCGGCGCTGAGCGTCACAATCCTGGAGCACGATTCCACGGCCGTCGCGGGAGGCCCGCTGGCCTGGACCTTTTCGGTCACCAACAATCGCGAGCGAAGGCAGTCGGGCGAGGTCTGGTTCGACGCCTTTTCCACGGACGGCAGCCCTTACGCGGGAAACCCCTTCGCTCGCGTAGCGTCGAGCATCCCCGCGCTTCAGACCCGGCAGCATTCCGAGGTCGAAACCCTGCCTCTGGGCACGCCGCCCGGCAGTCCCTATCGGATCTGCGTGCTCGTCGGGGAGCACCCGAATCTGATCGAGGCCGAGGACTGCTTCGAGTTCGCGGTTTCGGACCAGTAGCTACCGCAACACTTCGGTCTGAAAAGCGTCGCGGGCGATGGTCATGTCGTGGCTGCGCGCCAGAATCGTCACCGTGTAGATCCCCGGAACGCTCTCGGCCGGCGCGTCGTGCTCGATGACGAAACGCCGGGTGTCGCGCGGCGGGACCCTGATCGGATCGCCGGAGTAGTAGATGCTGCGCCGGCGCAGCGGGCCCTCGTCCTCGATCACCAATTGGTCGAAAAAGCGCGCATTCGGTCCGTCGTTGGTCGCCCAGACGACCAGCTCGCCGCTTTGCCCGCGATCGACCTGGCGCGGCGGATCCTCGACGTCGATGGTGATGCTCTGGTTGGCGTAGCGCGGGCCGCCCGGAAGAAGCGCCCACTTCGGGTTGTCGAGCAGCCCGTCGGCGGCCAGCAGCTCGCGTTCGAAGAAGCTCCAGGCCTTGGCGCCGCCGGGCTCGTCGATTACCGTCGCGACCCCGACCGCGGCCATCAGGGCGTAGCTGTGGTCGACGTAGCGCAGGTCCTGGTCGAAGAAGGCCCGGGCGTCGAAGCCGGGGTGGTAGCCCGATCGGACGTCGGCCCAGGGTTGCTGGCGATCGAGACCGAAGTAGTCGTGGTCGGATTGGCGCACGATCGGGATGCGATAGGCGGCGCAGAGGTAGGGATCGTAGTAGGGATCGTTGACCTGGCCGATCAGGTTGGCACCGTTCCAGGAGACCAGGGCCTGCGCCGCAAAGCCCAAATCGCGCGCTCGGCCGAGAGAGAAGAGCAGCATGTTCGCCTGCCACGGCTCGTGCGCGTACTCCACCCGCTCCGGGCTCATGCAGCAGTCCCAGGAATCGGCCTTGTAGGTGGTTCCGAGCTCCCAGTACTGCAGCGGCGGCGGACCGCGGCGGCCGGAGTAGCCGGCGTCCCAACGCTCGCGACCGTAGGAGTAGCCCCAGAGCCAGTTGGGATGTCCCATGAAATGGGTGCCGAGCACCTCACGTTCACCTTCCCAGATCGCCAAGGCATCGTCGACCAGTCGCGAGAAGTAGGAGCGCTCCGCGCTTCCGTCGGGGGAGAGCAGGGCGGCGCGAATTCGATTCCGCAGCACCCAGGCCTGGCCCCGTACCTGGGTGGCGCCGAACCCGCCCTCGGAGCCGGTGGGGCCTCGTCCCCAGAACTTCTCGTCGGCCGGACCATCGCCATCGGCCGCGCCCCAGGCGGCCCAGAAGCGCAGCTCCTCCAGGTACCAGTAATCGCCGCTCAAGAGGTACTGGAGCGAGACCGGGTCGGGCTGGTGGGCCTTGTCGGGATCCCAGTCGCCGTCGGTGAGCGCGCCGACCGGAACGACGCGATCCTCGGGACGCGTCGCCTCCCAGTCGAGGCGGGCGCTCCAGAAGGTCGGCCGGTCGCTGATCGAGACCACCCGGCCGATCCCGAGCGTGGTCTTGTAGCGGTCGAAGAACCGGTTGCTGCTCCCCTCGCGGAAATGGATCGGCCAGGCTGCCGAGAGATCGGCGTTGCCGAAGGCCTTCTCCTCCATGCGTGGGTCGCCGGTGTAGAGCCAGCGCACGCTCCAGGTAGGATAAGGACCGATCTCGGGTCGTCCGCCGGCGGTGTGCATCGCCTTGGTCCAGTTGCCGGCTCCGAAGAGGTCGGTGTCTTTCTCCAGCCACGAATCGTAGGCCTCGGCGATCGCCTGCTCCGAGATCGTGTCGAAGGGCTGGTAGTAGGGGATCAGGCCGGTGGTCGCCAGGTAGGCGACGTTGTGATCGATCGAGATCGACGCCGGGGCGTCGCCCAGCCAGTATCGGCGGGTCCAGCGGGTGCGGGCATGGTGGGTGAAGGTCGACTTCGAGTAGACCACTTCGGGAGAGGAATGGCCGAGGAGCAGCTTGAGCTGGTAGCGCTCGTCTTGCAGGGCCTCGGTATTGGCGATCTCACCGATGAACCTTGTCTGCACCTTGTCGATCTCCGGCCAGAAGGTCAGGTGGAAGATCGGTCGGAAGGAGCGATGCTCGTCGAAACCGATGTCGAAGTTGCGATCCGGCGTGTGGTCGGCGACGATCACCGTGGTGGCGATCGGTCCGCGCGCCCAGTAGGCGAACGCCCCCGCCTCGATCATCGACCGGGCCGATGCACTTCGCGAACCGTTCTCGACCAGGCGCATCACCGCTTCCATGTCGAAGCGATCGTCGAGCATCTCCCGTCGAGTCAGGGGATCGTCGTTGTTGCCGAATGCCTGATTCTGGAATCCGACGGTCACGGTGGAGCCGGCGGGCAGGAGTGGAATCATGAAGCTGAGGATGGCGTGTTTGACGCTGCCATCGTCCCAACGTGTTTTCACATCGGCCTGTGTGGGGAGTGCCGTGCTCGCCACCATCGCTTGCGGATAGTCGGCCACTTCGCCGCGCCGGAAGGGACGCCCGATCCGCACCGGACAAGGGCGCGCGGTCGCGTTGCGCTCGTTGGTGATGCGCAGCGTGTTGGCGACCGTCTGCTCCGGCGGCGGGAGGTCGCTGGCGCCGCCGGCGCTGATCAGGAGTCCGGCCGACAGCACCAGTGCGGTCAAACGAAATCGTTTCACATTTCGACTTTCGTTGAGGATGATGGTTCGGGGCGGGCGCGTGGACGGAGGAACGGTTGTTGCGGCCGCTGCTCCGAAGGACGTGCGCGCCACCGGGGCCGGCAGGTGTCTAGCACGTACGCCTCGTGCCTCGCAACGGAGGAATGGTGAACAGCAGCGACATGCACTCCGAACCGCCCCCCGAGCACGGCGCCGCGCCCCCGATCTCGATCGGCATGCCGCTCTACAACGGCGCGCGCTTCCTCCCCGCCGCGCTCGACTCGCTGCTGGCGCAGACCTGCGGCGACTTTGAACTGATCATCTCCGACAACGGATCGAGCGACGGCAGCCGAGAGATCTGCCTCGACTACGCCCGGCGCGATTCCCGAATCCGGATCTCGCATCACGAGGAGAACCGCGGCGCGGCCTGGAACTTCAACTTCGTGCTCTCGCAGGCGCGCGGCGAGCTCTTCAAATGGGCGGCCTGCGACGATCTCCTGGGGCCGCGCTGTCTGGAGGCCTGCCGGGAGCTGCTGGAACGAAGCGGGGCCGGAACCGTGCTGGCCTGCCCCCGCACCATGCTGATCGACGAGCAGGGCGCCGAGACCGGCCCCTACGACGACCGCATGGCGATCGACGGCGACTCGCCCGCGCGCCGCCTCGGTCTGCTGGTGCGCAACCTACGGCGCTGCAATGTGGTCTTCGGCCTGATCCGGCGCCGCATATTGGCTGAGACCGGGGGGATTCGGCCGCTCGGCCAATCGGATCATCTGCTGCTCGCGGAGCTGATCCTGCGCGGGCGTTTCGCCGAGGTGCCGGAGGTGCTCTTTTACCGCCGAATCCACCCGGACGCCTCGACCGAACGCTATCCGGGCCTGGTCGCGCGCGCCCGTTGGTTCGATCCGCACCGCCGGTCGCGGGCCGAGCTCTTTCCGATCACGCGGCTGGCGCTGGCGCATCTGGGCCTGATCCTGGCGGCGCCGCTGCCGGTGGCCGAGAGGAGCCGGGCGCTCGCGACCTTCCTGGGCGCGCACGCGTTCCTGCGCTACGACTGCCGGCGCGCACAGCTGGTGCGCGGGGCCTACCAGGCGGTCGATCTCGGCCGCCGGGCCGTGAAGGCGAGGCGGCGCGGGTAGATACGTTGCGCGACCGTCACATCCCGCGATCGAACATCCCGCTCCGCCGCGAACGCCCGAAATCCCGAACCAGGGAACGGCCTTCGGCGGTCTCGAATGGGAAGCCCAGGAGCTCCGCCACGGTCGGTGCAACATCGGTCACGTTCGCCGACGGCACAATCGTCCGCAGCCCTTCCATCGGCTTTCCACAGAAGATCATCGGGATGTACATGTCGGTGTTCCAGAGGTGGCCGTGGGTGTTCTCGTTCTGGTGTGTGCAGTAGTAGCCGTTCGGGTACTTGCCGAGCAGAATGATGTCACCTGAACGCAAGCCGTTCTGTTGCTGGACCAGGAGCTCGGCGTCGACGTACCCGAGCTCGGGATGCTCGGCCAGGTAGAGCCCGAGCTCCACGGTCGGCTCGTACCTGCCCTGGTACACGCTGTAGGGCGTGCTCCAGCCTCCGCCACCCATGGAATCGCGCACCAGAATCAGCTCGAACTTCCTGCTCACCAGCTCCGAATCGTCCGACGCCGGCCAGTAGGTATCGATCGCCTCCGCGACCGCCATCACATCGCTGAAGAGCGGGTAATCGGACCAGCGGTCGGTGTCGAGATTCCGGAGGTAGATATTGGCCATTCCTCCGACTTGACCCACATAGGCCGAAAAATCGCCTCCCGTGAACCAGTCCCAGTAGCTATAGACGTCGAAATGTCCCCACCACGGACCGTACGATTCGATCGCCGACTCGAGCTCGTTCTCCATGATCACCGAGTGCTCATCGTCGGAGATCACGTCGGTCATACCGTGATCGGTCACGAACAAGAACACGGTGCTTTGGTAGATCCCCAGCTCTCTGGTCTTGTCGACGAGCCTTCCGACCTGTTCGTCCACGTAGGTCTCGAGATACCAGGCCTGAGCGCCATCGTGGGTGTGATTGTAGTGGTCGTGGCCCGGAAGATAAGCGACGATCAGCTCCGGGATCTCCGTGTACTGGTCGAGGGCGCCGAAGAGGGCGTCCATCGAGGCGACGTCGTACTCCCATGCCTGACCGAGCTGATAGATACACATATCGTAGTCGGTCGGCGGAAGCCAGGTGATATTCGGATCGTCGTGGTGGCTGGCGGAGGAGTACATGAGGAACGAAACCAGAGAGTCGAATCCATGGGCGGATGCCTGGTCGAAGAGAGTCTCCACCAGCATCGTCCTGTTGGCGTATCCGCCGTAGGCCTTGTGGCCCGGGTTGGTGATCTCACTCATGACCCAGCCGCAGGGATTGGCCTTGGTCGTCTCGTCGAATGCGAAATCCCATTCGTACACCCACGTGACGTCGTCCATGTCGAGCACGCTTCCGCCCGAGAACCCCCACCTTTGCACCAGGTTGCGGTCGAAGATCTCGTTGCCCGCGATGCCGTGGGTCGCGGGGTTGGCGCCGGTGTAGATCGGGGCCTGACACGCGTAGGTGTAGGAGGGGTAGACCGTCGTGCCCCATTCCCCG
>CAZBBK010000088.1:0-16342 GCA_964490075.1 uncultured Gemmatimonadota bacterium | reverse complement strand
CCATGAGAGCAGCACTCGCCGTTCGCCGTTCGCCGTTCGCCGTTCGCCGTTCGCCTAAGACGTGCCTGAGCTTCGAGCGCGTCGTCAAGCCCCTTTTCGGGGCTCTTTTCTTGTACGCCATGCCCGCGTTCGCTGAGTTCACGGCGACCGATCGCTTCTACGTGGCGCAGGACCCCACCACAGTGCGGCTGGGACGAAGGGCGGGTGTTTGAGACCCCGTCCGATGTCGATTATGGCGCCCTCTACGGCGAAGAAGGCGAGATCGTGCAGTTCGACCTGGGCCGCTACCTCGAAGAGAGCGACGGCGAGTACTTCATGAAGAAGCTGGCCATCCAGTTCTACTCGACCATGAGACAGGCGATCGTGGCGTTCGACAGCGAATCGCCACACGCCATCCTCTCCGACCGCTTCGCCTGGTTCGGCAAGTTCCAGATCCCCTACAGCCCCGACATCGCGGGCATCGCGGCGCACTACTCCGATGTCCTCTGCTTCAACCTCTACGTGGAGCATGGAACGACCGAGGAAGCCGCCAACCAGCTCAAGCACGTCTACCAGAGCCTGGTCGCCGAGGATCTGGCCCGTCCCTTCATGATCACCGAGTTCTCGTATCATGCCGATCAGTGGATGGGCTATGAATGCTGTATGTCGGGAGAAGAGCCGCTCTGGATTCCCAACCCGAACTGCGGCGGCGAGTGTAACGATCCAAGGCACCCGGATTACCACTACCCCGAGGTGATCACCGGTCACGAGGCCCGTGGAACAGCCTACACCGACTTCATGACCGGGATGGTGCAGGCCAAGGCTTCGGCGCCGGGGCAGGGCCAGCACCACTTCATCGCCGGGCTCTTCTGGTACAACGCCATCGATCACGAGTTCGCGTCGGCCTCCAGGAACTTGCCCCTCGGAGATGTGCCGAGTGGGAGATACACGAAGCTCACCCAGAACTGGGGCTTCTGGAATCCCAGGCACCCCGCCTATGTCGGCGCCGCGCAGACCTACACGGAGTTGGCCACAGCGGCCGGCAGCATCAATTGCGCCGCCCAGCGGGCGCGCACCGGACTGACCACCGGCTGGTTCGGTGGCACCTGCGATCCACTCGATCTCGGCGGAGCTCCGTAGCAAGTCATGCGTACACTATGTAAATCAACGCTCACCCTGACCCTGCTCGTCGCCCAGATCACGCCCGCCGTGGCCCGGGCGGCGACGCTCTACGTCGGTCCCTGCTCCGAGTTCGATACGATTCAAGAGGCCGTGGATGTCGCGGTTGACGGCGACAGTGTTTTGGTTGCGGCTGGCACCTACAAAGAGAGCGTGGCGTGGGAGGAAAAAGGCATATCGGTCATTGGATTGGGCGGAAGCAATGAGACAATGGTCAAAGGTGTCCCGGAGCAGACGAATCTGTTCTACGTTGTGCACTCCGACTCAGGAAATCTGATTCAAGGATTCACGTTGTGCCCCCTGGATGGCCGTGGAATCGGTTCCAGCTTCTCTAGTGTGACGGTCAGAGACGTCGTCGTGAGCGGTTGGCGTCTGGCCGGGTCAGGATACGCCTTCCCTGGATGGTCGGCGGGGCTGAACCACTCGGGGTATGACCTGACACTCGAAGATAGCAGATTCTCGGGCGCCGTCATCACTCTGAACAGCACCCCCGAAGACCCGTTCATCGAGAACTGCGTCTTCATCAACAACGGCCACGCCTTCCGTCCCCTGGCGGCCGCCGAGGGCGGTGCCCTCGGCATCACGGGCAACAGCCGCATCCGCGGCAACTGGTTCGAGGGCAACTTCTCCAACAAGGGCGCCGCGATCTACGTCTACGGCTTCCACATGGATACCGACACCCGCATCCTGAACAACGTCTTCCTGAACAACACGGCCGTCGCGGCCGAGGGCCACGAGCGCTGGAATCCTGGCAAGAAGGGCGGCTGGGGCGGAGCGATCTATGCGGACTGGCCACTCAACGGCGTGACCATCAGCAACAACCTCTTCGTGCGCAACCGGGGGGCCGGGGTCGTGCATCTGCTCGGTCCCCTCCAGGCGACCCACAACCTCTTCTTCGACAACGAGGGAATCGATCACGAGGGCTGGCCGCCCGACACCACCCACGACCTCCACGCCGACCCCCTCTTCTTCGACCCCGCCCAGGGCGGCTTCCAGCTCCGCCCCGGCTCCCCCGCCATCGACGCCGGCGACCCATCCCCGCCGCTCGGCATCCGCGATCCCGACGGCACCCGCCTCGATCTCGGCCCCTACCCCTTCGATCGGCGCGCGACCGAGCTGCTCTACGTCGTCCCGCGCCGCAGCGCTGTCCTCGCCGGCACCTCCATCGAGTTCCACGTGCTGGCCTCCAACCTCGAAGACCACCCCCGCAGTATCGACCTCGATCTCGCCTTCGGCCCCGCCGACAACCCCGAGCCGATCCTCATCGCCCGCCGCGGCAAACGCCCGGTGCGCGCCCGCGGCTCCTGGGAGGGCACCCTGGAGTTCACCGTCCCCGACGACTCCTTTCCCGGCTCGTATCTCCTGCGCCTGAGCGCCGGCGAGGTGGTGGAGGAGATCGAGATCGAGGTGCTGCCGGGGCGGGTGGTGGAGGTGCCGGAGGAGCGGCCTTCGGCCGAGGAGGATCGGCCTTCGGCCGAGGCTTTGGGCTTTGGGCTCTGGGCTCTGGGCTCTGGGGTCGGGCTGCGTGGGGTGGTTCTCTGTAGGGGTAGAGTGCTTGGGACGGATGGCGCGCGCCTGAGGCTGCTCAGACCGCGATCGCCGCCACGCTCCCCGCCCGCATCGCTGGTGTTTCGACATAGCGGCTCGTCGCGCGGGATTGGACCCGGGAGCGCGAACCCTTATGTCGAAACGCCAGCGCATCGCCAGTGCCCTTCCCGCAACGGCGACTGGCTTCGCTGAGAGCTCCTGGCTAGCCGGCGTCCTCCGCCGTCGAATCCCGACGCAGCTCGGCGACCATGCGCAACACATCGGGATCGTTGCTGGCTCCGGCTCCGTTGCCGGCTTCGATCAGAGCCAGGAAGCGCTCTCCGAGGCGGGCCAGCCGGCGCTCGCGGATCGCCGACCGACCGGTCTTCGAGCTCCGCAAGCGCCGCGCTACGTCGTCCAGCGCGTGCTCGACCTCCCCCGCGAGCTCGACCATCTCCTGCTTGACGCAGCCGGCCGCGCTTTCGAGCGCGTCGCGTAGGTCGGATCTATTTCGTGTGTCGCTCATGACTCGTTCTCCGCGACCAGGCCGGTCTCGGCGCCCAGCTCGGCCTTGCAGCGAGGGCAGTAGCGCCATCCTGGCTCGACTCTCGTCGAGCAAGAGGGGCAATCGGGGTGGGGCGCGTCGGTCTCGGCGCCGCAGGAGGCGCAGACCCGCCATTCGGGCCGCAGCGCCGCACCGCACCGGCGGCAGTCACCCAACACGGTGTCGGGGCGAGCGATCAGGTAGATGACCAGGCCGACCACGTTGAGAGCAACACCAACAGTGCCCAGAGCGGCGCGCGGTCGAGACCGCGCTTGGTGCCGTCGACATAGACCCAGATCGGGGGACCGAGCAGCACCGCGACGCCGATCAAGATCGGCAGCGCGTGCAGCAGGAGATTGAGGGCCAGGAGCACGCCCAGGCCGATGAGCGCATAGGCGACGATCTTGCGGAGCGTCCACTCCTCTTTGAATTCGTTCACTGTGCTTGTCTCCAGTGCGGAGCGCTCCTCCTTCAATCGAAATACTCCGCCGCCCGCGAATCGGTTCAGTTTCGGTTGAAAGCCCTCTATCGCTCCCGCCGCCGGCGCCGCTTGGTGCGCTCGCCTCGCTCACCCCGCGCCTCGCGCTTCTTCTTGTAGCGCTCCATCACGTCGAGGGTCCAGTCGAGATCGATCGCGCGCAGGAAGGGGGTGTAGGTCATGTCCTCGGAGGGCGTCGAGCGGGTTCCCGTGATCAGCAGATGACCCGTGGCGTCGATCGCGGCGGCCAGGGGGTCCCAGCCGAATCCGGCCTCGCCGCCGAGGGGGCGGCTGCCGATCTTGGTGCCGTCCGCGCCCACGGCCAGGAGCACGAGCCCCGGGCCCGCGTCGTTGTCTTTCCGAATGGCGAGCGCGATCTTGCCGCTGGAATGCTCAACCGGGTAGTAGCCACGGCAAACGCCGTCCTCGTTGTAGGGATTGACCCAGAGCACCCGCCCCTGGGCGTCGACCTTGGCCAGGATCGGATCGAAATCGCCGCTTGGGAACCACAGCGAGCCGGCGACCAGGTAGTTGCCGGCCTGGTCGACCACGACTCCCTTGGCCAGGTGCTTGCCCGGCAGATCGGCGCCCACGCGGATGTTCCAGAGCTGCTTCCCCTTGGAATCGACCTTCACCAGGCGGATGGTCCCGCCCGCTTCGGTCATGGCGAGCGCCGAGGCCACGCAGCCGCCGTCGCCGGTCAAGACGACATCCTCGAGCCCGATGTACTTCTCGCCGCTGAGTTCGAGCTTCCAGTCGACCTCTCCCGAAGGGCGCACCCGAGCAAGCAGCACCGTGCGCCGGTTCTCGACCTTGTGATCGAAGCCGATCAGCAGGCGGCCGTCCTTCCGCACCAGCAGCGACTTCGGATCGTTGATGCCGGGGAAGGGCAGCGCGGCTCTGCGCAGCTCCGTGCCGGATTCGTCGAGGTGGATCAGATGCAAGGGTCTTTTTGCGTATACATCAGAATTCAAGAGCAGCACCAGATTGCCGTCGGGCCCGAAGGCGATCCCGCCGACCTTCGGATGACCCATGAGACCCTGCCGGCCGCTCTCCTCCGCGGCGACGCCCAGCTCGCGTCTCCAGAGCACCTCGCCGGCGCCATCGAGCCTGATGACGATCGGCTTCGATTTCATCACACCGATCGTGCCGGCCAGCAGATAGCCGCCTCCGGGGACCGGCACCACGGCGCTGGGAGACACCAGCTCGTCGCTCAGCGCCTCGAGGAATCCTGTGTCGCTGGCGGCCGCGTTCGACGCGACCAGCGAGGTGCAGATCGCCAGAGCGATCGCTTCACCGATGCACTTTCGCAGCATGACTCGCCTCTTCATCTCTTCCTCTTCCGGGGGGACGGAACCACGTCGTGGTCCGCGCGACCGAAACTGTCTCGGCATCGGGCGTGCGCGGCGATGATGGAAGTGTAGCGTTCCGCTCCCCGGCGGTCACCTATCAGTCGCGGTCGATCCGCGCGCGGATCCGCTTCAGCTCCTCGACGTCGAGCAGATCCCGCGGCCTTCCCGCGCGTTGCTTCATCTCGATCAGATCGTCGAGCGCGGCGATGCGGTAGGTCTGTCCGTCCAGCTCGACCGCGGTGGCCCGCGCCAGGAGACCGTCGACTCGTCGCGCCTCGGCGACCAGCAGGTCGACCTCGACGGCGCCGTCCGCGGAGCGGAAAGCGAGCGCCAGCATCCCCTTCTCGTCGATCCACTGGCGCACCTTCTCCAGGTCGGCGATCGCCTCCTGCGATTCCGGAATGCGCGGGCGAGCGCCGGCCTCCCACAGCGTCCGAACCAGGCGCGCCCAGGGCAGCGGCTCCAACTTCGGAACCACGTCCAGATCGTAGGTCAGTCTGCTGCTCCCGTAGAGGCGCGACGCCACACCCCCCACGATCACGAACTCAAGCCCGCTCGCCGCCATGCGGCGGAGAATCGACAGGAAGTCCATCGGCGACCTCGGGGTGTTGCGAGAGGAAAGCACCTCTCAGCCGTTCCAGCGCGCGCAGATCGCGAGTCAACGCCCGCAACCGCTCCACGAAAGTCTCGGCCGTCAAGGGAGCGATCGGCTCCATGCTGGGCGAAACGCCGCTCCAGTCGACGTCTTTGGGTGCTCGCATCGCGCTCATTGTCGCCGATCGGTGCGGGTGGCGCCACCCTCGAGGCACAAAGGCGCGCGCGGCAGCCTCTTCGACTTGCCGCACGCGCCTTCGGACCGTAGATCTGGTGCCCAGGGCGGGATTCGAACCCGCACGGGTTTCCCCACTGCCCCCTCAAGACAGCGTGTCTGCCAATTCCACCACCTGGGCAAGTGGATCGACTCCGCGGTCGATCAGCGGCCGCGGAGGAGGGAGCGGAACGCTATCATGCGCCCGGTCGGCCGCTCAACCCCTAACGGAGCCCCTCCCTATGCACACCTTGGTCGTTCGCCTCGCCTTCCGCGCCGCAGTGGCCTGCGCAACGCTCGCTCTCGCCTCGATCGGCGCGCGGGCCGAGGGATTCCGCCTGGCGGCCTTTCTGGATGACCTCTCCGAGCCACCCGGCGGCCAAACCTGGACCGACGATCCGGCGCTCTACGGCGGCCTCGGTCTCGAAGTCATCGACGGCGATACCTTCGTTCTGGTGTCGCTGCGCCCCGAGCTGAGCTTCGGCAAGCTCGGCGTCGGTCTCTACATCCCCCTGCGTTTCGCCACCTCGGGCGGCGAAGTGCGCGCCGAGGACTGGGACTCCTTCTCCGACTACCTGGCGGTGATCCGCTACGTGCGCTGGGCGCAGAAGGGCGATCCCCTCTACGTGCGTGTCGGGGTGCAGGACAACGCCACCCTCGGTCACGGGTCGATCATGCGCCACTACGCCAACACCATCGACGAGGACGAGCGCAAGACCGGGCTGGTCCTCGACATGGACCACGGCCACTGGGGCTTCGAGTCGATCTACTCGAACTTCGCGCGCGCCGAAATCCTCGGCGGCCGGATCTACACCCGGCCCTTCCACACCCGCCCCGAGCTGCCCCTCCTCCGCACCCTGGGCGTCGGCGCGACCCTGGTCACCGACATCGATCCGAACCGCTACGGACCCGGCGACGCGGTGGTGGCGCTCGGCTTCGACCTCGACCTGCCGGTAGTGCGTCGCTCCGCCTTCGACCTGACCTTCTACTACGACCACGCCCGGATCGCCGACCACGGCTCCGGCAACATCATCGGCGCGGTCGACGTGCTGCGCTTCCCCGCCAACTCCCTCACTCTCACCACCCGCCTCGAGCGCCGCTTCCTCGGCGACCAGTTCATGGTCCCCTACTTCAACCACTTCTACGAGCTCGAGCGGGCCACCAAGCTCGACGCCCTGGCCTTCGTCAAAGGGGAATCGGGCTGGTTCGGTGAGGCGATCGTCAATCTGCTCAACACCCTCTACGTGGTCGGCAGCTACGAGTGGAAGGACGTCGACCCCGACGGCTGGCTGCACGCCGAGACCATCCTGCCCGACCTGGGACCGAGCATCCGCCTGAGCGCCGCCTACGACCGCTTCCACGTAGACGGCTTCGGCGATGCCTTCGGACTGGACGACAACTCCCATCTCCTGGTCGAGGCGAAGTACCGCATGAACACCTACCTGTGGCTGGTGGGCAGCTTCCACCGCACCTGGATGCTGCTGCCGGAGGACGAGTGGGCGGTCGACACGGTGCCGCAGTACGGCCCCACCGATCGCAGCTCGGTGCGCGTCGAGCTGGCGCTGCCGATCACTGTGGACTAAGAGATAGTCGGTCAAGCCGCGCCCTTTCCCTTCCGATGGTGAGCTGAGCCCCCCGCCGGAGCCGCGAGTCGCCCATCCGCACGTCACCGCGGGCGCGCGGCACCGGTCGCGGGGCTCTTCTTTTTTGTCGTCGCTGGCACGGCGGATGCGGAGTGGGGGCGCACCATGCCCTTCCCGACCCTCCTCCGCCACCTGCCCTCGCGCCCCGCTCCGCGCCTCGGAGCGGCATTGCTGCGCCAGTCCTTCCTCACCCTGCTCGATCTGCTGGCGCCGCCGGTCTGCGCCGGCTGCGGCGCGGCCGCCAGCCACCAGTCGCCCCTGGCCTGCGCCGCCTGTCTGAGCCCTCCCGATCCCGCGCCGCCGCCGCTGGCGGTGCCGATCGCCCCCGACCCGACCCTGGACGGCGCCGAGTGGGTCGACTTCGCCCCCCCAGATGGTCAGAGCTCGACCCTCGTGGTGCTCTCCGCCTACCCCTACGAGGGCCCCCTCGCGGCGCTGATCCAGGAGCTGAAATACCGCCGCCTGGAGCCCCTCGGCCAGCGCCTGGGGCGGGAGCTGGCGGCAATCGTCACCGGCCACGCCCTGCGCGCCGAGTCGGGGCGAGACGACGCGGCGGCGGCCGAGCGCGCGGCACGCCTGGTGACCGACGGGGTCACCTGCGTGGTGCCGATCCCGCTGCACATCGCCCGCCGTAGGGAGCGTGGCTACAACCAGAGCTCGTTGATCGCCCGTGGCTATGCCGCCGGCCACCGCCTGCCGCCCCCGCGCGAGCTACTGCGGCGCCGCCGCGCCACCCGCAGCCAGACCCATTTCGATCGCGAGCGGCGCTGGACCAACGTCGCCGATGCCTTCGAGGCGGTCGCCGAGCTGCCGCGAGAGCGCGTGCTCCTGGTCGACGACGTGATCACCACCGGTGCCACCCTCGCGGCGGCCGCGCAAGCCCTGCGCCGGGCAGGCGCCGAGCTGGCCGGAGCGGTGACCATCGCGCAGAGCGAAGTGCACGGCGCGCGGGCCTGAGCCTCGTTCTCCAGGACCTGTTGAAGAGGAGGGGGGGAACAGACCTCGGCCGATTCCGGCAGAGCGCGCGGCATCGCCCCCGGCTCTTGGGAAGATCCCGCGGCAGGGCGCCCGGCCCGCCGCCGCTCCCCCCGACCCTGGATCCCGCTCCCGCGCCGGCGCCTAAAACCCCAGCGACGGCTGCCGCTCTCCCATCCGCTGGCAAAGAGCGCGGGTGGGACCGACATTCGGGCGAAGAGCGCCGATTGCGGGCTGAGCAGTCTCAGGCGCGCGAATCGACGGAAAAGCGGCCACGAACCCCGCCTGAGCAATCTCAGACTCCCGGCCCGACCGCGCAGAGACCCACATCCCTTTCTGAGGCGGGTCAAGTGCGCGGAATGACCGCCTTGCACTCCACTCGTTCGCCCGCCACCCACGCGGTCCGCCCTGGATGTCCGGTGTCCTCGGGCGCCCGCCCCGTTCCGGCGTCGTCGCATCAGGGCCGGAATCCGGTGGTAACACGCGACTCCGATCGAGAGTGGTGAGGTGTGTCGCGAAAAGGTGTCATGACTCGCGGTTCCGGGCCCGGAGCTGGCCTTTTGTGTCGGGGCCGGTGGGAGTCCGCCGGCCTCCGGGGCTCCATCCGCGGCTGGGGGAGCGCTCTCGACCGCGCTTCTTCGCGTGCCCGTGCCCATGCCCTCGCCCCTGCCCCTGCCCGACTCCGTTGCCCGAATCGGGCATGGGCATGGGCATGGGCAGGGGCTCGATGGGAGGCGTTCCGGGCGCTTTCCGCGTGAAGACGCGCTATATCGAAACGCCAGGATCCTCCGGCCCAAATTGACATCCCCACCACCACCGCATACCCTTCGCTGTTCTGCGTCTCAGATCCCCGAGCCCCTTCAGAGGGCCCCTCGACCGCCCACCTTCCCGGAGATCGTGAAATGTCCTATCGCGTTGCCATCAACGGTTTCGGTCGCATCGGCCGGCTCGTCTACCGCGCCCTTCGCCAGGTCGACGGAGCCGAGGTCGTCGCGGTCAACGACCTCACCGACGCCCCGACCCTCGCCCATCTGCTCAAGTACGACTCGGTGCACGGCCGATTCGACGGCGAGGTGGCCGCCGAGGGGGACTCGATCCGGGTCGAGGGCAAGCCGCTCAAGGTCCTTTCGGAGCGCAGCCCCAACGAGCTGCCGTGGCGCGATCTCGGCGTCGATATCGTCGTCGAGTCGACCGGGATCTTCCGCAAACGGGCGCAGCTCCAGACGCACATCGACGCCGGCGCCAAGAAGGTCGTCCTGACCGTGCCGGCGAAGGACGCAATCGACAACATGGTGGTCCTGGGGGTCAACGACGACACGCTGCGCGCCGACCAGGACATCGTCTCCAACGCCTCCTGCACCACCAACTGCCTGTCACCGATGGCCAAGGTCCTGAACGACACCTTCGGCATCAGCGCCGGGTTGATGACCACCATCCACGGCTACACCAACGACCAGCGGATCCTCGATCTGCCGCACTCCGACCTGCGCCGCGCGCGCTCGGCGGCGATCAACCTGATCCCCACCACCACCGGGGCGGCCCGCGCGGTGGGCAAGATCATCCCCGATCTGGAGGGCAAGCTGAACGGGATGGCGGTGCGGGTGCCGGTGCCGGATGGCTCGCTCACCGACCTGACCGCGAAGCTGGCGCGCCCGGCCACCATAGAGGCGATCAACGGCGCCATGAAGGCCGCGGCCGAGGGGCCGCTGGCCGGGATTCTGGCCTACACCGAGGATCCGATCGTCTCCAGCGACGTGGTGGGCGATCCCCACTCCTGCATCTTCGACGCCGCGTCCACCGACGTAATCGACGGCACCCTGGTCAAGGTGATCGGTTGGTACGACAACGAGTGGGGCTACTCGATGCGGGTCGCCGAGATGGTGGGCCGCCTGGCGCTCTTTCTGTAGCGACCGGCATCGGGCGCGACCGAGGGGTTGCGCCCCGCGAGGCAGCATGGTCGAGAAGAAGACGATTCGAGATCTGGACGCGCGCGGGCGCAGGGCGTTGGTGCGGGTCGATTTCAACGTGCCCCTGGAGGGCGCCCGGGTGGCCGACGACACCCGCATCCGGGCCGCGCTGCCGACCATCCGCGCGTTGCGCGACCAGGGCGCGCGCCTCGTGCTCTGCTCCCACCTCGGCCGGCCGAAGGGCAAGGTGGTGCCCGAGATGAGCCTGCGCCCGGTGGCGGCGCGGCTGGCGGAGCTGCTGGGCGCGCCAGTCGCCTTCGCCGAGAGCTGCGTGGGCGAGGACGCGGCGGCGGCGGCGGCGGAGCTGGGCGAGGGCGAGCTGCTGCTGCTCGAGAATCTGCGTTACCACAAGGGCGAAACCGACAACGATGCAGAGTTCGCGGCGGCGCTGGCGCAGCCGGCGGAGTTCTACGTGAACGATGCCTTCGGCGCCGCGCACCGCGCCCATGCCTCGACCGCGGGGGTCGCCGCGCAGCTCTCGCCCTGTGTCTCGGGGCTCCTGATGGAAAAGGAGCTGCGTTACCTGTACGGGGCGCTGGAGGCTCCCGAGGCGCCCTTCCTGTTGATCCTGGGCGGCGCCAAGATCAGCGGCAAGATCGACGTGCTGACCAACCTGGTCGGGCGCGCTCAGACGATCCTGGTCGGCGGCGGCATGGTGTTCACCTTCCTGAAGGCCCAAGGGGTGCCGATCGGCGCCTCTCTGGTAGAGGACGCGCGGGTCGAGATGGCGGCCGAGGTGGTGGCGGCGGCCGCCGCCGCCGGCTGCGACCTGGTGCTGCCGCTCGATTTCGTGATCGCCGATCGCTTCGCCGAGGATGCGGCGACCCGCATCGTCGACGCCGCCGCGGGCGTGCCGGAGGGCTGGATGGGGCTCGACATCGGCCCGCGCACCGTGGAGCGCTTCAGCGCGGCGGTCGCCCAGGCGCGCACCGTGGTCTGGAACGGCCCGATGGGGGTCTTCGAGATGGCCCCCTTCCGCGGCGGAACGATGGCGTTGACCGAGGCGGTGGCGCGGGCCACCGAAGGCGGCGCCACCACCATCGTCGGCGGCGGCGACTCGGTGGCCGCGGTCAACCTGGCCAACCTGGCCTCGAGCATGTCCCATGTTTCGACCGGCGGCGGCGCCTCGCTGGAGCTGCTCGAGGGCAAGACTCTGCCGGGCGTGGCGGCGCTGGACGACCGATAGATAAGGCGGACCAGGACGGAGAAACGAACCGATGCGCAGACCATTCATCGCCGGTAACTGGAAGATGCACAAGACGATCGGGGAATGCGTCCAGCTTGCAAAGCTGCTCAAGGTGAAGCTGGCCGACGCCGACCTCGAGGTGGCGATCTGCCCTCCCTTCACGGCGCTCGCCGCCACCGCCGAGGTGCTGCGGGATAGCGCCGTCGGCGTCGGCGGCCAGAGCTGCCACGGCGAGATCTCGGGCGCCTTCACCGGCGAGGTGGCGGCCGAGATGCTGGCCGATGCCGGCGCCCGCTACGTCATCCTCGGTCACTCGGAGCGCCGCCAGATCTTCGGCGAGACCGACGAGTCGGTGAATCGGCGGCTGCTCGGCGCGCTGCGCGCAGGCCTCGAGCCGATCGTCTGCGTCGGCGAGACCCTCGACGAGCGCGAAGCCGATCAGACCTTCGCGGTCGTGGAACGTCAGGTGCGCGGCGCCCTGTCCGAGCTCAGCGCCGCGGCGCTGCGGAACCTGACGATCGCTTACGAGCCGGTCTGGGCGATCGGCACCGGGCGCACGGCGACTCCGGAGCAGGCGCAGGAGGTGCACGCGCACATCCGCGGCCTGCTGGAAGGGCTCTTCGGCGGCGATTTCGCGGCCGCGACCCGAATTCAATACGGCGGCAGCGTGAAGCCGAACAACGCGTCGGAGCTCATGGCCTGCCCCGACATCGATGGTGCCCTGGTGGGCGGCGCGTCGCTCGACGCCGAGTCGTTCTCCGCCATCGTCCACCACTAAGAAAGCTCAAGATGATCTTCGGATTCCTGATCTTCATTCATGTGCTGGTCTGCTTCGCGCTGGTCGGCGTGGTGCTCTTGCAGTCTGGCAAGGGCGGCGGCCTGGCGGGCCTCGGTGGCGGCGGTGCCACGGCGGTGTTCGGCGGGCGCGGCGCGACCGACATCCTGGCCAAGCTGACCGAGGGTCTGGCGATCGCCTTCATGGTGCTCTCGCTCACGATCGCGCTGGTCGGCAGCCGCGCCTCCGGTTCCGAAGGCTCGGTGATCGAGCGGCGGCGGGCCGATCTGGCGGTGCCGGCGACCGAGGTCCTGCAGCAGCTACAGGCGACCGAGTTGCTGGAAGACGTAGCCGCCGGCGAGGCGCCGGAAGGCGCCGTGGGTGCGCTCGAGGTCGAGGAGAGCGGCGCGGCGCCGGTCGAGGGCGCGGCGGTGCCGGGAGCGGAGTAGCGGATCCGGCTTGGTGGCCCGTGAAGCGGTTCTCGAACCCGCGCGTCAGGCGTGATCCCCTCGACCGTCAGCCGGTGAGCTCTGATGGAGATCTCTCGAAGGGACTGACGACCTCCACGCGCCCAAATCTCTGCCCCGCCTGCAGGTCCTCGCTCAGGAGGTGCCCGCAGGATTGCCGCTGCGCGGCAGCCACGATCATGGCATCCCACCACGAGAGACCGAAACGCTCCTCGACGCTCCAGGCCGCCTCGAAGAGCGCTCCGTCGGGCGCCAACGGCTTCCACCGCATGAGATCGCGTACGTCCTGTTGGGCCTCGGACCGACTCAGTCCGGGGTGGAGCTTGCGCGTAACCACCGCGTAGTACTCCTGCAGGACCTGCACACTGACACGACCGGAGCGTTGGGCCCACAGGGAGACCAACCAGGCATCGGCTCTGCGCTGCTTCGCCGGGTCGGCGGCGTCGCGCCGGTACACGAAGACGTTCGTGTCGACGAAGACGTTCAATGCTGGGGGGAATCCCGCTCGTGAATGCTCGCCCGATCAGGGAGCGGTCCCCCATCGCTGATCACCCGCGCAGGACGCGCCAGGAAGCGTTCCATCGCGTCTTCATAATCCTCCTCCTGGCGCATTCTCTCGCGCAGCATCTCGGCCATCATCCTGGATACGCTGGTATCGTACTTGGCGGCCCACATCCGAGCCCACCTGCCCAGCTCGTCGGGTACTCGGATGGTAATGTTCCTCATGACACAAGGATCGTGCTGCACGAGTTTCGTGTCAAGATGGGCGGCTCCCGGCTGAGGTTTCGACATAGCGAGCCTCTACTCAGGGAGCGGCCGGTATGGGACAGAACCTGCCCCTGCCCATGCCCGATTCGGGCAAAGGAGTCGGGCAGAGGCAGGGGCACGCGAAGAAGCGCCGTCGAGACCGCCCCCCCCAAGTCGCGCATGGAGCCCCGAAGGCCCGCGAGCTCCCGTTGGGCCCGCGGTTCTTCGCGAAGTGCGTCGCTCGAGAAGCGCTCTATCGAAACGCCAGCTCCCGGCATCCACGCGGCAAGTTCGGTAGGAGAGGGATGCGCCGGCCCGAGACCATCCCGGTCCTGGCCCGGCGGAGCTGCGATGACGTTCGTCGCTACTCCATCATCTCCACTTCCACCACGGTCCAGTCGAGTAGCTGCTGATTGTCGGCGTTCCAGGCGTGGAAGTAGAACTCCCAGTCGCCGGGGTGGCTCTCCATGCTCTCGGGCAGCTCTGGGACCCTGAACCACAGCCCCATGGAGCTGTGGGCGGGCGCCTCCTGGGTGAAGTTGAAGAACTCCACGTCTCCCGTGAAACCGCAGGGAGCCCTGAACGTGCAGGTCACCTCGACGTCTTGATCGTCAGCGGTGTTGTTGTCGACCCCGATGGTGACGATGGGCGGCTCGCCGGGATAGAGCTGGATCGGCCCCGCAGGGTCCACCTCGATGACGAAGTCGTCATCTCCGTCGGCGATCGCCAGAGACCCGAACGAGAACAGAGCCGCCGTGGCCACGGCCCATCGAATCCGGTGTGTGTTGATCATCGTGAACCTCCGTTGCGCATCGCTGCGCGCTGCTCCACCAGTGCTCGATTCGGTCGGCTGATGGGGCTTGGAGGCGCGGCGTTACCGAGGGGAGCCGAGAGATCCTGGAGGGGTGGTTACCCCAGCAGCTTGCCCGGGTTCAGGATGCCGCTCGGGTCGGCGACCCGGGCCGCGGCGCGCAGCAGGCGCAGCCCTTGGGGCCCGACCTCCTGGTCGAACCAGGGCCGGTGGTCGATGCCGATCGCGTGGTGGTGGGTGATGGTGCCGCCCGCGCGCAGGATCGCGTCGCCGGCCGCCTCCTTGATCGCGCGCCACTGGTCCCGGGGGGCATCGCGATCGGCTCGGCCCAGGAAGGTGAAGTAGAGCGAGGCGCCGTGCGGGTAGAGGTGGCTGAGGTGGCAGAGCACGATCGCCTCCGAGCCGCCGGCCTCGATGGCGCCGCGCAGCGCCTCGCGAAGCGCGCCGTAGAGCCCCGGAAGGCGCGACCAGTCGGTGCAGGTCTCGAGGGTATCGACCAGCGCTCCCATGTCGAGCAGCTCGTCGCGCAGATAGGGGTGCGCGAATCGCTCCGAGCGCCACTTGCGGGCCGGGGCGGCGCCCAGGTCGAAGCCGCCGAGCGAGCGTAGGAGGCGCCGCGTGTCGCGCGCGGCCGCGGCGCTGGCGCGCGCCTCGCCCTCGAAGCTGAACAGGACCAGCGAGCTGCCTGGCAAGGGGTAGCCGCGGCTCGCCAGGAACGACTTTCCGGCCCCCTGGATCAACCTCTTCAGCAGGCCCTCGGGTTGCGAGAGACGCAGGAAGAGCTCGGTCTCGGCCTCGTCGGAGAGCCGGATCACGGTCGGCCGGTGGGGACGCGCCGCAACCTCGCGCAGCGCCGCCCAGCCCTCGGCGAAGGAGCGAAACGCAAAGGCACGCACCGGACTGGCCTCCGGCAGCGGGCGCAGCCGCAGCGCCACCTCGCGGATCACGCCGAACCGGCCCTCCGAGCCCAGGTAGAGCGACACCAGGTCGGGTCCGGCGGCCGAGGCCGGGAAGCCGCCGGCGCGGGTGCTGCCGCCCGGCACATCGACGCTCAGATCTACCACCAGATCGTCGATGCGGCCGTTGCCGGTCGACGCCTGCCCGGCGGAGCGGGTGGCGACCCAGCCGCCGACCGTGGAGTGCTCGAAGGACTGCGGGAAATGCCCGAGGCTCAGCCCCTGGCGGGAGAGCGCCGCCTCCAGAGCCGGCCCGAAGATGCCCGCCTCGACCCGGGCGATGCGCGCGTTGGCGTCGATCTCGAGCACCCGGCTCAGGGCGGCCAGGCTGAGGGTGAGGACCGGCCGCTCCGGCGCTCCGCCGAGGGGCTCGACACCGCCCACCACCGAGGTGCCGCCGCCGAAGGGGACGCAGGCCCAATCGCGCTCGGCGGCGGCGTCGAGCAGACGGCGCAGCGCGTCGCCCGACTCGGGGAAGGCGACGCAGTCCGGCGCCGAGCGCAGGTGCCCGGAGCGGAGCTGGATCAGGTCGGGATAGGAGCGGCCGGCGGCATGACGCACCCGGGTCTGGTGATCGCCGCGGACCGGAACAGCACCGGCGGCTTGCTCGACCGCCGACGGCTCGAGGCGCGGCGCCGGGATGTGCACGCTCTCGATGCCGCGCACCCGCGGCCAGGGCTCATCCAGGCCGAGCCGGCGTGCCAGGTAGGCACGCGCGCTCTCCGGCAGCGGGTAGCGGCGCTCGGGGTCGCCCCATCCCCACCAGCGCATCGGCGGTGTCGTCGTTGTCGGGGCGGCGCTCATCGGTGTGGTTCCGGTTCGAGATGGTCGGCGGAGGGGCCCCGAGCATATCGAGAACGGTTCGCCGCACCAAGATCGGGGCGCCTTGCCGATCACCACCCATGCGGCCGCTCCTCCAAGATCGGCAAACGCTCGTGAGTCGTGAGC
>CAZBBK010000087.1:0-17185 GCA_964490075.1 uncultured Gemmatimonadota bacterium | reverse complement strand
GATCCCCCCCGATTCGACCCGTTGCTCAAGAAGGGAATGCGGGATGTTCGTTCACATGGGATCTGTTCTTCGCTCTTCGCTCCTGGGGTTGCCTGACCCGAGAGGTGGGGCTTCGACGCAAGCTCGATCTGGCCCTTGCTCGCTTTCCTGGTGATCCTGCCGTACCCAGGTGCGCGAGATGCACGGGGCGTGGAGCAGCCGGTGCCCGCGATCAACGTGTTGGAGAACGAGGATTTCGATTTCAAGTACCCGGCCGCGCCGGCGTCGGAGGACAGCTTCCCCATCCACTGGTGGGGGGCGACGGTCGACGAGCAAGGCATGGTGAGCTTGTGGCGATTGACCGATACCGATCCGTCCCGGCCGATCCAGCTCAACACCGATGAAAGCGGGGACTACGACTTCGCCCGCAGCCCGGACGGTGGGCCGGCCTCGGTGATCTTGGAGCCCACCGAGGTCGACGCTCAGGGCCACTTGCGGGAATTCCTGCATTTCGATCGATCTCCGATCGACGTCTTGGACAAATGGGTGTCACCGGTCTCGACATCTCCACTCCCGAGCAGCCGGACACGATGTGGAGCCGAGGCCGCGACGCGGAGGTCTGCGGCTTCGCTTTGTGCGACACCCTTCTGATCTCATCTGTCTTGGCGCCCACCAATCCGCATCCCACCCATTTGCGGATCAACGGCCGCTCCGATCCTCGGCGTCATCATCCCTTGTCGATCCTGCCCTTGAGCACTTTGCCCAGGCAGCTGATCGCACGCGATCGTGTCGTCTACGTCACGCCGCGGCTGTGGAGTGTCGATCTCAGCGATCCGCGCACGCCGGTGGTGACCGACTCGCTGTGGCAACCCCTGGAGAGCGCTTGGAGAGTCGTGGCGGAGCTGCCGGGCGGCTTCGCGGCGATCAGCAATTTCAGCGAGCTGGCCATCTGCTCTACTGCCGATCCCCTTCACCCAACCGTCCGCTCCAGGACCTTGGTTTCCGACTTCGACCCGGACTGGGAGATGGCCACCGCCGAGCTCCATGGCAGATGGGAGGTGATCCTGAGGGGAAGCCATGAGCTCTTTCGCTACGACGTCTCCGACCCCGACGCTCCGGTGCTGATCGAGCACGACACAGAGAACTTTGTCGGCGCCGACAAGATCGCGATCGACGGGACCAAGCTCTACGTGAGCGACTACTGGACGCAGTTCAAGGTCTTCGAGCTGCTCGAATGCGGAGTGGCGCTGCTCGATACCCTGGGCCGCGGGATCTTCCACACCCGTGGGATGGCGGTAAGAGGTGGTCGGCTTTATGTGAGCGAGGGTGTCTACGAAAAATGGAGCCGGCTCTCGCTCTATACCTACCGAGCCGACTTTGGGCTGTCTTGGGAAGACCAGATCTGGGGTCCGGACGGCTACGTCCTGGCGCCTCCGGGTCAGCGCATGATCGTCTTTGGGCAGGGCCACGGACTCTACGTCTATCGCGATCTGGATGCGCCGCCCGAGCCCGGTGAATCATTGTTGCCGGTGCCCGAAGTGGCGCCGCCGGCCCGATTCGAGGGGGTGCCGCCAGGGTAGAGAGTCGGTCGCCGGGCCCCGAAAAGAGGATTGCTGTCGCGGCGCCGCGCCCCCCCGATCCGTCACCAAATCCAAGAAGAAGACCTCGTTGGCCCTTGAACGACAAGGAGAGGAGTCGAGGGTCTTCTGATAGCGGATTCGGGATCCGCGGTTGTTGGAGTAGAGGAGGATGTCACCATCGGAGGGGACGAGAATCGCGGTGATCATGGTTTGTTCTCCTGCGTTGCGGCGCGCACGTGCTCGATGTATTGCTCGGTGGTCTGCCGATCGAAGCCGTCGAGGTTGTAGCGGACGGTGACCCGCTGGTTGAGCGCCTCCGGGACCGCGCGGCGCAGGATGCTGCGCAGGGCGGTCTGTCCAGAGAGCAAGAGCGCGAGGTGGACGGGGCGAGTCAGGTCGAAGGGATCGAAGAGAACCTCGACCGTCTCGCCGGCGTATCCGTCGGGTGCCTCGAAGACCCGGCTGCGTAGCCTCAGCGTCCGGTCCCGGTTGACCTTGCGCGACACCTGCATGCGCATCATGTCGTCCAGGTTGTCCGGCGCGGGACGGATCAGGGCGTTGTCCTCCAGGAAGCGATCCAGCGGTGTCTGTCCGCCGATGCCGCGATGCGAGGTCTGGTGGTACTCCGCCTCGAGCCAGCTCCACCACACCCGATCTCCTCGAGACGCGGACCGTGCATGACGTCGGTGAGCCACAGGTCGTTGGCGTGGGGGTAGGTGGAAGCCCGGGCATCGGGCTCGGTGCCGGCTCCCTGCCGCTGCGCGCGGCCGAACCCGTGGGCGGCAAAGAGCCGGTGGACCGTCGACGGAGCTACACGAGAGCGGGGCTATGCGGCAAGAGGAGCGACGGCGGTGGTGGATGCGGGGAGGGGGCTACACAAGGCCGCCGCGATGGACGGTACAGGGCATGGGCAGGTTCTGTCCCATACCGGCCGCTCCCTGCGATGAGGCTCGCTATGTCGAAACGCCAGAAGCCACGGCCTATCCTCGACACACCACCCCACGCGCCGGAGATCCTGCCCATGCCGCCCGGACAAGAGCCCGATCCGCCCATCGTGCCCCCCAAGAAGCCGCCGGGCCTCTCCCACGAGTCGTGGGTCGATCGGCTGATTCGCGAGGCGCAGGAACGCGGGGAGTTCGACGGGCTCCCCGGCGCCGGAGAGCCCTTGCCCGACGCCGACGCTCCCTACGACGAGAACTGGTGGCTCAAGAAGAAGCTCGAGCGGGAGCGGGTATCGGGGGCGCCCGAAGCGCTCCGCCTGCGCCTCGAGGTGCAGCGGATGAGGGAATCGTTGGCCGATGCGCCGACCGAGGCCGCGCTGCGCAAGGCGGTGCGGCGCGCCAACGAGCTGGTTCGCCGGGCCAACCTGGCGCCGGCGCCGAGCGCGCTGCCGCTCCTGAAGGCGCTCGACGAGGAGCGGGAGCTGCGCCGCTGGCGGAGTCGGCGCGGGCGCTAGGTGCGCGCTCCGATCAACCCTCGTCGGGCTCCACGTCCAGCACGAAGCGCACGCCGACCGGGATGCGCTCCGGGCGCGCGAGGCGCTCGCTCACCAGGCCGGCGCGCTGCAGCCGCACCAGGTTCTCGACCATCCAGCGCTCGTACTGCGCGGCGGTGATGGTCTTGGCGGGCAGATCCGGAATGTGGAAGACCGGCAGTGGGGGCAGATCGCTCACAGGTGTCGCTCGATCCGCGCGCGGATGGAGGGGGGGCCGTAGCGCTGGCAGAGCTCTTTCAGGCGCGGGGATTCGACCGACCCGGGATTGTGGCGGAGCAGCTCGACGATGTCGGCCAGATCTCTGGCCTCGCGGCGTGCATCGTTGCGAATCGCATGCAGCTTGAGCGCGATCAAGTGCTCGAGCGAGGGCACCCGCAGTGCCTCGCCATAGAGCGCGTGGGTCGTGCCTTGCTCCAGCATCGGGTCGAAGGTCGCGACGTCGACCAGCAGAAGGTCGACGTCGACCATCTGGACGGCGGGGTGGGTGTAGCGCACGAAGTTGTCGCTGCGGGCCGCCTCCTGGTAGCCCGCGGCCACGAGGATCTCGTGCAGCACCGCGCCGATCTGGTCGCTGGCCAGGCAGTCGATGTCCAGGGTCTGGCGGGTCACGCCGTGCACCTGTAGAGCATGGCCGCCGACCAGCAGTGCGCGACTGCCGCGCTTCGAGAGCGCGCCGGCGAGCAGTTGCAGTGTGGATTCCATCGATGCCCATTCTACGCGCGTGGGCCCTCGCGAGGGCGTGCCGCGGCATCGGAACGGAGGTGCGCGCGCGGAGGAGCGCTCAGTTTGACACTCTCCCCACGGAGAGGAGCTCAGTTTGACAGTTTGCCGGCGAAAGCGGCTCCAATCCCCGGAAAGGGGCGGTTTCGAGGTGTCTTGGCGTCAAATTGAGATGGATTTGTCAAACCGAGCCCCTCTCCGCGTGGGGAGTGTCAAATCCAGCACCTCTCCGCGCAGGGCCCCCGCGATTTCACCGCCATCACGGACCAGCGAGCGGGACGGCGCAGCTCCCGCGGTGCAGCGCCCGGTGGCCTCCGGGCGACCCGGGGAGCGGGCCGAGCGCGCGGCGCAGGTTGTGGTCCCAGGTGTGGGACTGGCGCCAGCGGGCGCGGGCGTTGGCGCCGAGGCGCTGCCGGGCCCTGGGGTCGTCGAGCAGGGCGCGCAGGGCGGCGAGCAGCGCGGCGCGGTCGCCGCGCCGGAAGAGCAGGGCGTCCTCGTTGGGGACCAGCACGGAGCGGATCGAGGCGCAGTCGGGCGCGACGATCGCCAGGCCGTGGGCCAGGTACTCGAAGAGCTTCATGGGCGACGCGTGGAGGGCGACGTCGGGCTGCACCGCGATGTCGAGCGCCGCGAGGTGGGCGGAGACCCGGGCGGCGGCGAGGCGGCCGGTGAAGGCGACCGCATCGGCGACGCCGAGCTCGCGGGCCAGGCTCTCGACCGCGGGACGCGCCGGGCCGTCGCCGATGAAGAGCAGCGCCAGCTCTCCACGGCGCAAGGGGCCCGCGAGCGCCTCGACCAGCAGATCGAGCCCGTGCCAGGGCAGAAAGGCGCCGCTGACTCCGGCCAGGACCGGCGCGGTGCCCGCGAAGCGGCGGCGGATCGTCGCCCGCTCTTGCTCGGTGGCGGTCGGCGGGTCGGAGGCGTTGGAGACGGTCACGATGCGGGCGGGGTCGATCCCCAGGGCGACCAGCCGCAGACGGATCGTGTCGGTGACGGCGACGACGCGCGCGGCGCGGGCGAGCAGGGCGCGCTCCAGCGTGCGGGCCAGGGGCAGCCAGGTGCCGCGCCGCGAGCGCTCGATCACGGTGGCGTCGTTGACCTCGAGCAGCACCGGTGCGCGCCCCGCGGCAGCCAGAGTGCCGGCGAAGCCGAAGAGGGCGTAGCGCTCGTAGAGCAGCGCGGTGCCGGCGCGCAGCCGGCGCCGCAGCCGCGGGGCGGCGGGCAGGTTGTAGGCCAGCTCGGCGAGGGCGAAGACCCAGGGCGGCGCGGCGGAGGCGAAGCGCTGCTGGGTGCGGCCGAAGCGGGAGGGGGGCGCGGGCGGAGTCGTCGGTTCCCCCGCGACCTCCGGAGCCGCCGCCACCCCCGGCGGGCCGAGCGCCTCGACCTCCGCGCCGAGCCGCCGCAGCGCGTCGATCACGCCGCGGATGTGCACGCCCTCCACGCCGCTGCCCTGGGTGCGGTGGTGGTGAACGACGCGGCGTCCTGAGAGGGGCAGCCAGCCCCCGGCGACGCGAGCGCCCCGGGCGAGCCCGGCCGCGTCCCGCTCCGCGTGGTGCTCCCCGTCCCGCTCCGGATCGCGCGCGGCGGCGGCGGGCGGACCCGGCCGGCGCGCGGGCGGAAGCAGGGGGCGCATGAGCTCGCGCAGCTCGGCGGCGACCTGGTCCCAGGAGAGCCCCGGCCGCAGCGGCTCGCGCGGCTCGGGCGCGGGCTCGGCGAGCATCTCGCGCAGCGCCTCGCCCAGGGCTTCCGCGCCGCCTTCGCCGGGCACCAGCCGGCCCCGCTCCGGCCGGTCGACCAGCGTCCGCGCGCGCTCGCTCTCGGTGCCCAGCACCCGCCGCCCGCAGGCGTGCGCCTCGCGCAGAGTGGTCGCGTCGGCGCCGCCCGCGGCCAGGCTCACCACCAGCTCGGCGGCGCCGTAGTAGAGGGGCAGACGATCCGGATGCACCTCGCCCTCGAGGCAGATCTGGTCCGCGAGGTCGAGCTCGGCGGCCAGCTCGGCGAGGCGGCGGCGGCTCGGCCCGTCGCCGACCAGCACCACCATCGGCCGGCGCCAGCCGGGTCCGGGGAGGGCGGCCAGGGCGCGCAGCAAGTGGTCCTGACCGGCGCCGGGCTCAAGGGGATCGGGGCAGAGCACCAACGGACGCCCAGCGACCAGGCCCAGCTCCTCCCGGCAGCGTCCGCGCGCCAGCGGCCGGCAGCGCCGCGCCACCCCTTCGGGCACCACGGCGGCCCGCGCCGCGCCGGCGGCCCGGAGCGCGTCCGCGGCCGACTGGTCGGCGCAGAGCACGAGATCGGCCCCGCGCAGCGCCCGCACCCAGCGCGTCCGCGCCCAGCCCCGCGGCGCTTCCGCCGAGCCCGCACCCCCGCCCGCACCCCCGCCTTCCTCCGGGACCGTGACCGCCACCGGAAGGCCCAGGCGCCGCGCCATCCGCAGCGCCGCCGCCGTCTCGGGTCCCCAGCCGACCAGGTCGACCAGGTCGACCCGGCCTTGCCGCGTCAGGCGCCGCAGCGCCCGCCAGAGCGCCACCCGCGCCGCCATCGACCCGCGCCCGGCGGCCGGCTCCGGGCGCGCGCGCAGGAGCGCGATCTCGCGGCCCGACGCCCGCAGCCGCGTCTCTCGACGCCCGCCGGCGCCCCGCGCCCCCCCCCCCCGCGCGCGCCCCGCCGCCGGAACCAGCACCATCACCTCGGCCCAGTCGGCCAGCGCCAGCGCCCGATCGATCGCGGCGCGCCCCTGTCCGCCGCCGTCGGAGCCCAGGTCGAGGCGGAGGCTCAAGAGCCGCGGCCGCCGGCCGCCGTCCGGCGCAAGGCCCTCCCGCGCCCCGTCGCGCCCGGCCTCGGCGGGGCCCTGAGCACGGGGCTTCAACCCTTCAGCTCCGTGCGGCGTCGTGCGGACGAAAAGCGCTGCTCAACCCCCTCAATCAACTCTTCCAGGCGCTCCAAGATCGGATCCCAGCGATGGCGCAGCTCCACCGCCCGGCGCGCCCGCCCCCCCAGCGCGGCGGCGAAGGGACGATCGCTCAAGATCCGCGTCAGGGCCGCGGCACAGGGCTCGGGGTCGTCGGCCACCAGCAGGTCGCGCCCCGGCTCGAGGGCGGTTCCGGCGGCCACCCGCGCGCTGACCACGGCGGGCAGCCCCATGGCGGCGGCCTCGAGCAGCTTGTTCTGCACCCCGCGCGAGAGCTGCAGGGGGACCACGGCGGCGGCGGCGCGGCGCAGGTAGGGGCGCACGTCCGGCACTTCACCCGTGACCTCGACGCCGGGAACGCGGGCCAGGCGGCGGACGGCGGGGCTCGGGTTGCGGCCGACGATGGCGAGGCGGGTCGCCGGCAGGCCGCGGCGCACACGGGGCAGGATCTCGCGAACGAAACGCAGCATACCGGCGGCATTGGGCGCGTAGTCCATGACCCCGGTGAAGACCACCAGCGGCTCGCGCTCGGCGATCGGCCGCGTGTCCGGCGCGTCGGGGCGGAAGTAGTCGAGGTCGACGCCGTTGCCGAGGACGGCGACCGGGTGGACCGGGGGCGTGGTCCGCGCGCCGCGCCCCAGGTCGTCGCGCTCGCCCTCGCAGGCGACGATTCCCTGGTCGAGCTCGGCCAGGATGTCGGCCTCGGCGCGGGCGACGCGCTGCGCCTCGAGGGAGTAGAGGGGGCGCAGGGGGAACGCTCCGGAGGCCGCCAGGGCGCGCCACTTGGCCGAGTCGGCGTCGACGAAGTCGATCACCCGGGGGGTGTGGCGGCGGTCGAGAACGTAGGGGGCCATCGCCGCGCCGTAGCAGAAGATCAGGTCGTAGCGCTCGCGCTCCAGGGCGGCCTGCACCTTGGCGTGCAGCGCGGCGGTGGCGAAGGCGGCGAAGCTCAGGGGCCGGCCGCTCGCGAGCGCCCGTCCGAGCCTCGGCGTCAGCCGCGCGCCGGTCGGCCGCGGGGCCCAGTCGACGCGCCGGCACCACTGCTCGAGCGCCGCCACGCTCACCCGATCGCGCTCCGCCTCGACGTGGGTGGCGAGGGTCACCTCGTGGCGCCGGGCCAGGTGGCGGAGCTGGTGGTAGGCGCGGATCTTCTCGCCCTTGTCGGGCGGATGGGGGATCCGGTGGGCCAGGTAGTAGATCCTCATGGCGAGCTGGGGCCGGGGCCGGGGGCGGGGGTAGGGGGTCCAAACGCGGACTCGATGATCTCGCCCATCGGCGCGAATTCCAGCCGGCCGAGCAGGCGGTCGATCTTGGCGTGCATCGCCGCCAGGCCGCGGTAGTGGCGGATGCCGGTGAGCCGGTCGGTGGCGATGCGGGGCTGGTCGGGGTCGATCTCCCAGGGGTGCAGGTAGAGCAGGCCCGGCATGCCGTGGCGGCGCGCGGAGCGGCGCAAGGCGAGGTCGACGAAGCGCCAGGGGAGCTGGCGCAGGTAGGCGCCGCCGGCGGCGGGGAGGTTGATGCCCGCCAGGCGCAGCGTGGTGGGGGGGAGCTCGATCAGCGAGCGGCCGGATTCGAGCTGCAGGCGGTGCAGGAAGCGCGGATGGGCGGCGATGCCGTAACAGGGGTGGCGGACCGGAAAGATGCTGGAGTCGAAGGCGAAGCCCTCGTCGGCCAGGACCTCGAGGGCCCACAGCGAGGAGCGCGTGATAGAGTAGCTCGGTGCTCGAAACCCACTTACCCGCTCGCCCGCGGCGTCCTCGATCGCGGCTTTTCCACGGCGCAGATCGGCACGAAAGGTCTCTGGGTCGATGCGTGTGAGCAGCCGATGGTCGTAGCCGTGGCAGGCGAGCTCGTGGCCGCGCGCGGCGATCGTCCGGATCAGCGCCGGGCGCTCTTCGGCTTCGTAGCCGAGCACGAAGAAGGTGGCGCGCACCCGGCGGCGCTCGAAGAGGTCGAGCAGGCGTTCGGTGTTGGCCTCGACGCGCGGTGGATGGCGCGTCCAGTCGGCGCGCGCGACGAAGGGCTCCAGGGCGCTGACCTGGTAGTAGTCCTCGAGGTCGACCGTGAGGGCGTGGCGCGGATGGGGCGCGGGGGGACAGGGGTCGATCGACGCGATGGGCGGGGGGTGGCGGCGCGCCGGGTCGCGTGCGGCGCTCATGGGGCGGACACCGGCGTGGCGCTTCCGCCGCGGGCGGCGTGGCGGGCGGCGTAGCGGGAGGCAGCGTGTTTCGCGACGACCAGCTCGAGATCTGGAACCTGAGCCAGGGCGGCGTGGTGCGGGTCGGGGCGCTGCCGAACTTCAACCTGCTGGGGCGAGTGCGCGAGGTGGCGGGGGTGCGCGAGCTCGGCTACTCGCTGAACGGCTCGGAGCGGCGGCCGGTGGTGTTGCAGAGGGAGGACGATGAGGGGATGCGGCTCGACCGGGCCGGTGTGTTCGGCGTCGACTCGATCGACCTCCAGGAGCTCGACCGCGGCGGTGGCGACAATCGCTTGCGGCTGTGGCTGGTGCGCAAAGATGGCGCGACCTCCCAGCGAGAGCTCCGATTTCGCTGCCGGGAATTCGAAGGAGAGCGATTCGAGCTCGACCTGGAGGGGGTGCGCGGCGCGGAGGAGGTGGCGCAGGTGGTCGACGGGCGCTGGAGCATCGGTCGCGACCGCTCGGGTGCTCGCTGTCTGGAGATCGCGTCGGCCGACACCGGCTACGATCGGATCGTGCTCTTCGGGCGCCGCGACTGGAGCGATGGCTACACGGTTTCGATGCGGATCTCGGTGCACGAGCTCACCGGTCCGCACAACGTCGGGATCCTCTACAAGTGGAACTGTCACGACCTGGGCGACGGGACGACGATTCCGAACACCTGGAGCACCGGTCTGGGCTACTACTGCTCGTACGGGCCGGGGCTGCGGATCCGGGTCGGCGAGCGGGTGCACTACGACGCCGACGGGCGCAAGGTGGGGGATCGGCTGCTCGGTCAGGCGCCGCTCAGCCTGGTGCGGCGCTGGCGTTCGCAGGTGCTGCACCGGGCGGGTCTGCAGGCGGTGCTCTCGGAGCTGAAGCTGGGCAGGCACTACTGGTTCCGGCTGCGGGTCGGCGCCGAGCGGCACGTGTTGAGCGTGTGGCGGGCGGGCGGAGGCCCGCCGCGGCGGCCGCGGGTGGTGGCGGCGGCCGACGACGGGGAGCTGGTGCGGGGATCGGTCGGGATCATCGCCCATCGCTGCGCGGTGCGGGTGCACGAGTATCGGGTGGAGCCGGACTGAGGATCCGAGCACGAGCGTCATCCGAGCACCGCGTCGACATCGCAGGGGAGGCCGAGGCTGCGCAGCTCGGCCTCGACCTCGCCCCGGTAGCGCGGGTTCATCACCAGAACCGTTTCGACCGGGCTTTCGCGCAGCCGCGCCGGTGAGCACACCGCGTGGCCGGTGCCGGGGACGAACTTGCCCTGCTTGGCGGGGTTGATGTCGACCACGGCGGCGATCGGGCCGGCGTCGCGCACCAGGTTCAGGAATGTCACTCCCTTGGAGCCGATGCCCCAGACCGCGAGCCGGCGGCCGGCGGCCGCGGCGGACGCGACGCCGCGGCGCCACTCGGCCAGGCGCGCCCCCGCGCGGGCGGCGAACGAGGAGTCGAGGGCGGGGGACGGCGCGGGAGTGGCGGGCGAGGCGCGGGGGGGCGGCGGACCCGGAGCGGCGAGGAGCACCAGGAACTGGCGGCCGAAATGCTCGTCGATCCGCTCGACGGTGTAGCCGCGGCGTTCGGCGAGCGCGCGCAGGGCGTGCGCGTCGAAGTAGAGACAGTGTTCGTAGATCAGGTCGCCGAGGGAGCCGGTTTCGAGCATGTGGGCGGCGTTCGGAACTTCGAGGAGCAGCGTTCCGCTTGGCGTCAGATCGTGGCGCAGACGCTCGAGGAAAGTGCCCGGGTCGGCCACGTGCTCCAGCACGTGGCGGCAACAGATCAGCTCGGTCTCGAGATCGAGATCCGGCGCCGGGTAGGCGGCGCGGATCAGCCGCAAGCTGCCGCGTTCCAGGTGCTCGTCGTGGTTTGCGCCGCCGGGGTCGATGCCGATGCCGTGGGCGCCGCATGCGCGGCAGAGCGCGCGCAGGAATCCGCCCGTGCCGCAGCCGATTTCCAGAATCGTCTTGCCTTCGAGCGCGCGGCGGGCGCGCAGCAGCGCGACCAACCGGTCCTGGTGGGCGCGGAAGGTCGGGGAGCAGTCGAGCGGGTTGCCGTAGGCGGGGCCGTAGTGGAGCGCCGCGGGGTCGAAGAGGGGGTTCCAGAGCAGGGCGCAGCGCCGGCAGGCGACCAGGTCGATGTCGGCGCGGGGCACGGCGCGGGCGGCGGCGGCGCTCTCGAGCAAGGCGTTGCAGAGCACCGGCACGCTTTCGAGCCGGAAGAGCGCCGCGGGAGAGGGAGCCGCGCAGCCCGGGCAGAGGCGGCCGATGGCAGTCAACTAGAGCGCCTCCAGCTCCGGTCGGAGCGAGAGATCGTCGAGCATGCGCCGGATCTCGGAGAGGTAGATCGGGTTCATGACCACGACCTGGTCGGGGGGCTCGGCGCCGAGCTCGGCGGGGGCGATGATCGGTGCTCCGATACCGGGCAGGAACTTGCCCTGGCGGTGCGGGTTGATGTCGACGATCTGGCGCACCGGGCTGGAGTCCCGCAGGGCGCTCAAGAACGCGACACATTTCGAGCCGGAGCCCCAGACCGCGATTCTCCGCCCGGCGGCCGACCAGCGCGACAGTTTCTCGTCCCACGCGTCGAGCCGCGAGCGCACCCGGGCGGCGAAGGAGCCCACGGCGGCCGCGTAGGCGCCGGGCGGCTCCTCGGCGTGATGGGCCGCGGATGCGGCGGACGCGGCGGGGCGGGCGTGCAGCAACAGATACTGATCGTCGTAGTCGAGGCCGAGATCGGTGATCTCGAAGCGCGAGCGCCGCAGCAGGCGCGCCATCGAGCCGGGCGTGAAGTAGGAGCAGTGCTCGTAGTAGACATCCCAGAACGCCGCTTCGTCCAGCACCCGCCCCAGCGCCGGCACCTCGACGAAGAGTGCGCTGTCGAGGCGCTCGCCGCACATCCGTCGCAGGGTGTGCGCGAACTCGGCCGGGCGGTCGATATGCTCGAGAGTGTTGCGGGTGCAGACCAGGTCGGCGCGCAGCCGCTCGTGGTCGGCCGACAGATGCTCGGCGATCAGCTCGACGCGCTCCGCCGCGGGACCGCTCAGGCGCCCGGGAATCACCGCCGGATCGATGCCGATGCCGCGCGCCGCCCCGGCCAGGCAGAGCGCGCGCAGGAAATCGCCCTTGCCGCAGCCGGCCTCGACCACGGTGGCGTCGCGCAGGCCGTAGCGCGCCACCAGGTCGGCCGCCAGGCGGTCGGAGAAGCGGTTGAAGGTCGGCGAGAAGGTCTGCTGATCCTCGTAGCCGGGGTCGTAGTGGAGCAGCGCGGGGTCGAAAGCGATGTTGGAGACGAAGCCGCAGGCGGCGCAATGGGCCAGCTCGATCCGGCCGCGCGGAAAGGCCAGCGCGGCGCCGCGGTCGGCCAGCAGCGAGCAGCTGTGGACCGGCACGTCGAGCGCCCGGTAGAAGGGCTCGAGGGGGGCGGCTTCGCAGCAGGGGCAGCGCGGCGGGGAGGGGTGCGCGCTCACAGGATCTTCGGCTCCGGGATCGGCACGATGAACTTGCCGCCGCCCTCCACATAATTCTGTTGCTGGCGCAGGATCTCGTCGGCGAAGTTCCAGGCCAGCAGCAGCACGTAGTCGGGGCGGTCGCTTTCGAGCCGCTCCACCGGCTCGATCGGCAGCCGGTTGCCGCCCATCCGCTTGCCGTGCTTGAAAGGGTTCTTGTCGACCACGTAGTCGATGCAACCGCGGTCGACGCCGCAGTAGGCCATCAGTGTCGCCGCCTTGGCCGCCGCCCCGTAGGCGGCGATGCGCGCGCCGCTCGCGCGCAGCCGCCGCAGCAGCTCGCCGAGCTCGCGGCGAACGTGCGCCGCCCGGTCGGCGAACGATCGGTAGTAGGCGCGGGTGGTGAGACCGAGGGTGGCCTCCTGGTCGAGCAGCTCGCCCACCGAGCGCCGGGCGCCCGGCTTGCGCCCTACGTAGAGCCGGAGCGATCCGCCGTGGATCGACAGGCGGCGCACCCGATTCAGCGACAGTCCGTGGCGCGCGAAGAGCGGGTCGAGCGCCGACACCGAGAAGTAGCACAGGTGCTGATGATAGATGGTGTCGAACTGGGTGCCGGCGACCAGGTCGACCAGGTAGGGCGCTTCGATCACCGCCAGGCCCTCGTCGGAGAGCAGTCGGGCGATGCCGGCCACGAAGCCGTTGAGGTCGCCGACGTGCGCCAGAACGTTGTTGGCGATGACCAGGTCGGCGCGCCCGCGTTCGGCCACGATACGCTCGGCCAGCGGCAGGTCGAAGAAGCGACACATGACCGGGATGCCGGCCCGCTCGGCGGCCTCGCAGGGGGCGCTCGAAGGGTCGATGCCGAGCACCGGGATCTGCCTGGCGACGAAGTTGCGCAGCATGTAGCCGTCGTTGCTGGCCAGCTCGACGACGAAGCTCCCGGCCCCCAGCGCCAGCAGCTCGCGGAGCTCTTCGGCGTTGCGCCGCGAGTGCTCCAGGAGGGCGTCGGAGACCGACGAAAAGTAGGGGTAGTCCTCGTTGAAGAGCAGCTCGGCGGGCACCGTGCGGTCGATCTGCACCAGGGCGCAGCGCGGGCAGAAGGCCAGGTCGAGGGCGGCCAGGGGCTCGGGCTGGTCGAGCTGGTGCTCCGCGATCAGCCGGTCGGCCAGCGGCACGACGCCGAGCGAGAGCACGGTCTCGAGCCCGGCGGCGCCGCACGAGCGGCAGCCTTCGACCAGGTCGCCGACCAGGGTGGTCTCAGGCACGATCGGCGTCCCCCTCGGCCGGGCGACCGGCCCCGGTCCAGCGCAGCGCGGCGTCCAGCCGGCCGCTGGCCATCAGCGCGCGAATGTGGTCGACGCGCCGGTAGCGCGGTCCTTCGAACTCCTCCAGCTCCAGACCGTAGCGTTGATAGGCCTGGTAGAGCTCCTCGGCCCCCTTGCGCACCGTCCACCGCGGCCTGAGCTCCGGCAATGCTTCCTGGATCGCGTCACATTTCACGCGGTAGCAACGCTTGTCGGCGCAGCCGCCCGGCGCGTAGTCGACCCGGCTGCCCGGAACCACCTCGCGGACGATCTCGGCGACCTCGCGCACCCGGTAGTTCTCGTCGCTTCCGCCGACGTTGAAGGCCCGTCCCGCGACCTTCTCGACCGGCGCGTGGAGCACCGCCAGGAAGGCCCGGGCGATGTCTTCGATGTGCACCAGGGGACGCCACGCGGAGCCGTCGCTCTTGAGGTGCACGCGGCCGGTGGTGAAGGCCCAGGCCACCAGGTTGTTCACCACCAGGTCGAAGCGCAGCAGCGCCGAGTAGCCGTAGGCGGTGGCGTTGCGCAGGAAGGTGGGCGCGAAACCGGCGTCGCCGAGGGCGCCGATCTGCTCCTCGGCGGCGATCTTGGAGCGCCCGTAGACGGTCACCGGCCGGAGCGGCGAGGACTCGTCGACCCATTCCTGGCCGGCCGACCCGTAGGAGCTGCACGACGAGGAGAAGACGAAGCGGCGCACGCCGGCCTGCTTGGCGAGCCGGGCCAGCTTCACCGAGGCGCGGTGGTTGATCGCCAGCGTGAGCTCGGGATCGAGATCGCCCAGGGGATCGTTCGAGAGGCCGGCCAGGTGCAGCACCGCGTCGAAGCCCTCGAGATCGGCCGGGTCGACGTCGCGCACGTCTTTGCGAATCGTCTCGACCGGCTCGCCGAGCTCGCCGAAGACCGAGTCGGCGTAGAGGTCGCTGTCGAGCCCGACCACCTGGTGGCCGGCGGCGCGCACCATGGGGGTCAGCAGCACTCCGATATAGCCCAGGTGTCCCGTGATCAGCACTCGCATCGGCTCAGTCCCACATCTTCCAGGGCGGCTTGCCGCTGTCCCACAAGGTATTCAGCAGGTGCCGGTCGCGCAGGGTGTCCATGCACTGCCAGAACGAGTCGTGCCGGTAGGCCATCAGCTCGCCGTCCGCCGCCAGCCGCTCCAGCGGCCCGCGCTCCCACTGAGTGTCGTCCCCTTCGATGTAGTCGAAGATGCCCGGCTCGAGCACGAAGAAGGCGCCGTTGATCCAGCCTTCGCGGGTCTGAGGCTTCTCGGAGAACTCCATGACCCGGTCGCCGTCCAGGTCCAGGTGGCCGAAGCGGGCGATCGGGCGCGCCGCCGTGAGGGTGGCCAGCTTGCCGTGCGAGCGGTGGAACTCGGCCAGGCGCGCGAGGTCGACGTCGGCCACGCCGTCGCCCCAGGTGAGCATGAAGGTGCCGTCGTCCAGAAAGGGAGCCAGGCGCAGAATCCGCCCGCCGGTGAGGGTCTCCTGGCCGGTATCGACCAGGTGGACCTTCCAATCGGGCAGCGCGTTGGCGTGCTGCACCACCTCGCCGGTCCCCATGCGCACGGTCAGATCGCCGCCCAGAGATGCATAGTCGACCATGAATTTCTTGATCATCGCGCCCTTGTAGCCGAGCGCGATGACGAACTCGTCGTGCCCGAAGTGGGCATAGAGCTTCATGATATGCCAGAGGATCGGGTAGGGACCGATCTCGACCAGGGGCTTCGGCTTGACCGCGGTCTCTTCGGAGAGCCGGCTTCCCACGCCGCCGGCGAGGATGGCAACTTTCATCGGGGGGTCCTCACGCGTGTGCGCAACAGCCTTCCAGTATTAGTTATCGGCCCTCAAGGCAGTCCCCGCGAGATCATCGGGCCCAGGCGGTCGGCGAATGCGCGGGGCAGGCGCTTCCAGATCGCGATCGGCAGGCGGAAGGAGGGCGCGGAGGGGTTCAGGGAGGGCGGTGCGGCGCCGTCGCGCACCAGGAAACGATAGGGCATCGGGAGCGGGGTGAAGCCCTGGTGGGACTTGAAGCGGAAGGCGCCGGCGCCGCGGCGGCTGCGGCCGAAGTCGAACTGCCGGGTGCCGCGCTCGGTCTCGTGCTTCATCAGCTCCAGGTAGAGCACGTTGCCGACCTGCAGCGCGCGGGCGTCGCCGGCATAGCCGCTGTAGTAGGGCAGCACGCAATCGCCGAAGTGGAAGCTCATCACCGCGGCGACCACCCGGGCCTGGTGCTCGATCAAGAGCACCTCCGGGCGCAGCCCCGGCTCGGCGGCGAGCGCCTCCAAGAGGGCGCGCGGCAGCACCGGGGTGCCCAGGCCGTGCTGGGTCTCGCGGAAGAGCTCGTAGAGATGGCGGACGCCCTCGTCGAGCTCCGCCACGCGGGCTTCCAGCCCCAGCTTCAGGCCCTTGCGGGCGGCGGCGCGCGCCTTGCGCGGCAGCATCGCCGGGCATTCCTCGGGACGTGCCGGCAGGGGCCGCGCGAAGCCGCAGTAGAGATCGCTGCCGGGCAGGTCGGAGTCGGCGCCGGTCGCGTGCTGGTAGCGCAGGGCGACGTGGCTCGCGCGGGTCTGGTTCATGAGCGCGGTGCAGCGCTTCCGCAGGGCGCGGTGGACCTCCGCCGAGCGGGCCAGGATGCCGCCGCCGGTCGCGAAGGGCGCCGACACCAGCGAGGTGCCGAAGAGGGGCGAGCGGACCAGGCCGAGCGGGACGCCGCCGGCGATCGTCTCCCCGCGCAGCGCCACAATCGTCACGTCCTCGGAGCTGGTGGTGCGCGCCACGGCGCGCTGCCAGCCGCTCAGGTGGTAGACCGAGCCCGCCGGGTGGGCGCGGACGAACTCGTCCCAGGGCTCGCTCAGCTTCGGCCTCAGGCGCTCGAAGCGCAGCGCCGGGTCGCTCTGCTCGCGCTCTTCCGCTGGTGCCAATCCTGGTCCCCCGGTCTGGTGCGCGGACCTTCTACTCCGGATTTTCGCCCGCCTCGCGCCCGGCGGCCCGCAGCAGGGTCTGGTGCAGGACCGCGGCGGTGCGATCCCAGGAGTGGCCCCGAGCGTAGTCGGTGATCGTCTCCGAGTCCCAGGCTCTTTGCAGCGTGGAATCGAGCGCGGCGAGCAGCGCCTGGTGCGAGTCGAAAGGCTCATAGACGATCCCCAGCTCGGGTCGCGGCACGATCCGCCGCGCCGCCCCGACCGCCGAGCTGACCACCGGCCGTCCGCAGGCCATGGCTTCCAGCAGCACGTTGGGCCAGCCCTCGAAGGCGCTGGCCAGGCAGAGCAGATCGGATGCGCAGATCCAGGTCCGGAGCTGCTCCGGGGGCACGTTGCCGAGGAAGCGCACCGCGCCGCCCAGCTCGAGACGGTCCCGCAGCCGCGTCAGCTCGCGGGTCATGTCGCCTTCGTAGCCGGCCCCGCCGGCCACCACGTGCAGCACCTCGCCGTGGCGGCGTCGCAGCTCGGGCAGGCAGCGCATCACCCGGTCGTGCCCCTTGCGGGGATTCAGATTGCCGACCGTCAGCACGATCCGGGCGCTTTCCGGCAGGCCGCCGCGGCGCCGCGCCTCGGCCGCATCGAGGGGCGCGAAGCGCTCGTG
>CAZBBK010000086.1:0-18176 GCA_964490075.1 uncultured Gemmatimonadota bacterium | reverse complement strand
GTGGAGGATCCCCATCGATCGTTGCTGACGAGAAGCGTTGACGGGTGTGGGGATCTCTGCAAGACCGAGGCGGATCGCCTGGGATTTCGACGAAGCGGCGCTCTACTCAGGGGCGCTCGAAACACGACGAATCGTGCCCGTGCTCCTGCGCGCGCGCCCGCACAATTCCGTACCGACGCAGGTCGCAGGACCCCCACCGGGGTTAGCCTGAACCCGACGCCCGCCCCACGCGGGCACACAGCCCTCTCCCCCGACACCCGACGCCGCTCTACGCGGCGCAACGGAGCATTCCAGTGAAGCATCTGCCGCCGGTCGTTCCCATGGTCCTCGTGGGCCTGGTCGCCGCCACCTCCGCCCTCGCCCGCACGGGCGCGCCCCCCAAGAGCCGCACCCTCGATCTCACGCCGCTGGCGCGCGTGCAAGAGATCCTGCTGCCGCCGGTCGACACCAACGCCCTGCTGCGCCAGGACGAGCTCAGGGCATCCCGGCCCGGCCCGCAGCGCTTCGCCTGGCCCCTGGCGGTCGACCGCGATCTCGAACGCGACGGCACCTGGGATCTCCTGAGCGACGGCTCGCGGGTCTGGCGTCTCTTGATCAACTCGCCGGGCGCGCTCAGCCTCAACTTCGCCTTCTCGCGCTTCGCCCTTCCCGAAGGCGCCCAGCTCCACCTGCACAACCCGGAGACCGGCTACACCGAAGGTCCCTTCGACGCCCGCGACAACGAGATCCACGGCGAGCTCTGGTCCCCGGTGGTGCTCGGCGACCTGGCACTGATCGAGCTCTTCATCCCGGCCGGCGCCGCCTACGAGCCCGAGCTCGCCCTGATGAAGGTCCACCACGGCTACCGGATGTTCGGCGAAGACGCCCGACCGGGTCCCCAGCAGGGTTCCTGCAACATCGACGTGGTCTGCCCCGAGGGCGATCCCTGGCGCCAGGAGATCCGCTCGGAGGCGGTCTACTCGGTCAGCGGCTACTTCACCTGCAGCGGCCAGATGATGAACTCGGTGCCGGAGGACTTCCGCAACTTCTTCCTGACCGCCTATCACTGCGGGATCGGCACCGGCAACGACCAGAGCGTGGTGGTCTACTGGAACTACGAGTCGCCCTCCTGCGGCATGCTCTCGGGCGGCAGCCTGGCCGACAACCAGTCGGGGTCGCTGTGGCGCTCCGGCAACTCCTTCTCCGACTTCACCCTGATCGAGCTCGACGACGATCCCGACCCGACCTGGCAGGTCGCCTACTCGGGCTGGGACGCCACCGACGACGTGGCGGCCTCCTGCGTCGCCATCCACCATCCCGGAACCGACGAGAAGGCGATCAGCTTCAACGACGACGCGCTGATCTCCGACTCGTACCTGAGCGATCCCCCCAACAACCATAGCCACTGGCAGGTCAACGACTGGGAGCAGGGCACCACCGAGCCGGGATCCTCCGGATCGGGGATCTGGGATCCGAATCATCGCCTGGTGGGACAGCTCCACGGCGGTTACGCCTCGTGCAGCTCCATCACCGCCGACTGGTACGGCAAGTTCTCGCAGTCCTGGGACCGCGGCTCGTCGCCGACCAATCGGATCAAGGACTGGCTCGACCCCTACGACACCGGGATCCTGGTGGCCGACACCGCCGATCCCCATCCGCCGACCCCCTCGGTGACCCTGGCCAACACCGGCAGCCGCGACTTCTGCGACACCGTGAGCAACGACATCTGGGAGCCGGGCGAGCAGGTCTACGTCGGCGCCGCGCTGCTGGCGATCAACGGCGACGTGAGCGGCGTCACCGGTCAGCTCAGCGCCCTTTCGCAGGGCGTCACAGTGCTCGATCCGATGGCCGACTTCCCCGACATCGCCCAGGGCGAGACCGGGGTGAGCGAGCTCCCCCACTTCCTGATCGAGATCGATCCGGACGTGGCCTGCGACGCGGTGCTGCAGTTCCAGCTCGACACCCAGTTCGACCAGGGCGCCGCCACCATGAGCTTCGCGCACGAGGTCGGAGCCGACGGCCCGCCGCTCGGCAGCTTCGAGTCGACCGACGTGCCGAAGTCGATCCCCGACGACAACCCCGGCGGCGCCAGCAGTCAGCTCACGGTGGCGGTCGACGAGACGATCGACCGGGTGCTGGTCGGGCTCGACCTGGAGCACACCTGGGTCGGCGATCTGGAGGTCGAGGTCGTCAGTCCCCTGGGGACGGCTGTCGGCCTGCTCTATCGCCCCGGAGGAACCGGCTGCAACGACAACGACATGCAGGTGATCTTCTCGGACGAGGCGAGCCTCGACCTGAACAACCACTGCGCCGACACCACCCCCTGGTATCGCGGACATGGCCTCCCGCTGCAGCCTCTGGAGGCGTTGAAGGGTGAAAACGCGGCCGGTACCTGGACGCTGCGCGTGATCGATCACGCCGGCCAGGACACCGGCCGCATCCTGCGCTGGGGCCTGCGCATCTACGACGCCGGCGGGCGGATCTGCGAGGTCTGCCAAACCTTGCCCCCCCAGGGGTAGATCGCGCACTATCGAGGTCGAGAGACCGGCCGAAATCCCCAGCAGGTCCCTCGAAGCTCGTGATGCGCATCCCAACGAACCTCCAGATTCTGCCCCTGATCGCCCTGCTCGTGCTGCCGGCGCCGGCGCCGGCCCGCGAGCAAGCGCCGCCGCCGCAGGCACGCAACATCGTGATCCTGCTGGTCGGCGGCATCCGCGAAACCGAGTTCCTGGAGGAGCCGGGCCACACTCTGGCCCGCTTCACCTGGAACCAGCTCCGCCCCCAGGGGGTCTGGTATCGGAACTTCCTGGCCATGGGGCGAACCGGGCAGCTCACCGGCCAGTTCGCGCTGACGACCGGTGTGCGGCAGGGACTGCGCGGCGGCAATCATGTCACCGAGTACCCGACCTGGGTCGAGCACTGGCTGGAGGTGTCGGGCGCCGATCCGGCGAGCGTGGTGGAGATCGCCCGCACCAGCGAAAGCCCGATCTACCGGGGGGGGCATCCCCGCTGGTCGGTCTACAGCGAGGCGGCTCGGATCGAGAACCAGTACGCCAGCGACAAGGAGACCACGGAGCGCTTCATCGAAGTACTGCAGGAGGAGCAACCGCGGGTCGCGATTCTGGTGCTGAACGACCCCGATCTCAAGGCCCAGCACAACGATCCGCCGGAGCCGCCCTACGAGGCGGCGGTGGTGCGCTCCGACAGCCTGCTCTTCGAGGTGGTGCAGACCATCCGCAGGATGCCGGACTACGGCGACCAGACCGCGATCTTCCTCACCGACTACCACGGCCGCCACGACGAGGAGCACGGCGGCGTCTACTACCACGGCGACTCGTGCGGCGGCTGCCGCAACATCACCTTCCTGGCGCTGGGGCCCGACTTTCCGGCCGGAAGGATCGTGGAGACCGAGGCCTACCAGGAGGATCTCGCGTCGACCTGCGCGGCGATTCTCGGCAGCCCCCTGCCTTTCGGAGAGGGACGGGTGATGGAGGAGCTCTTCGAGGAAGGGCGGGCGCCGCGGCTGGCCCGGGCCTCGCGCGCTCCCGCCCCCCATTCGCCTTCTTCTCCCGAGCGTCTCCTGCACGGTTCCCCGAGGCGCTCCTGCTGGCCCGACATCGCCCTCGAGGGGGGCCGGCTGCACGTTGCCTGGAGCGAGGAGAACCCCGATCCCACACGCCATCGCTGGGACATCCTCAGCTGCATCTCCACCGATGGCGGCGAGTCCTTCGGAGCGCCGGATACCGCCCTCGCCTCGACGCCGATCTACCGCCCCTTCAAGGCCGCGATCGCCGGCGATCGGGACGGCTACAACGGCTGCGTATTCGCCGCCACGGTGCAGCGCTTCGAGCCCTGGGTCGGCGACTCGACCTGGGTCTGGAGCTTTGCGATCGCCAGCCGGCCGAGCGCGCGCGACACCATCGAGGGGCCTTTCGATCGCGGCAACCTGAACTACTGGGCCGATCAGCCGGCGATCACCGCCGAGGAGGGGAGCATTCTCGCGGTCGGCACCGACACCTACCGGCGCCGGCTCTGGGTGCGAGCGGCGCGCGTCGATTCGATCGCTCCGCCGGTCCTCAAGCTCAAGTCGATGCAGTATCCAGCGAGCCCGCACGCCTACGCCGAAGCGGCCTCGATCGCTCCCGGACCCGAAGGCCCCTTGGCCTTCGAGGCGCTGCGCACGTCGGAGAAATCGACTCTGCACGTGACCCGCTGGCAGGCCGAGCACAGGCGCTGGGGCGACTACCAGACCCTGGTCGATGAGGACTGGCTCGCGGTGCGCCCGGCCGGCGCCTACGATCGCGCCTGGGCGGTCAGCCACGTCTTCTGGAAGGACAACCGCGCGGGGGAAGGATTTCAGATCTACGCGTCGCGCAACAGCGGCAGCGGCTGGGAGCCCGGGCGACCGATCAGCGAGTCGCTCGAGCACGCCCGCCGCCCGCACGCCTGGGCCGGCGAGGGCATCGTGGCGGTGGTCTGGGAGGACGTCAGCGCGGGCGGCAGCCGCATCGTGCTGGCGCTGAGCCGGGACGGGGGCCTGTCGTTCTTCGATCCCGTGAGCGTGGCCGACGGCGGCACCCTGCCCTCGTCCTCCTACCCGCGCGTGATCGGCGAGGGCGGCTTCCTCCACATCGTCTGGCAGGACGACCGCAACGGGGTCTGGGACATCTACTACCGCCGCTACTCCTTGAGCTGACCCGCCCATGCCCACCCCCGACCGAGCGCGCCGGCTGATCCTGCTGCGCCCCGCCAAGAGCTCCTGGAACAACGCGGGCCCGCGCGACCACGACCGGCCCCTGGCGCCGCGCGGCCGGGCCGACGCCCCGCGCATGGCGACCCATCTGTGTAGAAAACGCTGGTCGCCGTAACATAAAAAAAAAAACGACGCACGACGCGCCAAAGAGACCGCCAAGGAGCTGCGGCGCGGGCTCTCCGATTCCGTCGAGATCGTTCTCGACTCCGCCCTCTACTGCACGGGCGCGTCGGCGATCATCGAGGCGGTCGGGCGCTTCGACGAGTCGGTGGCATGCGGAATGATCGTGGCCCACAATCCGGACCTGGAGTGGGCGGTGCGGGTGCTCTCGGGGCGCTCGGTCGGCTTCGCCACGGCGACCGCGGTGCTGCTCTCGATCGCCACCGACGGCCCCTGGTCGCGGGCCGCCGATCTGGCCGGAGAGTGGGCGATTCGTGGCGTGGTTCACCCCAAGGAGATATGAGGGACTGGACTAGCCCGCCTCATCCTCCAGGGCATGGCGCGTCATGAGCGGGATCTGGCTCATCGTGAAGAGCAGGGTCAAGGGCAGAAAGCCGAACACCTTGAAGGTCACCCAGGCGTCGGTCGAGACGTTGCGCCAGACCGCCTCGTTGAGCACCGCCATGGCCAGGAAGAAGCAGCCCCAGCGGATGCTCAGCGCACGCCACCCTTGCGCGCTCAGCCGCATCACCGATCCCAGCAAGGGCTGCAGCAACGATCTACCGCGAGCCACTCCTCCCAGCAGCACCGCTCCGAAGAGCGCGTTGACGATGGTCGGTTTCAGCTTGATGAAGGTGTCGTTGCGCGACACCACCGTCAGCCCGCCGAACACCAGTACCACCCCCCCGGTCACCAGCTGCATCGTCGAGACCTCTCGAGTCTTCCAGTAAGAGACGGCCAGCGCGATGCCGATCGCCACCATGAAGGCCGCGGTGGCTGCCACGATCCCCCAGCGGGCGTTGGCGAAGAAGAAGAGCAGAAGCGGACCGAAATCGAGCAGTCCTTTGAGTCGTGAGTCCATGGGCCCCAGGGTAGATCCTCCCCCGGCGCCGATTCCACCCTCTCGACGCGCGCAGCGTCGCGCTAGAATCGCCGCCTCCCTGATCACCCAGCAGAGGTCCCCTCCATGAGCTTCCTCAAGCGCGTCTTCGCCCGCAATACTCCCAAGCTCTTCTTCCTCGGGCTCGACGGCACGCCCCATACCCTGCTCGAGAAGCTCGCCGCCGAGGGCGTGATGCCCCACTATGCCCGCATCCTGGGCCAGGGCGCCGCGGCGCCGATGGAGACCACGATTCCCGACATCTCCTCGGTCGCCTGGTCGACCTGGATGACCGGCACCAATCCGGCCAAGCACCAGATCTTCGGCTTCACCGATCTGCAACCGCGCTCCTACAAGACCTACTTCCCGAATTTCCAGCATCTCAAGGGCGCGCCGATCTGGAGCGTGCTGGGAGCCCAGGGCAAGCGCTCGGTGATCCTCAACGTTCCCGGCTCCTATCCGGCACGACCGATGAATGGCGCGCTGGTCTCCGGCTTTGTCGCCATCGATCTGGCCAAAGCCACGTACCCCGCCGCCCACGTCGCGAAGCTGAAGCAGATCGGCTACCAGACCGACGTCGACGCCCGCAAGGCCGCCGAAGGTTGGGACATTTTTTTCGAGGAGCTGCACGACGTGCTGCGGGCCCGGCGCGAGGCTCTCTTCTACCTGATCGATGCCGAGAAATGGGACCTGTTCGTGGCGGCGATCACCGGCACCGATCGTTTGCAACACTTTCTGTGGACCGCCTTCAGCCACGCCGATCATCCCCATCACCAGGATTTCCTCGACTACTACCACGCGGTCGACGAGCTGATCGGCGCGATCGATCGCAAGATCGGCGCGGAGCATCCTCTGGTGGTGATGAGCGATCACGGCTTCACCGACATCGTGCACGAGGTCTATCTGAACCACTGGCTGGAGGAGCAGGGCTACCTGAAGTGGAGCGTGGAGCCCGCCGAGCGTGCCGACATGCAGGTGATGGCGCCCGAGAGCCGCGCTTTCTGCCTCGATCCGGGGCGCATCTACCTGCACGTGAAGGGACGCTATCCGGTCGGATCGGTGGCGCCCGAGGACTACCGCGCGCTACGCGACGAGATCGAAGCGGCGCTGGCAGGGCTCGCCGACCCTGGCCACGGGGGAGCGGCGGTGATCAAGACGATCCATCGCAAAGAGGAGATCTACCAGGGCCCCTACCTGCAGCAGGCGCCCGATCTGGTCTGCGTTCCGCACGACGGCTACGACATGAAAGGGGCAACCCGCGAGACGGCGCTGTTCGGGAACAAGCAGTTCACCGGCATGCACACCCAGTACGGCGCCCACGTCTTCGTGCGCGGCCACCGAATCACCAAGGCGAACCCACAGATCGCCGATGTGATGCCGACTATGTTGCGGCTGCTGGGCGTCGATGTGCCCGCCCACGTCGACGGGGAGTCGCTGATCGACGCCTGACCGTAACAGCTACAGCTCGACCCCGAGCTTGTTCTTGAGCGCCAGCCCGGCCACGATCGAGACGATGCAGAAGTACCAGACCGCCGCCGGAACGCCACCCCAGGCGCCGACCTTCATGAGCGATTCCACGTGCGGATAGTCGATCTCGACCAGCTCGAAGGGGGACGCCGATGAGAAGCGCGGCCCGCCGGGATAGAGCGCGTCCTCCCAGAAGTCGTTCTTGGAGGCCCGGTGATAGAGACGCTTGGGAACCTCGCTCTCGCCCACGTAGATCGGCACCGTCTCTTGATCGTCTCCATGCCTCACGATCAACTCGTGGGCACCGCCCAGGCGTGTCTTCAGCTTGTACAGAAACTCCGTCTTGCCGACCCGAAAGGGATCGCCGACCAGCTCCAGTCCCGCGCTCGGCGCGAGCTGGGGAGCACGCCCGGCCTGTGGCGCATCTTCCGTCATCCGCACCGTCACCTCGACCGTCGAGTTGGGGCGCAGGGGGAGCACGTCCTTGCGGACCGCGAACTGCGCCAGCACCAAGAGGGCGACCGGCAGCAGCAGAACGATCGAGCGCCCGGCCTGCCAGGTGTAGCCACCGACGGCCTTGAAGAGTTTGCCCTGGGCCCGCAGCAGCACCGCGATGTCCTGCTGGAAGAGACGTACTTCGAGCACCGACGCGCTCATCCGCCGCTTCACGTCTTTGATCTCGCTCTGGTTGGTGGCCAGCGCGTAGAGCTTCAGAAACACGATTCCCATGATGATCGACCAGACCGTGATCCCCGCCACGGCAGACCAGCCGAAGGGCAGAAAGAGCAGGTCGAAGATCTTGGTGGTCAGGTTGGCAACGATTCCCATCGGTCGCACTCCGCATGAGGAAGAGATGCACGCCGCCGGGCGCGCGCCCCCTCATCATTGGCCCGGCAGTGATGAGGCCTAGCTGATGTAGCCGAGTCCCTTGAGCTTGGCCTTGATCTCTTCGTCCGACGCGGCATCGTCGAAGTGGGAGAGCTCGCGCTCCAGCACGTGGTGAATGAACTCGCCGACCGAGGCGTAGCCACCCACACTCGCCGCCTTCTCGGCCTTCTGCAGCAGATCCTTGTCGATCTTGATCTTGGTTCCGCCAAACATTTGCTTCTCCTCGTGACGGCGGCTCGCCGTCGTTGTTGTCGTTCCGGTCGTTAGAAGATGGACTTTCCGACCATGTCGGAAGGAATCGGGACTCCCATCTCGGCCAGCACGCTGGGCGCGATGTCGACCAGAGCGGGATCGGACTTGGTGATCTTCTTGTTGCTCATGATCACGCCCGGCACCAGCGTGAAGTCGACGCAGTGGTCGCCGCTCCACTTCTTGTCGTCGTTCGGCTCCACGAAGGGGCCGTTGACCACCTGCCCCTTGGCCGATTCGTCGGAGCCGCGATAGCCCCAGGCATAGCCGACCAGAAGATCGGGAGCCGTTTCGGTGTAGGGACCGTGGTAGATGTCTTCACGGCGGTAGATGTTCTCGAAGACCCGCGTGCCGGTCTCGGGATCGACCGCCGCCTCCAGCTTCTCGACCAGCTCGGCGATCAACGCATCCTTGGCGGCCCCGGCGCTCACCGTCCCCTTGCCCTCGCGCCCGCGCTGATTGATGTAGAGGCTGTTGATGCCGATGGCGTAGGCCTTGGTCTTCCAGAAGTTGACTTCGCTCAAGAACTCCCCCTGGCCGTAGCTCTCGGGGTTGGTGACCGTCAGGTAGCCGTTCTCCTTCAGCCAGGCATTCAGGTGCACCGAGCGATGCCAGGGCGAGAAGCCGTGATCCGAGACCAGGATCAGCGTTCCGTCGGTGCCCACGGCGTCGTGCACCTTGCCGATCGCGGCGTCGGTCAGCACATAGGTGTCGCGAATGACCGAAGCGCTGGCGGCGTCTTCCAGGCGCCGGGCCGGATGCTCCTCGTCCATGGCGCGCCACATCATGTGCGAGGTCTGGTCGACCGAGCCGAAGTAGAAGAAGGTCAGTCCCTTGTCGCGAGCGCGATACTCGTCGAGCACCAGCTCGAGCTGCAAGGCGCGCTCATCGAAGACGATGCGCCGCTGCTGCACGAACTCCTCGTTGCTGAAGATCCAGCCTTCGAGCGCCTTGGTCTCCTCCGGCATCCCCTGGGTGTAGAAGCGCCCGAGCTTCTCGCAGAGCTCCTCCGCGTACTCGGGCGGCGTGGTCGTGGAGCCGGCATCGGCGCAGGGATCGAAATTCACCGGCGACACGTAGAGACGGAAATTCGGCTGCGCCTCTTGCAGGTAGAAGCGGGCGATCCCCTGCATCTCCTGGCCCAGGGAGAAGGCGAAGGGGATCGGCACCCAGTCGCTCCACTCGCCTTCGCGCAGCAGCACCCGCTCGTCGCCGACCGTGATCGCGACGCCCTGACTCGCGGCATCGATGATCACTTCGAACTCCGACGGCGTGCCGCGGCTGTCGGCGCGGAAGGGATCGGGGGGACCGGGGATCTCCGACTCGAAGTAGCCGTCGACGATCTCCACGCGATAGACATTGCCTGCTGAGATCTCCTCGACCGGCTTCTTGGTGTCGGTATCGGTGTAGAAGCTAAAAGTGCCGTAGGTGCCGAGCACGTCGGGGGTGCCCATGTCGGAAAGGGCGCGCCCGGCGCCGAACTCGCTGGGCGGGTAGTTGGCCGGCATCTTGAAGATCGTCGCCGGGAAGCCGGCCTCTACCACGTAGTCCCAGAAGGCGGTGCCGCGACGCAGGTTCTCGGTGGAGGCCGGCGTCGAGTAGAAGGGGACCTCGAGGGTGTAGCCGAAGAGCTCGACGGTGTTCTGAGCCGGCTTCGACTCCGAGGTCGAGAGGAAGGGCAGGTAGCTGCCGGGACGGCGGTGGATGAAATCGAAGATGCCGTGGCCGCCGGGGTCGAGACCGGTGATCACGTTGGACCAGGCCACCGGGCTCTGCGGCGGCATGCTGGTCCGGCAGGGCAGGAAGCTGCCCTGCTCGGCGAGACGCTGGTAGTTGGGCAGGATCCCCTCGTCCATGTACTGCCGGAGCAGATTGGGATCACAACCGTCGACACCGAGCAGAAAAACCTTCTGGGCCGATGCCGCCGTGGTGCCGGAGGCGAGCGTGGCAACGAGGAGTAGGGAGAGCGATGTGGCTGTTCTCACGATGACCTTTGCCTTGGGTGCGCGCGAGACGGTGACCGTCCCCTTCGCGCCGGTTGGAGAGATCGCTACACTTTAGCTGTTTGCGACTCGATCGGCCTGCCGCTGGGCAGCAAGGTGGGATCGATGCGGGTCGGGCCAAGCAACGATTGGCCTTCCATCTGCGGCGTCTTGCCGACGCCGAAAAGTTCCAGGATCGTCGGACCAACGTCGATGATCCGGGGGTTTTCGCAGCCGAGCTTGCGCGTCGAGTAGAGCACGCCGGGCACCTGGCGCGGATCGATGCAGTGGTCGCCGCTCCAGGCCTTCACGTTGTCGACCAGGGGCTCGGCGAGGATCTTGCCGGTCACCGACTCCCACGACACGCGGTAGCCGGCGTTGTAGCCGATCAGCACGTCGGGGGCGTTTTCCACGAAGGGCCCCGGTCCATAGCATTCCTGGGAGTCCCAGGCTTCCAGCACTACCCGCTCGTCGCCGCGCTCGGGATCGGTGAGCCGGCGCAGCTTGTCGATGATCTCGGCTTTGAGCGCCTGGGCCTCGGCTCCCGGCTCGACGATCCCCTTGGCCTCGCGCCCCTTCACGTTCAGGAAGAGACCGGCCAGTCCCAGGCCGAAGGCGCGGGTCTTCTCCCAGTCGACGTCGACGAACCAGTCGCGGCCCTCGCGGCGCCCGTCGCGCAGCACCAGGTAGCCCTCCTTCATCAGCCAGCTGTTGACGTTCAACCCGCGATGGAAGCTCTTGAAGCCGTGGTCGGAGAGCACGAAGAGCTCCTCGTCGGCGCCGAGCCGATCGAGGGTTTCGCCGACCAGCTCGTCGGCGCGCTCGTAGATGTCGCGGATGGCGTGGCGGTACTTCTCGCGATCGAAGCCGCGCGCCGCCGGGTGGTCGTCCTGGATGAAACGGTAGAACATGTGCTGGATGCGATCGGTGGCGTCGAACACGCAGACCACCAGCCCCTTGCGCACCTTGTCCAGCTCCGACCAGAACATCTTCTCGCGCTCTTCCTGGATCAGGTAGGCCTGCTCCAGGAACTGGTCCTCGTCGATCACCCGCTCGTTGAGGGCCCAGGTGTCCTCGGCCAGGCCCAGGGTGGCGAAAGAGCCGAGTGCCTTGGAGAGGTAGATCGAGTAGACCAGGGGGTGCGAGATCGGCAGCGCCGGGTTCTCGGGATCGATGTTGATCGGTGTCATGTAGAAGTTGAAGGTCGGCTCGATCGAGGTGATCAGGAAGCGGGCGATGCCGTGCACCTTCTGGCCCAGACCGGCGGCGTAGCTGAGTCGCACCCAGTCGGAGTACTTGCCCTTCTTCAGGTGGACCACCTCGCCGTTCGCCATCTCCATGAGGCCGGTCTGGCCCGCGGGATCTAGGGTGACCGTGAATCCGATCTCGAGCTGCGGGCTGCCTTCGACCAGCGAGTTGGCGGGCCCGGGGATCGCGCCGCGCACGATGTTGCCCTCGCGCACCACCTTGATCCGCTCGCCCCCGGTGGTGGCGGCATCCTCGGGGTGGGTGCTGAACGAGGTGAAGCTGCCCTGGGTTCCCTTGAGATCGGGCGCGCACATCGCCGCCAGCTGCACGCCGTCGAACTCCTCGGCCGGGAAGGTGATCGGCACGCGCAGAATCGCCGAGAAGACGCCGTGCTCACCGAGCTGCTTCCAGAACGACTTGCCCTTGCGCAGCAGCTTGATGCCGGGCTTCTCGAGCGGGAAGCGGTACTTGCCGAGCTTGAGGACGCGCGTCGGTGTGGTGATCCGGGCCGAGGAAAGATCGGGCAGGTAGGTGCGGCGATCGCGGGCCAGGAAGTCGAAGATGTTGTGCTTGGCCGGGCTGCAGCCGGTGATGAACGACGACCAGGCGACCGGCGAGATCGAGGGGAAGGTAGTGGTCAGTTTCGAGGAGTAGCCGCGCTTGCCCAGACGCTCGAAGTTCGGCATCCGCCCCTCGGCGCTGTACTGCGCCACCAGGTCGGGATCGAGGCCGTCGAAGCCCATCACCACGACGCGCCGCACCATCGCCTTGCCGGCTCCCTTGCGGCGCCGCTTGAAAGCGATCCAGGCCATGCGGATCGGAAAGAAGAGGATCGTGGCCAGCGCCAGGAGGACAGCCCCGAGGAAGAAGAAGAGCGACCCGGCGAAGGCAAAGCCCGCTCCTGGGCCGACATAGGCGGCCGCGCTCGTCGGCAGAGCCAGACCGAGTGCGGCGGCGACGGGCGCCGCTTTGCAGTAGTGCTTCAAGTCGAAAACCTCTCGCGGTCTCATTGGGGGCATCGATCGCCACTCGGCGCGCTGCTTCGAGGGCGTCGGGATGATAATCGGCTCTCAGGCACGCAAACTGAAAACCGGGATGCTAACCGCTGCATACGTGGCCCGCATCGGCTTTTCTCCGTCAACCCTCGGCGAGCCGCTCCGCCAGGGCTCGGCGCAGGGCTCTGACGTGCCCCGCGGTGGCGCCGCAGCAGCCGCCCACCCAGCGGGCGCCGGCGTCGATCCAGGGCATGGCCGACTCGGCGAGCGTTGCCGGAGAGGCGGAGTGCGAGAACGCCCATCCCTGCCGGCCCAGCGAGGCGCCCGCGTTGGGATAGGCGCCGACCGGCACGCCGCTCGCCCCGCACTCCTCGAGCAGCACCGCGATCGCGGTGCCCGCCACCGACGGCAGGCAGCAGTTGACGCCGATCGCCAGCGGACCCCAGGCGAGGATCGCCCGAGCGCACGAGCGCAGCGACTCGCCGGAGGGCAACGCGCCGTCGCGGCGCAGGGTGAAGCTGACCATCACCGGCAGACCGGCCTCGGTCGCCGCCGCCATCGCGATCTCGGCCTCCTCGCGGCAATTGAAGGTCTCCGCCAGCACCAGGTCGACGCCGGCGAAGGAGAGCTCGTTGGCGCGTTCGCGATGCTCGGCGCGGGCCTCCTCCAGGTCGGGCACCAGGTCGGCGCGAAAACAGTCCTCCAGGGGTGAGAGCGAGCCGGCCACCAGCACCGTATGATCCGGCGCGGCGGCGCTGACCGCTTCGCGCGCCAGCCGCACCGCGGCGCAGGTGAGCCGCAGCGAGCAGCCGACCAGGCCGACCCGCTCCAGCGCCCGGCGATGGGTACGGAAGGTGAGCGCGGTGACGACCTGCGCTCCGGCCTCGACATGGGTGCGGTGGATCTCGCGCACGATTCCCGGGGCCCGGTGGACCCCGGCGGCGGACCAGATCGGCGGCGCGTGGGGGACGCCTCTGGACGGGAGCTCGGCGCCGCAGCCGCCGTCGATCAACAAGACCCGATCTCCACTGCGCCAGCGTTCGAGGAACTCGTGCATGAAAGCGACCCGGCATGTGCAAACTGTGGACGGCTCAGGGCTTCGACCGAACGCCGTCCTTCGACCTGTCGATCGTGACACAGAACGATCCCGACTTGAAGCCGGTGTTTGCGTGCGGGCGGATCGCCGCCGGGGTCACTCGGATCCCGCTCATCCTCGCTCACTCGCACCGACTTCTACGAAAGCGCCCATGTCCTTCGATCTGATCTCGGTCTTCGCGACTCTCGTGCTGCCCCTGGCGGTGATGATCGTGCTGGTGCGGCTGGCGGCGGCCGCGGTGGCGCAGATCGGCTCCTCGCGCAAGCGGCAGGGCAGCACGCCCGCGCTGCCGCGCAACGCCGAGCCCCGCCCCACGCCTCCGCCCGTGCCCACGCCCGCGGGTCGAGTGGCCAAGAAGGACTTCCGGGTTTCGGAGTGGGATACCAGCGTCGGCGTGATGCGCGAGATGTTCCGGACCTTGTCGGACGAGCTGGAGCTGCCTCCCGACGTCAAGAAACGCCTGGAGGAACGTCTGGCCAGGCTGGCGCAGGGAGAAGAGGCGGCGGACGACTCGGCGAGCGCCGCACGGCAGGCGGAGGGAGAGGACGGGACGGCCGCCGAGCACGAGCAAACATCCAAGGGTCCGGTCTCGTCGCTCTCGCTGGGCGACGACGATCCCTTCGACTGGCCCACCCACCTGATCGACCACCGCCCGCCTTCTTGAGGGTCCGCGCAGGAAGCGCGCAAGCGTAGCTCCCGACTCTGTGGCGCGGCCTCTCAGAGCCCCAGCTTCTCGATGATCTCCTGGGCCTTCTCGGGGCGGATCTGACCCGATTGGGCCAGCAAGCGCGCCACCAGCTCGACCTGTCCGTCGCGCGCCCCGGCGGCGCGGGCGACGCTGCGGGCGTGCAGCGACATGTGGCCGCGCTGAATGCCGATGGTGGCCAGGGCGCGCAGGGCGGCCAGGTTGGAGGCCAGTCCGGCGCAGGTCATGACGACTCCGAGCTCGGTCGCATCGTTGACGTCGGCGATCTTGAGCGCCAAGCGAGCGAGCGATTGGACCCGAATCGCGCCGCCCACGGTGCCGACCGCCATCGGCATCTCGATCCGCCCCACCAGCTCCCCTTCCTCGTCGACGGTCCAGCGCGAGAGCGCCTCGTAGCGACCGTTGCGCGCGGCATAGGCATGGGCGCCGGCCTCCAGCGAGCGCCAATCGTTGCCCACCGCGAGTCCCACCGCATCGACACCGTTCATGATCCCCTTGTTGTGGGTCGCGGCCCGATAGGGGTCGATGTCGGCGAAGCGTGAGGCCTCGACGATCTGGTCGCGCACCACGTCGCCGGGGATCTTGGCGATGGCCAGCGCCTCGGGTGGAATCCTGGTCACGACCCGGACCAGCCGGCGGTCGGCCAGGTTGGAGAGGATTCGCAGGCCCGGCCGCCCTCCCGCCAACCCCGCGATCCGGTCCGCCAGGCGCTCGGCGACGGTGTTCACCAGGTTGGCGCCCATGGCGCTGCGGCAGTCGATCAGGATGTGCACCACCAGCTGGCCGGGATCGCTCGGCAGCGTGCGGACCTCGATCTCGCGGGCCCCGCCCCCGCGCTCGACCAGCGCCAGCTGGCACGAGTTCGCCAGCTTCAGCAACGCCTCGGATTCGCCTTCGATGCGCCCCTTGGCGCCCGCCGGATCGCGGACGTCGAGCAGCTGGATCTGAGCGATCATCAGAGGATCGTCGGTTTCGGAGAAGAACCCTCCGCCGGCCCGTACGATGCGCGCGGCGTTGGCCGCGGCGGCTACCACCGAGGGCTCCTCGACCACCATCGGCAGGATGCGCTCGATGCCGTCGATCAGGAAGTTGGGACAGACCGCGAAAGGCAGCTTGTAGGTGCCGAGCACGTTCTCGATCAGGTTGTCGGCATCGACCAGGAGCAGGCCGCCCCAATCGAGAGCACCCAGCTCGTCGTGGTCCATCTCGACGCGGCGCTTGAGCTCGCGCCTGCGTTCTTCGATCGAGAGCTTGTAGAGCCCGCTCATGCGTGAGGTTGTGCCTGGCTTCATCGTGATGCTGTGCCCCTGCGCGCCGGACGGCCACGCGGCGGTCTCTTTGCGGAAGCTGCCCACCCGCCGCTGACGCCCGACCGCTGGCTGTGTCTACCCGCGTAGTATCACCCCAATGCTCGGCGACGTCGACGAATCCTCAGGCCGGGGTACCAATCTCGGTGATGAAGGCCTCGCGGCCGAGCTCGTTCCAGGCATGGACCAGCGCGCGCTCCCGGCCCGGCGCGAACGCGATCACCGATCCTCCTCCACCGGCGCCGGTCATCTTGGCGCCCCAGGCGCCCGCCTCCAGCGCCACCTCGCAGAGCCGATCGAGGCCCGCGGTGGAGACGCCGAGGTCGACCAGCAAGCGGTGATTGCGGTTCATCAGCTCGCCCACCCGGGCCAGCTCCCCGGCCTGCATGTCGCGCCGTGCGGCCGCCGCCAGCTGCGCGATTTGCTCGAAGATCGCCGCCACTCCCGATGCCTGGTGCAGCATGCGCGAGCGCACCGCCGCGATCACCGCGCCGGTGTCCCGCCGCCCCGGTTCGCGCCCGATCACCAGCGTGAGCGGGGCGTCCGAGGGGACCGGGATCCAGCCCTCGCCGCGGACGAACCAGCCGATGCCGCCGCGGCTGGTGGCGGCCACGTCGACACCGGAAGGGGTGCCGTGGAACACCTGCTCCGCGACCGTGGCCCATTCTTCGATCGCGAACCGGTCGAAAGGAAGCTCGAGATGGGATGCAAGGGCCGCCGCGGCCGCCACGAAGAGCGCCGCGGAGCTGCCCAGGCCCGCTCCCAGGGGGACGTCGCTGGTGGCCCGCAGGCGCAGCGGCGCTCGACGCAGGTCCTGAGCATCCAGAAAGCGCGCCAGGGCCCGGTCGACGGTGCGCGGGCCGCCGGGTCGGGCCTCCAGCTCCCAGGGATCGACCTCCAGCACCGGCCCCTGCTCATCCGGCAGAACCTCCACCACCACACCTCGCTCGATCCCCGCCGCGAGAGCCGGATGGCCGTGCACCACGGCGTGCTCGCCGAAGAGGATCGCCTTGCCGTGGGCGATGCCGACGCCGGGCCTCAACGCGCGACTCCGGCCGCCTGATCGGCCCACTGGGCCAGCTCTCCGGTCAACACCCGCGGGGCCTCCCAGAGCTGCTCGAGGGTGCGGCAGCCGCAGAGCAACCATGCGGCGCGCAGGGCCTCGATGCACTCCTCGAGCAGGTCCACCACGGCCGCGGCTCCCCCTTCGCGCTGGGCCCGCAGCACCGGCGCGGCCAGGCCGGCGGCGTGCGCACCCAGCGCCAGGGCGCGGGCCATGTCGAGACCGTTGCGCAGCCCGCCCGAGGCCAGCACCGTGAACCCGGCGCCGCGCACCTGGAGCAGCGCCGCGGCGGTCGGGATCCCCCAGTCCCAGAACAGCTCGCCGAGGGCCCGCGCGCGCCCCTGGGCGCGCAGGGTCTCGACCGCCACCCAGGAGGTGCCGCCGCCGCCGGCCACGTCGATGTGCTCGACGCCGGCGCGCCGGATGCGCGCGGCGGCGGCGCGCGACAGGCCGCTGCCCACCTCCTTCACCACCACCGGCACGCCGAGCTCGGCCACCAGCCGGGTCAGGGTTTCTTCTCCGCGGCGAAAGTCGCGGTCCCCACCCGGCTGCACCAGCTCCATGGCCGGGTTGAGGTGCACGCAAAGCGCGTCGGCCTCGACCTCCCCGACCAGGTCGACCAGCGCCTGGGTCGGCAGCTCGCGGGCCTGCACCATGCCGATGTTCCCGAACAGGAGGATGTCGGGGGCCAGGTCGCGCACCCGGTAGGTGCGGGTGAGAGCGGGATCATCGAGCATCGGCCGCTGGCTGCCGAGCCCCATGGCCAGGCCCAAGGACTGCGCAGCGATCGCCAGGTCGCGATTGACCGCTTCGGCCTGCGCCGTGCCGCCGGTCATGCCGCTGATGTAGACCGGTGCCGCGAGGCGCTTTCCCAGCAACTCGACCGAAGGGTCGATCTCGTCCCAGCTCAGCTCCGGCAGGGCTTGGTGGAGCAGCTCCACGTGCTCGAGCAGCGTGCTGCGGCTCCGGTAGTCGACCTCGCGCTCAGCGCAAAGGCTGAGATGGTCGAGCTTGCGCTCCTGGATCGAATCGGACACCGGGGGGCTCCTGCGAGGGGGACGGGCGACGGCCCGAGAAGATGAAGCCGCTGACCCTAATGAGGCCCCGCACCGGGAGTCAATGGTCTTGGGGGGCACTGAGGCTTCGATATGGCGAGGCTCGACGCAGGGAGCGGCCGGAACGCGGCCAACCTGCCCTTGCCAAGGGTCAGGGGCGGTTTCGGTCGCTCCGCGGTCGCTCGCGGCGGCTGAGCCGAGTCAGCGGGCGGCTTTGGTCGCTCCGCGGTCGCTCGCGGCGGCTGAGCCGGGTCAGCGGGCGGTTTCGGTCGCTCCGCGGTCGCGGGCGGCGGCTGAGCCGAGTCAGCGGGCGGCTTCGGTCGCTCCGCGGTCGCTCGCGGCGGCTGAG
>CAZBBK010000085.1:0-18317 GCA_964490075.1 uncultured Gemmatimonadota bacterium | reverse complement strand
GCGGTCAGCCGCGGAGGCTGAGGGTGGTCAGCGGCCGATGCCGGTCGCGCTGCGGTCGTTCGCGGTGCCTGAGCACGGTCAGCCGCCGACTCTGTTTGCTGCGCGGTCGCCCTCGACACCTGACCCGGGTCAGCGAGCGATTCGGGTCGCTCCGCGGTCATCCGCGGCGCCTGAGTGCGGTCAGCGGCCGCTGCTGACCGCCGCGCGGTCGTCTCGCGCACCTGAGCCAGGCCAGCAGTCGAATCGAACCACCTCGCGATGGCAGTTGACGCGCAGAGCGGGCACCGCGCTCGTCTCCGCGCCGCCGGATCCACGGCGGCCGCCGCACCCCGGTGCACCACAGCAAGAGCGAGATGCCACTGCTGCCCAGACCCCGAATCGCGATGGGCCGCACGTCTTCCGGCCCTTTCCTCGTTTGTTCGCACCGCTTGGATGCACAATGTGGCTCTGCCTCGCCCGCACTCACCCCGGCACGGCGCCTCGACCGAGCCCCGCACGGCGCGGGCACAAATTCGGCAGCGGATTGTGGCCCGGCACGCGACTTGCGCTGCGCGGCGGCATGTGGTGCCACATCATCGCGCGCAGTTGGCCTGGCCTTCGGCCTCTGAGCGACCCCGAGTCCTGCTCCTGGCTCTGGTCCCATCTCCGCGCACGCTTCCCCGCCGTCGCAGCAGTCTGCCTGATGCCCGATCATCTCCACCTCATCACGCGCATCGACGATCCGCGCAGCGCCCGCGAGCGTTTGGCACGCACACTGGGCTGGTTCTCGCGGCGGCGCCGTCCCCGATCCTGCCCTGTCTGGTGGCAGCCGACGCCAAAGCCGCGAGCGATCTCGGACGCCCGCCACCTGCGCCGTCAGATTCGCTACGTGCTGCTCAATCCTTGCCGCGCTGGGGAGACTTCTGACCCCCTGGCGTGGCCCTGGACCACCGCCCGCGATCTGTGCGGCGCCATCTCTGATCCATGGGTGCGGCCCCAGGAGCTGGCGGCGCACATTGGCGAGCAGCAGGCCGGCTTCCCCCGCCGCTTTCACGCCTATGTCTCCAGCGATCCATCGGCGGCGGTGGCGGGCACCCCTTTCCCGACGCCGGCCCGGCCGAGCGCGGTCGCATCTACCCCACTCGCGACCATCCGGGCGGCCTCGAATGCGGCGACCCGGAGTCCCGTGCCGGCCCAGCTGAGCCGCCCGGGCCTGCCGCGCAACTTGTTGGTACATCTCGCGCTCAGACAGGGATGGCCAGTAGGCACCGCGTTGGCCCGGGCAACTGGTGCCAGTCCTCGAACCCTGCGAAGACTGGCGGCTGATCCGCCGCCGCCCTCTCTCGTAGCCGCGGCTCTCTGCCTCGGAGACGCCCGCCTGCGCACCGGTTTTCAGGGGTGATCCCTGGGCGCCATTGGGGCTCTCGAACGATCGTCGCAACCCTCTGACGCAGAGCAGCCCGTGATGCCACCCACCTGACCGTCACCGGAGGCACCTGGCCCAAGTCAGCGCGCGATTCCAGCCACCTCGCGGTCGACCGCGGATGCTGAGCGACGTCAGCAACCGGTGCTGGCCGCTTTGCGGTCAGCCGCGGCGCCTGAGCTTCGTCAGCGGCCGATGCCGGCCACTCCGGGGTCATTCGCAGCGCCTGAGTGAGGTCAGTGGCCAATTCCGGTCGCTCCGCAACCGCCCCAGACACCTGACCCGGGTCAGCGAGCAGTTCCGGTCACTCCGCGGTCAGCCGCTGCGCCTGGACTCCTTTAGCGGCCGATGCTGGCCGCGCCACGGTCGGACGCGAACGCTGAGCGACGTCAGCAGCCGACACCAGCCCCTCCACGGTCACTCTCAGCGCCTGAGTGCAGTCAGTGAGCGGTTCTGGTTGTCTTGCGGCCATCCAGGCCACCTGACCCCGGCCAGCGGGCGACTCTGTCCGTTTCGCGGTCAGCCGCGGACGCTGAACGACGTCAGAGACCGATGCTGACCGCTATGCAGCCTCCTCGCGCGTCTTGGCCACTTCAGCGGGTGCTTTCGGCCGCGAGACGGCATCCGCGGGGTGGGGAGCCCCGGCACCGCCGCACACGACCCGCCCGCCGCCTTGCGGCCGGCGTGGAAGGTACTAGTCTGAGACGGGGATCCAGCAACCGCGAGACGCGCCCCATTCCATGCAAGAGCTCGAGCTCCAGATCAACGACGACACCACCGCATGCGCCGCGCCCGACCACTGGACGCTGCTCGAAGTGCTGCGTTATGTGCTCGCCCTGACGGGCACCAAGCAGGGCTGCGACAAAGGCGATTGCGGAGCCTGCACGGTACTGCTGGAGGGACGGCCAGTGCTTTCCTGTCTGCTGCCGGCGGCCCTTGCCCAGGGGCGGCGGATCACCACGATCGAGGGACTGGCTCCGGCCCACCGGCGCGCCGGCGGCACCGGACCCCACCCGCCGCAAAGGGCCTTCGATCAGAGCGGGGCTCTGCAATGCGGCTTCTGTCAGCCAGGGATCATTCTGTCGGCAGCCGCTTTGCTGGATCGCGACGCAGACCCCGATCGCGACCAGATCCGTCGCGCGCTCTCCGGGAATCTGTGTCGCTGTACCGGCTACAACCAAATCTACGAAGCGATCGAGCGGGCGGCGGCGCAGCTGCGGGGCGACGCGGCGCCGCGACCGGGCTGGTCGGTCGCGTCCCGGGAAGAGGGCGGCGGGTCGTGAGGGGCCACGGCGCCGATCCGCCCTGGGACCAGGGCTTCGCGGTAGTCGGACAGCCACGTCCGAAGGTGGACGGCCCCGACAAGGCGACCGGCACCGCGCTTTACGCCGACGACATCGTGCTCCCGGGAATGCTGCACGGCAAGACGCTGCGCAGTCCGCACCCGCATGCGCGAATCGTCGCGATCGACACCAGCCGCGCCGCCGCGCTGCCGGGCGTGCACGCGGTGATCACCGGCGCCGACCTTCCCACCCGCTATGGCATCATTCCCTGGACCGAGGACGAGACCGCGCTGGCCACCGACACGGTACGCTTCGTCGGCGATGAAGTGGCCGCGCTGGCGGCCGTCGACGAAGACACGGCCAACGCGGCGCTGCGCCTGATCGACGTGCGCTACGAGCCGCTCCATGCCTTTCTCTCGCCGCGAGAGGCGCTCGCGCGTGACCAGCCGAAGATCCACCAGGGGTCGAAACGCGGCAACATCTCAAAGCAGGTGGAGCTGGAGTTTGGCGACGTCGATACCGCGCTGGCAACCGCCGAGCTGACGGTTGCTGGTGAGTACAGTTTTCACGGCAGCACCCACGCGGCCATCGAGCCGCATTGCGCGCTCGCCCGCTACGGCGCCGACGAACGTCTGACACTCTGGTCGTCCACTCAGATCACCCACTAATTACAACGGATTCTGGCACGGGTGTTGGGACTTCCGCAAGCGCGCGTCCGTGTAATTCAACCCTGCCTCGGGGGCGCTTTCGGGGGCAAGTCGGATCCCTTCAGCCTGGAGATCTGCGCCGCCAAGCTGTCGATGATCACGGGTCGCCCGGTGAAATTCTTGTGGACCCGAGAAGAGATTTTCTATGCCCATCGCGGGCGCCACCCGATGGAGATGCGCTACCGCACCGGCGCCGACCGAAGTGGCAGATTGCGCGCGGTCGACGCCGAGATTCTGATCGACGGCGGTGCCTACAGCTCCTACGGGCTGGTTACCACCTACTATTCTGGACAGCTGCTCACCGGTCCGTACGATTTTCCCGCTTACCGTTTTCGATCGACGCGGGTGTTCACCAACAAGCCGCCCTGCGGTCCCAAGCGCGGGCACGGATCGGTGCAGCCGCGCTTCGCATTCGAAGTGCAGCTCGATCGGATGGCCGAGGCGGCGGGTATCGATCCGATCGAGATTCGTCGCATCAACTTCCAGGGAGCAAACACGCGTACGGTCAACGATCAACGGATCACCTCGAACGGCTTTCTGGACTGTCTCGACGCGGTGGAAAGGGCCAGCTGCTGGAGAGATCGGCATGGGCGCCTGCCGCGCGGCCGTGGGCTTGGGGTGGCCGGGTCGATGTACATTTCTGGCACCAACTACCCGATCTACCCCAATTCCATGCCACATTCTGGCATTCAGCTCCAGGTGGACCGTTCTGGTCTGGTGACGGTCTTCACGGGCGGCAACGACATTGGACAGGGAGCGAGCACGATGGTCGCGGCGGTGGTCGCCGAGGAGTTGGGGGTCGATCCGGAAGACGTGCGCGTGGTCGCTGCCGATACAGATCTCTGTCCAGTCGATCTGGGGGCCTACTCCAGCCGCGTCACCTTCATGGGCGGCAACGCGGCGATCGATGCGGCGCGCAAACTCCGGCGGCGCGTGGTCGACACGGTCGCGGCGGCCTGGGGCGTCGACGCAGCCCGCGTGCGCATGCGTCTGGGTCGGGTCGAAGACCGAGACGGTGTGGTCGATTCTATCAGTGCTCGCGACGCATTCAGAATCGCCGAAGAGATGCAGGGCACGCTGGGAGAGACCGGCTCCTACACCACACAAGAGCTCGGCGGCGACTATCGCGGCGGCAAGATCGGCGCGTCGCCGGCCTATTCCTTCACCGCCCACGTGGTGGAGGTGGCGGTCGACGAGGAGAGCGGGCGCATCGACTGTCGCAAAGTGTGGATCGCGCACGATTGCGGGCGAGCCTTGAACCCGATGCTGGTGGCGGGTCAGATGGAAGGCTCCGCCTACATGGGAATCGCCGAGGCGCTGATGGAAAGCCACGAGATCGACGAGCGCGGACTGCACCGAGGGCCCTCGCTGCTCGACTACCCTCTGCCAACGGCAGTGGACACGCCGGAGCTGCACTCTCTGATCGTCGAGAGCATCGATCCCGAGGGCCCCTACGGAGCCAAGGAGGCCGGGGAGGGACCGCTGCACCCGGCGCTCCCCGCCATTTCGAATGCGCTGCACGACGCGCTGGGAATCCGCTTGACCCGGCTGCCCTTCACCCCCGCGCGCGTGTTGGAGGCGCTCCGGGGCCAACGCGCACTGGCGGGCGCCTAATGCTGCGTCTCCCGCCCTTCGAGCTGGCGACGCCATCTTCGATCGAGCAGGCACTGGAGCTGCTCGAGCGACACGGCGAAAGGGCGATGATCCTGGGCGGTGGCACCGACCTGCTTCCCAACATGAAACACGAGCTCTTCACGCCGAATGTCGTCGTCTCGCTGGCCGGGATCAAGGAGCTGAACGGAATCCGAGTGGGCGCGGAAGGAACGCTCGAGATCGGGGCGATGACCACGCTCGAGGAGGTCGCGGGCAATCCACGAGTGCGCGAACGAGCGCCGGCGTTGGCGCAAGCGACGGCGGTGGTGGCGGGACCGCAGCATCGAGAAATGGCGACGATCGGCGGCAACGTGATGCTCGATACCCGCTGTCGCTGGTACAATCAGAGCTACTTCTGGCGCTCCGCGCTCGGCTTCTGCCTGAAGAAAGACGGCGAGGTTTGCCACGTGGTGCGGGGTGGTCGGAACTGTGTTGCCGCGGCGAGCAACGACAGCGCGCCGGCACTGATGACCGTGGGTGCGAGACTGCACCTTCGTGGGCCCGGCGGGGCGCGGGAGCTGGCGCTCGACGATCTGTGGACTGCCGACGGCACATGGAACAAGCGATCCGCACGCAATGAACTGCTGGTATCTATCACCATTCCCGCAGGACCCGCGGGGCATCGCGGGGCTTACCTCAAGCTGCGCCAGCGGGGATCGATCGACTTCCCCTTGCTGGGTGTTGCGGTGCGCGTCGACCTGGACGAGCAGGGCGATGTGCTCGACGCCGACCTGGTGCTGGGCGCATTGCAGGCCAGACCGCTGCGGGTAAAGGCGGCGGCGAAGCTGCTGCGCGGCACCCATCCCGATCCTTCGCCGAGTTTCGCCGGCGCGCTCGACACCGTGGCCGAGGCGGCGAGGCGGCGCTGCAAACCGGTGGCCAACATCCCCGGGGACGCGGACTATCGCCGGGCGATGGTGCCGGTCTATGTGCGCAGGGCATTTGCACGAGCGCTGGATCTCGAGCAAGACGGATCGGGAGCCACTAATTCGAGCGTTCGGCGAAGAGCTTGATCGTGTCGCCCAAGCGAGTCAGCGCGAGCACCCCGTTGACCCCTTGCTTCAATGCCCGCAGTCCTGAGCGGCTCTCGATCGCCTGGCGCGCCGCCTGCACCTCCTCCGGGCCGGGGCGATGCTCCTTGGGCTCGCCGCGCAGTCGATTCAGAACCTCATGGTAGCCGAAGCCGGTGGTGCGAGCCTCGAAGGTGTGCATCCCCAGGCTCTCCACGAAAGCGCTCAGAGAGGTGACGGTGAAATAGGAAAGGTGTTCCTCAGGGTGGATGATGCTCCAATTGTCCCTAAGCAGGAAGCGGCTGAGAGAGTCGAAGTTCGGAGTGGTCAAATAGAGCAGACCGCCGGGACGCAGCACCCGTGCCACCTCGCGCATCGTGGCATGCGGATCGCGCAGATGCTCTACGACCTCGATCATCGTGACCGCGTCGAAGGACTGAGCCGGAAAGCCGGCGTCCTCGATACCGCCCAGGAATACCCGCTCCCGTGGCAGGCCCATCCCCTCCACGTAGTCGAGGGCCGAAGCGGAAATCTCGGTTCCCCAACTCTCCCAGCCCTGCTCGGCGGCAATCGAGAGCAGAAAGCCGAAGCCGCAGCCCACGTCCAGCAGCCGCCCGGAGCGGCGCCGGGGTTCAAAGCGTCTCAGCAGCTCCTGGTAGCGACTCTTGGTCAGCGCTTCCGGAGTGGTGTTTCGCTCGCTGTAGTAGTCGGCGTACCAATCGGCGACCTGCGCGGCGCTCAAGCGCAGCCCAGAATAGACCTGACGACAGGCGCGGCAGCGCCAGATCGGCGCGTCCCACTTGGTGTAGAGACGGCGCGGTCGATCGTCGCCGCAGCGCCAGCAGGCGCGAAGCTCCTGCTCGGAGCGAGAGGGTGGCACCGTCGAATCGCCCTTCATGCGCGCTCCCTTTCCAACGAACGGTAGATTGCATCATAGTCGCGAATCGCGTCCGCCACGTCGAAATGCGTTTCCGCCACTCTCCTGCAACGCCCACCCAGGGCGGGATCCCGGTCAATCAGGTTTCGCACTCGAGAAAACGTCTCGACCGTGGAGTCGAGCCCGACGTCGGGAGTGGCGCAGCCGACCTCGTTCCGCTCGGCCAGTTCCTCGGCGTCGCCGACGCCGCGGTTGACCATCACCGGCACGCCGCAACCGAGGATCTCCCCCATCTTGGTGGGGCAGGTGCCCTTCTTGGAGAATGCCGGCGAGTAGAAGAAGAGCCCGAGATGGAAGGACCGGATCCAAGATGCCACCTCGGTGTGGCCGGCGGCGGCCACGGTGAGGGCGGCCGCCGGCAGTCCCCGGGCGTCGGCCAGACCCCGGACCTCGTGCTCCGGTGTCTGCGTCACCACCACGAAGTGGATGCTCGGATCTTCACGGCGGGCGGCATTGATCAGGTCGAACATGGCGTCGAACTCGTACCAGGTGCCCACCGATCCCACGTAGCCGACTACGAAGTGATTCTTCCTCAGGGCCTCGCCCCGGGGGTGGGTCGGCCCATCTGGGCGGAAGAGATCGAGATTCGCGCAGGTCGGAATGACCTGGATCGGAGGCGCCTCCCGCCGCCAGGGCCGGGGCAGTCGCGGATGCCCCTCTTCCAAAACGCGCCTGGCCTCGTGGGTCAACACCACCACCTGATCCGCGGCACGCAAGAAGGCCCCCTCCCAGTCCTTCACGGTGCGGAATAGCGACGATTCTTTCCCCCAGATCCCGCAGTCGGCGTACTCGTCGGCCCAGAAGCCACGCATGTCGAACACGAATCGCGCTCCGAGCCAGCGCTTGACGAGCATCGCCAGGGGCACGGGAACATACGATCGAACATGAACCAGTCCCCAGCGACGAGGGCGCGCCCGGCGCGCCAGGTGCGCCAGCCCGCGGGAGAGATCGTAGGCGGTGGCCGGCGCCGTCGGGCTCTTGTGGTAGCGCAGGGGGCGCCAGGAGACTCCGGAGCGACGCAGTTCGCCGGCAACAGTCTCCAACTGGGCACGGTCCGCGAGCCGCTCCGACTTCTCCCAGCTCACGGCGTCGATCTCCCAACCGGCGGCGGCCAAACCCCGCAGGTGCGGGATCACCTGGGACGCGCCCAGAGGCTCCAGCAGGCCGGTGTAGGTTAGATAGAGCGTTCTCATGAGGGAAGTCCTACGGGCTCAGACCAGACTGCCCGGCGGGTCGCTCTCGATGAAGGTGCGCCGCCAGACCTCGAACCAGAGCAGCGTCCAGATCCGAAAAGTGTGATTCTCGTGTCCTCGGGCGTGCTCGTCGAAGAGGGCGCGGACGCCCGCGGCGTTCCAGCAGGTGTCGGGGCGCTCGGTCAACAGCGCCTCTGCGGGTCCTCGCAGCTCGGAGCGAAACCACTCGTCGACCGGCATTCGGAACCCCACCTTGGGTCCCCGGGTGACATCTGTCGGCAACACATCGCTCCACGCGTCGCGCAACAGCGGCTTGGTGCGGCCGCGCTCCAGCTTCAGCTCTGCCGGGATTCGTGCGGCGAGCTCCATCAGCTCGTGATCGAGGTAGGGGGACCGCGCCTCGAGCGAGTTCGCCATGGTGGCGACATCCATCTTCACGAGCAGATCTTGGGCAAGATATGTCTCCACGTCGACCGCCATGATGCGGTCCAGCGGATGCTCCGCCAGCACGTCGTCGAAGCGCCGGGCGAGGATCGCGGGAGAGTCGAGCTCGGCGTCCCTGGCGTGCAGATCGGGGTGCAGAACGCGCGCCTTCTCGGCTGCGGTGTAGTAGATGGCGATCCAGCGGGCGTGGCGCCGGCGCGGATCGGGGTAGTCGTGCATCGCCTCCGCGAAGTGGCGCGCACGCGTGAGCCGGGCCCGCCGCTCCCCGTGCAGGCACCTCTCCAGCGCGCCGATCGCCCCGCCGGTCGCGGACCACAGGCTCGCCGGCAGTGTCTTCCACCCCCAGGTGGCGCTGCCGTGGCGATAACGCGGATACCCCGCGAAGCTCTCGTCTCCACCGTCGCCGGTTAGCGCGACCTTGACGGACTTCCGCGCGATCGAGGCGACGTAGTAGGTCGGCACCGAGCTGAAATCGGCGAAAGGCTCGTCGTAATGCCACACCAGCTTCGGCATGACGGCGAGCGCATCGGGGCGAACGATGTGCTCGGTGTGGCACGTCTCGTGGCGCTCGGCGACCTGCCGGGCGATCGGCAGCTCCGAGTAAGCCTCTTCCTTGAAGCCGATCGAAAACGAGCGCACCTCGGAGCGGGCCGCGCTCATGCAGGCCACCACCGACCCGGAATCGACGCCGCCGGAAAGGAAGGCGCCCAGCGGAACGTCGGCGACCATGCGCAGCCGGGTCGCTTCCGCGGCCTTCTGCCGGACCAGCTCCAGGTAGTCACGGCGCGCGGGCAGCCGCAGCTTGTCGCGGTAGTCGAGCCGCCAATAGCGCGCGATGGTGGAACGGGAGCCCCGCCGGATCAGCGTGTGGGCCTGCTCCAGCTTGCGCACGTGGCGAAACATCGAACGCGGCGCGGGCACGTAGCCGTAGGTCAGGTAGTGGTGGAGGGAGTCGGACTCGATCTCGCGGGGCAGCGCGGGCCACTCCAGCAGCGCCTTGATCTCGCTGGCGAAGGCGAAGGTGCCGTCTCGTTCGACATAGTAGAGCGGCTTCTTGCCGACCCGGTCGCGGGCCAGGAGCAGCGTGCCGCCCTCGCGCCGATCCCAGATCGCAAAGGCGAACATCCCGCGCAGATGCTTCACCACCTCGGCCCCCACATCCTCGTAGAGGTGGACGATCACCTCGGTATCGGCGCGGGTGCGAAATCGGTGGCCGGCCTTCTCCAGGCCCCGGCGCAGCTCGGCGAAGTTGTAGATCTCGCCGTTGAAGACGATCCACACGCTGCCATCTTCGTTGGACAGGGGCTGGTGACCCCCCTCCAGGTCGATGATCGAGAGCCGCCGGAAGGCCAGTCCGGCGCGATCGTCGGCACAGATCCCCTCGTCGTCGGGACCGCGGTGGCGCAAGGTGTCGCCCATGCGTCGCAGCAGCCGCCGGTCGACCGGGCGGGTTTCGTCGTGGACCAGGCCGGCGAATCCGCACATCAGCCGGACTCAGCGGCAACGCGGTGTTGGGGATCTCGAGTCATGCGTAGGCGTCTCCAGCGGCGCAGGGTATCACGGCCGCCCGGAGCCCCCTGGGTCGTCGATCGCAGCGATGGCGGCGCCGATCGCCTTCAGCATGATGTCCAGCTCGAGGCTCGGCGCGCGCTCGCGGCCGAGCGGCGGATCCATCTCGGGCAGCGGCGGCAGATGAATGAAGCCGGTCCTCACGCCCGGGGAGCCGAAGAAGCGCGTCAGAGTGCGGTGAAATACGTAATTGCACAGATGCGTGCCGGCCTCGCCGCTGGTCTTGGCCGGAGCGCCCGCGGCTCGCATCGCACGCACCGCTCGCCGGGGGCAGAGAGTGCTGTGGAGGCGGGCCGCGCCCGAGATCGTGTGATTGCGAATCAGTCGGCCGCCCTTGTCGGGACGCTGGAGGTGGACCCGGTTGCGGGCGACTGTCTCGACCTCGATCGCCGCCCGGCCCCACGCCAGACCGAGCGCAAGCACGGCGCCAGGATGCGCCTGCGCCCATGCCTGCCGCAGCGCCCCATCGATGCGCGAGAAGTCGACCGGCAGCGAGCGGGATTCGACCCGCCATCCACCGATGACGCAGCCGTGCAGGCGCTCGGCGACCAGCGCGCTCGGATTGAGACGATGGCCGTCGAAGGGCTCGAAGCCGGTCAGCAGCAGAGACGGGGGCGGCAGGGTTGGATCTCCGATTCGGGCTGGCCCGCATTTCTCTGGCGAGGTCATCTGCCTCGACCGGAGGCTGAGAGAAGCGCGGATCGGCACGTTGCCAGTGTGCCCCGAATCCCACGGGTGCGAAAGGGAGCGGTACCAGCGCCTCGGCGTGGGTCGTCGATCCGCCGAGCTGCAACGCCTTGTCTCGAAACGTTTTGTTTCACGGGGCTCCCTGCGGCGCCGAGAGAAAAATCGGCGGGGAGTCGACGCGGGACCGCTGGCGGACGCGGATGGCGTTGCAGCACAGGAGCTTGCGCGCTGCGTCGCGGGGCACGAGCGGATCGACGCCGGCGCTGGCCCGGCGCTTGCGCTGGCGGTCCCGCGCAACCACCGCAATCGGAGTCGACAGCCATGACGATCACACGTCGAGATTTCATTCGCATCAGCGGCATGACCGCGGGCGCGCTGGGCGCCGCCTCGGCGCTGAGCTCCCGGGTTTGGGGTTTCGATCCGGACCTTCTGCACGATCCGGCGACCGACGGCGACACGGTCGTGCCGACCTTCTGCGAGATGTGCTTCTGGAAATGCGGCGTGCTCGCCCACGTCAAACAGGGGCGGGTGACCAAGCTCACCGGCAATCCGGCGCATCCCCTGTCGCGCGGCAAGCTCTGCCCGCGCGGGGTCGGCGGCGTGGGACTGCTCTACGATCCGGACCGGCTGCAGCAGCCTCTGATGCGTCGCGACAAGCGTGGCGAGCAGGTCTTCGAAGCGGTGTCGTGGGAGACGGCGCTGGATCGGGTGGCCGAGCAGATGGCGCGGCTCGAGAAGGAGCACGGGCCGGAAGCGCTGGCGCTCTTCTCGCACGGCTACGGCGGCTCGTGGTTCAAGGCGCTGATGAAGGGCTACGGAACGCCCAACGTCGCGGCTCCTTCGTACGCGCAGTGTCGCGGCCCGCGCGACGCCGCTTTCTCGCTGACCTACGGCGCTCCGGTGGGGTCGCCCGGGGTGGTCGACATGGCGCGTTCGCGGGTGATCACCCTGATCGGCGGGCACCTCGGGGAGAATATGCACAACACCCAGGTGCAGGATCTGGCCGAGGCACGGCGCCGCGGCGCGCGCCTGATCGTCGTCGATCCGCGTTTCTCCGTCGCGGCCGGCAAGGCCGACTACTGGTTGCCGATCAAGCCCGGGGCCGACCTCGCTCTGCTGCTGGCCTGGATGCACGTGATCGTCGAGGAGAATCTCTTCGATCAGAACTATGTCGCGAGCTACACGACGGGCTTCGACAAGCTGCGCCAACACCTGCGTGACAAGACCCCCGAGTGGGCCTTCACCAAGACCGGCATCGCCGCGCAGCGCATCGTCGAGACGGCACGGATCATCGGCGGCGCGCGACCGGCGTCGCTGATCCACCCGGGTCGGCGCGCCAACTGGTACGGCGACGACACGCAACGGCTGCGGGCGGTCGCGACCTTGAGCGCGCTGCTGGGCGCCTGGGGCCGAGCCGGCGGCTACTATTTTCCGGCCAAGCTCGACATCCCCAAGGCCGATGCGCCGAAACCGAAGAAGCAGCTCCCGGTGGCGGCCGACATGCCGAAGGACCGGGTCTTCCCCTTCGCCGACCACGTGCTGGCGAACGGGCTGCGCGACGCCGCCATCCCCGGCACCGCCGAGTACGATATTCGCGCGTGGATGGTCTACGGCAGCAACATCTTGCAGTCGATCCCGCAGAAGAAGAAGACGCTCGAGGCGATCGCCAAGCTGGAGTTCATCGTCGCCATCGACGTGCTGCCCGCCGAGATCACCGGCTGGGCCGACGTGGTGCTTCCTGAGTGTACCTACCTGGAGCGCTGGGACGACATCCACGCACCGAACTATGCCGAGCCCTACGCCGCAATTCGCCAGCCCGCGGTCGCGCCGCTGCACCAGAGCAAGCCCGGATGGTGGATCGCCAAGGAGCTGGCGGCTCGGCTCGGGGTGTCGGAGCACTGCCCTTGGGGCGACGATCCCGAGGGACATGTCGGCGGCCGCTTGGCCAAGGCCGGATACAGCTTGAGCGAGGTCAAGAAGACCGGCGTGGTGCAGGGCAAACCGGAGCCCGTGACCATCGAAGAGGGCGTGGAGCCGATCTTCGATACACCATCCGGGAAGATCGAGCTCTACTCGCAACAGATGGCCGACGCCGGGCTCGATCCGATGCCGGTCTTTCGGCCGCCCAAGCCTCCGCCACCCGGGATGTTCCGGCTGCTGACGGGGCGCACTCCGGTGCACACCTTCGGGCGCTCGACCAACAACAGGATGCTGGGCGAGATCGTCGCCGAGAACGAGCTGTGGATGAGCGCCCAGGCCGCCGCCGAGCACGGCCTGGAAGACCGCGCTCGAGTGGCACTCACCAACGAGGACGGAGTGCGAGTCGGTCCGGTTTCGCTCAAGGTGACGCAGCGAATCCGCAACGACTGCGTCTACACGGTGCACGGCTTCGGCCACTCCGCCAAGGGCCTGCGCTTTGCCCACGGCCGCGGCATCGCCGATGACGACCTGATGACCCGCACCGAGATCGATCCGGCGTTCGGATCCACGGCGCTCAACGTCAACTTCGTGCGCGTCGAGAGGTGGTCGGCATGAGCAAGCAGAAGACGGCCCGCTACGCCATGGCGATGGACACCCAGGCTTGTGTCGCATGTAATGCCTGCGTGCTGGTCTGTAAGACCGAGAACGACGTGCCGAACGGCTGCTGCCGCGACTGGGTGGTGCAAGAAGTGCGTGGCTACTTCCCGGCGCTCTCCATGGTGAACCGCTCCGAGCGCTGCATGCACTGCGATGACGCTCCCTGCGTGCAAGCCTGTCCGACCGGCGCCAGTCACTTCGGCGAGGGACGGGCGGTGCTGGTGTCGCACAACAAGTGCACCGGCTGCAAGGCCTGCATCGCATCGTGTCCGTATGACGCTCGCTACGTGCATCCCAAGGGTTACGTCGACAAGTGCACCTTCTGCATGCACCGTGTCACGGCCGGCGAGCTCCCCGCGTGTGTCTCCACCTGCCCAACCTCCGCCCTTAGCTTCGGCGACGTGAACGATGCCGATTCCGAGATCTCCAAGCTGCTCCGGGGCCGCGACTACAAGATCCTGAAGGCCGAGGCGGGAACCGAGCCGAACATCTACTTCCTGGTTTGAAGGGAGCGCATCATGCACAGCCAAGCCATCGAAATCGTCCATGGACGAATGAACCCTCATATCGACCCCGCGCTCCATATCTGGGGGTGGGATGTCGCGCTCTATCTCTTCCTCGGCGGCATGTCGGCCGGTCTCCTGGTGCTGGCGGCCATCATGGGAATGGGCGAGCCCAGGCGGATCTCGTGGGCCGCGCGCCTGGCGCCGATATGGGCACTGGCGGCGATCTCCATCGGGATGTTCTTCCTCTTCCTCGACTTGGAGATGAAGCTGCACGTGCACCGCTTCTATCTCGCTTTCAAGCCTGCGTCGCCGATGTCGTGGGGCGCATGGATTCTGCTGATCACCTACCCGACGGGGCTTCTGCTGGCGCTCGGCGGGTGGAGCTCGAGCGAACGCGATTCGCTGCTGGAGTCGAGCTGGGTGGGGCGCTTTCGGGCGCGGGCGTTGCTCGATCGGCTCATGAAGCTCGCTGACGAACGGCGCGGAGCGATCCTCGGAGTGTCGCTGGCGGTGGGAGTCGGGCTTGGCATCTACACCGGGTTGTTGCTGGGGACTTTGGCCGCGCGGATCCAGTGGAACACCGCAATTCTCGGGCCGCTCTTCCTCACCTCAGGCGTGTCGACAGGCGCGGCGCTCTTGCTGCTGTTGCCGATCTCGCACCAGGAGCGAGAGCGCATCGCCCGCTGGGATGTCGGCGCCATCACTGTGGAGCTCGGACTACTGGCGGTGATGCTGATTGGCCTGGCGACGGCGGGACGAGCCGCCCAACACGCGGCCTGGAACCTGATGGGCGGACCCTACACCGGCGTGTTCTGGTCGCTGGTGGTGATCATGGGGCTGGTGGTACCGCTGATTCTGGAGACGATCGAGATGCGTCGCAAGCTGGCGCCGGTGCTGCTGGCGCCGGTGCTGGTGCTGATCGGCGGTCTGGCATTGCGCTTTGTGCTGCTCTATGCGGGACAGGAGACATCGTTCGACGCCGTTCTGGCGGCCGTCGGCGGCTGATGCGAGGAACTAGAGATGAACACGACTGAAGAGCAGAAGTTCTGGAACCCGTATTTGGCCGGCATCGCGTTGGGTCTGGTGCTGCTCACATCGTTCGTGGTGATGGGCTGGGGACTGGGCTCGAGCGGCGCGGCAAACCGCATGGCGGTGCTGGCCGCGCACTCGGTGGCGCCGGCGGCGGTGGAGTCGAACCCCTACATGGGCAAGTACGTAAATGGCGAGCGCCATATCCTCGACGACTGGCTGGTCTTCGAGGTGCTCGGGGTCTTTCTGGGTGGAATCGTCGCCGCCTACTCGGCCGGTCGGATGAAGCTCGGCGTGCTCTCGGGCGGGCGAGTGACTCCACGCACCCGGCTGCTGCTGGCATTCACCGGCGGGACCTTGATGGGCATCGCGGCGCGCATCGCCCGTGGCTGCACCTCCGGACAGGCGCTCTCCGGTGGAGCGCTGCTCTCGACCGGCTCCTGGATCTTCATGCTGGCGGTGTTCGCCGGCGGCTACGCAATCGCCCCTCTGCTGCGTCGCCAGTGGCGATAGTCGAGAAGGACGGAAAGGAACGACAATGAGCCTCCCTCTCTACATGTTCGACGCCTTCTCGCGGCCGGTGGGAATGGTCATCGCTACTCTGATCGGCTTCGGCTTCGGATTCGTGCTGGAGCGCTCCGGCTTCGGGCGCGCGCCGGTGCTGGCGGCACAGTTCTACGGCACCAACATGCGGGTCTTCAAGGTGATGTTCTCTGCGATCGTCACCGCCATGCTCGGCATCGCGATTCTGTCGGGGCTAGGACTCCTGGCGGTGGGTGAGATGCGAATTTCGGCCACCTGGATCTGGCCGCAGCTGATCGGCGGCTTGCTGCTCGGGGTCGGCTTCATCGTCGCCGGCTACTGCCCCGGCACCGCGGTGGTGGCGACCGGATCGGGCAACATGGACGGACTTGCGGCGCTCGCGGGCACCTTGACGGGGTCTGTGGTGTTTGGCTTCGCCTATCCGACGCTGGCCGATTTCTACCAGTCTGGCTCGCTGGGCGTGTCGCGCTTGCCAGAGGTGCTGCCGGTGCCCGAGCCCCTGATCGTGGTGGCCGTGGTGCTGATGGCGATCGGCGGCTTCTTCGGCGCCGAATGGCTGGAGCGGCGCCTGGCGCACCTGGCGGTCGTTCCGGAGCTATCGCATTCGCCGCGCCAACGAAACGGTGCCTTCCTCGGATTCGGTGTCGCCACCGCCACCGGACTGGTGGTGGCCTTCCCGGCGCTCTCGATGCTCGACACCAGCACCGTGCGCTCCGAGCTGCGCGGAATCGATGCGCTGGAGCTGGCCCGCGGGCTGGTGCACGACCCGAGCGACTATTACCTGGTCGACCTGCGCACCCCCGCGGCGCCGATCGAGGAACGAATCCCCGGTGCCATGACCCTTCCCGACGACGACCCCGAGGGCCACTTCCTGGCCGATCTGCCCCCCACCCGCACCCTGGTGTTCTACGGCGCGGCCGATCTTGAACGCCTTCCCGCCGGTGCCCAGAGCTACGACGGCAAGGCGGCGACACTGCTGGGCGGCTTCAGCGAATTCCAGGCGCAGGTGCTCACGGAGCCGGCCGCGCCGACCAGCGCCACCCCCGCTGCGCTGGCCCATCACGCCCTGCGCTCCGCGCTGCACGCCCACTTCACCGGCGCTGCCCCCGCCGCGCCGGTCGAGATCAAGCCGGTGAAAGTGAAGCGGGCGCGGAAGAAGGAGGGCGGATGCTGAGGCACAGATTTCCGGCAAGGTAATTCGGATCGCCGCCGATCCTCCCCACAGGGATCGCGTACAACACCACGTTCGCCCCCATATGATCTACTCTACGGGGAGGACAGGTCGATACGCGAAGCAGAGAGCAAACTCGAGATTGGCCGGCTGTTGGCGCTCCTTGCGGCGATCGTGGCGGCCGGCGACGCCGCTCCGGCGCCCGCCTTGCAGCTCAACGGAGGCGCCGAGCTGGAGCTGATCGGCCGGGCGCTCTTCGGGCCGGCCGAAAGCGTCGCCACAGACGGAGTCCACACCTTCATCGGCGCCGACAGCGCGGTGCTGGTTCTCGACGCAGAGCAGACCCTGCTGGGATCGCTCTACACGCCCGGCATGGTGCGGGGGATCGCGCTCTCCGGGTCGCATCTCTATGTGGCCGACGAGGACGCCGGTTTGCGTCTGATCGACGCCGCCGATCCCGAATAGCCCCGGGAAGTGGGGGCCTGCGCTCTCGCGGCCACCGCTCACGAAGTCTCGGTCGTGGGGTCCTTCACCTACGTGACCGACGACTGGGGTCTGCGGGTGATCGATGTGTCTGATCCGACCGATCCGATCGAAGGGGTCAGCCGCAATCCCACCAAGGGTCGGGCCTCTGGCCTGGCCCTAATGGGAGAGCACGCGTTCCTGGCCTGCGATATCGGCGGACTCCGGATCTTCGACATTTCCGAACCGACTCTGCCGCTCGAGATCAGCGTCCACCTCACCGAAGCGGCCCGGAGCGTTAGCCTGGAAGGGACATACGCCTTTCTCGCCGACGACATCCAAGGTCTCGGGATCATCGACGTCTCCGACCCCACGAACCCCCAGGAGATCTGCTGGCATGAAACCGCGGATCGCGCCAGAGGCATCGCCGTGCAAGGCTCCCACGCCTACCTCGCCGGCGGAAGGGACGGCCTCTATGTCTTCGCCCACACCCTGACGTCGATCGAGGACTCCGCTCCCTCCGCGCCCCTCACGCCAGGAATCGCTCTCGGTCCCGCCGTCCCCAATCCCTTCAACCCGCGCACCACCATTCCCTTCGAGCTGGCGCGGGCCGCGCGCGTACGGCTCACCATTCACGACGTCACCGGACGACGAGTGAGAGTGCTGGCCGACCACACCCTGGCCGCCGGCCGCCACCGCTTTCAGTGGGACGGTCGGAGCGACGCTGAAAGTGCGGTCGCCTCCGGCGTCTACGTGGTGCGGCTGGGCAGTAGGGGTGCGCTGTCGACCCGCCGCATCGCGCTGGTGAAGTAGGCTGGGAGAGCGGCGGCGGAACGGCCCGAAGCCGTCGCAATGTCGTCGTCGCCGCCCGCACCCAATCGTCCATGGCGCCGCCAGCATGGTCGGGTCCGCCCCGGGGAAATGTGTTACGATATCGTCGCGCGAGAGACGGTCCAGGACCGGGGGATTTCTCGCGTCACTTGCAGGAACACCGTCGGTCGCTGCTCTGTGTGGGCGTCAGTGTGATGGGCGGATACCAGGTCGTCGACGGCCACGCTTGTGCGCGCCAGACTTGGGGTTCGCGCAAGAGTAGTTGTCATGTTCCCCCAGCTCCTGCCGCCAAATTCCGCAATCGCAGCCCTGG
>CAZBBK010000084.1:0-20613 GCA_964490075.1 uncultured Gemmatimonadota bacterium | reverse complement strand
CCGCCCCCCTCGCCACCCGGAGCGCGCTCCGCCCGCCGCGCCGCCACCAGCGCCCCCCCCCGCACCACCGCCACCGCGTGCGCGCACCAGGCCCCGCGCGCGCCGGTTCCGCAGCTGCAGCCGGGATGCGGCTGCTGCCCGGCCAACTCCACCCAGGCCGAGAAGGGCGCCGCCCCGCGTTCCTTCACCTCGCCGCCCAGCGTGGCGCCCTGCCAGCGCCAGCGCAGCACCGCCTCGCGCCTGAGCAGCTCGGTCGAGCGCAGCCAGACTTCCAGCGGCGCGTAGCGCCGCACCGTCTGCGAGAGCCTCAGCTCCGGCGTCTTCTTCCCCGCGCCGCCGCCTCCCGCGCCGCCGCCCCCCGCCCGCGGCGCCCGCCCCACCTCCGCCGCCGGACCGGCCACCGGCGACACACGCCGCACCGGCCCCGGCGCCTTGCGCGGCCGCCCGCTCGCCGCGCCCATCACCCGCGACGTCAGCCCCCGCGACTTCCCACGCTCCGGCGCCAGGAAGCGCCCCTCCGCCGCCAGCTTCAGCACCGCCGCGATATGCGCGCACCAGCGCGCCCCCCCGGCCCCCGGCTCGCGCCCCTCGGGACAGGTGCAGGTCGGCAGCGGCCCCTCGCCCCCCGGCCGCACCGTCACCCGCGCGATCCGCCCGCTCTCCAGCCCCACGTCGCCCTGCAGCTGCCCGACCAGCCGCCGCACCCCGCCGATCCGCTGCTGCGCGATCAGCTCTTCGCCCGCGCCCAGAATCGCCCCCGGACAGCGTTCGAGCGCGCGTTCGAGGGAGGGCTGGGAGAGCGGCATCGGTGGTGGCGCCTCAACGCCAGTGGTCGAGATTCAGGCGCGGGAAGAGGTTGTCGCGCTCCTCGATCTCGGCCAGCGCCGCCTCGTCCAGCGCGCCATTGGCGAGCATCGCGTCGAGGCGCCGAAAGCGCGCCACGTGGGTGCGCATGCGCTTGGTCGCGTAGTCGGTCGCGGTGCCGGCGTTGATCAGAAACGCCCAGTCGCTGGACTGCGCCAGCAGCAGCTCGCGGGCCATCTGCCGCAGCACCCGCAGCTCCGCGGCCGGCGCCCCGGAACGCCGCCGCCGCAGCAGATCCTGCAGGCGCGCCGCGCCGCGATGCAGGTGGGGGTAGATCCAGTCGTTCTTCTCGTTCAGCCACACCTTCCAGTAGCCGTCCTCGCCCCAGCTCGACTCCGCCGGCTGCGCCACCTGCTGAATCGGCTCGCGGCGCAGGTAGTCGAAGGGCGTGGTGGCGACGATCTCGTCCTGGTCGAAGTGGATCTTGCGCAGCAGGAACTCCAGGAACATCGGTCCTTCGAACCACCAGTGCCCGAAAAGCTCCGCGTCGTAAGGCGCCACCACGATCGGCGGCCGCCCCAGCACCGTGTGGATCCCCTCGATCTGCGTGCGCCGCTTGTCGAGGAAGTCCTGGGCGTGCTCGGCGGCCCGGTTCAGGGCCCAAACGCGGTTGTAGGGCTTCTTCTGCTTGCCCGTCCCCGTCACCGCGAAGTACTTGATCCCGGTGAAGATCCGAATCCCGTCGGGATGGATGTAGGGAGTGATGTAGGGCTCCTCGCGGTCGTAGCCGAGGTCGCGGTAGAAGTCGCGATAGACCGGGTCGCCCGGATAGCCGGACTGCGCCGACCAGACCTCGCTCGACGACTCCGGGTCGCGCGCGAAGGCCGCCGGCCCGGCCGGCGTGTAGACCGGCGCGTAGCAGCTATAACGCGGCTGCGGCTCGGCCAGTCCCAGCCCGTGGGTGTCGACCAGGAAGAAACGGATCTCCGCCTCGCGCAGCAGCTCCTCCAGCCCGTGGTAGTAGGCGCATTCGGGCAGCCAGATCCCGCGCGGCGGCCGCCCGAAACGGCGCAGGTAGTGGTCGCGGGCCACCATGATCTGCGCCCGTACCGCCGCCGGCGATTCCTTGAGCAGCGGCAGAAAACCGTGCGTCGCCCCGCAGGTGATGATCTCCAGCCGCCCCAGATCCTGGATCCGCGCGAAGGCCCCCACCAGGTCGCGCTGGTAGCGGTCGGCGAAGAGCCAGCGGGCGCGCGACAGGTGGCGGTGATACCACCAGGCCAGCTCCTGGAAGGCCGGCTCCTCCTCGCGGGTGCGCTCGATCTCGAGCTCGGTCAGCTCGATCAGTCGATCGACGTGGGCCAGGTAGCGGCTGCGCAGCAGCTCGTCGTCGAGCATCGCGATCAGGGGCGGCGTCATCGACATCGTGACGCGGAACTCCACCCCGTCGCGCACCAGCCGCTCGAACATGTCGAGCAGCGGCAGATAGGTCTCGGTGATCGCCTCGTAGAGCCAGTCCTCTTCGAGGAAGCGCTCGTGCTCCGGATGACGCACGAAGGGCAGGTGCGCGTGCAGAACCAGGGCCAGGTAGCCGGTCATGGGCGAGGGTGCATCAGCGTTTGGCGCGCACGCCCGGCGGGTCGGGCAGGTCGGGGGAGTGGGGATGGACGCCGACCTCGCCGTAGGTGCTGGTCTGGCGCCCGAAGTTGACGCGCGCGGCGCGGGTCTCGCTCCGGTCCGGCGCGGTGGCGCCGACGTCGAGACGGAACTCGCCGTCGGGCAAGTGATAGTGGAAGGCGAAACGGCCGCTGCGGTCGCATTCGATCTCTTCGCCGTTGGCCACCACCCGGGCGCCGGGCACGGTGTCGCCGTAGATCACCACCTCGGCGTTGACGCGCATGCGGAACTCGCCTGGCGCTCCGGGGGCGGCGGACCAGGAGGCCCCGATCGGGCGGCTCCAGGAGGCTCCCAGCGGCCCCGCCCAGGGACCGGCCCCGGGGGCTCCGGGGATCTCTGCCCGTGGAGCACCCGGCGCGCCCGCGGAGGTCGCGTCGCTGCGCGCGGGTGCGGCATGGAATCCTCGATCGTCGGCCGGTGGAGGAGCGGGGGTGCCGGCTCTGGCCAGACGTCCGGGGTGGTGTACCGCGAGCGGTGGCGCGTCGACCTCGATCGGTGGCCGGGCGGTGTCGGAGCTTTCCGCGTCGGCCAAAGGCTCCTTGGCGGCGGGAGATTCGACTCCCGCGCCGGTGTCCTGGGGTGCCTCGCTCGAGCTTTCTCCGGCGCTCTCCTCGGTGGCCGCGCTCGGTTCTTCTTCCTCCTCCGTCGGGCGATCGCCGCCCTCGCTCTCCTGTCCCTCGACCTCCTCGGCCTCGGCGCGGAAGGGAACGTCGACCGAGATCGACGCGAACTCCTCCGGCGCGGCGGCGGTCGGCTCGTCGTTCGGCGCCTGCACCACGTTCGAAGCGCCCATCTCCACGAAGCGCTCGTCTTCGCGCAAGTAGCCGAGCCGCACCGAGAAGCCGCTCCCGGGGCGATCGTGCTGGAAGTACCAGTTGCGCGCCCCTGGCGGCAGTGCGATCTCCTCGACGATCCTGCGCGCCTCGCCCTCCTCCATCAGCCGCAGCCGGTGCACGCCGTCGGCCGCCGCCCGGCGTCCGTCCTCGAGCTGCTGGTCGCTGAAATCCCAGTAGCTGTGGAACCAGCGCGGGTCGCGGGCCGCCAGGAAGACCCGGCGAGTCCCGTAGTGCTCCGGAATCTCGATGTCCTCCTCGTCCTCCTCCTCGCGCGCCTCCTCGGGCAGGTCGCCGGTGGTGAACTTGGCTCCGACCTGGGCGTCGGGATGCAGATCCGCGGTGGCGGCCGGCGTGATCGTCTCCGGTTCCGCCGCGGGCCTTTCCTCGGGCTGCTTCGGCTCGTCGCCGGCGGCCAGCAAGGCGTCGATCAGCTCTGCCTTGCGCAGCTTCGAGATGCGTTTCAATCCCTGCTCTTTGGCGAGCAAGCGCAGCTCCGCGCGGGTCCGCTGGGTCAATTCTTCGCGAGTGGGCATGACAGGGTCCGACCGATGGGGGGCTTTCTTGCTGGACCGAATTAGCACGACGACACCCGTGCTATGGTCCCTGACGAGACGCCACAAGGTAGCATATTCGCCCGCTTCTTCCCGCCCCTCCCGACCCCCCGAGCCATGCCCAAGAAGAAGAAGACCCTGCCGATCGCCCTGGTGCTGGACGACGACTGCAGCGGCTGCGCCGGCTCCCCGACCTGCATCTCGGTCTGTCCCGTGACCAACTCCGTGGGCGAGAACGCGACCTGCATCGAGTACCTGGAGGATGCCGGGGGTGTGTTCGGCGTCGCGCGCATCATCGCCGACGACTGCATCGGCTGCCGGCAGTGCGAGATCTACTGCCCCTGGGAGACCATCATCATGGTCAAGGGCGGCGCGGAGGACAAGGCGAGCCGCTGGTACCAGAAGTACTGAGCAGAGCTCGCTGCCTCCGCCACCGGAGCGGAAGATCTCGCGCCGGGGCGCAAAGCCGCGGGTGGGTTGCGGGCATTTCGGTATGGGCCCCCTTTTCCGGCCCCGCCCCAGCGCCCGGCATGGAGCTTCCTCGACCCGGACCGCCGATTCTCACCGGTGCGAGCTTCGTTGCCGCGCTGCCGGTAGCTCTTCCCGCATCCGCTCGGCGGAATCGGGGTCGGGCGCGGGAGCGGGGTCGGGAAGGGAGCAGGCAACGCAGGCGAAGGAGCGTGGCGCGGACGGCGGTCTGAACCGCCTCAGGCGGGCGAAATGACCGAAAAGCGGCCAGGAACACCGCCTGAGCCGGGTCAGCCTCCCGGATCGACCGCGCAGAGGTCCCAATGCCCTCCTGAGGCGGGTCAGGGGCGCGGTATGACCGTCCCGTGCGTCCCTCCCGCCGCGGTCGCGAGGGGTTCGCCCCCGCCTCCGCTCGGCGGCGCGAAAAGCCGCCGGAGGGGGACGCCGGCCGGGCCGACCGCGTCGTGACTCCGCGGTCTCGAGCTCCCCTTGCCCGGCTCATCCCGCGCTCTTCGCGCCTCGGCGTCTGTGCGCGAAACCCCGTCGGTTCCGGCTCCGCCGGCTCACGCGTCCGATCGCGAACCGACCACGCCGGCGAAGCACCCGCGCCAGGCCGGGTGCCGCTCGAGCAGCGCCAGCGCGTTCGCCAGCAGCGTCTTGCCCGGCTCCATGCGGTGCCAGGTGCTGGCCCCGCTGGGATGCGGCAGGGGGATGCAGGTCACCCTCCGGCCGAAGAGCTCGACCTGGTGCGCGGCGCCGATCACGTCGGCCAGTCGCGGCGCCGCGAGCGGAATCTGTCGGATCGCCAGGCCGCCCACCGGAATCACCAGCTCGGGCCGCAGCAGCTCCGCCTCGCGCTCCAGCCAGGGGCGACAGGCCTCGATCTCGGCGCGGCTCGGCACCCGGTCGCCGCCGCCCGCCGCCTTGCCCGGGAAGCAGCGCCCCACCGCGGCCATGTAGACCCGCTCCCGAAATGTCGCCTCGTCGATCCCGATGCGCTCGAACCAGCGGAAGAGGGTCTTGCCCGCGGTCCAGGCGAAGGGGCGTCCGAGCCGTCCCTCGTGGACGCCGGGCGCCTGCCCCACCAGCAGGATCGGGCTGAGCAGCGCGGCGCCGCTGACCACCGGCGGCACCACCTCGGCGCAGCGCCGGCACTCCATCAGTCGAGCGCGGTGCTCGACCAGCGCCGCCAGTCGGCTCATCCGGCCGACCAGTAGTGGGACTGGTCGCGGCGATAGAACTCCACCGTCTGCCGCAATCCCTCGTCGAAACCCACCCGCGGCTTCCAGTCGAGCTCGGCGGTGGCCTTCGAGAAGTCGGCCACGTAGTCGCCCACCTCGATGTCCTCGCGCTCCTTTGGCCAGGGCACGTGCTCGGAGCGCCCCGAGCCGACCTTGTCGATGATCGCGTGGACCATGTCGCGGAACGAGATCGGGTCGCCGCAGCCGAGGTTGTAGACCTCGCCGAGGGCCCGCTCCGACGCCCCAGCGGCCAGGAAGGCCCGGGTCACGTCGTCGACGTGGTTGTAGTCGCGCAGCTGATTCCCCTCGCCGAAGATGCGGATCGTCCCCCCGTCCATCGCCAGGCGAATGAACCAGTTGAGGATGCCGTACTTGCCGTGCTTCATCTGGTGCCGCGGCCCGTAGCTGTTGTTGATCCTCAGACTGGTGACCGGAATGCCGTGCGCGTTCATGTAGATGAAGGCGTAGAGCTCGGCGGCGTGCTTGTTGACCCCGTAGATGTCGACCGGGAAGGCGCCGTGGCGCTCGTCGACCGGGGTGTACTCCAGCTTGCCGTACTGGGCGCGGGTGCCCGCGTAGACCATCCGGGCGCCGGGCGCCAGGTCCTTCATCGCCTCGAGCAAGAGGATCGTTCCCCGGCAGTTGACGTCCACATCGAAGAGCGGCTCGGTCATCGAGTCGACGTGCGAGGTCTGCGCGGCGATGTGAAACACCAGCTCCTGCCCCTCGGTCGCCTCGCGCACCGCCGCCGCGTCGCGCAGATCGCCCTCGATCACCCGCACCGAGTCGCGAATCGGCTCGATGTTGAAGTAGTTGCCGCCGTACCAATCGTGCAGGTTGTCGAGGATGGTGATCTCGGCCCCGCGCTCGGCCAGGTCGAGCGCCAGGTTGGAGCCCAAGAAGCCAAGACCGCCGGTGATCAGCACTTTGCGCTGTGGGTAGAAGGACTCGAGATCCATCGAGCTGCGCTCCTGAAGGGGTGGGGACCGGGACGGGACTGAGGGGAGCGATCTTAGAGGGCCGGTCGCGGCGCGAGGAAGGCAATGCGTGGCGTTCGGGCAAAAAAACGGCCCCGGTCCGGGGCGACCGAGGCAGGGCTAGGGGGCTGCCCGAGAGGGACAACGTATGGGAGGCCGTCTGGATGGAACCGCTCCCGGGCAGCCTCTTCCATTATGGGTTGTGGCGGCGGCCGAGGAAACTCGCCCGGCGCGCCGTGCCGCGCCGTGCCGGAGCGCTGTCGGCGAGGGGCTACGGCCGTCGCGGAAAGTGGTGCCGGTGCGCTCAGCTGCTCGGTGGCCGGCCCCGGACGGCGGGAGGCGCGGGCACCGCGTAGCGGGCGATCCAGCCGCGCAGCTTGCGCTCCGTCAGGCCCAGGGCGCGGGCGGTGCGGATGCGGTTGCCACCGTGCTCCTCGAGCGCCCGGGTGATCGCGCCGCGGATATAGGACGCGATCTGATCTTCAATCGGCGCAACCTGTTCCGGCTCCTGGCTCGCCTCGGCGACGTGCGCTTCCGCGGCCGCGCGCTGGATCTCGTCGGGCAGCCGCTCGATCCCGATCGGCCCCTCGGCCGTCGTGAAAGCCGCGTGCGTGATCGCCCCCTGCAGCTCGCGCACGTTGCCCGGCCAGGGGTGACTCTCGAGCGCCGCGCGGGCGCCCCAGGTGAGGCGGCGTTCTCCTTTGCCTCGGGACTCGGCATCGAGGAAGTGTGTGGCCAGCCTCTCTACGTCGCCGAGACGCTCCCTGAGCGGCGGCAGATGGACCTCGATCTCGCGCACCCGGTAGTACAGATCCTGCCGGAACTCCCCGGCCGCGACCATCGCCGCGAGTCCCTGGTGGGTGGCCGTGATCAGCCAGACGTCGACGTGGCGCACCTTCTCGTCGCCGACCCTCTGGATCTCTCCGCGATCGATGGCGCGCAGCAGCTTGGCCTGGAGATCGCGCGGCGCCTCGCCGATTTCGTCGAGGAAGAGCACGCCGCCGTCGGCCTGCTCGAAGTAGCCGATGTGATCGGCGGATGCGCCGGTGAAGGCCCCCTTCTTGTGCCCGAAGAGCTCCGACTCCATGATCGTCTGCGGGATGTCGGCGCAGCTCACCGCCACGAAGCGGCGCTCGGCGCGCTCGCAGCGCCGCGCCAGCTCGCGCGCCACCAGCTCCTTGCCGGTGCCGGTCTCGCCGGTGATCAGGATGCGGGGCAGTCGGCCGTGGCGCCCGGCCGCCTCCAGGAGCGACTCCAGGAGCCCATAGAGGTGGAGCATCGGGGGCGATCCGCCGACCAGCTCGCCCCAGCGCTCGCGCATCTCGACGCGCCGCTCGGCCGCGGCCGTGATCTCGGCCTCGGTGCGCAGCCGGTCGGCCTCGCCGCGCAGCTCGTCGACCGTGGCCGCCTGGCGGATCAGTCGGGTGAAGATCCGCGCCAGCACCATGAAGGCGGAGCGCGAGGCCTCGCTGATCGCCAGCGGCCGCTTGCGGCTGTCGACGTAGACCACGCCGACCGACATTTCGGCTTCGCGCAGCGGCACCGCGGCGACGCTGCGGATTCTGAAGCGGGCGATCGACTGGAAGCCGCTCAGCTCGCGGGCGTTGTGGGCGTCGTCGTGCAGCACCAGCTCGCCGCCACGGCTGCGCTCCAGCACGCCGGCGGACCAGGTCTGCGCGTCCAGCGCCGTGTCGGAGTCGATGCCGCGCTGCACCGCGGGGGCCAGCTCTCCGGTCGGCGGGTCGATCAGGAAGAGGATGCCGCGCTCGCCCTCCAGCAGCTCGAGGGTCAGGTCGAGCAGGCGCGGCAGCAGGCCGTTCAGGTGGTCGCCGGCGACCACCTCTTCCAGAACCTCGAGCACCGATTGCTGGAAGCCGGATCCGGCGTCGCGATCGGCGCCTGGCGCAGCGCTCGCGCGGGCCAGCTCGGCCTCGACTCGGGCCTCGGCCTGCGCCACGCGCCGTCGCAGCTCCTCCTCCTCGGGCGCATCGCCGACCGCCCGCGCGGTCTGCGCCAGCAGCTCGCGGGCCTGGTCGTCGCCCTGCATCGCGACCACCTCGGCCAGCGTCAACGCCGCCTCGGTGCGCTCGGTCGAGGAGACCACCCGCATCGACTCCAGGGCCTCCTCCAGCTCGCGCCGGGCGGTGCTCAGGTGACCGCGTCGCAGCGCCGCGCGGCTCGCGACCCACCACGCACCGCCGGTGAGCGAGGCGGGCAGCGTCTGCTCGGCGCGGTCGATCATCTCGTGGATGCAGGCCGTGGCCTGGGCCGGGCGATCCTCCGCCAGCAGGATCTCGGCATCGAGCACTACCAGCGACTTGGTCACCATCGGGTCGGGATAACGGGCCATCCGCTCGCGCTTGTCGTCGAGCAGCGCGCGCGCCGGCTGCGGACGCTCCTGGGTGCACAGAAGGCGGATCTGTTTGGCCAGCAGCTCCGGGTCGTCGGGATCGATCGCCAGGCCGGCGTCGATCCGCTCCTGGGCCCGCGGCCAGCGCCGCAGGTAGAGCTCCAGCTGGGCCCAGGCGCGCAGCATATGCAGCCGGGTGGGATCGGCGTCGACCCCGGCCAGCGCCTCGTCGACCTGCCGCAGATGATCGCCGCAGGCGCCCACGTCACCGGCGCGCAGCAGATCGTTGGCCAGGTTCACCAGGATCCAGGCCATGGCGGGAACCCGGCCGGCGTCGCGCGCTACCGCCGCCGCCCGCGTCAGATCGGCGATGGCGTCGTCCAGGCGCCCGGAACGCTCGTAGGCGATGGCTCGCAAGGTGAGGATGCTGAGCAGTCCGTTGACATGACCGAGCCGCTCCACCACCGGCAGAATCGAGTCGTAGTGCGCGATCGCTTCGTCATGACGGCCCTTCAGCGCCTCGAGCTGGGCCAGGCGCTGCTGCGCCAGGATGTGGACCTCGGCATGGCCCCAGGACGCCGCCTTCTGCGCCACATCCTCGAAGATCTCGGCGCCCTCTTCGAGCCGCCCGCGGGTCAGCAGCACCTCGGCGTGGCTGAACGCGCCTCTCAGGCTCAGGGTCATGATTCCCAGGGAATCGCCGAGCATCTGGGCCTCGACCGACGCCTGGTCGGCCTCTTCGATCCTCCCGGCGTGGGCCAGCGCCTGAGCCAGGGCGGTCAGGTCGAAGCCCCGGCAGATCGAGTCGCCGCGCCGGGTGGCGGTCTCCACGGCCGCTTCCAGGTGGGGCAGCGCCTCTTCCGAGCGCCCGCCGCTGGCCAACGCCAGGCCCAGCGACTGGCGCAGGTTGGCCACCAGGCTCTGCTCCGTTTCGCCCTCGCCGGCCAGCGCCGGATGGGCGATCAAGGCCGGCAGCAGCTCGATCAGTGCGCCCTCCTGCTCCGACTCGAGCAGGGTCGCGGCGTGGGTGGCCCAGGCTTCGCAGAAGGGGACGGCGTCGTCGGCGGAGAGCGTGTCGAGGGCGGCGCCGAGCTGCTCGGCGCTCGGCAGCGCGATCCCGGCCAGCTCCGGGGCCAGCCGCTGCCAGGCCCGGGTGGCGAAGTCGCGGCTCTCGGGGCGCTGGCCCTGGCGCAGCGCCGCGATGGCCGCCGCCAGGTCGAGGCGCGCCCGCGCGGGATGGTCGTCCGGCAGCACGTCGAGCGCCCACTCCGCCAGCGCGCGCGCCTTGACCGGCGCCAGGTCGTTGCTGCGCGCGCTTTCGAGCAGGAGCGGCACCGCCTCGTCCTGGCGACCGGCGCCGATCAGGTGGTGCGCGCGCTGGTCGATCGGCGCTCCCGCGCCGAGAGCGCCCAGGATCTTCTGATGCAGCCGCTGGGCGCGCAGCTTGCCGAGCTCCTCGCCGAGCAGGCGCGCCAGAGTCTCCGATCCCAGCTCCACGCGGCCGTCGTCATGACGCACCAAGAGCCCGCGCGCCTCGAGGTCGATCAGCCGCCGCTCCAGGTTCAGCGGCCGGTCCAGCATCTCGTGCAGCAGTGTGTCGCGCGCCGGGCGGTCGAGGACCGACACCGCCTCCAGGGCTCCCAGAGTCTCGGCGTCGAGGTCGGCCAGCAGGTCCATGATCTGGTCGCCGCCGCGCTCGGCCTCGCGCGCGATCGCCCGCGCCCCTTCCTCGTCCGTGGCCAGCGCCAGGGCGCGCAGATCGAGCCGCCGCGCCAGCGCCAGCAGCGCCCCCGGTTGCCCTCGGGTGGCGTGGCGCAGCTGCTCGATCGCCGGGTCGCGCAGCGCCGCCGAGCCGTCGATCTGCGCGACCAGGGCGGCGGTCTCGGCGGCGTCGAGGGGCTCGACACGGATTTCGCTTCCGCCGTCTCCGCGCGAGCAGACGGCGGCCAGGGCGGCCGACGAGAAGCCGGCGTCGCGCCACGATCGGTCGATCAAATCCAGCGCCTCGGGATCGTCGGGAGCGTCGACCGCCAGGAGCAGCGGGCCCCGCAGGGCCGTGCTCAGCGCCTCCAGGCGCTCTCCGATGCGGCGCAGGCGGTGGGCGTGGACAGCCTCCCAGGGGGCGTGGGCGTCGGGCGCCATGCCGCCGGACTCTTCCAGTCCCAGCTCCGCGCTCCAGCGCTCCAGCATCGTCAGGGCCTGTCCCCAGGGCTCCTCCCCCGAGACCTCGAGCACCCGCCACTCCGACTCGCGAGCCAGGGCCGCCAGCTCGGAGAGGGCGCGCGAACGGCCGCTGTGCGGCTCTCCCAGCACCCGCAGCAGACCTCCCGCGCGCGCCGCGAGCCAGTCCGCGCCCTGCTCCAGGGCGGCGGCGCGCCCCACCAGCGGGGCCAGGGCGGCGGGCGCGCGCAGGGTCTCGGGCAGGGCCCCGCGGCGCTGCTCCGGATCGGGAGAAAGAAGCCCCTCTACGGTCTCGTCCAAAGCTCCAGGAATATCTCGTAATTGCAACGGAGATATTGGAGTGCGCTCTGTCAATCTGCGGTGCATTCCTTGCTCGGCGGCCGTCAGGATCGCCCGCGAATCGGCCCCCTCGTGGGGCGGCGAGCCGCTCAGAACGTGGTACAGGCAGGCCCCCAGTCCAAACAGATCGGCGCTGCCCCGCGGCGCCGCTCCGCTCCCCAGCTCGGGCGCCACGTAGTGCGGCGTACCGGTCAGGGCGTCGAGCGGAACCCCGGCCGGCCGGGCCAGTCCCAGGTCGACCAGCGTCGCGCGCGGGCCGGGATCGGCCACCAGGATGTGGGCCGGCTTCAGATCGAGGTGAACCAGCCCGGCGCGGTGGATCGTGAAGAGCGCTGCCGCCACCTGCTCGATCACCGAGTCGAGCTCGGCCCAGGGCGGGGACCCGGAGGCCGCCCTTGACTTCCACCACTCGTCGAGGCGCATTCCTGGGGCCAACGCCTGCACGACGAAGCCGCCACGGCGGTCGTCGCGGCCCAGATCGAGGGTCCGCACCACCCCGGGCGCCACCACCCGCCGCCCGCTGCGCCACTCCTCGATCGGGCTCTGGTCCCCGATCAGCTTGAGCGCCACCTGCTCGCCGGTCGCGCTGTCGAGCGCGCGATGCACCGCTCCGCCCGAGCCCGAGCCCAGACGATCCCCCAGGCGGTAGCGCCCGCCAACCAAAGTGTTCGACACGCAGCTCTCCCCATCGGGTGCGTGGCCCCGCGGTTCTCAGAGATTCACAGAACTTCATGATAACCAAGGCCGAGCCCTGCGTTGCAGCCTCATTCGTGGCCGCTGGAATGCCGATCATGACGGTGAGGATCGTTCGTTTCCTTGGCGTCCGGCCAAAGGCCCGCTCGCTCGCCCCGACTCGCGGCGACCGAGCGGGGTGTGCGGTTCGGACCTTCACCTCGCCGGCGACCGCCTTGATCTACCTGATCGCCTTCATCGTCTCGTCGTTCAGCGCCGCTCTGGTCGGCTATGCGATCGCCGTTTGGCTGCAGTCGGAGCACGCCGCCGACAGCGACCAGGTCCACGAGCTCGAGGCCCAGGTGGAGGCGGCGCGGCGGGCCTTCGCCAGCCTCGGCACGCTCCTGTCCCGCTCCCAGGAGTCGGTGGAGACCCAGACCCAGCGCTTGGGTGCGCTGCGCCGTGACCTGGCCGAGCGGGACAGCGACGATCCGGTGCATCTGCTGCAGGTCCTGGAGGCCGAGATCGACCGAATCATCGGCGAGAATCTGAAGCTCGGCGCCGACCTGCGCGAGGCTCGCCAGACCGTGGCCCGGCAGGAGGAGGCGCTGCAGTCGCTGCGCGAAGAGGCGCGCACCGACGGGCTGACCCGGATCGCCAACCGCCGCGAGTTCGACCTGCGCCTGGCCCGGCAGCACGACCGCTTCGAATCGCTGGGTGAGAGCTACTCGATCGTGCTGCTCGACATCGATCACTTCAAGCAGATCAACGACGCGCAGGGGCACCCGGCCGGCGACCGAGTCATCGCCGGCGTCGCGCAGCTGGCCGAATCGTGCGTCAGTCCCTCCGACGTGGTGGCCCGCTACGGAGGCGAGGAGTTCGCGGTGCTGCTGCCGCGCACCTTGCTCGGCGGAGCGCGGCTGATGGCCGAGAAGATCCGCGAGAAGGTCGAGTGCACCGCCTTCTGGTTCCAGGATCGCCCGCTGCAAATCACCGCGTCATTCGGAGTCGGCCAGATCGTCGCCGAGGAGGCGCCCGAGCTGCTGTTGCGGCGCATCGACGAGGCCCTCTACGAGGCCAAGCGCGGGGGGCGCAACCGCGTGCAGCTGGCCGCCGCGGAGCTGCCCGGGGTCAGCGATCGAATCCGCGAGATCGCCGCCGCCGAGGCGCCGACGGGCGGAAGCTGAGCGCCAACCTACTTGCGCTGGCGCCGCGCGGCGCGCCTGCTCTTGCGCTTCCGCCCCGGCTCTCCGCTGCTGATCTCGGTCAGCCACCAGGGTTTCGCCGGTGCGGCCCGCGCCGACCAGGGCAGGCCGGTGGGGACCGGTCCCGGGAAGAGGTAGCGCAGCACCCAGGGCAGGCGCTCCGCCCAGGCCCCCTCGGTGTGCTCCGCGCACGGCGCCTCGACGTACTTCAGATCGTCGTCCAGGCGCATCCCGCCCGCCACTAGCAAGTCGCGGGCCCAGCGTCCGGCGTAGATCATCGGGTCGGGCGAGATCGCCTGGCCGAGCTGTCCCCCTTCTCGGGTGCCCATGTCGATCCACAGCCGGGCATTGCCGCCCGGGCGCACCCGCGCCATGCGGTCGAGGATCTCACCGGCGGCCCACCAGAAGCTGGGCGAGATCGCCGCCACGCGGCCGAAGGTCCGCCAGTGGTCGAGCGCGCCGTGCAGCGCCAGCAGCCCGCCCAGCGAGCTGCCGAGCAGTCCGGTCGCCCGGGGACCGCCGCGGGTGCGGTAGCAGGCGTCCACGAAGGGCATCAGCTCCTCGCGCAGAAAGGCGATGTAGCGGTCGGCCTGGCCGCCCCCCACCACCGGGTCGACCACCGGCGTGTACTCCTCCGCCCGGGCCGGCGTGTTGGCCACGCAGACCGCGATCAGGGGCGCGATTTCGCCGCGGTCGATTCCGCTCTCGAGGGTCTCGTCCAGCCGCCACTCCACCCCGAGAAAAGCGGTCGCCGCGTCCATCATGTTCTGGCCGTCCTGGCAGTAGAGCACCGGATAGCGCCGGCGGGCGTCGTGGTCGTAGCCGGGCGGCAGGTAGACCAGAACGTCCCGAACCTGGCCGGTATGACGCGAGGGAAAATCGAGATGCGCGCGCACGTCGCCGGCGATCGTCGACTCCGGGGCGGGCGCGTGCGCCACGGCCGCGGGGCCTCGATCGAGGCGCGTCATGCTCGCCGCGGCGGGCTCGGGAGATGGGGTGGAGGTCACGGGATCGGCGGAGCTAGAGAAGAGGCGGAAGCGCGGTAGACGCGCGGTGAATCTTGGACTAATGATCCAAAGAGACACTCGGCATTTCGCAGGCGCGAAAACACCGGAAGATGGCACAATCACTCCGCCGCGGCCAGCGGAGACCGGTTCCCCCCCCAACAGGCCGACCGCCCGGCGGTGACTCGGAGCAGAGACGATGCGCCTGGTCTCGGCGAAGGCAGCAGCGACCCCACCCTCGATCGGCGAGATCCGAGCGACTCTCGGGATTCTGGCGCGCCAGGTGCTGCGCGCCGGCCTCGGACTGGCGGAGCTCAAGGCCCTGTTGGCGCGCACCCTGGTCCGCGAAGCGGCCGGCATGGGTCTCAGCACCACCGACATCTCGCAGCGTCTCGGCATCACCGTGCGGCGCGTTTTCGATCTCAAGCGCGAGGCGCGCGACGACGACGAGGTCGGCACCCGTGCCATGTCGATCGCCTCCGCCTACATGGACATCCGCAACTACTGCGGCACGCGCGGCCGTGACTTCCAGGATATCCTCGACCACGCTCGCGCCCATGCCTGGCGCCACGGCGTGACCCGCCGCAGCCTCGAGGTCCTGCTCGACGCCATGCTCGACTCCGATCCGCCGATGCTGATCCGCGAGCCGGCCGACGGCCCTATGCGCTACCGCGCCGGCGCCTCGCGCTCGCGCTTCGCCGAGGATCCCCACCAGACTCTGGCGGCCCGCTACCTGACGCTGATGCGCGCATCGGCGGTCAACGAGCTCTTGCCCGACGATCAGCGCTTCGTCACCTCGCTCTACATGCCTCTGGCCGCCGAGGAGCTGCCGCGGCTGGTCGGCGCGATGACCGAGAGCGTGATCCCCGGGGTGCGCCGCGAGCTCGAGGGCCTGAGCCTGGCGCCCGGCTCCGACACCGTGCACGTCGTGGTCTACTGCGCGCCGGTGCCGGGGGCGCACCGGTAGCGGGAGGGCGCCGCTACTGGAGCGGGTCGGCGAAGCGCAGCCCCGGGAAGCGCTTGAAATCGCGGTCCGCCGAACAGAGCAGCAGCCCGTGGTCGATGGCCAGAGCGGCCAGGTGGGCGTCCATTAGCAGCTTGCCGGTCAGCCCCTGACCCCGGACCAGGCTCTCCAGAGTGGCCTCGTGAGACTCGGTCGGTGTGGGAATCCAGGTGCTGGGAAGGGCGAGCCACTCGCGCACCTGGGTCCAGGCCTGGTCCATCGGCAGCGGACGCGGAAAGAGGCGCGGGCTGGTGGCGAGGCGCAGGAAGGCCAGCAGCGACTCCCAGGGCAGTCCCACGCCGGCGTGGCCGTTGAGCTTCTCGTCGAGCCATCGGTGCGCGGCCGGATGCTGCTCATACGAGCCCAGCCGGGCGTAGAGCAGGAGATTCGCGTCGACCAGGATCACCGGTAGTCGTCGCCTTCGGCCAGCGCGAGCAGCTCGTGTACGCCGTGAATCCCTTGCACGGCGGCGGGACCCGGGTCGGACACCGGTGTCTCGTAGCGCTTCCGCCGGGCCGGCGGCGTGGCGTCGAGGCCCTTGCGGAGAGTGCTGTTGACCACCTCTTTCCAGGTCGTGCCGCTGCGCCGCGCCAGCTTCTTGAGAGCGGCGGCCAGGTCGGCGTCGAGGGTGAGTGTGGTGCGCATGGGTTCAAGCTAGTCCGTTGATGTCTGCGCGTCAATACTCGACACATCAGGCATCATCACGCGCCGCTCCCCCGGTGCTACCCTCCCCCGATGCGCCCCTACGACCTGATCCTCTTCGACGTCGACGGCACCCTCATGCACCACCCGCGCGAGCTGGTGATCTGGGAGCTGCTCAACGACCACTTCGTCGGTGACCGCTCGATCAACCGCGAGCGCTACCGCGCCTACCGCGCCGGCGAGATCAGCTACGCCGAATGGGTCGATCTCGACGTCGGCTCCTGGCGCGAGCGGGGGGCGACGCGGGCCCAGATCCTCGATGCCATCGCCGAGCTGACACCCGCGCCGGGCGCCCACCAGACCTTCGCCGAGCTGCGCGTTCGCGGCTACCGCCTGGCGGTCATCTCCGGCACCCTCGACGTCGGCCTCGACCACGTCTTCCCCGAGCATCCCTTCGAAGCGGTCTTCACCAACAAGATCCACTTCGAGGCCGACGGCACCATCGGCGGCTGGCAAGCGACACCTTTCGACCTCGAGGGCAAGGTCGAGGCGATGCGCGAGCTGGCCGAGCGTTTCGCCACCACGGTCGAGCGCTGCGCCTTCGTCGGCGACGCCTTCAACGACGTGCCGATCGCCCGCGCCGCCGGCTTCTCGATCGCCTTCAACAGCCGCTGCAAAGAGCTGCTCGCTGTGGCCGACGCGGCGGTTCCCGGGCCGGATCTGCGGGGGATCCTGGAGCATTTTCCGGGCGCGGCCGCGCGGGGGTGAGCACCCACGGTTCGGCAACGTCGGCAAATCGCGCAATGGCTGGCGAAGCGTGGTGCTCGCTCAGAGATCGAAGGCCGTCGCCTGGTGGCCCACTTCGCAAATACGGTGGCATTCGGCCGCCGCTGCATCCTCGCTGGCTGCGTTGCTCCTCCTCGCCATAGCCTCCGGCCATGACTCGTCGTCGCGCCTTGCCAGCGCGGCGCATCGGCGCCCTCGGTGCGTCACCGTATTCGCGCAGTGGGCCACCAAGGCCGCGCTGAGGATCTCCAGCTCTTTCAAGTCGTCGAGCGCCGCCTGGTCGACGAGATCGAGATCGAGATTGCCGTGCTCGTGCGCGATGCGGTCTCGCAGGCCCACCGAGGCCGCGAGGCGCTCGGTCAGGGTGGCGTCGAGAATCCCCGCATCTCCCAGGAGCTGGCAGGCGTCCCGTGCATCTCCCGGAACGCCCAGGCCCCGGGGTCGCGACCCCGTGCATCGCCAGATCGGCCGCGCCTTGCAGCGCCAGGCATAGACTGAGGATCAGTGCCTCGGCCGCGGTCCGCTGGCGCCGAGAGGCCTGCGCCGAGCTTGGGAGCAGCGCCCGCACCCGATCGACGCGTTGGCCGATCTCGGCGATCTCGCGGGCGATGACGGTGGGGCTCATGGGGCTCCTCGCCTTCGCGCCGCGCGAGCCACGCCGGCGACGAGATCGTCGATGAAGGGGGCGATCTCGTCGTGATCGATCAGGGTGCGGGCGACGAACTCGATCCACAGCGATCGGCCATCAGCTCCCTCAGGTCGCCTCGCAGCAAGGGATCCATGAGGGGAGGGTAGCGTGGTGGGGCAGGTCGCGGGCGGTGGCACCGCACCGGCGGCTGGACAGATGGAATGCTCGAGAGCATGCCTACCTGCTCGGGCAACCGCGGCATCTGTTGCAGCCCCGTAGTCCCTTTCGCCGAAGGGGCCTCCGCTTCCGCGACCGACCCGGCGCCGCGCCGCGGGGCTCCCGCCCGATGGGACGGCCGGAGCCCCCATCGGCAGCGGGCAAACGCCTCCCTTCACCGATCACCCGAGAGGCTCGACGGCCCCTACCGCTGATGGAACGATCCACTCACGCACCAGGGTGAGCTCCGTCACGACTCCGGGGGCGGAGACCGGACGGAATCCCTGGGATTCGCGATCGGACGATCGTCTATGCCGTGGGACGCCGGGGTGCGGTGCGGCGGCGGGCGGGGTCGTACAGGGTGCCGGTTCGGAGCATCGCGCAGCCGGGGGTGACAGGCGCGGCGCGTGACCGCCACCCGCCGCTTCCGGCCGGCACGGGCAAGGAACGCAGGATCTCGACGTCGCGCTCTTCGCTTTGCTCCCCAGGAGTCGACTCCTCGCCATCGCTCTCCGGAGTCTGCGCATCGCTAAGCGCGTCGAGTCGTTGGTGACACCGCCGGATTGTCCCTTATCAGGGGCTCCGGCCAGGTTGGGAGAAACGGTACAGGGCAAGGGCAGGGGCACGGGAAGAACGCCTGTCGAGACCGCCCCGTCCAAGCGCGGATGGATCCGCGGAGGTCGGCGGACTCCCGCTGGGCCCGCGGTTCTTCGCGAAGTGCGTCGCTCGAGAAGCGCAATATCGAGACGTCGGCTTGCCCAAAAAGCGGTTGACAGTGCCGAAACGCTCCGGAACACTGCCGACCGAGGCACGGCAAACACGCACAATCGAGGAGCAATTGCCATGAGCAAGCAAGATTTGTGCCGAGGGATGATTCTCTCTCTCTCTCTCTCTGGTAGTGGTGTCTAACACATCTGCCGAGACCCACGATACCTACGCGGACGGCCCGGCGACGGGCCTCTACTATGTACACCGCGACTTCAGCCTCCCCTCGTCCGAGGACTGGCTCTGGTTCGACCCCGAAGGCCACCCCTTCGTGCCCACTGCCATCGACAAGATCGAGATGCACAACTTGGCGCATTTGCCGGACTGGAGCACGACCTATGCGGCGGGGGACGACGATCCTTGGTTCGAATGGGCGGAGGATGTCCGGGTGCTGCTGCGCGACGCCGCCATCAACACGATCGGGCGTGAGAGCCACTGGGATGTCACGGAAGGCGATGATCCGGGTGACACTCGCGACTTCGACAAGATTCACTGCATCGAGAACGACCAGGGCAACCCGGAGTGGGTCCACCCGCCGGTCTACGATGACTACCGCTTCATCAAGTGGCAGAACCAGCAGGCGGCGCTCCACGGCGAGCCGGAGATCCCCTACCTGGTCACTTTGCACGCCGTGCAGATCGATGTCGACGGAGCATTCGGCACCAGCAACACCAGCTACGGCGCCACCCCCGACATCTGGAGTGAGGGCTACACCAATCGGCTGGAGATGCTCGTCGAGCTGGTGTTGCGCGATCCCGAGCCCGGCGGAAACCCAGAGGAGTGCGTCCCCGGCAATCCGAATCCGCACGCTTACCAGGGGCTGCGCAGCGATCCCAATCTGCTCGGCATGTGGCTGGGGACCGAGCTGCGCTGGCACTACACCAGGATGCTGCCAAAGGCCCTGGAGGCCGACGCGCAGGGTGTGCACGGCCGGCGCTTCTGGTTGAGGAATCTGCTCTTGCTTCCCTATGGCGACAGAGACGACCACGAGCAGGCCAGGTACAAGTTCGCCGAGGCGATGGAGGAGTACTACAACTACAAAGTGACGATCGATCCCACGGCCGACAATGCGGTCCATCTCTGGAACCTGAACTACGCCTTCTACCCCGAGGTCGACGACTACCTCAGCCCCGCATTCCGACCCGGCACCGCGCCGCCCGGGTGGGATCCACCCGAGTACCCGAACTTCGGACCCTTCGTTCCTTTCTCGATCACCTCGTTTACCGGCGATGAGGAAACCAGCTTGCTCAACTCCTTCGACGCCCGCTGGCTGACCGACGAGTACCAGGAGCACACCCTCGAGGAGTGGCATCTGGTCTACTGCGGCGAAGGCTGCGCGGACTCTGGAGAGGGCTACTGGTACATCGAAGGCGCCGATGATCTGGAGACCGCGCCCTTGATCGAGCCCGATCCCAACGACATCGAAAAGACCCCGTACGAGGTCGATCTGGGCGCGCTGCTGCTGGTCGATGACGCCGAGTACTTCATCAAGATCCTCGCCGAGCACTTCTACACCACATTCGTCGACAAGATCGAGGAGTACGATGTGCAGGTCGGGCCTGAGAACGAAGGCCACGTGATCCTGAGCGACCGCTTTCTCGGCACCGCGGATGAGCTCTACCCGGCGGTCCTCGCAATCGCGTCGGAGTTCGTCGACGTGATGTCGTTCAATGTCTACACCTCCAGCCCATCGTCACTGGGCTCCTTCTTCCGTCCGATCTACAATCAACTGCCGGAGCCGAAGCCCTTCTTCATCAGCGAGTTCAGCTTCCACAAGGACCATGCGCGCGGCTGGGACTGCTGTTTCGATGAGGATCTGGAATCGCCGGTGACGAACTGTCTGGCCCACGGCTATGACTGCCAGGGGCAGGACAAGTGGCACTACCCCGAGTCCTTCGATGCCGGCACCCAGGCTTCCGACTTCGCGTCGTACGTCTCCACCACCATGCAGCTCAAGGCGATGGCCGATCTCGGCAAACCGCATCGATTCATCACCGGCTACAATTGGTATCGGTTTTTTGATATTCAGTTCGAAGACGATGCAACCATCACCGAGCATTCTCAAACCTGGGGTCTGGTCGACGCCCTGGCAAAGGCTGATGACAGGCCCTACATGGTTCCCTACGTGACGCTGAGCGGCTACATGGAGAACGTCAACGGGCAGGTGCAGGAGGCGATCATGGACCGTACCTTCTGGCCCGAGACCGTCACCTCCGGCAGCATCGTGCTCAACTCGGGGCCGCCGCAGTGATCGGCCCGATTTTGACA
>CAZBBK010000083.1:0-20740 GCA_964490075.1 uncultured Gemmatimonadota bacterium | reverse complement strand
CCCCCGGCCCCCCCCCCCCCCCCCCCCCCCCCCCCCCCCCCCCCCCCCCCCCCCCGATTCGACCGCCCTCGCCGGTTCAGCTAGGCCCGATCCCCATCCCCACCGCGACATCGCGCAAGATGTCGACGATCTGCCCCTGCTGGTCCTCGTCGAGGATGTCCCAGGGCTCGTCGGTATAGTCCGCCGGATCGGTGAACACCGGCAGTTGGCTCATCAGCGGGAAGAGGACCAGGCCGGTCGCTCCGACCGTCTCGTGGCTGCCCGGGCGCGTGAGCGCCGCGATCTGGCCGGCCTCGTCGTAGTAGAGGGGAACGCCCGGCCCATAGTCGGTCAGACCGGCGATGCGGCCGCAGCGGGCACCTTGCCCGGTGATCAGGGGATCCTGGCCGGGCGTGCTCTCCCAGTCGGTGTCGTAGTCGAGCAGAGGGTTCTCGTAGGCGGGATCGGTTGCGGCATAGAGTCCATCGGTCGATCCCGCGGCATCGAAGCCTTCGAACCCGAACCAGGGCTCCAGCCAGTCGAGTTGGGCCTTCAGACTGGTGCTGTCGGCGGCGATGCTCGCGGCCATCGATCCAGCGAAGAGCAGGTTGCCGCCGGCCCCCAGATACTGGTCGAGGAGGCGCGCATTCAGCAGCAGGTTCGCATGTTGATTGCCGGTGATGTTGTCGTACTGCTCGATGTAAAGGGTGGTGGAGTTGTCGTTGGTCCAGTAGATGGTCTGGTACTCGGCGAGCAGATCGTGGCTCAGCTCGTCGGGCGTGATCACGGGAGGAGCCGTGTCCGCGGTCAGGCCCGCGGCCACCGCCGCGGCGCGCTGAAAGGCCTGATACTGGTCATTGGTCATCGGCATGTCCTGGAAGGGGATGCCGCTGTCCCAATCGTGGTCGCCGTCGGCGACGATGATCAGATCCTCGGTGAAGGTGGGAACCACCACGTGCACGAAACGGCGGGCAGGGATTGGAGTCTGCGCGCCGGCATTGTCCCGCGCCACCACATAGAAGGTGTGATCGCCTGCCGGCAGATGGTAGGTCAGAGTCACCGAGGTCGACTCTGTCCACCAACGAGTTGCGTCGTCGACCCAGAAGACGTACCCGGCAACCGTGCCGTCCGGATCCTCCGCTTCCCAGGAGAAGGTGATGCCGGGCCATGAGGGGGTCTGGCCGCCCAGCGCGAAGACCGAGTCGGTCGGGCAGGCGCCTGCGTCGATGTCGTCTTGCGTGCAGGTCAGCGAGATCGTGGGCGGATCGGTGGTGGCGAGGAAGTCGGCGAATTTGACGCGTGAATGGCCGCCTCGGTCATCCACCGCTCGCAGCCAGAGCCGATGCCGATCGCGCAGCGTCGGCGCTTCGAAGAGCACCGTGTCGCTGGTGGCATCGGCGGTCTGCCACAAGCTGTCTACCACGCTGGTCCAGAGCAGCGCGGCATAGCTGCTCGGGCTGTAGACGCTGTCCCCGGCCGCCATGATGGCGTACTCGTAGTGGTCGATGAAGCCGTCGGAGTCGGTGCCGTACCAGGAGATGATCGTGGAGTAGCTGACCTCGGTGGGGACGATCGTCAGCGTGGTGTCGAGGAAGGTGCGCCCGAAGAAATCCTCGAGCTCCTCGACCGTGGTATCGATCACGCTCGCGTGGGTGTTGAGGAAGAAGACCTCCGGATCGATGTTGGGGCGGATTTTCCCCGGCTCGCTCGGAGTGAGCTCACAGCCAACGAGGAACGCGCCGATCGAGAGTCCTGCGCCGACGATTGCGAACGACCTGCGCATAGATAACCTTTCGTGTCCTCAGGAACACCCCGGAGACGTCGCGAGCCCGTCCTCCGGTGTTCTCGGACCGCCATTTCCGCGGAAACGCGGAGATGTGTTTCCGACCTCTGGCCTCGTGCCTTGCTTCGCTTTCCGGAGGCCACGGCGACTCCGCGACATGTCGGAGAGCGAAGGGTGCGATATCATAGCCAGCGTCGTGGGGGGTGTCAACGAGGACATCCGCCCACGCATGCGTCGTAAGGTATTGGATTTCATGACACAAGGCGATTCTCGCCGGCACCCTCGAGTCTCCGTCGTGGTGCCGCTGCACAACGAGGTCGAGAACGTCGACGAGCTGGTCGAACGGGTGCTGAGGGCGTGTGAGCGATACGGTGACGACGCGGAGCTGATCCTGGTCGACGACGGCAGCACCGATGCCACGCCCGACGGGCTGCGAGCCTGGCACCGGCGTGCTCCTCGAGCGGTGGGAGTGGTCGTGCTGCGCGCGCGATCGGGCCAGCACGCGGCACTGCTTGCCGGCCTGCGCAGCTCGGCGGGCGCGGCGGTGGTGACCCTGGACGGCGATCTGCAGGATCCACCAGAGGAGATCCCCCGTTTCGTGGCGCGGATCGAGCGCGGCGTGGACCTGGTTTCGGGGCGTCGCGTGGAGCGGACCGACAGCCTGCATCGCCGGCTCTTGAGCGGTCTGCTGCGCCGCGTCGGCCCCGTGATCTCCGGCGTGCCCGCACACGACTATGGCTGCATGTTTCGCGGCTACTCTCGGCCGGTGGTCGAATCGGTCCTGCGGAGCCGGGCTCTCTCGCCCTACGTGCCGGTCCTCGCGCATCGCGCCGCCCACAGCTTCGACGAAGTTACTATCCACCACCAACGCCGGGGCGCGGGCCGCTCCAAGTACGATCTCCGTTCGCTGCTGCGCCTGGCGCTCGACCTTTCGATCGGATCGTCGGAGCGGGAGCCTCGGACGATCGGGTGGATCGGCGCGGGAATCGCGATCACCGCCGCGCTCCTGGTCGGCGCGATCGCCGGCGGCGCGGCGCGGCTCCTGGGGACCGGCCCGAGCGCCGCGGCCTTCGCCGCCGGACAGGTCGCGCTGGCCGGAGGGTCCTTGCTGGCCATGCGGTGGATTCTGGGATCGTACATCGCGTCCGCCGCGCGCCGTCGCCGCGCCGGCCCGGTTCCGGCGATCGCGGAGCTGCTGGAACCCCACCATCGGTCGGCCGGACGATCGGGGGCGCCTCGCCAAGAGCAGAGACCGCCGCGCGTGCTGCTCTGCGGCTTTCGAGAAGTGGGTCATTTCGTGCTGGGCCACCTGATCGAGAAAGGTGCCGGCCTGGTGGCGGTCGCCACCCACCGCGAGAGCGAGGAAGACCGCCGCGCCTGGCCGAGCGTCATCGAATTGGCCGCTCGCCACCACATCCCCGTCCTGCTCTCCGACCGCGTGCGCTCGGAGCGCTTCGAGCGGCGCCTCGCGGAGCTCGGCGTCGACCTGATCGTCTCGGCCTACTATCGGAGGATTCTGCCGCCGGCCGTGCTGGCTCTGGCGACCCGCGGCGCCTTCAACCTGCACCCCTCGCTGCTGCCTGCGTACCGCGGCCGGGCTCCGATCAACTGGGCGCTGCTGCGCGGGGAGAAAGAGACCGGAGTCACGATCCACGAGATGACCGAGCGCCCCGATGCCGGACCGATCGTCGCCCAACGCGCGGTGGCGATCGCCGAGAGCGACGATGCCGCGACGCTTTCGGTGAAGATGGCGCGCGCCGCGGCGGCGCTTTTCGAGCAGACCTGGCCAAGCCTGTGCAGCGGCTCCTACACCGCGCGGCCGCAGGACGAATCGAAGGCATTCTGGGTCGAGAAGCGGGGCCCGGAGGACGGCCGCATCGACTGGTGCCGATCCGCCGCGGAAATCTACAACCTGGTGCGGGCGGTGGCGCGCCCCTTTCCGGGAGCCTTCACCGGCGACGGCGGCGATCGGCTCACCATCTGGCGGGCGGTAGTCACGGAGGCGGAAGAGGACCCGGCCGAGCTCCCGGGAGCGCCCCTCTGCCACGACGGTCGCTGGGCCATCGCCTGCGGCGATGGCGGCTGGCTGGTGCCTCTGGAGATCGAGATCGGTGGCGCGGGCAGCGTCCAGGGCCGAGCGCTCGAGATCGAGCTGGCGGGTTGGGCCGCGGGCCGGTCGCGAGGGGGAGCACCGCTCGCCGGGGAGGCGGGGTGAGAGGCGATCCGCGGGCTCGTAGTTACTTCCGTCGCTACTGGTCGCCGACACGCAGCCCTCGCCGCTCTGCCCTGGGGCATGGTGGATTCCTGAGCCGGAGCGGCTTGCTTCCGGAGCAGAGCGAGCGGATCGAAGCGGGCACAGTTGTGCTGGAGATCGGAGCCGGCGAGGGGCGCGGCGCGCGGGCGCTGGCAGGTCTCGGCGCGCGGGTCTGCGCGATCGATCTTCGCGCCCCGCAACTTCGGCGCTTCATCGCCCGCGACTCGGGTATCGACCTCTGCGCCGGGCGGGCGGAGGAATTGCCGCTGCGCGCCGAGTGCGTCGACCTGGTCGTCCTACAGACCACCGCCATGCATTTGCGCCTCGACCCCTTTCTGGACGAGCTGGGCCGCGTCCTGCGTCCCGAGGGTCGCCTGCTGCTGGTCGAGCCTCTTGCCTACCATCCCCTGGTGGCGCTCTATCGGTGCACTCTGTCGGCGGGCCGTCTTTCCGGCGCCCGTTGCCTGACGCGGCGCGATCTGGGGCGCATCGCCGCTCGATTCGAGAGCGTCCGGATCTCCTATCACGGGCTGCTCGCGGCCGCTGCCGCGAGCGAAGGAGCGGTGTCGATCGATCGCCGGCTGCTGCGCTCTCTGCCCTGGTTGCGGCGGTTGGCGTGGTTCGTGCGGGTGAGGGCCGAGGGGCCGCGGCCACTGCCCTCGCGAGGGATTGGAGACGCGTCGTGAGGGTGCTGGGCATCTCCGCCTACGGACACGATTCCGCCGCCGCGATGGTGGTCGACGGGCGCCTGGTCGCGGCTGTCGAAGAGGAGCGTTTCACCTTGACGAAGCACGAAGGCGGCTTTCCGACGAGGGCCGCTCGGTGGTGCCTGCGCCAGGCCGGCGGTGCCGACGCCCTGGCCTTCTACCACGTGCCCTTGCTGCACGGCTCCGCCCGCCTCGTGCACGTCGCGCGTCGCCTGCCTGGTTCGATCCGCTTTCTGACCGAACGCCAGCAACACGTCGGCGGATGGCTGCGCATGATCGCTCTGTGCGGCGGGGGACTGGCGCGGCGCACCGGGCTGCCGGGGTCGACTCCGCTGCACTTCGTCGAGCATCACCGCGCGCACGCCTTCGACGCCGTGGCCGGCGCGCCCGCCGGGCCTCTGGCGGTGCTCTCCATCGATGGCATGGGCGAATGGACCACCACCTGGACCGGCGTGTTTCGGAACGGTCGCCTGCGGCGTCTCGACGAGATCGCCTTTCCGCACTCGCTGGGGATCTTCTGGCAGGCGGTGACGCAGCACCTGGGCTTCGAGGTGCACGCCGACGAGTACAAGGTCATGGGGATGGCCGCCATCGGGGAGCGGTCGGCGGCGGGGGCGTTGCGCGAGGCGGTGGTGACGCTCCCGGAAGGGCGATTTCGTCTCGACGAGCGCTGGTTCCGCCACCAGTACGGGGCCGGGCGCTGTGGGTCGCCCCTTTTCGAACGCCACTTCGGTCCCCCCCGACGCCCCGACCAGCCGCTCGAGGAGCGCCATTTCGCGCTCGCCGCGGCGGCGCAGCAGCGCCTCGAGGAGGTGGTGCTGCACATCGCCGAGCACCTGCACCGGCGCAGCGGCACCTCGACCCTCTGTCTGACCGGCGGCGTGGCGCTGAACAGCGCCATGAACGCGGCAGTGGTGCGGCGCGGGCCTTTCGCGCGGGTCCACGTTCCCGCGGCTCCGAACGATGCCGGCACGGCGTCCGGCGCCGCGCTCGCGCTCGCCCGGGAGTCGCGCCGCAGCGCTCGAGATGCTGGACCGCCGCCCTTTCTCGGACCGAAGCTACCGGATGATCTGTGCGGGTCAGCACCGCCGGGCGAGCTCGAGCGGGTCGCCGATCCGACCGCGGTCGCGGTCGAGCTGCTGACGCGCGGGGCGGTCATCGGCTGGGCGCAGGGGCGCATGGAGTTCGGCCCGCGGGCGCTCGGCAACCGCTCGATTCTCGCCGACCCGCGCCGGCGCGCCACCCGCGAGCGGATCAACCGGTGCATCAAGGGCCGCGAGTGGTTTCGCCCCCTGGCGCCGGCGATTCTCGCCGAGCTCAGCCACGAGATCCTCGCCGTCCAGGCGGACTGCGCCCGAATGAGCTTCGCGCTGCCGGTTCGATCTCACTGGCGGGCACGGCTCGAGGCGGTGGTGCACGAGGACGGAAGCGCTCGGGCCCAGGCGGTGCGGGCGGAGGAGCAGCCGCTCTTTCACCGCCTGATCGATCGGTTCCGCCAGCACACCGGCGTTCCGGCGCTGCTCAACACCAGCCTCAACGTTGCCGGCCAGCCGATCGCCCGCAGCGCCGCCGACCTGCTCAGGGTCTTCGAAGAGGGGGGACTCGACGCGCTCTTCGTGGGCGACACCCTGCTGCGGCGCGCCGCGTGGCGCGACTCCATGCCTTTCGCCGCCGAGTCGGGAGCGCTTCGGTGATCGGTGGGGCGCGGCCTGCGTTGGCGGCTGGAGCCGCGGTCGCGGCGTTCTCGGCGGTGATCTACGCCGCATGCGCGGCTCCCGGGGGCTACTGGGACGACGGCGGAGAGGTGGTGGCCGTGGCGCTGCGTGGCGGGATCCTGCACCCGCCCGGGCACGCCTTGCCCTCGCTGGTCTTCGCCGCGCTGGGGTCGGCTCGGGCCGTGGTGTGGGCCGCGGCCGCCGCGACCGCGATCGCCTTGGGGCTGCTGCCCTTGATGGCGCGGAGCTTCGCCGACGGTGCCGGCGGCGGGGGCCGGGTCGCGTGGGCGGCGGTGTTGGCGCTGACGCTCGGTTCGCTGGACGCGCTGTGGCGATTCGCCACCACGCCCGAGGTCTACGCGTTCCTGGCCCTGGCGCTCACCCTGCTCTACTGCTGCGCGCCGCGTCCGAACTCTGCCCCGAGCACGGAGGGTCGCCGGCAGTTCCTGGCCGGCCATGTGGGCGCCCTGGCCTGCGCCACTCACGTATTGGCGCTCCCGGCGGCGTTGCCGATCTCCCTGGCGCACCTCTTCACCGCGCCCGCTGCGCGGCGCCCAGCGGCGCTCGGGCGGCTCGCGGTGGGCGCACTGCTCGGCTCGTCGATTCTGCTCTATCTGCCGATCCGCGGCGACCTGGCGCGAAGTCATGTCTGGGGGGCGCCGCATCGGCTGCGGGGCCTGGTCGACCATCTCCTGGCCGCCGACTTTGCCGCCGAGCTCGGCGGCGACGCTTACCGGGCGCTGCCCTCGCTCGATGCCTGGAAATCGCTCGGCCCCGGCTGGGGGATGATCGCCGCGCTCGGGATTCTGGCGTTGCTTCGGCCCCGATCCTGGAGAGGGCGGCGACGGGGGCTCACCGCGGTTCTCCTGGGTGCGGCCGGCGGCGGAGTGGCGCTGGCGTGGCGTTTCGGCGGCGGCCTGGTGCTCGATGCCTACTTGGTGCCGGTGGCGATCCCCTTGACTCTGGCCGCGGCGTATTCGATCCCCATCCCGCGCCGCCGGCGGAGCTGGATGGCGGCCGCTGCGGGATTGATCCTGGTCCGGGTGGCCTGGACCGCGGTCGAGCGCTGGCCGGAGCGTGACTTGAGCGGCTTCGAGGACTCGCTGCGCTACGGCGAGGCGCTGGCGCGTTGCGCCCCCGATTCCGCCCTGGTGCTGCTCGACAACACCCTCGATCTCTTCGCGCTCGAGGAGTTCCGGGTGACGACCGGCCGGCGCGGCGATCTGGTGGTGGTCTACCTGCCGATGGCACACCGGGCGTGGGCCATGGAGAGGGCTCTGGCGAGCCTCGGGCCGACTCCGCCGGTGCCCCCCTCGGATGAGCCATTGCCGGAGCACCCCCCCCTCGCTCGACTGCTCGCCGCGGCCGGGTCGCGCCCGGTACTCTACGCGCCGCTCGAGCACCCGGCGTTCGCCGCGCGCGAGCTTCGGCCCCACGGTCTGCTCTTCCGCCGGGCGCTGCCTGCCCCGGAGGCGTCCGCCAGCGCGGCCGCAGAGCAAGCGCCTCCCGGCGCCGAAGCGGCGGCCGAGTCGTTCCTGGCGCTGGCTCGGCGCTCCGACGATCGTCATACGCGGCGGCGCGCCACGCTGGTGCTGGGGCGCCGCGCCGAGTGGGAGACGCGGATGGGAAGACTCGAGCAGGCCGAGCGCAGCTGGCGAAGAGCCGTGGGACTCAGCCCGGACGACGAGCGCCTGCTGCACAATCTCGGCGTGGTCCGCGACCGCCTGGGAGATCTGCCGGGCGCCGAGCAGGCGTGGCGCGAGGCGGTGGAACGCGCCGGATCGGCGGCCTCGGAGTCGTCGTTGGCACTCGGCAGAGCGCTCTTCGAGCAAAGCAAGGCGCCGGCGGCGATCGAGGTTTGGCGGGCGGCGCTGGAAGCCGGAGCGGATGGCTACGCGCTGCGCTTCAACCTGGGAGAGGCGCTGCTGGGCACCGGAGAGCCGGGGCTCGCCGCAGACCACCTGGCCCGTGCCACGGAGCTCAGGTCCGGCTCGGCCGAGAGCTGGGAGCGGCTGGCTCTGGCGCTGCGGCTCGTGGGACGCGAGGGAAGGGCCGCGGCGGCGGCGACCCGCGCGGAGACCCTGCGCGCATCCGCGGCGGTTGCGCCATGAGCATCGTGGCGGCATTGCGGATCGACATCTGCTGCGGCAGAGCCGCCGGCGCGGCGCTGGGGCCGATGATCGAGCTGCTCGAGCGCCATACGCTGCGCGCCACCTGGTGTGTCGCGACCGGGCCGGATCGGTCGGGACGCGCGCTCGTCAACATACTGCGGGAGCCCGGCTTCCTGGCCCGGCAGCTGCGAATGAAGGCGCCGCGCGTGTATGGCATCCGCACGCTCTTGGCGGGGACCCTGCTGCCGGCGACCGAGCTGCTGACCCCGGTTCTCGGCGCGGCTCTGCGCCGGCTCGTGCAGCGGGGACACGAGGTAGCGCTGCACGGGCACGATCATCGCTCGTGGCAGAATCGCATCGAGAGCTGGAGCCAGGAACGCACCGAGCACGATCTGCAAGCCTCCCGCGCCGCGCTGCGTGCCGCGGGACTCGAGCCGCGCGGCTCGGCGGCGCCGGCCTGGCGCGCGACCCCCGCATCGATCGCCGCACAGGTGCCTCTCGGCCTCCACTGGGCCGGCGATCTGCGTGCCGGAGCGCCGCTGCGCCTGGTCGACTCGAGCGGAGCGGCGCTCGGCCCGCCGCAGATCCCGGTCAATCTGCCTACCTGCGACGAGTTGCTGGCCTGGCCCAGTCTGGCACCGGTCGGCCGGGTCCCGGCCCTGGCCGCCGCTCTGCGCCCCATGCTCTCGGCGCAGCGCCCGCCCCCCCTGGTCTACGCCGCGCACCCGGAGGTCGACGCCCTGGTCGATCCGGCGCCTCTCGCTCATTTTGTCCGGGCGGTGCGCGCCGCCGGCGGCCGCTTCGCCACACTCGGCGAGATCGCCGCCGAGCTCGACGAGGATCTGCCGCGCCGCGCTCTGGCCCGCGCCCGCTGCCGGGGCCGCGGTGGCTGGGTGGCATCGGACGGCGGCGCCCTGCCCTGGCTCGAACCGCTCGGCGCATGAACCTGTATCTTCATCCAACCATGCGCGCGCTCCTGATCAATCCCTCGCAGCTCGGCGCCTACGGGGTGCGAATTCCCAACCCCTATCCTCCTCTGGGACTGCTCTACATCGCCTCGGTGCTGCGGGGAGAGGGCTGGGACGTGACCTTCATCGAAGCCGATCTGGCGCGCGCCGGCGCCATCGAGCGAGCCGCCACCGAGCTTCGCCCCTCTCTGGTCGGCCTCAGTGCGACCACCCCCGCGTTCTCCGATGCCGAGTCGATCGCGCGGCGGATTTCCCGCGTCGTCCCGCAGGCGTTGCGCGTCATCGGCGGACCGCACGCCACGGCGGAGCCTGGTCACGCCCTGCTCTCCGGTGCCTTCGACGTGGCGGTGGTCGGCGAAGGCGAGGCCACCATGAGCGAGCTGGCACGCCGTCTCGCTGCCGCCGGGCGCGACTTCGCCGGAATCCGAGGCCTGTGGTTTCGGCGCGCGGGAGAAATCGTCCGCAATCCGCGACGGCCTCTGCTCTCGAACCTGGCGACCCTGCCCCACCCGGCTCGCGATCTGGTGCCCGACCTGCGCGTCTACTCTCCCCCCGACGCCCGCCGCTTGCCGGTGGCCACCGTGATGGCCAGCCGCGGCTGCCCCGGGCGCTGCACCTTTTGCTGCTCGCCGGCCGCCTTCGGAGCGCGCGTGCGCTACCGCCCAGTCGCCGATGTGGTGGCCGAGATCGGCGTGGCGATCACCCGCCACGGCGCTCGCGAGATCCACTTCGCCGACGATTCGCTGACCGAAGATCGGAACTGGACGCTGGAGCTCTGCGCCGCGCTACGTCGCGCGGCCTTTCCGGTGAGCTACATGTTCATGAACGGACTGCGGGTCGACCGCGCGGATCGCGGCGTGCTGGTGGCGCTGCGCGGAATCGGCATGCAGAACGTCGGCTTCGGAATCGAGTCGGGATCGCCGCGGATCCTCGCGCGCCTCGGCAAGGGGATCGACCTGGAACAGGCCCTGGAGACGATTCGCGAGGCCAAGGAGCTCGGCTTCGCGACCTGGTGCTACTTCATCTTCGGCTCCCCCGGCGAAACCGACGGAACCGCCCGGGAAACCGTCGAGTTTGCCAAGCGGGCCGATCCGGACTTCGCCAAGTTCTTCGTCTTCAAGCCCTTCCCCGGAACCCGCGCGTATCGCGAGCTGGCCGAGTCGGGGCACTTGGTGGGCTACGATCGGGATCGCACCGGGATCTACACCGCTCCGGTCCATCGCGTCGAGGCCATGGTCCCCGGGCGCATGATGTACTGGCTCCGCCGCGCCAATCGGGAGTTCTACCTGCGGCCGCACAAGGTGGCCGCGCATCTGTTCCGCATCCGCTCGGCGGCCCAGCTGCGCTGCAACCTGCGCTCGCTGCGCTTCGTGGTGGGCCTGATGCTCAGACCGACATGAACACGCGTCTCGTGTGCGCGGCGGCGGTTTTCGTGGTGGTAGCGGTCTGGCTCGGTGGGCGGGCGCCGGCGGGTCCCGGCTGGCGCGACGGCGCCGAGATCAACCTCGCTGCGCAAACGCTCTCACTGATCCATCCTCCCGGCGCGCCGCTGCACGCGCTCAGCGCGCGCGCGGCGGCGGCGATCCCACCTGCGGCCGATGCCGATCTGCGTGTCAACCGGCTCTCGTCGTTGCTGCTGGCGGCGGCCGCCGCCGGCGTGTTTCTGGTCGTGGCCGGCGACGGCCGGGGGCGCCGAGGATCCTTGAGTCTGGCGCTCGCGGCGGTGATCTGGGCGCTGGCTGTACCCGGTGTGGCTCAGTTCGGCAGCGTGGGCGAGGTCTATGCGGCGGCCGCACTCCTCGGTTTGGTGGTGTTCGCCGCCGGTCGGTCGCGCCGGAGCCGGGTTCGACTGCTTTCCGCCTATGCTCTGGGGCTCGGGCTGGGCGTCCATCCGCTCCTGATCTGCCTGGTGCCCGTGGTCGGCTGGCAGCGCGGTCGTGCGCCGGTGCTGGCCCTGCTGGGGGCGAGTACCTTCTTGCTGCTGCCCCTGCGCTCGGTCTTCGAGCCGCCGCTCGACTGGGGCGATCCTCAGACCTGGTCCGGCTTCGTCGACGTCGTCACCGCGGCCGAGTTCTCGTCCGGGTTGCGCGATCTCCGCTACGCTGAGGCGGCGCCGCTCGGCACTCTGGGCGAGTCGCTAGCCGCCGCCGGCCGATGGAGCGGAGCGCTGCTCGCCGGGGTCGGCTTGGCGGCGAACGCCACGCGCCTCGGACGCGCAGGGGCCGGCGGGTCGCTGGTCGGCCTGGGCGCTTTGCTGTGGACGGCGCTTCAGCTCGGCGGCGGCATCGACGTGGAGGGCTATCTGCTGGTGCCTAGCTTCCTGCTGGCCACGCAGATGGGCGGGCTCTTGCTGCTGCTGCCGCGTCGTTGGGCGCTCCCCGGGGCGTCGATCGCCGCCCTGGCGGTGGCGATCCCGGCCGCCGGCGGCATCGCCCGAGCCCCCGCCCCCACCTCGATCGCCCGTCATGCCGCGCAGGTCGTGGAGCATGTCGGGATCCAGGGGGTGCTCCTGGCCGACACCACGGTCGACTACTTCGCGCTCTTGCACCTGTGCCGGGACCGGGATCGGGCGCCGGTGGCGATCTACACGCCGCTCCTGGCGCGCGCCTGGTACCGGCGGGCGCTGCGCGCGCGGCGCCCCGGTCTTCTCGTCCCCGAACCGGACGGCGATCACCTCGAGGTCGCCGCCGCCCTGGCCCGCCGAATCGTCCGCGAGAACCGCATCCCCTGTTTCTACAGCCCGGCGTCGCGTTCGGTCTTTCCGCTGAACTGGCTGGCGCCGCGGGGTCCGGTGTTCCGCGTCGCGCCCGCGGGGCCTCCGTTGATCGGCGAGCCGGCCTGGTCTCCTCGGCCTGCGCCGCCGCTCGATTCCCAGTGGGCCCTGCGTCTCGGCTTGGTGAACGCCAACCGGGCGCTGGTGCTCGCGGCCCGCGGCCGGCCGGCCGAGGCGCTGCATGCCTGGTCCGAGGCCGCGCGCATGCGACCGCGACATCCGGAGACCGCGCGCCGCTACGCCGCCGCGCTGCTCGCGGCGGACGATCCAACGAGGGCCGCGGCCGAGCTCGATCGAGCGCTGGGGCTCGCGCCCCAGAGCGCGGCGCTGCTCTCGCTGCGCTCTCGCGCGGCGTTGCACCTGGGCGATCTCCCCGGCGCCCAGCGACTGGCACGCGACGCCGTCGCCGCCGCGCCCACCGATCCGCAGGCCCACGCCGCCCTCGGTGCCGCGCTGGTCGCGACCCACGATCTCGAGCGGGCAGGAGTGCATCTGCGCCGCGCCGCGGAGCTCGGCAGCGCCGATCCGGCCGTTGCCTCGCTCTTGCGCGATCTGGAGCGCGCCCGAAGAAGGTGACTTGACACTGCGCTTTCAAAGAGGATAGGGTTCCGCGATCTCATAACCCGTTCGTATCCAAGCACTTCGGCCGCACGGCGCGGGAGAACCCAATGCCCAACTTCGGTTTTGATCTCGTCGAAAAGTTTCAACAGGGTGGTGGCTTCATGTGGCCCATCCTCCTGCTCTTCGTGATCGGGCTGGTGGTCACACTGGAGCGCTTCTTCTCGTTGAGCTTCGCCACCGTGAACACCAAGAACTTCCTGGAGCAGGTGGTGGCCGAGCTGCGCGGGCGCGGCGTCGAGGGAGCGCAGGAGCTGTGCCGCAAGACCCGCGGTCCGGTGGCGTCGATATTCCAAGCCGGTCTGGGGCGCTACTCCGGCGGTGTCGACCAGGCGCAGCATGCGATCGAAGAGGCGGGCACGATCGAGATGTCGCTGCTCGAGAAGCGGCTGATCTGGTTGGCGACCGTGATCAACGTCGCCCCGATGCTCGGCTTCTGCGGCACCGTGTGGGGCATGATCCGGGCCTTCGACGACATCGCGGCCGCCGGTGAGGTCGAGCCGACCATCGTCGCCACCGGGATCTCGATCGCGCTTCTGACCACCCTCGGTGGTCTGGTGGTGGCGATCCCCTTCCAGCTCTCCTACAACTTCTTCCTCAACAAGGTGAACACGCTGGTCATCGACATGCAGGAGTCCGCCGCCGCGCTGGTCGCGGTGCTCGACGAAGGCATCGGCTCCGGCTCGGCGAGCTAGCCGTGGCGCTGGTCAGAACGCGCCGCGGCGCCGGAGAAGCCTCGATCCCGACCGGATCGATGGCTGATATCGCCTTTCTCCTGCTCTTTTTCTTCCTGGTCACCACCACCTTCAGCAAAGACAAGGGCATGAAGCTGGTGCTGCCGGCGGAGGCCGAAGAGACACAGGTTCAGAAGAAGAACGTCTGTCATATCTGGATCAACTCCGCTGGCGCGGTGGCGGTCGAAGGCAAGCCGCAGCCGGTGGGCAACATCGAAAACGACATCAAGCGGCGTCTGGCCGAAAACGAACGGTTGATCATCTCCCTGAAGACCGATCCCTTGGCGCCGTACAAGACGATGATCGATGTGATGGACGAGCTCAAGAAGGCGAAAGCGACACGCATTTCGCTGGCGGCTCCGGAGGGCTGAGCGGTGGCGAAATTCAAGAAGTCAGCCCGGCCGGTGGCCGATCTCCCGACCGCGTCGATGTCCGACATCGCGTTTCTGCTCTTGATCTTCTTCATGGTCTCCACGGTGTTCGTGAAGTTCCAGGGGATCGACGTCGTTCTGCCGCGGGCGGAATCGACCCAGAAGATCCCCGACAAGCGTCGCAATATCTGCTCGGTCTGGGTCGACCGCCAGGGGCGGGTGTGCATCGACGATCTGATCGTCGACCTCCCGCAAGTGTCGCGGGTCATGGGTGGCAAGCTGGCCACCAATCCCGAGCTGGTGACCAACATCAAGGTCGACAAGGATGCGCGCTACGGCTTCGTCGAAAACGTCTTCGAAGAGTTCAAGCGTGGCAACGTGCTCCAGGTCAACCTCGCAACGAAAACGGAACGATGATCCGCAAGCAGCCGGAAGCCGATCTGAGGCGTTTCAGTGAGATCACGTATCAGAAGTCGGTGCTGCTGGCGGTGCTGCTGACGACTTTGCTGTTCATGGTGGTCAAAGGGCAAAGCGGAGGCGGTTACGAATCGGAAGCGATCGAGAAGATCGTCACCTTCGATATCCCGCCCGAGATCCAGCAACAGCAACAGATCAAGGCGCCGCCGCGACCGTCGATCCCGATCGAGACCGAAAGCGACGAGGTTCCCGAAGACGTCACCATCGCAGAGACCGTGATCGATACGGTCTGGACGCCTCCGCCGGAGCCGGACGAGCCGGTGTATTTCGTTGCCTACGACGTTCGCCCAACGGTCAAGAAAGAGGTCAAGCCGAAGTATCCCTCGCTGGCCCGACGCGCTGGAATCGAGGGGACGGTGCGCCTCTTGGTCGGAATCGACGAGCAGGGCAAGGTGATCGAGGCCAAGGTGATCGGCTCGGTGCCGGGACTCGACGCCGCGGCGCTCGAGTGCATCAAACAGTGGCAGTTCCACCCCGCGATGCAGCGTGATCGCCCGGTCCGCGTGCAGATCGCGGTTCCCGTCAACTTCAAGCTGCGCTAGACGAGGCCGCGGCGTGCCGCGGTCGATCGAAGGCGCGACACGGGAGTGAAGATGAAGCCCTTCGGTCTCTCGCTGGTCCTGATTCTCTCGGCTGGTGTGGCGGGAGCCGCGCCGGCGAGTAGCGCCCAGACCGGGCCTCCGACGCACATCCCGCAGCCCGATTTCTGGATTCAGTCGGCGCCGGACGGGGTGCCCTCCTACTTCGTGGATTCGGCTGTGTTCCCGGTGTCGGCCGATTCGATGCGCATCGAGGCCTACTTTCGGATCGGCTACGACCAGCTGCGCTTCGACCAGGCGGGGGACGCTTTCAGGGCCAGGGTGGAATTTGATCTGAGTGTGCGCGGCGTAGGCGAGAAGAGAGCGCGCCGCAGCACTTCGGAGAGGGTGGTGGAGACGTCGCGCGAGGTCGTGGGCCAGGCTGGCGGCTACTACCTCTTGAACCAGGTCGCCCTGGTCGTCGCACGAGCACCGCAGCGCGTCGAATGCAAGGTGCGACTGGGCGACGGGGGGACCGCGGCAGCGCCCGCCGAGGCCCACTGGTGGAACGATCTTCCGGCGTCGAAGGTGGAGGGCTTGGTCTTCGGAGAGGTGCAGATCACCAACCAGATCGCTCCGCTCGGTGCCGAGTCGGAGTTCCCGAAGGGGGGGGTCGAGTTCTATCCCAATCCCACCCGCAGCTTCTCGGAGGAGCTCAGCACGCTGGTCTTCTACTGCGAGAGCTGGAACTCCGGAACCGCTCCGCGCGCGTTGCACCTGCGCTACGGCATCGAGGATCTCTACGGTGTCGATCACTGGGGCGGCGAGGGCGGGCGCGTCGACGGCGGCGTCAATACGCTGGAGCCGGGAAGCAGCGTCACTCTCTCCGGGTTCAACATCTCCAGCCTCGACACCGGGTTCTACCGGCTGGTGCTGGAGTTCCTGGACTCCTCGGGGGCCTTCGTGGAGCGCCGGACGCGGATTTTTAGCTTCGTGGCCACGGGGGAAGCGCTCAGCGCTCCGGATCCTTATGTTTCGACCCTCGACGCGCAGCTGCTGGAGAGCTTCGAGGACCGTTTCCTGCGCTACCTGGGATCACCCGGAGACCGAGATCGCTACGCCTCGCTGGCCGCGGGAGCGGCCCAGCGGCGTTTCATAGAGGGTTGGTGGAAGCGGCTGGCCGAAAAGCGCGGCGTGCCGATTCAGGCGCTCAGAGCGGACTACCTTCGGCGCTACGAGCTGGCCGACGAGCGCTTCACCGAGCCCCACCGGGCCGGTTGGCGGACCGACCGCGGGCGGATTCTCATCATCTACGGAGAGCCGGCCGAGATCATCCGCGAGGACTTCGGCGCCCTGTCGCGTGCCGGCCGATTGTGGGAGATGGTGGTCCGGGGCGAGCGCAAATTCTGCTATTTCCTCGATCGTCGCGGCACCGGCGACTATGCGCTGGAGGCGACCGACATCGAGGGCGAGGCCGCCGCCAGCCGCGTTCGCCCCACACTGACCGTGGGCACAGAGAGCTTGTTCTGAATCGTCCGGGCCCTCGACTCTGGCTGATCGCCCTCTTCGCCCTGGGAGCGGCGCCGCGCGCGTTGCTCGCGCGGCCTCCGGCGCCCGACGCGGCCTCTCCGATCCGACTCCTGGCCGCTGCCGCCGATGGGGACTCGACGACCATTGCGACCGCGGCCGTGGCGGCCGCGCGTCTGGGAATGGACGCGGAGGCACGCCGCCTGACGGAGGCTTCGGGACAACCCTGGGTGGACGCGGCGGTGTGGCGGATCGTCGGACCTGCGGCGCCCGGTGCCCTTGTCGGCGAGCGCAGCATCGTGGCCTGCGCTGCGCGGCGGGATCGGGTGTCGGCGGCGGCACTGCTGGACCTGAGCCCGGAGCCCATGCGGCACCCGCTGGCTGACTACCGGCGTCTGGCCGGCGCGATGGAAGGGATCGGGAGTGCGACGGAGCTCGATTCGCTCTCGGCCCGGGCGGGCTCGGCGGTGGTACGAGAGGAGATTCGGCCCTGGGCGATCCGCGCCTGGCTGGCCCGGGGCGATTCCGCGAGAGCTCTTCCGCTGCTCCGTGCCCAGGTCCGTTCCGCGTCCGGCGACGTACGCCCCTGGGCCGAGCTCTGGGCCCGGACGGCTCTCGGCAGCGCCGCGCCGGCCACCGAGGCGCTGCGGATGCTCTGCGGGCGCCATCCTGGTCCGGCCTCTCTCGAGCTGCTGCGCCTCGACGCGGCGCGCCGGGCGCTCGAGCCCGTGCAGCGGGGTCGCTTCGAGGTCGAGGCGTTGGCCGCCACCGGGAGTCTGCGCGACGCGATCGCGCGCGCCGAGCGGCTCCTGGCGGCCGAGGCGAAGGGTGACCTGAGGTTGCGCATGCGGCGCGCCGAGCTCTTGCTGGCGCGCGGGCGCGCAGTGGAAGGCCGCGCGGCCTGGCGAGAGCTGGACGGGCTGGCGGAGGTCGAGGAGAAGGCGGTGCTGGCGATCGCTCGCTCCTACAAGAGCGAGGGCGACACCGCCTCCGCCCTCGACGTCTACGAGGAGCTGGCGCAGCGCTTTCCACGCTGGCGATCGCGCGCACTCTGGGCGGCAGCCTGGCTGCGCGAGCAGAGCGGTGCGCGAGCCGCCGCGATCGAGACCCTCGATCGCTTGCTGGCGGGCGGCGCCGGTGGCAGCCTGCGCTCGCAGGCGTGGCTGCATCGAATTCTCTTGAAGCTCGAGGCGAACGATCGTCAAGCGGCGCTCGCCGACGCCGAGCGACTCGCGGGGTCGGCCGGCGCCTCTGCGCAGACGCGACAGGCGGCGGCCTATTGGGCCTGGGTGGCTCGGGGGCGGCCGCAACCGCCTCCGCCTCTCGCCCTCGCCCACGCCGCGGTCTTCTCGGCGCCCCAGGGTAGGGCGCTGAACCGCGCGCTCATGGCTCGGGTCGAGGCGCGACGGGACTCGCTCTTGGCCGTGGTTCTGGCAGGCGACGCTCCGCCCCGGCCGCGGCTGAGGGTGGCCCTGGAGCGAACCAGGGCGCTCGGTCGACTCGGTCTCGACCTGTGGGCGCGGGCCGAGATCGCGGCCATCGAGCGCCTGCACCCCCGCGACGGGCCCGAGGCGCTCGGAGCGGCGCGCGCCGCGCTCGGCGTCCTCGCGGTCGACGTCTACCTGCGGATCGTGCGGCCCAGGCTGGAGCGAGACGGATTCGAGCCGGGGGATCCCTCCTGGGATCTGCTGCTCCACCCACTGCTCTACGCGCCCCTTGCCGAGGCGGCGCTCGATGGGACGGTCGATCCGTTGCTGGCGTGCGCCATGATCGAAGTGGAGAGCGCCGGCAACCCCTCGGCCCACTCGCCGGCCGGTGCCCTGGGGCTGATGCAGCTCTTGCCGTCGACCGCTCGCAACCTGGCCGGAGCGACAGGGGGGGAGGCGCTCGATCTGCAAGCCCCCGCGGTCAACATCCGGCTCGGCTGTGCCTATCTCACCCGCCTCATGCGGCGCTTCGGCGGCCGCGAAGAGCGGGCCATCGCCGCCTACAACGCCGGACCGGCCGCCGTTGCCCGCTGGGAGGCGCGAGCGCCGCGCCGAGACGCGGTCGAATTCGCGCAGTGGGCCGAGTTCGCCGAGACGCGGACCTACCTGAGACGGGTGCTCAGCGTACGCGCGACCATGGCTGATGTACTGGATCGCCTTGGAGGCTAGACGATCGTCATGATAGCCTCGCGCCCAGCGCTTCGATTCGAGAACACAAAGCTCCGGAACCGCTTCCTTGCACGACGATGAGCTCATCGCCGCGGCCCTGGCCGCGCAGCGCAACGCCTACGCGCCCTACTCCAAGTTCCCCGTCGGGGCCGTCGTGGAAACGGAGTGTGGGATCTACGCGGGGGTCAACGTAGAGAACGCATCGTTCGGCCTGACGGTCTGCGCCGAGCGCGTGGCGATCGGCGCCGCGGTCGCTGCCGGAGCGCGCCGGCTGCGCACCGTCGTCGTGGCCTCGGAATGTTCGCCGCCCGCATCCCCCTGCGGAGCCTGCCGCCAGGTGATCGCAGAGTTCGGAGCCGAGGCCCGTGTGCTGCTGGTCAATCCCCAGGGCGAGCGCCTCGCCACCGACATGAAGGCGTTGCTGCCGCAGAGCTTTACCGCCGGTGCCCTGCCCCGCCCAGAGACGCGGCCATGAAGCTCGGACGTGTTGCCGGAACGGTATGGGCGACCCGCAAGGTCGACTCTCTGGTCGGGATGAAGCTCCTGATCGTGCGCGACCTGGAGCTCGACCACAGCCCCAAGACCAGCTTCGTCGTCGCTGCCGACTCGGTCGGCGCGGGAGTCGGCGAAGTGGTGCTCTATGCCGGGGGCAGCTCGGCCCGCCAGACGCCGATCACCGCCGATCGACCGGTCGACGCCGTGATCATGGCGATCGTCGACCACCTCGATGTCGCCCCGGTCGAGGGAGGTTGACGTGCTTCGCCCCACCGACCAGGGGACCGAAGAAGCCATCGACTGGAGCGCGCTGCGCCTGGTCGACGAGAGCGCGGTTCGAGCGCTGCCGCCGGGCGCCTCGTTGCGCCTCGGCGAGCACACCCTGATCACGCCGCTGGCCGCCGATTCGATCCGCGCCCGCCGCATCCGCATCGTGCGCGGCTCCCCCGCCCCCGCGCCCCCCGAGCTCGAGCTGCGCCCCGGCTCGCGAGTGGCGATCGGCGCCGACCACGGCGGCTTTCAGATGAAGCGCCTACTGGTCGCGCTGATCCGCGATCTCGGTTTCGCTCCGCAGGATGTCGGCTGCATGAGCAGCGACCCGGTCGACTACCCCGACATCGCCGAGCGGGTCGCCATCTTGGTCGCGGCGGGCGCCGCGGCGCGCGGCATCGTGCTCGACGGCGCCGGCATCGGATCGTGCATGGTCGCCAACAAGGTGCCGGGGGTGCGGGCGGCGCTGGCCTACGACCTCTCGAGCTGCCGCAATGCCCGCGAGCACAACAACGCCAACGTCCTCACCCTTGGCGCTCGGCTCATCGGCGAGGGATTGGCGGAGCAGCTGGTCCGCACCTTCCTGGCCACCGAGTTCGCCGGTGGGCGGCACCAGAAGCGCGTGGCCAAGATCGCCAGCGTCGAGCGTCGCATGTCGGACGGCCGCGAATGAACCTCGCACGAGTCATCGGCACCATCTGGGCCACCCAGAAAGACCCCGGTCTGATCGGGCTGGGGATGAGGATCGTGCAGCCCCTCGACTTCGACCGCAACCCGATCGGGACGGCCGAGGCCGCGGTCGATTCGGTTGGCGCAGGTCCCGGCGAGCTGGTGATCACGGTCTCCTCGCGCGAGGCCAGCCTGCCCTTCGATGTCGAGCTCTTGCCGGTCGACCTGGCGATCGTCGGCATCGTCGATCGAATCGACCAGCAGGGGGCGCGGCATTGGCGGAAGTACGTGGAGTAGACTTCTCGCATGCTCATTTGCGACGTGGTCGGCACCGTGGTGGCAACCGAGAAGGACCCCGAGTTGCGCGACTACAAGCTGCTCGTGGTCCAACCTCTGGACCTCGACCAGTCCCCCGCGGGAGCCACCTTTCTGGCCGTGGACCAGGTGAACGCGGGTGAGGGCGACCGCGTGCTGGTCTCCAAGGAGGGCGGCGGCGCGCGGATTCTGCTGGGGCGCGATTCCGTCCCGCTCCAGGCGGTCATCGTGGGCGTCATCGACGACATCGCACTGGAGCCGACAGATACCCGCGATGCCGGCGCCGCCGCACCCCATTCA
>CAZBBK010000082.1:0-20848 GCA_964490075.1 uncultured Gemmatimonadota bacterium | reverse complement strand
CGGCGAACAGGCGGCTCGACATGTGGAGCCCTGGGATCAGGAGGTCTGAAGTTAGCTTCGGCCCGCGCGAGAAGGGGACTCAGTGACCGGCGCAAAGCTCCGCACGTCCACCCCGGCGATCTTCTCGGTCGACGTCGAGGACTGGTTCCATGTACTGGAGGTGGAGGGCGCGCCGCGGGTCGAGGACTGGGACGGGATGCCCTCGCGGGTCGAGATCGGATTCCGGCGCCTGCTCGACCTCTTCGACGAGAAGCAGGTGTCGGTCACCTGCTTTTTCCTGGGCTGGACCGCCGAGCGTCATCCCGATCTGGTGCGCGAGGCACACCGCCGCGGACACGAGATCGCCTCCCACGGCCATCGCCACCGCCTGGTGTGGGCCATGGCGCCAGACCAGCTCCGCGACGACGCCCGGCGCGCCCGGGAGGTGCTGGAGCAGATCATCGGTGAGCCAGTGCTCGGATTCCGCGCTCCTGGCTTCTCGGTCACCCGCGACACGCCCTGGTTCTTCGAGCGGCTCGCCCGGGCCGGCTACCGCTACGACTCGTCGGTGTTCCCGGCGCGCCGCGCGCACGGCGGTCTGCCGGGGGCGGAGCTCGGGCCTCATTCAGTCGCGACCCCCGCCGGAACGATCATCGAGGTGCCGGTGTCGGTGGTGCGAATCGCCGGGGCGTCGCTCTGCTGCTTCGGCGGCGGCTATCTGCGTCTGGCCCCGTACCCGCTGATTCGCGCCTGGTCGCGACGGGTGATCTCGGAAGGACGCCCGGTCGTCTACTACGCGCATCCCCGCGAGGTCGATCCGGATCACCCCAGGCTGCCGATGTCGCCCTTCCGGCGATTCAAGTCCTACACTCGGATTCGGGGGACCTACGCTAAGATCTCTCGACTCCTGGACGATTTCACGGTGACGACCTTCGCGCACTCTCTGGGGCTCGACCACCATGCCGACGATTGAACGCACGCGGCAGTTCTTCGAAGACTACGCGGTCGACTTCGACGCCCTCTACGGGACCCGCCGGAGTTGGCTCAACCGCGTGGTCAACCCGTTGTTGCGCAAGAGCATGCGACTGCGCTACGAGCGCACCCTGGCGGCTTGCCAGCCGCTTGCGGGGCGCACGGTGCTGGATGTCGGCTGTGGACCGGGCCACTACTCGGTGGCGCTCGCCCGGCGCGGCGCGGCGCGGGTGGTCGGGATCGACTTCGCCGACGGCATGCTGGAGATCGCCGAGGCGCACGCCAGCAAGGCCGGAGCGGCAGACCGTTGCGAGTGGCTGCACACCGGCTTCGAGGATTATTCGCCGGACGAGGTGTTCGACTATGTCGTACTGAACGGTTTCATGGACTATGCGCCTGAGCCGGCCGCGGTGGTGCGCCGGGCTTTGGCTCTGACCGCGCGGCGCGCCTTCTTCAGCTTCCCCGCCTCCGGCGGCGTGCTCGGTTGGCAACGCCGCCAGCGCTACCGAAATCGTTGCGACCTGTTCCTCTACGAGCGCACCGAGGTCGCCGAGCTCTTCCACGGAATCGACGGCGTTTCGATCGAGACCATCGCACGCGACTATTTCGTGCAGGTCGATCAGGGTCGGCGCACATCGCCGCCGCGAGCGTGAGGCGCGCGGCCGGCAGGGGTGAAACACCGATGCGGATCGAGTCGATCGAGAATCTGCGGGCAGAGCTGGGGGAACGAATCCTGGTGGTGGATGGGGCCACCGGCACCTGGATTCAGCAGCAAGAGCTGTCGCCGGAGGACTTCGGCGGAGAGCAGTTCGACGGCTGCAACGAGCACCTGAACCTCTCCCGGCCCGAGCTGATCGAAGAGCTCCATCGCGCCCACATCGACGCCGGCGCCGACATCATCGAGACCAACACTTTCGGCGGCGCGCCGCTGGTGCTCGAGGAGTACGGGCTCGGCGCCGCCGCGACCGACATCAACCGCGCCGCCGCCGGCATCGCGCGCCGGGTGGCCGACCGGCACGCGAGTGGCGGACCTCCGGTCTGGGTCGCGGGATCGATGGGGCCGACCACCAAGGCGATCTCGGTGACCGGTGGCGTCACTTTCGACGAGCTGCGCCGTGGCTACCGCGACCAGGCCCGCGGCCTGTTGGATGGGGGCGTCGATCTGCTGGCGATCGAGACCGCGCAGGACACCCGCAACGTCAAGGCGGCGATCCTGGGGGTGGAGGACGCCGCCGGCACGGGCGCGCCGGGCGTGCCGCTGATGATCTCCTGCACCATCGAGCCGATGGGCAGCATGCTCGCCGGACAGGGCGTGGAGGCCTTCTTCGCCTCGATCCGTCACGCCGAGCCCCTGATCGTCGGTCTCAACTGCGGCACCGGCCCCGACCTGATGACCGACCACCTGCGCAGCCTGGCGGCGCTGGCGACCACGCACGTGGCCTGCATTCCCAACGCCGGCCTGCCCGACGAAGAGGGTCGCTACCTCGAGGGTCCCGATCAGCTGGCGCAGGTGCTGCGGCGCTTCGCCGAGCGTGGCTGGCTGAATGTCGTGGGCGGCTGCTGCGGCACCACGCCGGAGCATATTCGTGCGCTGGCGGCGGCGGTCGCCGGACTGTCGCCGCGGCGGCCGGTGCGCGACGAGCGCACCTTGGTGAGCGGTATCGAGCTCACCGTTCTGAGCGACGACAACCGTCCGCTGCTGGTCGGCGAGCGCACCAACGTAGTGGGATCCCGAAAATTCCGTCGCCTGATCGACCAGGGCAAGCTCGACGAGGCGGCCGAGGTGGGCCGGGCCCAGGTGCGCGGCGGCGCGCAGATCGTCGATGTCTGTCTGGCCAATCCCGATCGCGACGAGCTCGCCGATATGTGTGCTTTCCTGGAGCGCCTGACTCGCAGCGTCAAGGTGCCGCTGATGATCGACAGCACCGATCCGAGCGTGATCGAGGCGGCGCTGCCCTACTGCCAGGGCAAGACGATCATCAACTCGATCAATCTCGAGGGCGGCGAGGAGCGTCTCGACGTCTTGGTACCCGCGGCGCGCCGCTTCGGGGCGATCTTCGTCGCGGGGACCATCGACGAGCAAGGCATGGCGGTCGACCGCGAGCGCAAGCTCGAGATCGCGCAGCGGCTTCATTCCTTGCTCACCGGCAACTACGGCCTGCGCGACGCCGAGCTGATCTGGGATCCCTTGACCTTTCCCTGCGCCACCGGCGATGTCGCCTACCAGGGCAGCGCCGAGGAGACCATCGAGGGCCTGCGTGCCATCAAGGCGGCGTTTCCCGCCACCAAGACGATTCTGGGGATCAGCAATGTGTCGTTCGGTCTGCCGCCGGCCGGGCGCGAGGTGCTGAACTCCGTCTTTCTCTATTACGCAACCAAGGCCGGCCTCGATCTGGCGATCGTCAACTCGCAGAAGTTGGAACGCTACGCGACGATTCCAGCCCACGAAGTGGAGCTGGCGACCGATCTCTTGTGGAACCGAGGAGCCGATCCGATCGGCGCCTTCGTCGCCCATTTTCGCGGCGCGTCCAGGCGCGAAAGCGCCGCCGTGGGCGAGGAGCTGTCGGTCGAGGAGCGGATCGCGGCCCATGTCGTGGAGGGCACCCGTGAGGGACTGATCCGCGACCTGGACCTGGCCCTGGCCACGAGCGAGCCCCTCGAGATCGTCAACGGTCCCTTGATGACCGGCATGGAAGAGGTCGGCCGGCTATTCGACGGCAACCAGCTGATCGTCGCCGAAGTGTTGCAGAGCGCCGAGGTGATGAAGGCCGCCGTGACCCACCTGGAGCCGCACATGGAGCGCAGCGCGGCGGCCTCGCGCGGCAAGGTGTTGCTGGCGACGGTCAAGGGGGACGTACACGACATCGGCAAGAACCTGGTCCAGATCATCCTCGCCAACAACGGCTACTCGGTGATCGACCTCGGCACCAAGGTGCCGCCCGCCGCGCTGATCGAGGCGGTGCGTCGCGAGCGCCCCGACTTCCTCGGGCTCTCCGGTCTCCTGGTGAAGTCGGCCCACCAGATGGTCGCGACCGCCCAGGATCTGCGCGAGGCGGGCATCGATCTGCCCCTCCTGGTGGGGGGCGCCGCGCTCAGCCGGCGCTTCGTATCCGAGCGCATCGGCCCGGCCTACGGGGCGCCCGCGCTCTACGCCAAAGACGCCATGGACGGCTTGAAGCTGTTGCGCACCCGGGACTGGGAGAGCGCCCAGGAGTCGGCGCGAGAGCCGGCTCGAACGCAACGCCCGGCTCCCGCCCCTCGCCCGGCTCCCGCCGCCGGTGGCGGCGCCCCCGCGCCGGTCGTTCCGCCCGCGGTCTCCGACACCCTGCGCCACCTGCTCGACTCGATCCCCGGCGACGAGCTCATGCGTTGGATCAACCCCCAGATGCTCTACGGCAAGCACCTGGGTCTGCGCGGCAAGCTGAACGAGCTGTTGGCAGCCGGCGACGCCCGCGCCCGCGACCTGGAGCGTGCCGTGGAGCAGGTGCGGCGCCGCTTCCCGCCCCGCGTGCGCGCCGTGTGGCGCTTCTTTCCCGCCGCCTCGGAAGGCGATGCGCTACACCTTTTCCATCCCACCGCCAGGAAGGGCGTCGCGCACACATTTCGCTTCCCCCGTCAGGCCCACGGCGACCGCCTCTGTCTGTCCGATCTGGTCCGACCGAGCGTCGCCGAGGGCGCCCGCGACCACGTCGCGCTGATGGTCACATGCGCCGGCGACGGAGTAGCCGAGCGCGCCGCCCGGCTGCGCGACGAGGGCGAGTACCTCGATTCCCACATCGTGCAGGCGCTCGCCATCGAGACCGCCGAGGCGTGCGCCGAGTGGCTGCACGCCCGCATCCGCGCCGCCTGGGGCTTCGCCGACCCCGCCGAGCTCTCGATCGCCGATCGCTTGCGCGGGCGCTACCGCGGCAAGCGCTACTCCTTCGGCTACCCGGCCTGTCCCGATCTGGCCGACCAGGCGGCGCTCTTCGATCTGCTGCAGCCGGCGGAAATCGGCGTGCGTCTCACCGACGGTTTCATGATGGATCCCGAGGCGTCGGTGTCGGCGCTCGTTTTCCACCATCCCGAGGCCCGCTACTTCTCCGTTCGCGATCCGGGAGAGCCATTTCAATGAGTGACGTCCTTTTCCTCAAGCTCTTGCATATCATCGGCGCCTTCCTCTGGATGGGCGCCATGATCAATCTCTGTCGCTTGCTGGCGGCGATCGCCCAGGATCAGCGCGGCGCGGCGACCGAGCATCTGGTCGACCTGGCACGCGCCACCTACAACAAGGGGTCGATTCCCGGAATGTTGCTCACCTTGCTGGGCGGCGGCCTGTTCTATGCGCAGTACCAACCGCCCGGGGGGTGGATGCACGCCAAGCTTCTCTTGGTGCTGCTGCTGGTGATCGCCGATCAGCTTTTGCGGGCCAAGATGTCGTCGGCGGCCAAGCCCGGGGCGGCATCGGCCAGCGCCGCCTACTTCCGCGCCATGGAGCTGGCGACGCTGCTCGGGTTGGTGGCCGTCCTGTCGCTGGCGATCTTGCGGCCTTTTTGATCTCAACCTTGGGGTTGAGCCTCAGTCCGCCGCGTCGTAGGCCTTGTCGAGCAAAGCCTCGACCTCTTTGCGGTCTTCGGCACGGCTCGGCGGGGTCAGCCCCTTGGCGTTCTCCAGAATGTCGATCGCCTCGTCGGTGTGGCCCAGCTTCAGGTAGAGCTCGCCCACCTTGCGGAAGTAGAGGAAACGCCCGGCCGCGTCGCGGTCGGCCAGGGCGTTGTAGGTCTCGATCGCGCGCAGCGCGTCATCCCCGGGCCCGCTCAGGAAGCGCGCCAGCCAGAGCGCGTTCATCGGATCGCTCGGCCCCTTGGCGAAGGCTCGGTCGTAGAGGCGCCCGGCGGTCTTGTAGTCCTCCTGGCGCTCGGCGATCTCGCCCAGCAGGCGGTAGACGGCGGCGCTCTCCTTGTCGGTGCCGACCGCCGCCTCCAGCATCTGGTGTGCCTCGTCGAGCTTGCCGGTGGCGATCAGGATCTCGCCCAGCCGCTGGGTCACCTGCGGGTCCTCTCCGGAGAAGCGCCGGAGCGCATCGACCGCCCCCTTGCGGTGCCCCAGCGACAGACTCACATCGGCCAGCTCCAGCACCGCCTGCGACCGCCCGGGGTCGCCCTCCACCGCCTTGCGCAGGTTGCGCGCCGCGCCCGAGCTGTCTCCCAGGGCGTGCAGCACATGCCCGAGCTCGAAGGCGATGAGTGGATCCTTGCGCTTGCTCTTCTGCAGCGCCAGCAGCAGCTTCTTCGCCTCGGGCAGATCGTTGTCGGCGGCGGCCTGCAAGGCCCGTCCCATCTCGATGCCGTGGGCGCGGTAGCTCTCGGCGCGTTCGCCCTGCGCATCGAAGAGCGCCTCGATCTCCTGGTCGGTGCCCGAGTCCTGCGCCAGATCGGAATCGCGCTCGATCATGTGTTCCTGCGGCGCCTTGCTCCAGCTGCGATCGTCGGCCAGGCCGCGCAAGATCTTCGACGCCCGGTCCTTCGACTGCCCGCTGACCGCCAGATCGCGCGCCAGCGCCGCTCGCTCCACCGCCTTCTCTTTCTCATCGGCCTCGAGGTATGCGTCGGCCGCGTCGAGATGGCGGCGGGCGATCGCTTCGTTGGCCTTCTCCAGCACCATCGCCAGCTCGCCGCGCTCCGGAGCGCCTTGCGGCAGCCGCTCCAGCGCGTCGTTGCAGACGATCCGCGCGTCCATCCACTGCTCCTTCTCGGCATGGGCGAGGGCGCGTGCCTTGAGCTTCTCGGGGGTGCGGCCGAAGATGTGGTCCAGGAACGACATCGATGCGACTCTCCGCGGGTGTTGGGATTGGCTCTTGACCGGGAAAACCCGAACTGTAGCGTACCGCGATTGCGCCGGATCGCCACGACCCCGCCGGCAACGACAAAGCGGGCGCCGCGTGTCGCAAGGACTCGCGGCGCCCGCCGAGTTCAAAGGACTGACTTGCAGCCCTCTGTCGGCTCCTCTACGGCGCCATCCAGGAGGCGACCATCACCTCGGACTCGTCGAACAGGCACGGTCCGGGATAGTCATCGTAGTACAGGGGGTCGAGCCAGACGTTCCAGCCGCCGTTGTACTGGTACATGACCATCGTGCCGTCGAGCGGCAGACCGTCGATCGCGAATCCCCAGGTCATTCCGCTGGGGCAGGGATCGGTGGCGGCGTCGCACTTGACCTCGCCCTGGCCGCCGCGGACCCGGCCCACGACGGGCACGTCGGTGCCGGCGCAGTCGGTGTTGCGCCAGTAGCCGGTGATCAGGCCGCCGGTCAGGGTCAGCTCGAGTCCGTCGCAGTAAGGATTGAAGTCGAAGCAGGTCTGCGCCTCGACCGCGCTGCCGAGCATGAGAGTTGCGGAGCAGATAAGAAGGAGAGTCTTCACTCGATTGCCTCCCGTTTCGGGTGGGACAGGGATGGACTTGCCGGGAGATCCGGCCGTGGAAGCGTCGAGGGGCGCCGGGCCCATGACCCGCAGTTCATCCATGCGCCGGGTCGGGCGCTGTCGAACGCCCGCCCCCAGTCCGGAGCGAGCGAGTCGCTCCGGATGCCGCCGGTTTCGACCGGCCGGGGAGAGGCCCCGCCATCGGCTGCGGAATCGAGTGGGTCTGTCGCCGACCTCGAGATCCACCCGCGATGATAAGCCCGTTCGCGTAAGTTTTGTTGAAGGACGCGCAGAATCTAAGACGGGGAGCTCCTGCCCACGCGCCCATCGTAAGAAATTGCGGCCGACACGCGCTCATAGCGAACGCGCCCCGGCCCGAGAATCATGCCTCCGCCCTCTGTCCTCCGAAGTGGGCCGAATCTTGGATTAGAGTTGACCCGTCCGGCGATCCTCCGCCAAATCGGCGGCGGTCGCAGCACCCGAAATCGACGATTCATCAGCAGGCGGGCGCGCGGCACGCAGCCCGCCACGGAGACACGGAGTTGACCAGGAGTCAGAGCATCATCGAGCAGGCCGAGCGCTTCGGCGCCCACAACTACCACCCGCTGCCCGTGGTCATCGCCGCGGCCGAGGGCGTGGTGGTGCGCGACCCCGAGGGCAAGGAGTACTACGACTTTCTGTCGGCCTACTCGGCGGTCAACCAGGGGCACCGGCACCCGCGCATCATCGGCGCGCTGCGCGACCAGGCCGAGCGCTGCACCCTGACCAGCCGCGCTTTTCACAACGACCGGATGGGCGAGTTCCTGGAGAAGCTCTGCCGTTACACCGGCTTCGAGATGGCGCTGCCGATGAACACCGGCGCGGAGGCGGTGGAGACGGCGATCAAGATGGCGCGGCGCTGGGGCACGCTGGTCAAGGGGGTGGAGAACGGCCGGCAGCGGATCCTGGTCTGCGAGGAGAACTTCCACGGCCGCACCTCGACCATCATCTCGTTCAGCACCGATCCCGAGGCGCGCGACCACTACGGGCCCTACGCGCCCGGTTTCGAGGTGATTCCCTACGGCGACGCGGGGGCGCTGGAGCGGGCGATCGACGAGGATACGGTGGCCTTCCTGGTGGAGCCGATCCAGGGCGAGGCGGGGGTGCGGATGCCGCCCGCGGGCTATCTGACCGACATTCGCAAGATCTGCTCCGATCGGCGCGTGCTCTTGATCGCCGACGAGGTGCAGACCGGATTCTGCCGCACCGGGCGCAAGTTCGCCTGCGACCACGAGGCGGTGCGACCCGACGCGATGACCCTTGGCAAGGCGCTCGGCGGCGGCGTGTTCCCGGTCAGCGCGGTGGTGGCCGATTCCGACCTGATGGGGGTCTTCGAGCCGAACACCCACGGCTCGACCTTCGGCGGCAACCCGCTCGGCTCGGCAGTGGCGATCGCGGCCCTCGAGGTGCTGGAGGAGGAGCGCCTCGACGAGCGGGCGGAGCGCCTCGGGCGGCGCTTCCGGGAGCGGATCGGGGCGCTGCGCTGTGAGCGGATTCGCGAGGTGCGCGGCAAGGGGCTGCTCAACGCGGTGGTCTTCGCCCACGACTTCCAGGCCTGGGACGTCTGCGTGGCGCTGCGCGACGCGGGAATCCTGGCCAAGCAGACCCACGGCAACATCATTCGCTTCGCGCCGCCCCTGGTGATCTCCGATGAGGAGCTGGACACGGCGATTGCTCGGATTTGTGGCGTGCTGGAGGCGATCTAGGTCGGCGGCCGGGCCCGAATCGGCTGTTCGCGGGGCGATTCATGAATTACAATGCCGATAGTTCGTGTCCGGGGGGGCACGGCAGTCGGCCAGGCGGGGCCCGGTTCCGCCGACTGCTTGGACGAATCGCATGTTTGGGTTTTCGCGCGCGGTGGAGTACGCGCTGATCGCCTTGATCCATCTGGCGGAGCTCGGCCACAAGGCACCGGTGAGCGTCAACGCAATCGCCGAGAAAGAAGGGCTGCCGCGGGACTACCTCTCGAAGATCATGCCGACGCTGGTCGGCGAGAAGATCGTGCGCTCGGTGCGCGGGATTGGCGGCGGCTTCGTGCTGGCACGGCACCCGGCCGAAATCTCGCTCCTCGATGTGGCGCGCTCGGTCGAGGGCACGGTCGAGGTGGCGAAGTGCGTGGGAACCGAGGACTGCTGCCCCCTCTATCGTCGCTGCCGGCTCATTCCGGTGGTCGACGCGGTCCAGGGAGGCCTCTCGCGGGTGTTGGACGGGATCTCGCTGGCCGACGCGCTGGCCTGGGAGCTGGCGGCGCGGGACTCTGACGATCCTTGAGGGGGACGGGGACCGGTGGTAACTTTTGCGGTTTGATGCAGCGCTACCCGTATCCCCGGAGACCCTCCCGATGACCCACCGAGAGCTGGCTCTCGCCCTCTCCGAAGAGAACTTCTCGCGCCTGATCGAGCTCGCCACCCGCCGTTTTCGCGCCGAGCTCTTTCGCGTCACCGGCATCCAGAAGGCGACCCGGAGGCTGATCGATCCGCGGCGGCGGCGCGAGGCTGCGACCGCGCGCCTGCGGACCTGGTTGGAGACCGACGACCAGCGCCGCAACGAGGTCGCCTTTCGGCTGGTCTACGACGTGCTGGCGGGCAAGCTTCGACCTCTGATCGTCGACTTCCTCGACCGCCACGGGGTGCCCCACGAGGAGGGGCTGGCCGACGACCTGAGCAAGCTGAACGAGCTCTCGGTGGAGCAGCTGCGGGCTACCGTGGAGGGACTCTCGGAGCAACACGAGGTGGCCGACCTGGCCCTCTACCTCTTCTTCACCGCAGGCGATCCCGACTTCAAGCCGCTGGCGGAGCGGCTGGCGGAGATGCCCGAGCTGCGCGAGATGCTGGCGCAGTAGCGCGGTGGGCCCTCGCAAGGACCCCCGGCGGCAGCTGCGAGTCAGCGCGCGTCCCTCGCGCCTCAACCTGCGGATCACCGACCGCTGCGAGCTGAGCTGCGGAATCTGCCCGCAGGCGGCGCGGCGCCGGGGCGAGGGCGCCGGGCGCGACGAGCTGCGGGTGGCGGCACTGGCCCTTTATCTGCGCGGGCGCGATCCGGCGGCCGGGGGCACGGCCTTCGTCTGGGGCGGCGAGCCCTTGCTCCACGCCGATCTGCCCGCTCTGCTGGCGCTGCTGCGCGAGGCCGGCTTCCGCGCCGAGCTGAACACCTCGGGGTCGCTGCTGGCGGAGCGGGCCGCGGAGCTGGAAGGGGTGGACGAGTGGATCGTCTCCATCGACGGTCCGCCGGCGATCCACGACGCGCTGCGCGGTCGCCCAGGGCTCTTCGAACGGGTGGCGACCGGAGTGGAGCGGCTGCGAACCCGGGACGGGGCGGCGCGGCTGGCGGCCAACCTGACGATCTCGGAGGGGAACCAGGCTCACCTCGAGGCGGCCGCGGAGGCGATCGCGGAGCTCGGCTGCCAACGCCTGGTCCTGCAGCTTCCGACCTTCGCCACCGCCGCCAGCGGTGCTCTCCACGACGCGGCGCTGGCCTTCGATTTCGGCGGGGGGGGGCACTGGCGACACTTCGCGCGCGACTACCGCGGCATCGATCCGGCGCTCTTGGCCCTTTCGATCGAGGGCGCGCTGCGGCGTTTCCCGGGACCGGTGACCATGATCCCCTACCGGCTGCGCGGCGCTGGCGCGCTGCGCGACTATTTCGCCGATCCGTTGCGCGTGGTGGGGCGCAAGCGTGGGCTCTGCCTGGCCTTGGGTGGCGAGATATCGGTCGAGCCCGATGGCGCGCTGGTCGGCTGCCCCGACTTCCCCGATGCGCGCCTGGGATCGATCGACGAGGCTCCCTGGCCCCATCCCTGGGGCACGGCGCGCCTGGCGGCGCTGCGCGAGATCTACCTGCGCCGCGGACTGGGGGTCTGCGCGCGCTGTTGTCGCTTCTTCTGAGACCGGATGGGTCCCGGCGGCTTCGCCGGGACCTTTCGAGCCCGCTCGTGTTGGCCCGGCGCCGCGGAGGGTCTAGGTTCCAGGTGGGGGACGCAAAACTCATCGGTGACCGCGTCCGAAGCGAGGAGCCCGATCGGCGCTCGAAAGCGATGCGGAGCCTCTCGGCGAATGCGGTCTCCAAACCGGAGCCGCTGGCGCCGCGGCTCCCGCGACGGATGGGAGGGGCGGTTCGCGCACAGGAATCGCTCGTGACCCAACTCGGCGCAACAGCGGATGCCCGGGCGACCATCCAGTCGCTGCGCAAGCGCGTGGCCGAGCTGGAAGGGGCGGAGGCGCAACGAAGTCAGCGCGCCCGCGACACCCTGCTGGCGGCCAACCGTTATCGCGAGGCGGCCGGGCGCGGCGACTTCTTCCCGACCCTGGTGCGCCACCTGGCCCAGTCGGTCGGCGCCGAATATGCCTTCGTGGGCGAGCTGGCCGGTCGGCGCCGCGACCGGATTCGCACCCTGGCTTTCGTCGCCGGGGGCGAGATCACCACCGACTTCGACTACCAGCTGGCGGGCACGCCCTGCGAGACGGTGATCGGCGAAGGGGTGCGCCTCTACGAGGGCGAAGTGTGGCGGCGCTTCCCGCGCGACGCTTGGCTCGAGGCCCATCGCATCGAGTGCTACCTCGGCGTGCCCCTGACCGACGGCGAGGGGCGGGCGGCCGGGATCCTGGCGATCATGCAGAGTCACCGGCGGACCGACCTGGTCGACACGGTCACCTTGATGCGGATCTTCGCGCTGCACGCGGCGGTCGAGCTGGAGCGCCGGCGCACCCTCCGGGTGCAGGCCCAGCACCTGCGCTACCTGGAGGCGATGCACGAGGTCACTCGCGCCATCCACGGATCGTTCACGCGCACCGCGGAGGCGCTGGTCGAGACCGTGCGGGTGATCTTCGCCGCCGACCGTGCCTGGCTGATGCAGCCCTGCGATCCGCGCGCCAGCTTCTGGTCGATCCCCTTCGAGAGCAGGGCTCCGGGGCAGCCGCCGGTCGAAGGACTGCGCGAGAGCCTGCCGGTGACCGATTCGATCGTCGCTTTCTGGCGCAAGCTGGTGGCGATCGACGAGCCGGTGGTGCTGCGTGCGGCCGATCCACTGGTCGAGCTGCCCTTTCCCGAGAAGGGCTGCGTGCAGGTGCAGGCGGCGATCTGCATCCGGCCGAAGACCGGCGAGCCCTGGGTGCTGGGGCTGCACCACTGCGAGCCGAACACCGACTGGGGCATGTTCGAGCGCAAGCTCTTCCACGACGTTTGCGCGCGGATCGGCGACGCGTTCTCCAACCTGCTGCTGACCAACGAGCTCACCCACAGCGAGACCTTGTTCCGGGCGATCATCGAGCAGACCGGAGAGGGGATCGGTCTGGCCTCCGCCGACGGCCGCTACGTGCTGGTCAACCGCAAGCTCTGCGAGCTGGTCGGCTACGCCGAGGATGAGCTCTTGGAGCTGAGCGTTCGCGACCTGGTGCCGCCGGAACGCGGCCTGGTGCTCTTTCCCAAGGTGATCGCCGGCCAGGCGGCGCGCATGCGCGGCACCCTGAAGCGCAAGGACGGATCGGTGTTCGACGCCGAGATCTCGGGCTACCCGATCCGGCTGCGCGGAGAGGAGTTCGTGCTCGGGATGGTGCGCGACGTGACGCGCGCGCAAGAGCTGGAGGAGCAGCTCCGGCAGTCGCAGAAGATGGAGGCGGTGGGGCAGCTGGCGGGCGGCATCGCCCATGACTTCAACAACCTTCTGACGGTGGTGCTGGGGCACGTCGAGTTCTGCCTGAGCGATCTCTCGGAGGCGGCGCTGCACGGGGGGCGCCTGCAGAACAGCATGGAGCAGGTGGTGCAGGCGGCCGAGAAGGGGGGGGCGTTGACCCGCCAGCTGCTGGCCTTCAGCCGGCGGCAGATCGCGGTGCCGGAGGTGATCGAGCCGAATCGGCTTCTGATCGGCATGCAGAAGATGCTGGCGCGCCTGATCGGCGAGCACATCACGATGAAGCTCATGCTCGACCCGGACGCCGGCTGCGTGTTGATGGATCCGGGGCAGCTCGAGCAGGTGGCACTGAACATCGTGCTCAACGCTCGCGACTCGATGGCCGATGGGGGCGAGCTGGTCATCCGCTCGGCGCGTCTCCGGGGGGAGCGGGGGGGCTCGCCGGCGGAGGTCGTGGTGCTGGGCTTCGAGGATTCGGGGACCGGGATCGACCCCGCGATCCGCGGCCGCGTCTTCGAGCCCTTCTTCACCACCAAACCGCCCGGCTGCGGCACGGGACTGGGCCTGGCCACGGTCTACGGGATCGTGACCCAGGCCGGCGGCGAGGTGACGATCGACAGCACACTCGGCGCCGGCACCACGCTCACGGTGACGCTGCCGCACGCCGAAGGACCGGCGTCGGTTCCGGCGGCGGAGCTGGCGGCTCTGGAGCCGGTCGGCGACGCGACGATCCTGGTCTGCGAGGACGACCAGGCGCTGCGCGACGTGGTCCGTGCGGCGTTGCGCGCCCAGGGCTACTCGGTGGTGGTCGACGGGGCGGGTGCGGAGGCGCTTGAGCGGGTAGAGCAAGGAGCCGAGCCCGACCTGCTGGTGACCGACGTGGTGATGCCGGGCATGAACGGCTGGCAGCTCGCGCGGGCGATGCGGGGACGCTTCGCCGAGCTCGGAGTCCTCTACCTATCCGGCTACACGCCGGCGTCCAAGGAAGAGGAGGAGGTCGAGCGCAGCCTCTTCCTCGAGAAGCCGTTCCGGATACCGAAGCTGCTACGCTTCGTGCGCGACGCGCTGGCCGCCCGTCACTCTTGACGCAGGCCCGGTGCGTCATTCCTATTCAGCAGCCCAGCGCCCCCCGCCACCGGACGGTCCATGGCCAAGCGTCCCCCCGGATCCCGACTCTTCGACTTCAACGACGAGCGCGCGGCGATCATCGCCGACGTGGAGCGGCGGGTCATGCGCGCGGTGGCGGATACCGACGATCGCGGGGCCCTGGAGCGATTGCTCAATGACGCGGTGTTCCACGAGGTCGCTCGCTATCGCGCCAGTCCTTCGCGCAGTGGACGGCGCCAGCTCGCCCGCTGGCTGGCGCTGCGGCGCCAGCTGCCGCGCCGCGACCGGCACTGGATCGAGACCCAGGCATGGAAGCTGGTCCGGCACCACACCCGCGACATCGCCGGCAACTTCAACCCCCGGGTCTACGGCTTCGCGGCGCGCACCATTCCGCTGGTCCTGGCGGCGCTGCTCAACGCCGGCAGCCTGGATCGTAAGCTCAAGATGTTCCGCGGCCTGGCCGCCCGGGCCAGCCTGGGCGGTGAGATCGACACCATTCGCGCGCTGGCCACCAAGGCGACGCTGGTCTACGTGCCGAGCCACTCCTCCAACCTGGACAGCCTGGTGGTGGGCTGGGCGCTTTCCGCTCTGGGCCTGCCCCCGGTTACCTACGGCGCCGGCAAGAACCTGTTCTCGAACCGGGTCTTCACCTTCTTCATGCACAACCTGGGAGCCTATCGAGTCGACCGGCGGCTGCGCTTCGCGCTCTACAAAGAGGTGCTGAAGATCTACTCGCAAGTGTTGCTGGAGCGCGGCTACCATTCGCTCTTCTTCCCCGGGGGAACCCGCTCGCGCGACAACCGGATCGAGCAGCACCTGAAGCTCGGGCTCTTGGGTACGGCTTTTCCGGCGCAGGCCGCCAGGTTGCGACAGAATACTCCCGGAGCTCCGATCGTGATCGTGCCGGCGACTCTGAGCTACGCTCTGGTGCTGGAAGCGGAGACATTGATCAACGAGCACCTGAAGCGAGAAGGCCAGCAGCGCTTCATCATCACCGACGACGAATCGTCGCGACTCGGCAGGATCGCGTCGTTCTTGTTCCATCTGCTGCGCATCGATTCCAGCTTCCACCTGCACTTCGGCCAGCCGATCGACCTGCTCGGCAACGAGGTCGATGCGCACGGTGTGTCGCACGACCCGCGCGGCCGCCCGGTCGACCTGGCCAGCTACTTTCGGGTGGCGGGCGAGGTGGACGTGGATCCGGCGCGCGACCAGGAGTACACCCGGCTGCTGGGAGAGCGGATCACCGAGATCTTCCACCGCGACAACACCGTCCTGCCGACCCATATTCTGGCGCGCGCGCTTTTCCAGCGGGTGCGGCAGCGATTTTGCGACGAGGATCTCTACCGCTTCCTGCGCCGCGACGGCACTCTGTCGGTGGAGCGGGAGCGGATCGAGGAAGATGTGGCCGCTCTGCGCGACCTGCTGCGGCGATTGCGCGACGCCGGTCGGGTGCGGCTCTACGGACAGGCCGACGGGGACTCGGCCGCCGCCGTGGTCGACAAGGCGATCCAGATCTTCGGCGGACATCACACCCGCACGGCGGTTCGGGCCGACGGGTCGCGTCTGCTGGCCGCCGATCTGCGCCTGTTGCTCTTCTACCAGAATCGTCTCGAGGGATACCGCCTGGAGGAGCAGCTGCCGCAGCGCGACGATGCGGCCTCGGGCGTGCTGATCGGCGCCCCCGGCGATCTCGACACGGCGATCGCCATGCGCGAGATCCCACGCCGCCTGCGGCGCATCGCCCGGGCGGAGGACGCCGAGGTTCCCGAGATCATGTCGCGGCGGCGGTGGCGGCGCGAGCGCGAGCCGGACGAGCCCGACGCCGAGCTGCGGGAGAGCAAGCCCTCGGCCGCGGTCGAGCGGGAGGCGGAGGGGCGGTCATGAGCGAGCGCCGGATCGGCGTCGTCGGCGGAGGCTCGTGGGGCACCACTCTGGCTCACCTGGCGGCGGTGGCGGGCAGCGAGGTGCTGCTGCGGGTGCGCCGTGCGGCGGTGCGGGACCGGATCAACGGCGAGCACATCTCTCCCGACTACACCGGGCAGGTGCGGCTCCATCCGTGCGTGGTCGCGACCACCGACCTGGCGGCGCTGCGGAACTGCCCGCTGATCGTGATGGCGGTGCCCTCGCAGGTCTTTCGCGGTGTGGCGACCGAGCTCGGCGATCATATCGACGGCGCCCACCTGGTGGTGCACGCCACCAAGGGGCTGGAGCGGGGCAGCGATCTGCGCATGAGCGAGGTGCTGATGCAGGAGACCTGCGCGCGCAAGATCGGGGTCCTGGCCGGGCCGAATCTGTCGGCCGAGATCCTTGCCGGCGAGCCGGCCGCCACGGTCGTGGCGTCGCGTTTCGACGAGGTGATCGAGGCCACGCGCGCCGCCCTGGCATCGACCCTATTTCGGATCTACGGCAACCGCGACGTCGCCGGGGTCGAAGTCGCCGGCGCGCTCAAGAACGTGATCGCGCTGGCGTCGGGCTTCGTGGAGGGGATCGGGCTGGGAATCAACGCCCGCGCCGGGATGTTGACCCGCGCCATGGCCGAGATGGCCCGGCTCGGCGCCGAGCTCGGGGCCGACGAGCGCACCTTTTCCGGGCTGGCGGGAATCGGCGATCTGATCGCCACCTGTTCGAGCCCGCTGAGCCGCAACTTCACCGTTGGCATGGAGCTCGGACGCGGCAGGAGTTTGAGCGAGATCCTCCGCACCCTGGGCCACGTCGCCGAAGGGGTGCACACCACGCGGGTCATCCATCGCTTCGCCCGGCGGCGCCGGATCGACGCGCCAATCACCTCGGCCGTGAACGGCCTGCTCGACGGCACGGTGAGCGCCGACGAGGTGGTTCCGGCATTGATGACCCGTGTGGTCGGGCATGAGTGACCCCACCCCGGGAACCGAGCGAAGGGCGCGGCGCGTATGGCGAGGAGCGTCGAACGCGACCCGCCGCTTGAACGCCCGGCGCTTTCGGCGCTAATCTTCGCTTTTCCATCCCGATCCGATCCGATCCGATCCCGATCACGACTTCGCGATAGGCCGGGACCAGCAGTTGGCCCGTCGAGCCGTTCCCCAGATTTCCGTGCGGTGCAGGCCGCAGGAGGACCTCATGCGCATAGCAGCTCAGAGAGCGGCGGCTCTTCTCTCCGCCGGATGCTTGATGTTCGCACTCAACGCGTTCGCGCAGGACGAGGCGCCGGTCGCCGCCGAGAGCGGCAGTGGTGCCGAGGCGGTCGCCCCCGATCCCAACGCTCCGGTCATCAGCTTCGACGCCACCACGCTCGATCTGGGTGAGGTGCCCAAGGGCGACAAGGCCCAGTACGTCTTCACCTTCAAGAACACCGGAGGCTCCGACCTGATCATCGATTCGGCCAAGCCCTCCTGCGGCTGCACAGTCGCCGAGTTCACCAAGACCGTGAAGGCCGGCGAGTCGGGCACCATCGACGCCACGATCGACACCAAGCGCTTCCGCGGGCCGATCAGCAAGACCATCACCATCAACTCCAACGACCCGGCCAACGCCAAGGTGCACCTGCAGGCCAAGGCGACGGTGAAGCCCTTCCTCGACCTGCTGCCGAGCCAGCACGTCTTCCTGCGTGCCGACCGCGGCGAGGCCGCCTTCAAGAAGGTCACGCTGGTCTCTTACGAAGAGGAGCTCGATCTGCAGATCGACAAGATCGAGTCGAGCGATCCCCTGATCACGGTCGAGAGCACAGCGATCGACGAGACCAAGGTCGACGAGGAGGGAAACCCGATCGAGGGCGACTACGAGCTCGAGATCAGCCTCTCCGCGACCGCTCCGGTCGGTCGCGTCAGCGCCACCGTCGACCTCTTCACCAACAGCACCAAGGTCGAGAAGATGACCATGCAGGTGCGCGGCAACGTGCGCGGCCTGGTTCAGGTGCGGCCCAGCCGGGTCTTCCTGGGCAATCTGCCGGAAAAGGTCGAGGAGCCGATCACCAAGACCATCCGGGTGACCCATCGGGGCGGCGCGGAGCTGGAGATCCAGAAGGTGGAGTCGAGCTTCGAGGGCATGCAGGCCACGGTCAGCAGCGTCGAGAACGGGGCCGCCCACGAGGTGGTGCTGACGATCAACGGCGAGCTGCCGCGCGGCACCTTCGACGAGCGGGTGACGATCTTCACCAACGATGCCGACGAACCCGAGATCGAGGTGCGGGTGCGCGGCCAGATCGGCTAGCGGCGCTCCATGCCGATCTACGAGTTCGCATGCTCCGACTGCCAGGAGGTCTTCGAGGAACTGGTGCGCGCGGACAGCAGAGTCGCCTGCCCGGCCTGCGGCTCGGTCGCGTTGCGCAGGCTGCTCTCCTCGTTCGCGGCGCCGGGTGGAGCGCGCCCCGACGGCTGCCAGGTGCCCGAGTGCGAGCCGGGTGACCACTGTGGTGGCGGCAGGGGCTGCACGGCGCCCATTTGAGTCGAGTCTCCCGCTCGTCGGTCCTGGCATCTGCGCGCGAAGCGGGCTTCGACCTGGCCGGGATCGCCGCCGCCGCGCCGCGGCATGCGGACGGCGCCGAGGAGGGCTATCGGCGTTGGATCGACGCCGGCATGCACGCCTCGATGGGCTATCTCCAGCGCGGACTGGAAAAGCGCATCGATCCCGAGCGTGTGCTGCCTGGCGTGCGCTCGGTGATCGTCCTGGCGGTCTCCTACGGATGCGATGCGACCGATCGCCCGGCGCCCGGATTGCGCATCTCGCGCTACGCGCTCGGCCGCGACTACCACGAGATCCTGTTGCCGCGGGTGCGGCGTCTAGAGGCCGCGCTCCATGAGCGGGAGCCGGCATCCCGCAGCCGCGGCTACGTCGACACCGGCCCGGTGCTCGAGAAGGTCTGGGCGTGGCGCGCGGGCCTCGGTTGGATCGGCAAGAACGGCTGCCTGATCACCACCGGCTTCGGCTCCTGGGTCTTTCTGGCGGTCGTGCTAACGACGCTCGACTTGGAGCCCTCGGAGCCCCATCCCGACCGCTGCGGCACCTGCAGCGACTGCCTTCCGAGCTGCCCCACGAGGGCGATCGTCGAGCCGCGGATCGTCGACGCCCGGCGCTGCATCTCCTACAGCACCATCGAGCATCGCGGCGCGATCGACGAGGCGATGCGCGGCGCATGCGGCGACTGGCTGGTCGGCTGCGATCTCTGCCAGGAGGTCTGCCCCTGGAACACCGGCGCCGCGACCACCGAGGATCCGGCCTTCGCGCCGCGCGAGGTGTGGACCGATCTGAGCGCCGAGCGGATCCTCGCCATGAGCGACGAGGAGCTGCGGGCCCTGCGCCGCGGATCGGCGGCGGCTCGGCTCGGGCGCCGCGGGCTGCTCAGGAACGCGGCGGTGGTGGCCGGCAACCGCCGGACACCGGCCGCGCTCGGGGCTCTGAAGGCGGCGGCGGACGATCCCGACCCGGTGGTGCGGGAACAGGTAGCGGCGGCCTTGCGCCGGCTGGCCCTCCAGGATCCCAGCGAAGTCGCGTAGCCCGTGAACCCCTGGCAGGCTGACAATCGGAGAAGCAGGAAGGCGTCTGCCGAGACCCACGATACCTACGCGGACGGCCCGGCCACGGGCCTTTATCATGTACACTGCGACTTCAACCGCCGACGCTCCCTCGGAGGGCCCTTCTTGGTCCCCTACGTGAAGCTGAGCGGCCATATGGAGAACGTCAACGGGCAGGTGCAGGAGGCGATCATGGATCGCACCTTCTGGGAGGAAACCGTCACCACCGGCAGCATCGTGCTCAACTCGGGGCCGCCGCAGTGATCGGCCCGATTCTGAGGATCCTCGCGCGGACCCTTGTCTCGCTTTGGGTGGCGGCCGGTGCTTCGGCCGCCACCCTGCGGGTGGGACCGGGCGAGGAGATCACGACGATTCAGGGCGGCGTGGACCGGGCCGCCACCGGCGACACGGTGTTGGTGATGCCGGCGACTTATGTCGAGCATGTGGTGAGCGACAAAGGGCTGACCTTGCTGGCCGAGGGTGGACCGACGCTGACCAAGTGGCGGGGGATCGATGTCGGCACCGATCTGTTTCGCACCGATTCATGGCCCGATGCCGATGTCACGGTCGACGGCTTCGATTTCGGTGGCGAAGGGCCGAGTGGACCGGCTTTCCGCCGGGGCCTTGATATCGATCCCGGCGACGGTGGTGTCAGCGTGAAGAACTGCTGGATCCATGGCTTCGATCATCAAGTGATCGGGGGCAACCACAGCCTTCTGTTAAGAGCTGAACGGACTCTCGTCGAAGGCTGCTCGATCTGGGGCAACATCGGCAGCAACCACGGCGGTGGCGCCAACGTCGCGGGCTGGGCCAGCGCGATCATTCGCGACAACTGGTTCAGCAACAACCAGGTGATGAGCTACGAATCGTACGGAGCGGGGCTCTTCCTTCTGGGCAGCAGAGACGGCGTCGGTCTGATCAAGGACAATGTGTTCATCTTCAATGGGATCAAGGAGAGTCATGGCCAGAGCACGTCGGGCGCGCTGGGTCTGACCGGCGGCGACTTTGCTCCCGACTACCTCGTCACCGGGAACTACTTCGAAGGCAACGAAGCGCACCAGGGAGGGGCTTCTCACGGCACCTCCGGGGCGCCCTTCATCCACAACACCTTCGTGCGCAACATCGCCCGAGCGGACAACAGCGAACGCGAATCGGGAAATGGTGGTGCCCTGACGACCGGCCTCTACCAGTCCGTCACCCTCTCCCAAAACCTCTTCCTCGGCAACTCCGCCGAGT
>CAZBBK010000081.1:0-21472 GCA_964490075.1 uncultured Gemmatimonadota bacterium | reverse complement strand
CCCCCCCCCCCCCCCCCCCCCCCCCCCCCCCCCCCCCCCCCCCCGGGGGGGGCGGTGGCCACCTCGCTTCGCTCGGTGGTGGGCCGCCGCCGTCCCGGTATCCGAGATTCACGATCGGTCGGCTTCCGGGTCTCCGCCGACCTCTCTGACAACTGCGCCAGACCACCTGGCGCATGACTCGAAGCCTCCGATGACCGGGAGTAGAGAGGAGTCATGACCAGACAAAGCAGAGCTCTCGTTCGCATCGCACTCGCCACGGCGTGCATATTGATGCTGCCCTTGTTGGCGATGCGGCTTACCGCTGAAGTGAGCTGGAACCCAGGTGATTTCGCTGTCGCCGGCCTCCTCCTCTTCGGCGCTGGTCTCGCGTATCAGCTGATGGCGAGGACATCGGGGAACACCGCGTACCGAGCTGCCGCCGGCATCACGGTGGCGGCGGCGCTTCTCCTCGTCTGGGTCAACCTCGCGGTGGGCATCATCGGAGCCGAGGGAAACCCCGCCAATTCGATGTACATCGGGGTCCTCGCCATCGGGATCATCGGCGCCCTCGTCGTGCGCTTCCGGCCACATGGAATGGCGCGCACGTTGTTCGCGATGGCGCTTGCCCAGGCATCGGTCGCCGTGATCGCGCTGGTCGCCGGATTCGGCGCCGGTGGACCAGAGGGGCGGCGGGATGTTCTTGTCGCGACAGTGTTCTTCGTGGCGCTGTGGTCGGGATCCTCTTTGCTCTTTCGGCGGGCAAGCGGCTCGTAGCCGATGGGGCCGGGGTCGCGGGACTCTCGCCGGGCGCGGGATTGAGCTCGGGAAGGGCGACCCAATATCGAATCGCCAGCTCCCCGCCTCGCAGATTGCCAAGCCGCCAACGCAATGGGATAATGTGGGGTTCCTTCCGAGAAGAAAGGCACCCCAACCCCCACGAATCGACCCAAGAAACAGGAATCAACGACATGTCGGACAAAGAAGCAGATCTGGCAGGCCCGGGAGTCAGCACCTACGAAGAGGTGGAGAAGATCCTCCCCAACGACTACACCCCGCTGATGAGCCACCGCGAGCGGATGGAGGCGCTCTACGAGGCCAAGCGCTACATCGAAGACGGGCTCTGCAAGGAGCTCAACCTGATCATGGTGCAGGTGCCGCTGATCGTCGACACCGACTCCGGGGTCAACGACTACCTCGACCGCGACGGCTCGCGGACGCCGATCGAGTTCCCCTGCGGGCTCGGTCTCGAGAAGCCGATCCAGGCCCAGGTGGTGCAGGCGGCGACCAAGTGGAAGCGCGTGGCCCTCAAGCAGTTCGGCTGCCAGGAGGGGCAGGGGATCTGCACCGACATGCGCGCCGTGCGCAAGGACTACTTCCTCGACCACGACCACTCCTCGTACGTCGACCAGTGGGACTGGGAGAAGGTGATCAGCGCGGCCGATCGCAACCTCGACACCCTCACCGACGTGGTGCAGCGGATCTGGAAGGTGCTGCGGGGCGCCGAAGAGCACGTGCACGAGTGCTTCCCGAAGTTGCGCACCGACAGGTACGCCGAGACCCCCGAGGAGCTGACCTTCATTCACGCCGAGGATCTGCTCGACCGCTACCCCGATCTGCCGCGCAAGAAGCGCGAGACGGCGATCCTCAAGGAACTCGGGGCGGTGTTCATCTACGGCATCGGCTGGACCTTGCAGGACGGCTATCCGCACGAGATGCGCGCCGCGGACTACGACGACTGGGTGTCCGAGACGACCTCCAAGGACGGGCGGCCGATGCACGGCCTGAACGGCGACATCCTGGTCTGGAATCCGGTCACGCACCGGCGCCACGAGCTCACCTCGATGGGGGTTCGCGTCAACAAGGAGACCCTGGTCCAGCAGCTCGAGCTGACCGGGCAGAAGCATTTCCTCGAGCTGCCCTACCACCAGGCGATCATGAACGACGAGATTCCGCTCAGCGTCGGCGGCGGCATCGGCCAGTCGCGCACCTATATGCACCTGCTCAAGACCGCCCATCTCGGTGAGTGCAGCGTGACGGTGTGGCCCAGGCAGCTCAAAGAGATCTGCTCGGCGCGCAACATCCACGTGCTGGAGTAGGCTCTCTCTTCCTTCCTTACCCACCACCCGCTCGGGTACCGGCTTGTGCCGCGCCCGGGCGGGTTTCCATTCCCAGCGGAGCGCTCACATGGTGGCAGCCGATCCGCCCCGGCAGGGTCTCTTAGAGGGGTTGCGGGTGGTCGAGATCGGCACCCGGATCGCGGCCCCGATCGCCGGACTGCTGCTCGCCGAGCAGGGTGCCGAGGTGATTCGGGTGATGACGCCGGGGGCGGCGGATGGCGATCCGGTCCTCGATGCGTTGCTCGCCCGCGGCAAGATGGAGGCGGAGCTCGACCCGGGACGGGAAGAGGATCGAGCGATGCTGCAGCGCCTGGTGGCGGCCGCCGACGTGGTGATCGAGAACCTCGAGCCGGGCCGCGTCGCGGGCTGGGGGATCGACTTCGAAGAGCTGCGCGCGCGCGCCAATCCCCGCCTCGTGAGCTGCTCGAGTCCCCCTTTCGAGGCCGATGATCCGCGCTCCGAGCTGCCGGATCACGAGGCGCTCAGCGGCATGGCCGGGCTGCTCTACGAAAAACCGCTCGGTCCGCCGCGCTACCACGATTTTCCGATCGGCTCGGTGATGGCCGGGCTCTTCGCCGCCAACGGGATCATGGCGGCTCTGGTCGCCCGGGAGCGTCTGGGGCACGGCCAGCACATCGGCACCACCCTCCGAGAGACCAATCTCTTCGCGCAGATCCTCTCGATCTTGATCAAGAGCGGGATGCCGCGCGGATTCCTGCCTTTCAAGATGGTGGGGACTCCCTTCATGGGCCCCTGGCTGTGCAAGGGGAAACGCTACATCTACCTGCATATCACCTTGCCTGCGCACAACGCACGGATTCTGGAGATGCTCGAGGAGCTCGGCTACCGAGAGCGGGTGCGCGAGCTGCGCGCCGTGATGAGCGATGCCACCGCGCGCGATCCCAGCCAGGTCGGGAGCATCGGCGAGGCGAAGAAGCTGAAGCGGATCTACCAACAGATTTTCCTCACCCGCACTCCGGACGAATGGGAAGAGCTGCTGGGACAGGAGCTCTGCTGCATCAAGATCCGCACCGCCGAGGAGTGGCTGCGCGACGCCGCCGCGGCGGGCATGAGCGATTCCTGCACGGTGGACGACCCGCTCTTCGGCGAGCTGATGGCACCCGGCGCGGCGGTGGTGGCGCCCGAGCATCCGCCGGTGATCCGGTCGCGGGTTTCGATCGACGGAGAGCTGGACCAGCTCGTGGAGCGCTGGACCGAGCGCCCCGCATCGGAGCCCGACCCGGGCGCCGCCCCCGAGCAGATGGAACATCCGCTGCAAGGGATTCGAGTGCTCGATCTGTCGCGCGTCATCGCCGGCCCCTGCGCGGCGCGCATCCTCGCCGAGCTCGGCGCCGAGGTGATCTCGGTGCAGAGCCCCACCACGCTCGACTGGGCTTTGTCCTTCCACCTGCTCTTCAACGCCGGCAAGAAGTCGGTGACCCTCGACTTCACCACCGGCGAGGGCAAGGAGAAGCTGTGGGACTTGATGGACGATTTCCGTCCCCACGCCTTCATCCAAAACTATCGCCACCTCGACCTGGCCAAGACGATCGGGGTCGACCCGGAGGCGATCCACGCCCGCGATCCACGCATCGCCTACACCCACCTCAACGCCTACGGCAACGAGGGGATCTGGAAGGACCGACCGGGCTTCGAGCAGGTGGTGCAGGCGGTCAGTGGGATTCAGATGGCCTATGGCCGTGGCGGCGTGCCGCGGCTGCTGCCGACTCCGGTGATCGACATCGGCTCGGGTCTGCTCGGCGCCTTCGCGACCTTGCTCGGCATCTACCGCCAGATGCGCACCGGCGCCGGAACGGTGGCCACCACCCACCTGACCACGATGGCGCTCTTCTTCCAGGTCGACACGATCGCGCGCGGCCAGCGGAAAAGCTGCATCGCCACCGCCCGCGCCAAGGGCCGGACGATCGATGACGACGCGGGACGCGAGGTGATCGCCGACATCGTGCGCACCCGCGAGGGCCATGTTTGCGTGGCCGGTCCGCGCGACGATCTGCGTGCCTGGCTGGAGCACGCGGGCATCGCCGGCGCGGGGCGGGACGACCCGCTGGTGACGGCGGCCAAGAGTTTCCGCTGGCGCGGCATCGACCACTGGCGGGGCACCGTCGAGGCGGCGGGCGTGGGCGCGACCGTCGCCCTCATCGCGGCGCCGCGGCTGAAGGCGCTCCTTTCGGAGCCCCCCGGCGGCAACCACCGGCCCCGGCAACTCCGCAGGCGCGACTACCCTGGCTGCCCCACGCCGCTGGCCTTCGTCCGGGCTCCGGTGCAGCTCTCGCTCACCCCGACGGCCGATGTCGCGCCGCCGCCGATGCGCGGCGCCCACACCGCGGAGATCCTCGGCCGGATCGGCGTCGATCTGCCGCCCGGCTCCGGGATCGCGCCCTACCCCGAGAGCAAGCCCTTTCTGATCTGGCTCGGTGAGGCGCTGCGCTGGGCCTACTTCGCCTGGCGCTCGGGGAATATCTGAGCCCGGGCAACAACCGTGCGCCGATCGCCATCACTCCCGGATGTGACGCAGAAGTGACATTCGCGGCCATGTGACAAAGCTGTTACCAACGCTTTCGTCCATCGGTGCGTAACTAAGGGCAGCAACACCCGCTCGTCGAGCGAAAGGAGCTGCCTCAAATGCGCACCGAATCACTTCTCCGCCTGACGCTGGCCTGGACGATCCTGGCCGCGCCCCCCGCCCTCTCTCAGCACGCCGAGCTGCCGCGGCATCTCGTCGGCGCACGCCACATCGTCCTGCCCCAGGCGCGCGTCTTCGACATCGAGCAGCGCCGGCCGGGCATTCGCATCGAGCGCGTGGAAGCCAATGTCTCGATCGACGAGCGCGTCGCCACCACCCACCTCGAGATCCACCTGTTGAACCGCTCGCCTCGTCTCGAGGAGGGAGTTCTGCTGCTGCCGGTGCCCCAGGGCGCGGTGGTGGGTGCCTTTGGATTCGACGGCGGCTCGGCCGAGTCCACCGCCAAGATCCTGCCGGCCGCCGAGGCCCGACGCATCTACGACTCCATCGTCGCCGAGATCCGCGACCCGGCACTGCTCGAGTTCGCCGGCTACAACCTGGTTCGGTCCAGCGTGTTCCCGGTGCCGGCCCAGGGCAAACAGTGCATCCGCCTCGACTACGAGCAGATCTTGAGCGCAGGCGACGGCAGCCGCGTCGACTACCTGCTGCCGCGCGGCGAATCGTTCGCGCAGGGCGCGCCGTGGCGCATTCAGGTGCGCATCCAATCGCAACACGAGATCGCGGGGATCTACTCGCCGACTCACGAGTTGCGGACTCGGAGCGATCGGAATGGCGCGGTCGAAGTGTCGGTCGCGCCGCAGAGCCGCAACGACCCGGGTCCCTTCCGCCTCTCTTACTTGCACGGCGGAGATGGCGAAGACGAAGGCATCGTCGCATCGGTCTTCACCTATCCCGATCCCTCGTCGGGCGGCGGCTACTTCCTGCTGATCGCCGGTCTGGATCATTCGTTGTCGGTCCAGGCGCTGCAGCGCGAGATCACCCTGGTGCTCGACTGCTCCGGCAGCATGACCGGCGACGCTTTGCGCCAGGCCAAGACCGCGGCGCTGCGCGTGATCGCCGACTTGGATCCGGGGGAGCGCTTCAACATCGTCGCCTACTCCAATCAGGCCGAGCGCTTCGCACCCGAAGCGCTGGCCGCATCCGCCAACAACCGCGCGCGCGCCCGTCGCTACCTGGAGCAGCTCCTGCCGCACGGCGGCACCAACATTCACGACGCCCTGGTGGAAGCGATGCTGCCCCGGCCCGAGCGGGGGCTGCTGCCGATCGTGCTCTTTCTCACCGACGGACGACCGACCGTGGGCCGCACCGCGGAGACCACGATTCGCGAGCTCGCAACCAAGGGGAATCGCCACGGCCGGAGGATCTACACCTTCGGCGTCGGCGCCGACGTCAATGTGCCCCTGCTCGATCGAATCGCGGAATCGAGCCGCGGGGCGGCGACGTTTTCGGCCCCGGGCGCCGACCTGGAGCAGGCGCTCGACGAAGCGTTCCGACGGTTGCAGGGCCCGGTCCTGGTCGATCTGCGGCTCGACACCCCGTCCGCGGGCCCCCGGCGGCGCAATGCCGCCCCGGTGGCGGACCTGATGCCGGCACGGCTGCCGGATCTCTACCAAGGAGACCAGCTGATTCTGCTCGGTCGCTATCTCGGCAACGAAGCCTTCGATGTCGATATCGCCGGGGACCATGGCGGCGACGAGCATCTCTTTTGCCTGCGCATCGATCCTCGCGGCGCAACCACACGCAACGCCTTCGTGCCGCGCCTGTGGGCCGCGCGCAGAATCGCCGCTCTGGAGGACGAGATCCGCCACGCCGGCGCCGATCGAGAGCACACCGAGATCGCCACGCTGCTCGACCGGTCTCCCTACAAGGAGCTGGTCGCCGAGATCGTCGGTCTCTCCACCGAGTTCGGGATCCTCTCCGAGTACACCGCCTTTCTCGCCACCGAAGGCACCGATCTCGCCGATCGCGAGCAGCTGCTCGAGGAGAGCGCCACACTCCTGGCGGGACGAGCGATGGCCGAACGCAGCGGTCCCGCGGCGCTTGCCCAGTCGTTCAATCTGCGGACCGAGAAGAAACGCACCAAGCTCAACTACCGCAACCAGTACCTCGACGACGAGCTGCGCAAGGTCGATCCCGGCGGGGTGCGACAGGTCGCCGATCGCGCCTTCTTCCGGCGCTCCGGGCGCTGGGTCGAGTCGAAGCTCCTGGAGCTCCCCCGGCTTCCGAAGGCGCGGCGCGTGCTGAGCATCGGTACGCCCGAGCATTCGGCGCTGGCCCATCGTCTCGCCAAAGAGGGGCGCCAGGGCCTGCTCTCACTTCCTGGAGACACACTTCTCGACATCGAGGGCGAGCTCGTTCTCGTCAAGAATCAATAGCGAAAGGACTCTGTCATGATATCGATGAACAACCACCCTCTGACTCTGCTGCGTCGTGCCCTGGTGATAGCCCTGGTCTGCTGCCCACCTTCCATCGCCGAAACTGCCACGACCAACCCGCCCCCGGAGGTCCAGCTCGCCCTCTGCCTCGACACCAGCGGCAGTATGTCGGGCCTGATCGACTCCGCGCGCCAGAAGCTCTGGGCGGTGGTCAACGACCTGGCGCTGATCGATCCCGCCCCCGAGCTTCGTGTTGCCCTGCTCAGTTTCGGCAACGACGGACACCGGCCCGAGAATGGCTGGGTGCGGATCGAGACACCCTTCACGGGCGATCTGGATCTGGTCTCGGAGCGGCTCTTCGCGCTCAGCACCGACGGCGGCACCGAGTACGTCGGTCGGGTTCTGGAAAGCGCGTCGGAACTCGATTGGAGTCGCTCGTCCGGCGCCCTCAAGATGGTGGTGGTGGCGGGCAACGAGTCGGCGGATCAGGATCAAGAGGTTTCTTTTCGCGGCGTGTGTCGCGACCTGGTCGGGCGTGAAATCGTGGTGCATTCGATTTATTGCGGGGCATCGAGCGATTCCGAGGCCGGCGGCTGGCGGGAGGTGGCGCGCAACGCCGACGGGCAGTTCGCGACCATCGACCAGGACGACGGCACGGTGGTGATCGCGACCCCCTTCGACGATCGCCTCGGGCGCCTGAGCGAGGAGCTCAACGCCACCTACATCCCTCTGGGCAGCGCCGGAGCGGCCGGGGCGGCGGTGCAGCGCGAGCAAGATGACAACGCCGCACGCTTCGGGCCGGCGGTGAAGGCGGCGCGGGCGGTGACCAAATCGAAAGCGATCTATGCGCCGACCTGGGACCTGGTGGAGATGGAGGAACGCGTCGAGGGGGCGCTGGAGGAGGTGGAGGAGGCGGCGCTTCCGGAAGAGATGCGGGCGATGAGCACGGCCGAACGCACGCAGCACGTGGCGGCGATGAAAGCCAAGCGCGAGTGGCTCCAGGCCGAGATCCAGGAGCTCGACGCCGCCCGCGCGGCCCATATCGAGCAGGAGATCGCCAAGCAGGGACTCGATGAGTCGCAGTCCTTCGACGCGGCGCTGCGTGCGGCGGTGCGCGAGCAGGCGCAGCGCAAGGGACTGCACTATCGTACGCAGTGATTGGGTAGGATCTCGGTCGCAGGAGAACCCCATGCCGCTGATTCTCGTGGTCGAAGACGATGCGCCGATCCGGCGCGGCCTGGTCGATGCCCTGCGCTTCGCGGGCCACGAGGTGCGCGCCTGCGGCAGCGGCGACGAGGCGATGAGGCTGCTGCGCGAGCTGCCGCTCGATCTGATGCTGCTCGACGTCATGCTGCCCGGCAGCGACGGTTTCGCGGTGCTGGAGGCGGCGCGCCGCGACGACGCGTCGCTGCCGGTGATCATGGTGACCGCGCGCGGCGCCGAAGACGACCGGGTGCGCGGGCTGCGCGGCGGGGCCGATGATTATGTCGTCAAACCCTTCAGCGCCCGCGAGCTCTTGGCGCGGGTCGAGGCGGTGCTGCGGCGCGCTCCGGAACGATCGCCGGGAGTGCGGATGCTGTCGCTGCCCGGCTGCAGGATCGATCTCGAGGAGCGGCTGGTGCTTCGAGATGGTCGCGACCCTCTCGCCCTGACCGAGACCGAGACGGCGATCCTGCGCTACCTGGGCGCCATGGCACCGCGCACCGTCGATCGACCGGAGCTCCTGCGCCGGATCTGGGGGATGAGCCCGCAGGGGATCCAGACCCGCACGGTCGACATGCACATCGCCCGCCTGCGCGACAAGATCGAGGCGGACGAGAGCGAGCACCGGTGGATTATCACGGTGCGCGGCAAGGGCTACCGGCTGGGCGAGTCGGTGGCGGTCGGTGCCTCTTGAGCCGCTTCTCGAAGCGCTGGTGGTGGGGCGCCTGCGGACTCGGGTCGGCGCTGCTGCTGGCGACGCTGGGGGGAATGACGGTCCTGGCGATCGGGCTGGAGCGCGCCGAGTGGGAGGCGCGCGCCGAGGCGACCCACCACGAGGCGCTGCGGCTGGCGCTGTGGCGCATCGACTCCTGGATGGCGCCGCACCTGGCGGCCGAGGCGGCCCGTCCCTACTTCAGCTACTCCGCGTTCTACTCGCGGTCGCGCAGCTACGGCCGGCTGCTGCAGGAGCCGCTGCCCGGCGAGCCCCTCACGCCCTCGCCTCTGCTGGAGCTCGATTCGGAGCTCTTCCGGCTGCATTTCATGATGGGGCCCGACGGCCGGCTCAGCTCGCCCCAGGTGCCGGAGGGTTGGCAGCGCGAGCTGGCCGGCGCCGGGTGGCTGGAGGAGTCGCGGCTGGCGCAGCGCGCCGAGACCCTGGAGCTGCTGCGCGGGCGTCTCTCGGCGGCCGATCTGGGGCCGCCCGAGGGCGCCCGCGAGCCCCCTTTCGGGGCCGGCGGACGCGCGTCATTCGTGTCGCTGGCGGCTTCCGATGACGAGTGGGGGGAGGCGGAGGAGGAGCGCGCCGCGGCGCCTCGGAGCAAGCTGCAGCGGGCTCGATCCAAGCGCGAGTGGGCGCAGCGCAAGCGGACCTACGACGAGAATCTCGAGGTGGCCGCGCGCGCGGCTCCAGACCCTCCGGCGCCAACTCTGAGGGTCGGAATCACGGAGTCGGCCGGGAGCGCGCCGGTGGAGCTAGACATCACCGCGGCGGCGGCCCCGGAGCCAAAGACCGTCGAGCGGCTCGAGATCGGCTCCTTCGCGCCGCGTTGGATCGGCGCCGATCGCGCGCCGGATGAAGGGCTGTTGATCTTCGCGCGCTCGGTGCGCGTGGGCCAGGAGACCTTCTACCAGGGCTTTCTTTGTGACTGGAAGGCCCTGCGCGGCGCACTGGTCGCCGAAATCTCCGATCTTTTCCCCCGCGCCACCCTGCGCCCGCTGCCCGAGGGCGGCTCTTCCGGCGCCGCGCTGCTGGCGACGCTGCCGGCCGCGCTGGAGGCGGAGCTTCCCGCCCTCCCGGCACCGCCGCCGCTCGGCCCGGTGCGGCTCACCCTGGTCCTGGCCTGGCTGGTGGTGCCGGCCGGCGTGCTGGCGATCGCCCTGGCGATGCGGGCCGCGATCGCGTTCGGACGAAAGAGAAGCCGCTTCGCATCGGCCGTGACGCACGAGCTGCGCACGCCGCTCACCACCTTCCAGCTCTACACCGAGATGCTGGCCGACGAGATGGTCACCGCCGCCGACCAGCGACGCTCCTACTTGCGCACACTCAAGGAGGAGTCGACCCGGCTGGCGCGCCTGGTCGAGAACGTGCTGGCCTATGCCCGCCTGGAGGAGGGGCGCCGGGTCCGCGACCTGGTGTCGATCGGTGCCGGGGAGCTGGTCGCGCGGCTCGGAACGCGCCTGGAGCGGCGCGCGGCGGAGGCCGGCGCCGAGTTGCGCGTGCATCCCATCCCCTCGGGCGACGCCGCGCTCGAGACCGATCTGGACGCGGCCGAGCAGATCCTCGGCAACCTGGTCGACAACGCCTGCAAGTACGGCTCGCGCCAGGGGCCGATCGAGCTGCGCGCGCGGATCGTCGCCGCGACGCTTCGCATCCGCGTCGAGGATCACGGGCCCGGCATCGGCACCGAGGAGAGGCGATCGATCTTCGAGCCTTTCGAGCGCGGCGCGGCCGGCACCGAGGACAAGCCGGGCCTGGGACTGGGGCTGGCGCTGAGCCGCGATCTGGCGCGCGATCTCGGCGGCGATCTGTTGCTCGACAGTGTCGACGGCGAGGGCGCGGCCTTTGAGCTGCGGCTGCCGATCTGAGGCTACTCGACCCGCACCGGGAACGACGCGCTGGCGAGATCGATGCCGCGCAGCGACGCGCTCAGGCTCAGGTCGTATTCGCCTAGCGGCGCTCCCAGAGGCACCCGCAGCACTACCTCGCGCCGCAGCGCCGTCCCGGCGGCGATCGGCCGCGCCGCTCCCTCGTACAGAGTGTTGCTGGTGGTCGCCGGCCCGGTGGCGTCGAGCAGCACCAAGTCGAATTCTCGCGGATCGTCGCAATCGTTGCGAAGCTCGCCCAGAATCACCAGGTCCTCTCCGGGCGCCACGCTCGCCGGGCTGTCGAGGATGGTCAGCGCCAGGGCGCAAGCGTCGCCGGCCGCCAGCGCGGCGTGGGCGTTCAGCCGACCCGCTCCGTGGTAGCGGTCCCAACCCGGTGTGTCTTCACCGGGCCTGCCCACCTGGTCCTCGGCGGTGTCGCGCAGGCGGGCCCGCAGCAGCTCGACATCGAGCCAGGGTTCGCGCGCCAGCAGCAATGCGACCGTTCCCGAACCGTGCGGCGTCGCCATCGAGGTGCCGTCCCAGGCCGCGTAGGTATCGTTCCAGAGCGTGCTCCAGATGTAGCTCCCGGGAGCGCAGAGATCGATGTGGTCACCGTAGCTGGAAAAGCTGGAGCGTTCGTCGTAGCGATCGGTGGAGCCGATCGCGATGGTCTCGTCGTAGGCGGCTGGATAGTAGGGGATCGAATTGTCGTTGTTCATCATCGCGGCGATCCGCGGGGGGTTCGGATGCTCGTTCGGGCCGGCATGCGCGGGATGGGCCGAGAGGGCGAGGGTGGCAAGGAGGGTCAGGGGGTCGGCGCGGACGGAGATCATGGGTCCCCCGGGTGGACCACAATCCAGTTTGATGCACCCGCATTAGAACCGCCGGCGCCCTCTCACTCCGACTTGGTCACCGAAAAGTCGTCCTCCGACTCCACCGCACCGCCCCATTCGCCGAGACGCAGCTCGTAGAGAGCCGTGCCCGCCGGTGTGGCGCCCGGCACCTGCTGCACCAGCTCCGCCGTGGCGAAGTCGAGCGGCGCCACCGCGAAGGGCTGCGGGCCGAGCAGCGGCTCCATGCTCCAGCCACCGGAGCGCGCCGCGGTCCAACCCTCGGCCGCCTCGGAGACCGCGGAGCGGTTGAAGACCGAGGCCTGTAGGCGGAACGATCCACCCTCGGCCGGCACCACCACCTCCGCCAGATCGGCGGCGGCGACCGCCACCAGTCCCCCCTCGCCGTTGTGGCTCTCGGGGCTCGGCGGCGAGGGCGCGCTCCAGTCCCCGAGCCCGTCCGGACCTCGAGTCTGCGACAGATCGGTGCTCTGGGCGGCGAAGGAGAGGGTGTCCAGCACACTCGCCCCGCCGGGTCCGAAGAGCCCCACCTGCTCGCCGTCCTTGCTCAGCTTGAACGAGGCGTGCAGCCCGGCGTCCCCCTCGTCGTCGTCGGCCCAGACCAAAAGGTAGCCACCGGCTTCGATCGTGGTCCCCGCGGGGAAGATCCAGCGCGTGGGGCTCGCCAGATCGTCGGTCAAAGTGTAGCCATGCAGATCGATGTCGACCGCGCTCAGATTCGCCAGCTCGATCCAGTCGTCGAACTCGCCCTGGTCGTCGGCCAGAGTGGTGGCGTTGTCGGCCATCAGCTCGTTGATGCGAAGCGCCGAAGCGCCGACGAACCAGTAGGCGTGGAAGGCCGCCCCGGGCGCTCCGGCGGGCAGCAGCGCTTCGCGCCCCTCCCGGTCCTCGGCGCGCACGTAGTAGGCGATCTCGGTGCCGATCGGTTGCCCGGGAATGATCGCTTGCCACTCCTCGCCGGCGGCGACCATCGGCAGATTCGTCGGTCCGGAGCCGTCGTCGTAGACCAGCTCGACCTCCGCGAGCGGCGCCGTGGTCTCGGTGACCGCGGCGGTCGCGACAACTTCGCGCCCGGGAGCCGGGAACTGGCGGTCCAGCGTCACCCGTTCCACCACCGGCGGAAAAGCGTCGCTATTGGGTTGATCCGGAGTCGCGGGAATCGTTCCGATCCAGCTGCTGCCGTCGGTCAGGCGCCCCCAGGCGGCGTCGGCCGCCTGTCGATCGAAGGCCAGGAAGTCGATCAGCTCTCCCTGAGGATCGAAGAGCGAGAGCTCTTCGCCGACGTCGTCGAGCGCGAATGGTGCATGCAGATCGCCCTGCTCGGGCGAGGAGTCCAGCCACAGCACGATCCGCCCCTGGGCCGGCACCGCCGCCGCGGCGGGCAGCACCCAACGCCAGGGATCGGTGTGTCGATCGGTCAGGCCGCAACCTTCGAGAGAGACGGGCGATCCGGTCGAGTTGTAGATCTCCAGGTAGTCGTCGTATTCGCCGAATTCGTCGCTCACTGTGGTCTCGTTGTCGGCCATCAGCTCGTTGAGGAAGAGATCTTGCTCCTCCAGGAGCGCGTCGATCTCCGGTGCCAAGGCCTCGATCCGCCGCGTCACGAAGGACTTCAGGCCATAGTAACGATCCTGGCCGAAGCCGACGTCGTCGACCAACCCCTGCTCGAACCACGAGGCGGGATACTGTTTGTTGTGGTCGGCGTAGACGTGGAGGCGCACCACGTCGGCGATGCGATCGATGCGCGCGTCCATCTCCTCCTGGGTCCAGCGGGTGGCGAGCAGATCGCGCATGTGTCGCAGATAGATTTCGCGGTAGAGGTCGACGTCGAGGATCCGCTCCACCAGGGGCCGCTCCTCGGCGTTCTCCCACAGCGCGCTCATGTAAGGAAAACCGCCGGGCGGGGGAGCAATGCGGCGCGTGAACGAGCCGAAGGCCATGTTCTCGTCCCAGGGGATGTGGACGATCCGCTCTTGGTCGTCGCGCCGGTAGACATAGTAATTGTGCCCCGAGCCTTCGTAGGAATCGAGGCTCACCAGGGTGATCTGCACGGCGTGGTGGCGCAGCCAGGTGTCGACGTCGAAGCGCGCGGCGATCGAATCGGGAAGATCGGCGATCGGCGCGTGGTTGAGCCGGTCGATCAGCGCGATCAGGTCGGTGTAGTCGTTCTCGGCTTCGTTGGTTTCGAGCACATAACGTTCTTCGTAGGCGCTCTGCTCGGATCCCAACCAGGTGAAGTCGGCGCGGAACTCTCCCTCCCAGAGATTGCCGTCCTCCGAGAGGTCGAAGTGGTTCTCGGCCCAGGTGCCGTTCAAGGTCTCGACCAGGGTGTAGAACCCGACCGGATCGCCGTTGACGCTCAGGTTGGCGAAGCCGGTTCTCGATCCGACTCCGACCTCGCGCAGCAGCTCATAGCTGATCGCCTCGCGGATCAGGGTGGGGTCCTTGAAGCCGTTGTTGAGCATGATCGAGGGCAGACCGGAAAGTGTCTGCTCAGGACGATACTCGCCGAACTTGATGCGAAAGGGCTTCTTGATGCCGGGATGGCCGTAGGAGGAATGCCCCTTGAAGCGCACGCCCACCGAATCGATGACCTCGCCATCGATCGAGAAGGTGCCGGGGGCGTAGGTTCCGGACGCATAGTTGTCGCTGAGGGTCTGGAACCAATCGTCGTCGTCGAAGAGGATCTCGATCTCGTGCACGGCCGCGTTGTCAAAGAGCTCGTCCTGCGAAATCGTGCTCAGGTCGGGCGGGCGAGTGATGGAAGCGAGAACGGGCGCGGCGAGCAGGCCCGAGGCGGCGAGGGCCAGAGTGCGGATCATGGTTGCCTTTCGTCGAGGGTCGGTCACTCCCAATGGACGCCCGGCCGCGGGCGCCGGTTTACCGAGAGGATCCAGGCGGGAGGTGCTCGTGCGAACCCCGGCTCTGCTCGGGCACTTCCGGCGGTCCAAAGAAGCCTAACCGGCGGCGTGGGCGGGGGCGTGGGCTTCGCGGTCCACACGCCCACCCCGAAAACACACCCAACCCGCCCGAATTTGACATTTCCCACACCGAGCGGGGTTCAGTTTGACAGTTCCGGCTCCACGCAGCCCGATTCGGCCCCAAACGGCGCCCCGGAGGCCCGAATCGGCGCCAAATCGGCGCCAACTGTCAAACTGAACCCCGCTCGGTGTGGGAAATGTCAAACTCAGGTGCGCTCGGCGCGTCGGACTACGGCAGAATCCTCACCACTAGCTCGTTGCTGAGCGCTCCCAGCGAATCGCCCTCGACTCCCGCCTGCAGGTGGAAACGGCGCCCCTCGAGCCCGGCATTGCCCGGCACGCCGATCGTCGTCTCGGCCACACCGCTCGGCGGTATCGTGCCCTCCTCGAGGATCTCGAAGATCGCCCCGGGACCGGTGTCGAGGTAGAACACCCCCTCGTAGCCGGGCAGGCTGCCCTCCTCCTCCTCGGAGCTCGCGGCCACGGTGTAGGCGCGGCCCGCCTCGCCGTGGATCTCGAGATCGACCGGCTGCCCCAGGGCGGGCGTGCCGAAAGCGAGCAGATCGGCGCCTCCGAGATGGAAAGAGTGTGCCATCCCGATCAGGTCGGGGGCATCGTTGGCGTGGCCGGTCTGGTTGCCGACCGCGATCAGCTGTCCGGCGTCGTCGATGTCGACCGAGTGCACCGAGCCGGGCATGTCGATCTCCAGCCAGGGGTCGGGCAGCTCGAAGTCGAAGACCCGCACCTCGGGCCAGCTCATCCCCTCGTCCCCCCAGGTGCCGACCACGAAGCGCTCCCCGTCGCCGGTGATCGAGACCTCCCAGGGGGCGTTCTGATGAGCGCCGGTCCCGGTCCACTCCCGGAACCAGAGCACTTCGCCCTGCGCGCCGCGGAGGTCGGCCGTCAATATGCCGTAGGTGAGATCGGTGGTGAAGTCGAAGGCCGCCACCACCAGGCGCTCCCCGGAGTCGTCCAGGTCGAGGCTGATCGCCTGGTACTCCTCGGAGGGCAGGTGGTGGTCGAAGATCATCTGGTAGCCGCCGCCGCTGTCCCGGAACACCCGAGTCCGCCCCATGCGGCTGGTGGCGAAGGTCGAGCCGTCTCCCGAGATCGACTGGGCGGCGAAGGCTCCCTCGCTGCCCTGCGGACCGATGAAGAGCGTCGCGCCGCTCCACCCGTCGACGATCGCCGGCCGGAAGCCGAGATTCACGTAGATCCGCGCGGCATCGTCGGAGCAGTCGACGCCGTAGGCCCAGATATCGTTGGCACCGGTTGCGCTCCAGTGGAAACGCCGCGCACCGCTGTGGGCGTCGTAGACATAGAGATTGGTCTTCAGAGCGTCGTCGTCGGTCATCACCGCGACCGTCGATCCGTCGTCGGAGACCGCCACGCCGTGCGCGGTGCCCCACGACTGGTTGCAGTAGTCGCCCCAGGCGCGTCCCCGGCCCTCCCCGGGCAGGTAGGTCGCGACATATTTCTTGACGTTCCAGCCCACGTCGACCGGGTAGGCGACCGCGTAGACCGGGGCGTGGCGCGCGGCGTCGGCGAAGGGTCCGGGATCGCCCATGGTGTCGGTGCCGCGCAGCAGGTCCGCGGTGCGCGGCCCCTCGTGGCCGTGGGCGCTCGAGCCGAAGATCATCGCTTCCCAGCTCTGCCCATCGTAGCCCTGGGTGGCGGCGCAGAGCTGGGCCCCGCGATCCCCCAGGGCGACGGCGCGCACCTTGACGTTGCCGCGCTGCCAGCTCCAGAACTTCGTCGATTCAGCAACGCGCAAGCCGGGGTCGACGCCCCTCTCCAACGCGCCGAGGGCGGCGGCCGGCCGCGCCGGCAAGCGCCGCAAGGACCCTCGCTCGGTCGACCCCGGGCAGGGTTGGAGTCGATCCATCGCGCGCGAAGGATCCGGATTCAAACCGATCAAAAGCAACGCACCAGCGGCACCAGGCACAAAACGATTCACGCTCTGCCTCCATTCGATCATCTGGAACGGGATTCGGAGCGCGCCCCCACGGGCAGGATAACCGCCTTTCCCTACTTGGGCGGCAGACTCAACTTCGCGTCGTCGATCTGCCGCAGGTAGTGGAAGATCACGTACTCCTCGGCGGTGCGCTTCGGGCCGCGCAGCCCGGCGACGCGCCGCGCGGCGGCCTGCAGGTGGCGCGCCAGGTAGAACTCGAACATCGCCAGCGCCGGATCGCCGCCGAGTGCGCCGGCGCTCGAGAGCCCGCCGATCTGCGCCACCTCGTCGCGCGTGACGCAGCTCTTGCCGGCCACCGTCATGTGGCTCTCGACCAGCGCCAGCTGCTCGGTGGTGGCGCCGAAAAGGAACTCCCGAAAAGCGGCGGCCTCGTCGGCGGTGTGCTCGGGGCGCACCAGGTAGCCGACGAAGCGCGGGTCGCAGCCGGCCTCGAGCAGCGCGAACATCTCGCGCGTGCCCATCAGGGTGCCGAGCGGAGCGCGAAAGGTGCGCCGCGCTTCCCAGGTCGCCTGCAGCACCGGAAAGAAGTCGCGCACCCGATAGGCCACCTGCTCCCAGATATGGGCCAGCGCCAGCACCGCCCGCTCGCGCACCGCCAGCACCACAGCCTGGTCCGAGGCGATATGTGTCAGCACCTCTTCGGCCAGGCGGGTGTAGAGCGCCTGGCAGAGACAGAGATCGACGCGCACCTTGTGGCGCGCCGCCTCCTCGGCCGGCAGCAGGTCGTCGCAAAGGTGGCGCAGCATGCGGTAGAAGTTGACCTCGCCCATCACCAGGTTGCGCGACAAGAGCGCCCGGGTCGGCAGGAACATGTCGAAGTTCGACAGATTGGCGCGGCTCAGGGTTTCGACCAGGGTCGAGAGATCGCGCAGCTTGCCGCTGCGCGCCTGGGTGCCGAAAAGCGAGGGGTAGTCGCTGAGCACGATGCCGAAGCGGTCGAGGCGCTGGACGGCGCGCCGCACCTCGGCGAGCCGCCGCTCCGCCTCGCCCCCGGCCCCGCCGCCCGCGGCGGCGCGCACCGCCGCCACCACCCCGTGAACGACCTCACGCTCGTCGGGGTCGAAGGGTCCCTGATCGGAGAACTCGATCTTCATGTCCATGGCAGCCGGACGCCGCTAGCTCCTGGCTACGCGAGCAGTCCCCCCCGCTGGTAGATCTCCATCTGCACGTCGGAGAAGGGCTCCCCTTGCAGCTCGCCCCCCTCCCACTCGATCCGCCCCGACGCCAGGTCGAGACGGACCTCGGTGCCGCTCTCCAGCCCGGCGCCGATCAGGTCGGCGACCATCACCGGCAGGCCGGCGTTGATGGCGTTGCGCTCGTAGATCGCCCCGAAGCTGCGCGCCACGATCAGCTGCACCCCCAGGGTCTTGAAGCAGTCGACCGCCTGCTGGCGCGACGAGCCGCAGCCGAAGTTCTCGGCCGTCACCACGATGTCGCCGGGCCGGGCGTCGGCGGCGAAGCTCTCCCAGCCCGCCAGGTTGTCGAAAGCGTACTGCCCCATCTCGGCCGGGTCGGTGATCGCCAGGTAGCGGTTGTGGAAGATCATGTCGGTGTCGATGTGGGCTTGGTCGATCATCCAGACCCGGCCGCGCAGCTCGGTCGGCCGCAGCGCCCCCCCCGCCGCGCCGGCCTCGAGGGCCGCGCCGCGCCGCGCCGCGCCCGGCTCGGGAGCAGGGAAAGAGACCGGCTCGGCCGGCATCTGGTGGGCCGCCGAGATCACCCCCGCCAGCGCCGACGCGGCGGCGGTCGCGGGGCTCGCCAGGTAGACCTCGCCCTTGCCCTGCTTGCCGGCGTAGTTGCGGTTGCCGGTGGAGATCGTCACCTCGCCGGGACCGTTCTGCCCGATCTGCCCCGCCGCGCAGCCGCCGCAGCCGGCGTTGCCGACCAGCGCCCCGGCCGCCATCAGGTCGGCCACCAGACCCTCGTCGAGCGCCTGCTCCCAGACCCCGCGGGTCGCCGGCACCACCTTCAGCACCACCCCGGGCGCCACCCGCCGCCCGCGCAGCAGCCCCGCCGCCGCCCGCAGATCCTCGATCCGCCCGTTGGTGCACGACCCGATGAAGACCGAGTCGATCTTGCGCCCCGCCACCTCGGCCACCGGCAGCGTGTCCTCCGGGTGGCCGGGGCGGGCGATCATCGGCTCCAGCCCCTCGAGGTCGATCTCGATCTCGCCCGCGTACTCCGCCCCGGGGTCGGCCGCGAGCGCGTCGAAGCGCCGCCCGGCGCGCACCGAGCACTCCTCGAGAATCGCCGCGCTGGGCGGGAAGAGGGCGATGATCCCGCCCATCTCGGTCGCCATGCTGGCCACCGTGATGCGCCCGGCCAGGTCGAGCGCGTCGGCGGCCGGGCCATAGATCTCGGCGGCGTGCCCCAGCAGCCCGCCGGCCCCCAGGTGCCGCAGCATCGCCAGCACCACATCCTTGGCCGTCGCGTGCGGCCCGGGCCGTCCGCGCAGCACCACCCGCACCGAGGTCGGCACCTTGAACCAGACCTTGCCGCTGGCCCAGGCGTAGGCGATGTCCTGGTCCCCCATCCCCTGCCCGAAGGCGCACACCGCCCCCATGATGTTGGCGTGGGAGTCGGTGCTGACGAAGGTCGAGCCCGGTCCCACCAGCCCCTCGTCGATCGCCACGTGGGTGCCGATGCCGGCGGTGATGTCGCGCAGCCCGACCCCGGTCTCGCGCGCGAAGCCGCGGCAGAGCTGCTGGTTGGCGGCATAGCCCTGGTCGCTGCCGCCGGGATTGCAGTCGAAAGTGAAGAGGGTCTTGTCGGGATCGGCCACCGGCAGGTCGGAGCGGCGCAGGTTCTTCACCACGTTGGCGCCGCCGAAATCGCGCGCCGCGCGCACGTCGACCGCCATGTCGACGGTATCGCCGGGCGCCACGTCGCGCCCGCAGTGGGCGGCGATGATCTTCTCGATGATGGTCATGGGGGAGCCCTGGTCAGAGGTCATTGTGGGTCGGATCGGTAGAGCATAACGCGCGCGGCTGCGATACCGTTGCCATCCTCTGGAGCCCGCACCGATGCCCGAACGCAACCTGCTCTACGTCCTGACCTTCGCCGGGCTCTACCTGGAGCTCGCCGGAGCCTTCCTGCTCTCCGCCGAAGCGATCGGGCGCGACCAGCTCACGCGCCTGGCCGAGGCGCTGCGCCGCCACCGGGTGGTGTCGTTTCTGGCCTACGCCGCCGTGGTCGTCGCGCTGCTGGTCATTGTCCGCCTGGGCGCCGCCATCCGCCTCACCGAGGCGCTGATCCTGATCCTGAGCGTCGGGCTGATCCACGATTTCGGCCCCAGGATCGTCTCGTCGATCGTCTCGCGGCTCGAAAAGGGCAGCGCCGGCGCGCTCGGATTCCTGCTCTTCGCGTTCGGCTTCTCGCTGCAGGCCTACGTCAGTCTGTCGCTGCTCTACTGATGCGCCCGCCCGGGCTCCGGCGGGCACCACCTCGGCGGAGTGGGTGTGGGGAGGGGGGGGTGACCGATGGTGCCGACGCCAGCGGCGCGGGGGTCGTCCCGTCGAGCGTGGCGGCGAGCGCGAAATGGTGGCGCCGGTCGTCCGGAGGAGTGACGCCCGCGGTGTCTCAGAGCGGCGGCTCGGGGGAGCCGCGGCGGATGCCGGCTTCGCCAGTGCCCCCCCCGCGTCCCGCCGCCCGACCCATCCAGTCGACGATCTTCTCGAATCGAGCTCGATCCAGCGCGTGCCCGCCGTCGCAGCGGAGATGCTCCAGGTGCGCGGCGCAGCCCTCTTGCGCGAAGGTCGCGCGGGCCGCGGCGAAAATCTCCTCGGCATCCCCCGACATCGGATCGCGGTCGGCCGACACCAGGAACATCCTCCGCGGCGCCACGCAGCGGACCAGGTCGTCGACGTCGAGCCGCGGCGCGCAGTCGGGAATCACCAGCGACATCTCGAGCGCGGTTCCCGCGCGCATCTTGTATCGATAGCTGCAGACCGCTCCGCTGACGCACGAGAACGCGATTCGCTCGTCGAGCGCCGCCAGGAAGAGCAGGGTGTTCCCGCCGTAGGAGTGGCCCAGGGCGCCGACCCTGGACCGGTCGACCTCGTCGCGCTTCACGAGGATGGAGAGGGCGAGCGAGGCGTCGCTCAGCACCTTGCGAATCAGCAGATCCCCCCTCACGAGTCGATAGCACATCTGGTTGTAATGCTGCAGCCAGCCCCGAGCGCTGCTCCCGGGACGGCGCTGGGGCGGGAGCGGCTCCGCCCCTTCGCCCGCGCTTCCGAGGCGCGACTCGAAGCCGAGAGCATCCGGAGCCAGCACGCAGATCCCCCGGCGCGCCAGAGCCGGCGCGAAGGCCTGGAGCCGATCGCCGGCCAGGCCGCAGACCTCGCTCTTCCCCAGCTCCCACTGGCTGTTGTGCTGATGCAGCGCCAGTACGCCCGGATGAGGTCCCGGGCCCTCCGGAACCAGCAGAAAGGCGGCTCCCTGGTCGCCGTCGGGATGGCGGTAGCGCAGCTCGAGCCGGACGAAGGCCTCCTCCTCGGTGCGCGCCACGATCTCCACCTCGGGGATCTCGCCGGGAGGCTCGAAGCGGACCAGCCGCGCGATCTCGCGCTTGCGTCTCGATGGGCTTGTCATCCTGCGACCCTCCTTCTCTGTTGGATCCGCTCGGGAAGCGTCCGCGTCCTACAAGGGCTCGCGCAAGAGTAGTTTGCTATTTTGGCGCCCAGATGTGCCGCAGATCTGGCCGATCGGCGAGTTCCGAGACCGGAGGAGTAGCAGAGCTACTTCGAGGATTTCGGGGCTCGCCGATCGACCAGAGATGTGGTGCAGATGGGATGCCAAACAGCAAACTACTCTTGTGCGAGCCCTAAGCCAATCCCGCCGCCGCCGCGGCTCTCGCCA
>CAZBBK010000080.1:0-22327 GCA_964490075.1 uncultured Gemmatimonadota bacterium | reverse complement strand
GTCACAGCCCCGGAGTTTTTCGTTGCCTGATGGTGAGGAGTCCCTGCCCGACTCCTTTGCCCGAATCGGGCATGGGCAGGGGCAGGGGCACGCGAAGAGGTCCAGTCGAGACCGCCCCCCCGAGCCGCGCATGGAGCCCCGAAGGCCCGCGAACTCCCGCTGGGCCCGCGCTTCTTCGCGAAGTGCGTCGCTCGAGAGGCGCTATATCGAAACGCCAGTCTGATCCGGCCCCACTTGACACCCTCTCCCGCCGGGGCTACAAGAGGGGTAGATCGTTCCAGCGCCGCCGCGCGAAGAGCGCGGCCAACCCCTGTCGAGAAGGGAGCTGCCACGCATATTCGACAGCCGTCAACGATCCTGTTCTCTCTCTCTCTCTCTTAATGTCGTGAGCACCGGCGCCCAGGCCACCACGCTGGTGGTCGGCGACTGCCCGACCTGCTACCCCACCGTGCAAGAGGCGATCGACGCCGCCCAGCACAACGACGTGATCGAGATCGAGCCCGGCACCTACACCGAGCGGGTGCACCTCTATCCGAAGACCGCCGATCAGTTCTACCTGACGATTCGGGGGCAAGCCTCCGCACAACGGCCGACGATTACCTATGCGATCGGCAGCGGCGTGCCGGTCGACCAGAACAACGCCGTATTCGAGGTGCACAACGTGATCGGCGCGGGTCAGCCATCCTGCGAGGACATGCGGCTCTGGTTCGAGAACATCGCGCTGGTGGCAACCGACGACTACACCTCGGCCTTCTCGGTGTGGAGCGCGGTGGATGACGTGAATCACGATGCGAACACCGGCCTATTTGTCGAGCGCTGCTACTTCGAGAGCTCGCGGCTGAAAGGCGGCGCGGTCTGGATCGGCGTGCGACCGACTCGAATACCATCGTGTCATCCACTGTGGGGGCAATGCCTGGTCAATCAGTCGATCAAGTGGGGCTACTTTCGCGACAACGAGATCGTGACTCTCTTTCCTGATAATGGCCTGCCGATAGAGATCTACCTCGCCGACGCGGTCTCCTGCTTTCACTTCACCGGGCGAATCGAGAACAACCGCATGACCAGCACCGCCGAAGGCTGGCATCTCGGCTACGCGCAGCTCGGTCCGAACGTGAAGAGCTGGCTGGCGAACGAGAACCCGGACCACATCACCACTCGAGTCCAGCACAATGTCGCCTACTGCAATGAGCAGCTCGGCATCCACTTCACCCACGGATCGGAAGGCACCGTGAACAACAACATCGTAGTGCGGAGCTGGTACGAGCACCTAGACGATGCCTCCGGGATCACCGTCGGTGTCGTTGCCCCGACGATTTCCGGCTACTGCGACGAAGAGCCAGACGAATGCGGCAACGGCGGTCTGTCGGTGCCGACCGATGTCGTGATCCACAACAACACGATCGATCGCTGCGAGGGCGTCGGGATCTGGGTCACCGACGGCAACAAGGCGGAGCTCCACAGCAACATCATCTCGCGGACCAAGGATCTGCCGGGCATTTTTCAGAGCGCCTACACCGTGGGATTGGCGGTGAAGCCTCCCGGGGCCTACGATCCGAGTGAGATCGATTCGGATCATACGGTGTTTTGGCAGAACCGAGTGGGACCGATCACCGTCGACTACGATCCAGCGACGCTGGAAGACCCGACCGATGTGAACGACGATGACATCAATCCGCCCTACAACGGATCGAATCCCTGGTACCAGGGTGGGGCCAATCCCTTTCAGCAGTACAGCTATATGCTGCAGAGTGATGAAGAGGCGCTTTGCGGGTACGCGCTTGGGGAGCGTTCGCGGGCGATCGACGCGGGGAGGGGTGGGCTTGACTTCTTTGGTGGCTCGATTCCGCCTGGATTTGACCGCCCGGACATCAGCGACGCTGGCGCCTTTGGCGGTGAGTTCAATGTCTGGGACTACACCGGCGCCACCAAGTGCCTGCAATACGAGGAGCTGAATCCAGCGGCTCAATGCGAAGAGTAGGGTGGAGGATGAGATATGGGACTGCCTCTCCTGCTCCGTCTATCTCTGTGCGCGTTCCTAGTACTTGACGCGGATTGCTCGGCGTTCGCGGACTCGATTCCGGAGAACACCGGTTGGCCCGTGATCTGGAAATCGGGGGGAGGGGCTCCCGTGACCATCGATCTGGATGGGGACGGCAACCCGGAGGTTGTCGCAGGCTCGTGGGATTGGAGCGACCCGAGTGTCGCTGCCTGGCGACCAGATGGGACTCCTCTTCCTGGCTGGCCGGTGTCTCTCCCTGCGGTCGAAGACGGCCCTCTCACCGCGGCCGATCTCGACAACGACGGCCGCATGGAGATTGTGGCTGTGCCGATGGTCGGCGACTCATCGGTCGCGCTGGCCATTCGAGGCGACGGGAGTCAGTTGGAGGGATGGCCGATCGAGATCCCCTTGCTGGTGCCCAACGCGGTCACGATCGCCGATCTCGACGCAGACGGTCTGCTCGAGATGGTGACGGTGGCGGGACAGGCCCGTCCGGATCGCCGTGGCGAAGTGCGCGTATTCGCTCATGACGGAAGTGAACGAGTCCATCTTCGTCACCAGTTCTCAATTACCACAGAAGCGAGCGCAGGCGTCACAGATCTCGATCTCGATGGGGACCTGGAGATCATGTTCACTGGTCACGGGTATCCGTTCGACGGCCCGGGCTGGATCTACGCCATCCACCACGACGGCACCGTATTCGGCGACTCATTGGTGCTGGCGACATTCGAGCAAGCGCTGGTCTCCTGTCCCCCCTCCTTCGTCGACATGAGCGGTGGCCCGGAGCCCGAGATCGCCATCGCCGGCTTCAGAGGCCAGGTCTACGCCGTGGATATCGAAGGCCGGATGCTCGAGGGCTGGCCTCGAGAGATCGGCAGCGACGTATTCAGAACACCGATCGCTGTAGGCGCCCGCGACGGTCGCGCCGACGGTCTGGTGGCCGGCAGCGATGCGTCTCGCGCCACCCTGTGGTGGGTCGACGGCAGCGTCGCGCCGGGTTGGCCCTTCTATGGCACCAACTACTTCCGCACCCAACCGCTGGTCGCCGATCTGGACGGCGATCCCGAGATGGAGATCTACCTGGGCGGCTCCTACCCCTACAACTGGGCCCTGGAGATCGACGCCACGCCCGTCGATGGCTGGCCGATCGTCACCAACTCCAGCGATTACGGCAGCGGCGAGCTCACCGACCTCGACGGCGATGGCGACACCGATATCCTCTTCCAGGGCTACGATCAGAAGATCCATGTCTACGACACCCCGGGTCTGTGGTCGGTGGATCGCATCGAATGCGCGGCGTATCAGTACGACCACTGGCACACCGGCTCCTACGAGAAGGACCTGTACCGCGAGATGGAGACGGCCAATCGGCGCGGCGGCTGGATCGTGCGTGCCGACACCAGTGCCTGGGGGCACCGCTACCTGGTCCCGGCGCCGGGTGTCGAAGGGGCGCTGCGCGTCGGTCCCGAGGCGCCGAGCGTCGCCGAGTCCGCCCCCGGAGAGCTCTTCTTCCGCACCCAGGCGCCGGCGCCGATGCGCGCCACCCTGTGGATCCGGCTGCGGCTCGCCGATGACGCACCCCCGGCACGCGCAGCGCTCGAGGCGAGCATCGATGGCGCAGCGCTTGTGTCACCACATCCCCAGCTCGCTCCCTCCCCCGGCACCTGGCTCTGGCTCTCGGCCGGGTCGGCGGCACTCGATCCGGGAGTGCACGAGCTGCGCCTGCGCGTGCCGGAAGGGGCCCCCGAGCTGCACCTCGATCGTTGGCTCCTGACCAGCCGGGAGGGCTTTCCGCTGGTGCGGGAGCGGCCGCATGGGTGGTGAGAGGCGGAATTCGAGCGTCTGATCCGCGGCGGTGCATGGGAGCCGGAGATGAACCTCTCGCGGGGCTGCCGCCCCTCGTGGGATTCGCCGAGGGTGCCAGGGGCCGACGACCTTGCCGGGGCTTGGTCGATGCCGCGCCGCGCGATACGATGCCGGCGACGCACCGCGCACCAGCGACTTCCACCCGGTCGAATCCCCGGGTGCCCCCTCCCCGACGCCAGGACACTCGCCGATGAGAAAACGCCTCTTGGAGCTCTTGGCCTGCCCCTCGTGCGCGGCTCCTCTGGCGTCGAGCGGCCCGGAGCTGGAGCCAGGCGAGGATCTTCGCGAGGGTGAGCTGGCCTGCGGGTGCGGAGAGCGCTACCCGATCATCGACGGCGTGCCGAGCATGATCCCGGGTGTGGGGGGCGAGGGGACCGCGATCGATCCGCGCACGTCGGAGTCGTTCGGATTGCAGTGGCAGACCTACGACTACCGCGACTCGACCTGGTTCAAGGATCTGGATCTGCGGGTGCGCGAGATCCCCGAGATTCTCGACGTGGAGCCAGGCGCGCTCGACGGGAGGCTTCTGCTCGACGCCGGCTGTGGCCACGGCGCGCTGACGGCGGCGGCGACCGGGCTCGGCTGCGAGACCGTAGGCCTCGACATGAGCGCCGGCGTGTTTCGCGCCGAGCAGCGTCGCCTGGGGCTACCCGAGAACGAGTCCGGGCGGGTGCACTACGTGCACGGCAACATTCTCCAGCCGCCCTTCGTCCGCGGCGTCTTCCCCTTCATCATGTCGATCGGCGTGCTGCACCACACCCCGGCGCCGGCACTCGGGCTGGCGGAGCTGGCGCGGCGCCTGGAGGATGGCGGCAAGATCTACGTGCAGCTCTACCGCAAGCGGGAGCCGTGGATCGGCATCCCGAACGCATTGCTGCGCGCCGGCACTTCGCGGCTGCCTCCGCGCTGGACGATGCGGCTCTGCGAGGCTGCCCTGCCGCTGCACACCGCGGCGGTGCGGGGGGTGGCGCGGCTGCGCGGAGAGCAGAGCCCGATCGGCGAGTTCTCGCGTCGCGAGCGGCTGATCTCGCTCTTCGACAACTTCTCGCCACGTTACCAATATCGTTACACATCGGAACAGGTGTTGGCGCTGTTCCGGGACGTCGGTCTCGGCGCCGCTCGCGAGGTCACGCTCGACAACGAATGGCGCCATTCGGTCGGCGTCGTCGGGACCGCCGGCCAGGCATAGGTCATGTGCGGAATCGCCGGCATCTACTACCGCGACCGGGGACGCGCGCCGGCGCACGACGTGTTGCGGGCGATGGCGCGGATCCAGGCGCACCGCGGGCCGGACGGCCACGGGGTGTTCTGCGAGGATGGACTCGGCTTCTCCTTCCAGCGCCTGGCGATCGTCGACCTGGAGGGCGGCGATCAGCCGATGACCAGCGTCGACGGGGACCGGGTGTGTGTGTTCAACGGCGAGATCTACAACCACGTGGAGCTGCGCGCGGAGTTGGAGGGGCTCGGTGGCCGTTTTCGGACCCGCTCCGACACCGAGGTGATCCTCGAGGCCTTCGGCATCTGGGGCGAGAGCTGCGTCGAGCGCTTCAACGGGATGTTCGCCTTCGCGCTCTGGCAGCGCTCGACGCGGCGCCTGTTTCTGGCGCGCGACCGGATCGGGATCAAGCCGCTCTACATCGCCGACATCCCGGGCGGCATCGCCTTCGCGAGCGAGCTGAAGGCCTTCTACACGATCCCCGACTTCGAGCCGCGCCTCGACCCCGAGGCCCTGGATCAGTATTTCACCCTCGGCTACACCACCACGCCCCGCACGCTGCTCGCCAACGTGCGCAAGGCCGAAGAAGGCCACACTTTTTCCTGGACCGCGGACTCTGCCGGCGTGCGCCGCCGCTGCTACTGGGACCTTCCTCTCGAGGGCGGCGATCCACCACCCAGCTTCGACAGCGGCGTCGATCGGGTGAGGGCGCTGCTGGAAGATGCGGTGCGCCTGCGACTGCGGGCCGACGTGCCGCTCGGAGTGTTCCTGTCGGGCGGCGTCGACTCGAGCCTGGTGACGACATTGATGGCGGGGATGCGCGGCAGCGAAGGGGTCAAGACCTTCAGCATCGGTTTCGACCACGGCCCCGACTACAACGAGCTCGAGCACGCCCGGCGGGTCGCCGCGCTGGCTCGGACCCGGGCGCGCGACGCGATTCTCTCGCCGACCGACTTCCTCGAGTTCGTGCCTCGTTTCGTCTGGCACATGGACGAGCCGGTGACCGAGGGGGCGGCGCTGCCGCTCTACGCCATCGCCCGCCTGGCGCGCGAGGATGTGACGGTGATTCTCTCGGGCGAAGGAGCGGACGAGCTCTTCGCCGGCTACCCTACTTACGGAGTGATGTTGGCCATCGAGCGCTGGCGGAGGCTCCCGGCGTGGCTGCGAGGTGGACTCGAGGGCGTGGCGCGCGGCGCGCTCGGCTCACGCCCGCGCTACGAGCGCGTGCTGGATCTGCTGGGGCGCCCACTGCCGGAGCGCTACACCGGCGCTCACCTCTACGACCTCCGGCTCCGCGACCGCGTCTACCACGCCGCCTTCCGCGACTCCGCCGCGGGCTACGATCCGCTTGCACCGATCCGCTCGCTCTACGCCCGCTCGCAGGGGTATCACCCGCTGCGGCGCATGTTGCATCTCGACTTCAAGACCTGGCTGCCAAACGACATCCTGATCAAGGCCGACCGCATGAGCATGGCGGCCTCGCTGGAGCTGCGGGTGCCCTTCCTGGACCACCGCCTGGTCGAGTTGAGCACCAGTCTGCCGCCCGCCTGGCTGGCAGACGAGCGGCGGCGCACCAAACGCGTGGTGAAGGAGGCCGCGGTGCGCAGCGGCCTGCCGCGCGACCTGGTCGAGCGCCCCAAGATGGGCTTCCCGACGCCGCTCGCTGCGCTCTTCAAGGGCGCTCTGCGCGAGTTCGTCGCTGACCGCCTGCACTCGGCGCGGGTGCGCGAACGCGGCATCCTCGACGCGGATCTGTTTCGCGATCTCTACCAGCATCACTTGCGTGGTGACGCGGACCACCACAAGCTGATCTGGCGTGCGGTGCTGCTGGAGGAGTGGTTGCGGACTTTCGTGGATGGAGGTGGGGCGGAGGTGCGGGGCAGGACGAGCGGTTCTTGATCAGGGCCGTAGCACGTTGCTTCTCTTGCAGCCATCCAGGTTGACGGCCTGGATCCACAGTTTGTCGCAGGCGGCAGCGGGAACGTCAGCGATGATGCTGGCCGCGCCGCTGGTGTCGGCTTCCACGACGCCGATCAGCACCGGATCGACCACACTGGCCCAGAGGCCTACGCAACCCGGAATCTTGGGGCCGAGTCCGCGCGTGGTTCCATATCCGAACGCGATGCGATCCTCCTGAGTCGCCCCGGTGACGGTCGCCGTCATGATGCCGGGACAGGAGCCGCTCAGCTCCAGTTGCAAGCCGCCCCCCTGCATGGCGAGCTGGACCGCCTGGTAGGCGTCGACACGGCCATAGCCATAGGAGTTGTCGGGACCCGCGACACCCAGATCGAGCGCCGTCGCTTTGAGGATCTGCTTGCAGTCCCAGTGGTCGAGGTACGGGTTGGCGCTGAGCATCAGCGCCATGGCGCCGGCCACGTGCGGGGTGGCCATGGAGGTTCCACTCTTTGAAGTGTAGCCGGAGCAGTAGCTGTGGGACTTGGTGCTGACTCCAGGTGCCATGATCGTCGGCTTGAGCTTGCCGGGCGGATAGTGCCAGTCGTTCCAGGGGAAAACCCCTTCCCAGGTGCTCGGGCCGCAGCTGCTGAAGCTCGCTTTATTGTCGCTGCAGTCGACCGCGCCGACAGTGATCATGTCGGGCACGTCGCCGGGTGTCGTGACGTCGTCGGGCGGGTTGGAGCAGCCGTAGTTGTGGGCCGCGAAGGTCACCACCACGCCCGCCGCCATGGAGTTCTCGCAAATGGTGCGCCAGGTGACGCGGTCCGGGTTCCGGGAAGGGGGCCAACCGAGGCTGCCGGTGAGAATGTCGGCACCGTTTTCCGTTCCGTACTCCAGCGCGTCCCAGACCGTTTGCTCGCCCGAGAAGTCGTTCCAGAACTTGAGTACCATGACCTGGGAGCCGGGCGCCATACCGGCCTGGGTTCCCTGAGTTCCGTCGCCCGCCACGGTACCGGCCACGTGCGAGCCGTGGCCTTCGTAGTCGCTGACGTTGTTGTTGTCGTGCTGGAAGTTCCACCCGTAGACGTCGTCGACGTAGCCGTTGCCATCGTCGTCGACCGAGTTGCCGGCGATCTCACCGGGGTTGGTCCAGAGCTGGTCGGCAATGTCGGGATGGGTCAAGCAGAGGCCGGTGTCGATCACGCCGACGATCACACCCGCACCATCGATTCCGTAGTCGTTCCAGACTTCGGGTGCGCGCATCAGGTCGACGCCGCATTCGATCTCCTCGTCGCCGGCCGCTTCATCGGCGGGGAGGACGGGGAAGATCTCGGCTCCCGCCGGGCGGTCATGGTTGAGATGGGCGACGTCGGCGCGGGCGGCGATCGCGTAGGCGAGCTCGGGCGTCACCCGGGCGGCCACCAGGTTGTGAATCCACATCGGATCGAGCCGCTCCACCAATCCCGTCGCCCTGTGCCGCCGCAGCTCCGCCACGAGATTCGCCTGGCTCTTGGCCGCGAACGACTTCAAGGTCCCGATCACGTGGGCGCGGCGCGCGACCTTGTCGTCAATCGACCGCGCCGCCAGGATCTGCTCCCGGGGCACTTGGTCACGCAACACGATCGTGATGGGGACGCGGGCCTCCGGGCCGGCACTCGAGAGGACCTCCGCCAGGTCGGCGCGGAGCTTGGCGCGGATCCGTGCGTCGCTCGCTCGGGCGGTGGTGGCGGCTTGGTCCGTCGGTCGGGGGACGGCCGTGAGCTGGCCGGGCGTGGCGGATGCCGTAGCGACGGTCGCGACCGTCGCCAGCGTGTAGAGGAGTCCGGTCATCGGTCTCTCCGGGTCGGTGGGGTGAGCAAACGAGTCGATCTCAACAGTGTAACGGAGCTCAGCGGTGTTTTTTGGAGCGAGGGGAGCGCGGCTCCGCGGCGCCGATCTCCCCCAGGTAAGGAGCAACGCCCGCGGCGGTGACCGTCACCAAGAGATCCTCTCCTGGACCGGCATAGAAGGAGAAGTCGCAAGCGCCATCGAGCGTCTCCGCCACTTGAAATACGTCATCCTCACGCGAAACGCACACGCACGCTCCCTGTGCGGGCTCTCCCTCCACCTCGACCTCGATCGTGATTTGCTGATCGCCGGGCGAGAAGCTCAGCGGATGAGACACTTCACAGGGCTGCGGCTCGCCAAACCAAAGGTCGACCGAGGGGTCGCCCATCAGGTTGTACATCTCGTAGTAGTAGTGGGAGCGACCGTAGCCGCTGTGGAAGAGGTGCAGCTGGCCACCCAGGACCATCTCGCCTACGGTCGTATGGGGAGTATCGAAGACGACGTCGAACATGCGTCGTTCGAGAATGTCGTCACCATCCCAGAGCGAGGAGTTCGACGCGCCGTAGAAGCACAGACCGCCGGTATCACCTTGTAGGACCCAGGTTTCTCCGTAGCACTCGTCGCGATCGTAGCGACCGGTATCGCACGCGAAGCTCAGCACCAAGGGCAGCTCACCGGCGTTGGTCAGCGCGCGCACATGGTTTTGGGAAAAGAACGGATCGGCCCATCGATTCGCGGCGCCGTGGCCGGAGTAGGCCACCATCATCGCGCCCGCATCCACTGCATCGCTGATATCGGCCGTGGAGCCGCCGAAATGCCCGCGAATCGCGGTGAAGTCGATTCCGGCCGGATAGGTGTGGTTCTCGATCACATAGCGGTGCGTCTCTTCGGCGAGCTGCCAGTGGGCGGAGTCCTCCCCGCCGATGAACACGCTCTGGTTCAGCCAATCGCTCTGCGCCAGACCGTAGCTCTCGTAGGCCACGATCGCCTGCACCATCGCCTCCGCTTGCGCCGTGGTGCGCACCGGAAAGCGGCCGTAGGCCAGGTCGGGAAGATAGTCGGCACCGTCCACGCAGGCATAGTGCAGGTCGGTCTTGTGGCGGAACAGTCCCCAAAGGGAGGTGTCGCCACGATCGGCCGGCAGGGTGTCGGTATCGCCGAAGAGCAGAAGATAGGAAGGCGGTGCGGCCCAGGTCTGGTAGGCCTCGGTGACGAAGGCGATGATATCGCCCGGGGTGCTGCCGATCTCGGAGATCGGTGTCACATGGGTCTCGAATCCCTTCCTCTTCTTCCACGACGCAAGCGCTTGGGCCTGCGGCAGAAAGCGGTCGGCGCTGACGATCAGGTAGACGAGGGGAAGCGGATTGGGCCAGTCGGGATCCGCCGTCGGCGGGACCCGACGATTGCTCTCCACGCCCAGGCATTGCTCGGCCAGAAGATCGGCGAAGGGCGAGTTCAGAGAGTGGCGCGGCCGTGCGCTGGCCGGGTCGTGAGCGGCGTCTCCGAGGTCGAGCTCCACCCGCATCGAGGTGGTCCAGGCGAGCTCTCGGGTCAGGGGGTGGTAGGTGGCGGGATAGACCTCGAGCACGGCGAGGCGCTGTCCGCGCAGCTCGGCACACTCGCGGATCCGCGCGCGACGCTCGGGGAAGGAGGCGTCGCGGCCGTAGATGGAAGGATCGGGGCGATAGGGCCGGGGTGCGGGCGGGAGCAGCTTCGGGATATCGGCGCGATGGGGCGCCACCGGCCGCTCGAGACGCTGCCGCCGCCGGCCGTCGAGCTCTACCGCCACCACCCGCGGCGTGCAGCCGGCCGGAACGGCGATCAGCTTGGTGAGCACCGGCAGCTCCGGCGCGCCCACCCGCTGCACGGGCGTCGCGCCGGGACAGCGAACACCGACCCAGTCGCCGCCCTCCACGACCGTTGGCGGGGCCATGTCGACGGTGATCACGAGACCGGTTTCGGCCGCGGGGGCGATCTGCCAGCAGGGCGCGAGGGGCAGGGCCGGTGCCGATCCGAACACGAGCAAGGACAAGGCTGAGAGCAAAGTGCGCATTGTCGAAACCTCGGCTTCGAACGGGACGGGAGGCACTGCAGCACAGCCTAACCCCGCCTTCCGCTCGCGAATCGCGTTGGGTCTCCAGTCGGTGCGCGATGATCGAAGCGGCCGCTGGCAAGATCCCGACGATCTTCGGCCTATACTGGCGTTGAATGCGGCCGCGTCAAAACGCCACCACTCCCGTTCTTTCGAGTTCCTCCGCGAGCCGCAGAGGAGAACCACGATGAATCGCCGAAACTCGCTCCTTGGGCTCTTGGCTTTCCTTCTGTCCTCGACAACTCTACCGGCCGAAGCGGTAACGCTCACACCGGTAGGCAGTTGTCCCGGTCTGATGGACTTCGAGGTAACGGGAGCGACGCCCAACAGCCGGGTCGCCTACGTCTATGCCTTCGGTCTGGGGAGCTTCGTGATTCCTGGCGGCTACCCGTGCAGCGGGTTGGTGATGGGACTGGACAACAGCGCCACGCTCTACTCGTACGAAGAGACCGATGCCTTCGGAAATGTGACGATCTCCCTGAACGTGCCGGCGTGGGTGTGCGGAAACGTGTACTTGCAGGTCGTCGATGCCGATCCGTGCACGCTCTCGGGCGTGATTCTGATCATCTGAGTGACTGGGGCTAGAGGTATCCCAACGCCTCCAGCATCCCCCGGAGCTCGCGATCGGGCACCGCGTCGGATCCCGAGATCTCTTTCCGCAAGAACCCCCCGAGCCCGTGCGCGTCGCCCCAGGCGCGCAGCGAGTCGGCCAGGGCGGCTTCCGCGGCCAGGCCGGTGCCGGCGAGATCGTGGAGCTCTTGCGGATCGTTCTCGAGATCGTAGAACTCGTCGCGCACTCCCCCAGAGGTCCAGCTGCGGATCAGCTTCCAGGATGCGTGACGGATCGCCACGCTCTTGGTGTCGAGGTGGTAGAGCTCGGCGATCGGTGCGCGCGCCGGCGTCTGGCCGTCCGCCGGCAGCGCGGCTGCGACCGACACTCCGGTGAAGGTGGGCGCGGGCGGCAGCTCGAGCAGGTCGAGCACGGTGGGGGCGATGTCGACCGTCGCGACCGGTGCGTCGATCCGCCGTCCGGCGGGGATCCGCCGCGGCCAGCGCACGATTAAAGGGACTCGCAGCAGCGATTCGTAGAGCTGGCGCGAGTGGAAGAAAGCGTTGCCGCCGCTGGCGGAATCGGCGCCGTGCGCCGCGTGATGCTGGTACATATTTTCGCCGTGGTCGGCCCACAGCACGACCATGGTCGACTCCCTCAGCCCTTGCTCCTCGAGCACCTCCAGCATCCGGCCGATCTCGGCGTCGACCTGTGCGATCTCCTCGTCGTAGAGCGCGACCAGCTGCTCGATCTCTTCGGCGGCCGGGATCCGTTCCCGCTTCCGCACCGTCTCCAGAGTGGCGTGCGACCCGTCGATCTGGCCCTGGAGAGCGGAATCGGAGAAGCGCCCCCGATGGGCCGCGCCGGGCTCGTAGGGACTGTGCGGATCGAGCCACTGCACCCACAGGAAGAAAGGCCCCTCCGCGCCTCTGCGCCGCAGCCACGAGACCGCGGCATCGGTGACCACGTCGCCGCCGCGCCAGCGCCGCAGCAGCTTGGGCAAGGGCAGGCGCAGCAGCCACTGAGCAGGATCCGACTTGCCCGCGTCCCATTCGTGAATCGCGTGCTTCGACCGGCTGGCGAAGTAGCTCTGGAAGCCCTGGTCGAAGGCCGCGTCGAGTCCGATCACGCCGTTGGTCGAGAAGCCGGCGCATGCGTAGCCGTGGGCGCGCAGCACCTCGGCCAGAGAGACCCGCCGCGCACCGAGTCGATCGCCGTTGCGCAGCACTCCATGGTCGATCAGAGGGGTCGAGGTCAAGAGACTGGCGTGGCTCGGACCGGTGGCCGAGGAATGAGCCGCGGCTTGCGAGAAGATCGCGCCCTGCGCGGCCAAGGAATCGATGTGCGGGCTCGTGGGACGCTCATAGCCGTAGCAGGAAAGGTGGTCGGCGCGCAGCGTGTCGACCGCCAGAAAGAGCAGGTTGGGACGTCGATCGGTCGCAACGCGCGCGTCCTGCCCAGAGAATCGCCCGGCGACCAGGCCCAGAGCCATGATTCCGGTCAGCGCCGCTGCCGGGGCGACCAGGGGGCGAGATCTTCGCCGCCGCCAGATTCGCGCGAAGCCCGCGACGGCGCCGGCACAGGCCAAGCCCAGAGCCACCGCTCCGAGGTCCCAGAGCAGGGCATCGGCCGAGAAGGGGCTGCGATCCCAGCGCCCGAGGTTGACCTCCAGCACCCCGCCGCCGGCCACCATCGTACCCACCACGATCGGCGCCATCAGGCGCATGGGGGCCAGCTGGAGGCGCGGCACCCGTGCAAGCGCCCACAGTCCGGGCGCGGCCAGCGCGGCGACGGCGCCGTGTAGTGCCGTGGACGCGCCGAGAAAAGGCGCCACGACACCCAGATCGCGTCCCTCCTCTGCGCCGGCCGCGGCGACTATCGTCGCCAGGCACAGCGCCTGCACCGCCCCAACCGCGCCTCCGGCGGTGGTGCAGAGCACCATCGCCCGGACGATTCCGGTCCTGCGCGGCCGGTCGTGATCGGCTTTCGGTTCTGTGTTTGAAGCCATGGCGTCTTCTTGGATCGGCCGCATTCTACGCATCGAAGCCGGGCGCGGTCCCGGTGTTCCTGCCGCTGGGCGGCACCCGCCTCGCCTACACTCTCCCCCGACCCGGTCCCCACGTTGGTGAGACGTTTGCGCCCACCGAGACCAACCATGAACGAGAAGAGCGAAGAGCTGGAGCGAGATCTCGAGAAGGCCGAGGGCCGAGATCGTGTGAAGCTGCTCACGCGCTTGGCCGGGCGCCGAGTGAGCACCGATGCAGCGAGCGCGGCGAAGCTGCTCGAGGAGGCGCTCGCGCTCGCAACGGAGGTCGGCGACCCGCTCTTGGAGGCGGCGGCCCGCATCCAGATGGGACGAGTGGGGATCGAAGAGTCCAATCTGCCCGCCGCCGAGAGCGCGATGCGCCAGGGACTGGAGATCGCTCGTCGCGAGAACGACCCTTGCACGACCATTCGCGCCCTCAATGGACTGGCGAGCGCCCAGACTCTGGCGGGCGATTACCTCAGCGGCATGAAGACTTGCATGGAGGCGCTCAAGCTCACCGAAGAGGCGGGGGGCGACATCGATCCCACCGCCACCTTGAATCACCTCGGGCATATTCACTATCGACTCGGCGATGTCGACCGGGCGATCGGTTACCACGAGCGGGTCGTCGAATGGTCCGAAGCGTCGGGTGATCCGGTGCGGATCGCCTCGGCCTGCAACAACGCGGGCGTGCTTCTCATGGAGAAAGGCTCCCGCTCCGAGGCGCTCGGGCAGCTCCGCAGATCGCTCATCCACGCGCGCAGGAGCGGCAGCAGATCGGCCGTTTCGCGGGCCCTGAACAACATCGCGCAGGCATTGATCGAGCAGCAGGAATTCGCTCGTGCGCTGCGCTTCTCGCAACGGGCGGTTCGAGTGAACCGTTCGATCGATAACCCAATGGGCGATCTCTGCGCACACCGTGCCTGTAGCGCCGCGCTCCAGGGGCTGGGAGATCTCGACGCCGCGGCCGATGCCGCGGAGCGCGCTCTGTCCATTGCCGATGCCCGCGAGCTGCCCTATGAGCAACGCCACTGCTGCAAACGCCTGGCGGCCGTCTACGAAGAACAGGGGCGCTACAAAGAAGCCCTGGCTGCTTCGAATCGCTCGCAGGAGTTGGGCGAGCGGCTTCTCGACGAGGAGAAGGCTCGGCTCTTCAGCGACGCGGAGGCTCGCTACAAGATCGAGATCTACCAGCTCGAAAACGTGCGCCTTGCGGCAGCCAATCGAGAGATATCGAAACAGCACGAGCTGCTCGAGCGGGCTCGAGACGAGGCCCAGGCCGCCGATCGCGCCAAGAGCGAGTTCCTGGCGATCATGAGCCACGAGGTGCGTACACCCCTGAACGGCGTGATCGGCATGGCCGATCTGTTGCTGGACGCCGATTTGACGGCACAACAGCGCGATTGCGTCGAGACCATTCGCACCTCCGGCGAGGCGTTGCTCGCGGTGCTCAACGATGTTCTGGACTTCTCCAAGATCGAAGCCGGCAGGCTGGAAATCGATGAGGCTGATTTCGATCTCGCTCCCTCGGTCGGCGACGTGATTGCATTGGTATCGTCGCAGGCATTGCAGAAGAGGCTTGAGCTGAAATCGTCGTTTGCTCCGGATCTGCCGACGCGGGTGCGCGGGGATCGAAATCGCCTGCGCCAGGTTCTCCTGAATCTCCTCGGCAACGCCCTCAAGTTCACCCACCAGGGTTGGGTTCAGCTCGAAGTCACGGTGGTGGAAGAAAGCGACAATGAGGTCGACATCGAGTTCTCGGTGCAAGACACCGGGATCGGCATCGAGGAGGAGAAGCTACGGGGGCTCTTCGAGCCTTTCGTGCAGACCGACCGCTCGATGACGAGGGAGTATGGAGGGACGGGCCTGGGATTGGCGATCTGTCGCCGACTCGTCGAAATGATGCAGGGGAGCATCGGAGTGGAGAGCCACCGGGGCCGCGGCAGCCGCTTCTGGTTCAGGGTGCCCCTGGGGCGGGTCGCGGTCGATCGAGAATCCGAATCGGAAAGAGTCGAGGGACTGGAGGGGGTACGTCTTCTCCTGGTCGAAAGCGACCCCGCCCAGCAAGCGCTCAGCGAGCGGCTCATGCAGCGCTGGGGGGTGCGCATCTCGGTCGCCACCGACGCGCGCCAGGCGCTGCAGGCGCTCGCGGATGGAGCCAGGGAAGGCGACCCTTTCTTGGTGGTCCTGGTAACGCGCGACCTTCCGGGCACATCGGGCATCGAGCTCGGACGGATGATCCGCGACGACGAGACGGTCCCCGATCTTCCCATGGTTCTGATGTCGGCCGTGGTGCGCAAGAGCGACTTCGTGGAGGCGGAGCAAGCCGGGTTCCAGGCCTATCTGGCCAAGCCCTTGCGGACGATGCAGACCTTCGTCTGCATCCGGGCGGCGGTCGGATTGGACCGGCACATCGCCACCGGTGATCGAGCGGCACGCAGCGATCGCGCTCCCAGCGCGGTCCTGGTGGTCGAGGACAACCCTGTGAACCGCCGGGTGGCGGTCCGCATGATCGAACAGCTCGGCCACCGCGTCGAGGTGGTCGAGAACGGTGCGCAGGCGGTTGCCGCGCTCGGCAGGGATCCCTTCGACCTGGTCCTGATGGACTGCCAGATGCCGGTGATGGACGGCTACGAGGCGACGCGGCGCATCCGCAGCTCCGAAGACGAGGGTTGCCGAATCCCGATCGTCGCCATGACGGCCCATGCGATGGAGCAGGACCGCACCGACTGCCTGGCCGCGGGAATGGACGACTACATCTCCAAGCCTTTCACGAGCAACGAAATCCGCGAGGTCCTGGGGCGCTGGCTGGCGGCTCGATAGTGCTCTCCCTCGCATTCCTCGCGGCGGTGCCCGCTCTCGCCCTCGAGCTCCCCGCCAACACGATCACCATCCGTTCTCTCGAGGACCCCGGGCGCGAGCCGATCCCGATCCAGATCGCCCGCCCCTTCGTCCGCGGGGAGATCGCGGGTCTGCCGGTGGCGCTCGTCGAAGGGACTCAAATCCCCACCCAGGCCGACGTCAAGAGTCGTTGGGAGGACGGCAGCGCGCGCCACGCGATCTTGAGCTTTCTGCTGCCGCCTCTCGAGCCCGGCCGCGCCGCCCAGGTCCACTTCGTCGACGGTGGAGGGACCTCGGCCGCATCTCCGTCCCCCACCTCCTCCCATCTGGCTGAATGGCCCGAGTTCGACGCCCTGATCGAGATCGCCGCCGGCCCCGACACCCTGAGCGCCTCCGCTCGCGCCATGCTCGACGCGGGCGTCTTCTCGCGCTGGACCCACGGCCCGATCGCCACCACCCTGATCGCCGCCGACCACTCCGCGCGCCGCCCCTTCGACCTCGGCTTCGACCACCACCGCTCCTTCCGCCCGATCTTCCACCTCACACTCTGGCACGGCACCGGCCGCATCCGAGTGCGCTTCATCGGCGAGGTCGCCAACACGGAAGCGCTCCAGGATCTCGACTACTCGCTAGCGCTGCGCCTGGGGTCCGGCGGAGGGGAGCCGGTCCAGCGGCTCGAGGGGCTGCGCCACAGCGCCGCCACTCGCTGGACCCGGGTCGCCTGGTTCGGCGGCGCGCCTCCCGCGGTCGCCATCGACCACAACCTCTCGTACCTGGTCCGGACTCCGCTGCTGCCCTCCTACGATTCCGCGATCGAGGTCGACGAGGCGGCCATCGCCAAGCTCGATCGAGCCTGGCGCGCCGCCGACCGCGATCTCTACGGCGCCGGCAACTGGACCAAGGCGATGCCGGCCGCCGGGGGGCGTCCCGAGATCGGTCCCTACCCGACCTGGAGCGTGCTCTGGCTCTACACCGGGGATCCGCGCGCGGAGGCCGCGGCCTTCGGCAACGCCGATCTGTCGGCCGCCTGGCCGATTCACTTCCGGGAAGGGGACCCGGCCAAGCACCTCGAGCGCGAGCACGAGATCGCCGGGCTCGGCCGACCGATCTCGATCAGCGAGCGCCCGACCCTGTGGATCTCACGCCTCGGCTGGGAGCCGACCCGCGCCGCCGATCGCATCGCTCCCGTCGGGCCCGTCAGCGCCGGTGGCTGGCGCCCCGACAAGGCCCATCAGCCCGATCCGGTCTCCCTGCAGTATCTGCTCAGCGGCGACTACTGGTACCTGGAGGAGCTGCTCTTCTGGGCCGCATGGGGCGCGGCCGACGGCAACGGGGCGGCTGTCGAACGCTTCTGGGGCCGCGGCCCGAGCGGCGCCGAGGGCGGCTTCGGCGACACCCAGGTGCGCGGGCAGGCCTGGGTGCTGCGCAACCGGGTGCGGGCGGCCGCCCTGGCCCCCGACGAGAGCCCGGAGCGAGCCTACTTCGCGCGCCTGACGGAGGACGCCATCGCCATCTGGGAGGGCGAGCGTGAGATCCGCGGCACGCCGCGACACGGCACGCGCCTGTGGAAGTGGGGCGAGAAGATCGGCCGCATGCGCTGGGACCACGGCCAACGCGGCGCCGCGCATCCCCCCCCTCTGCACCAGTGGGCTCTCGGAACCCGCCACAAGGCCGACTCCTGGACCTGTTGCCTGAGCGCCGAACGGGTGCGCTACGCCCACGAGCCGTGGCAGCCCCATATGTTGCTCTTTGCGCTGGGTCATGCGCGCGACCTCGGCTTTGCCACCGATGCGCTCATCGCCTGGCTCGGCACCAACCTGATCGACCAGCTCACCGATCCCGACTTCGATCCCTGCCTGGTTGCCGCCTATCGCAACCCGGTGGTGCGCGAAACCGACAACAACTATTTTGGACAAGGGCGCGCGCACCCGTGGGCCGATGTGCGCTCCGCTTACGCTCCGCGATTTGATGCATGCGTCTTTTTTGAACAAAATGTCCGCGATGTCGAACACGGCTACGCGCTGATGGCGATGAGCGCGGCGGCGCAGTTGAGGGATCTGCCGCGCGCCGATCGGGCCTGGCGTTTCGTCGAGCAAAACATCCGCACGGCCGCCCCCTTCGCCAGCAACCCCAAGTGGGCCATCGTTCCGCGCGCCCCTTTGGCCGCCCTTCCTTCCCGGAACGCGACTCCTTAGAAGTCTGTTGCGCAAGGGCTTCGCGTCGCCCCGCGGCTCGCGCCGGCGGCGATCTGTTGCGCTGATCGAAATTCGCGCAGGCCGCGGTCGATCGACCGCTCAAGCGTTGGCTCGTCGAGGCCGAAAAATCAGAGGAAGGCGCAAATCCGTCGTTGGCCGAGTGGGAGCGGCCTCGGGCGGCAGATCGCGCAGCCTCCGGGTTGTGCTCCAGCTCTTGTTCCTGAAGGATCCCTGATGGCCCACAGTACCAGTCCCTCCCCTCTATTGTGCTCGGCGACCCTGGCCGCGGCATTGGCATCGATCGCCTGCCCGCCGGCGCTCGCCACCGAGGTCCCCAACCAGATCACGATCACCGAACAAGCCGGCGTGTCGACCATTCTGTATCCCGTGCAGATCGGCCGGCCCTTCGTGCAGGGCGAAATTCCCCACTTCCCTCAAGTCCTGGTCGACGGAACGCCGGCCGAAACCCAGGCCGACGTGAAGTCACGTTGGGACGACGGCAGCGTCAAGCACGCGGTCCTGAGCTTCCTCGTTCCGGAGCTGGCGGCATACCAGGCTGCGACAGTTTCCTTTCGCAACGATCTGAACGGTAACAACACACCGGGCATGTCCAAGTCCGCGATGCTGGCGCCCGGGTTCGACTTCGATGCCACCATCGAGCTCTCTGGAGCCAGCAAGCAGACCGCCAGCGCCCGCGACATGCTCGAGGCCGATGCCTACACCATGTGGACCGACGGCGTCGTCGCATCGACGGCGATCATCGCCGATCACTCCGAGGACCGGGTCTTCGATCTCGGCTTCGATTCCCATCGCTCGTTCCGACCGATCTTCCACGCCACTTTCTGGCCGGCGATCGGCAAGGTGCGGGTGCGCTACATCGGTGAGATCTCCAACTCAGAAGCGCTGCAAGACCTGCAGTATTCGCTGGAGTTGCGGCTCGGGGATCTGTCCCCCGAGCTGGTCTACGAGCACTCGACCTTTACCCACACCGCGCTCTCGCGCTGGACCAAGGAGCTCTGGATCGGCGGCGAGCCGAGCGAAATCAGCATCGACCACAACCTCGCCTATCTGCGCGAGACCCGCCTCGTTCCCTACTACGACGTCGAGCGCGTCATCTCGGAGTACGGGATCCAGGACGCCTACGACTCCTGGACCAGCCGCGGGCACGATCTCTACGATACCGGCAACTGGACCAAGGCGATGCACGCCGCCGGCGGCCGGCCCGACATCGGTCCCTATCCGACCTGGACCGTGCGTTGGCTCTTCAGCGGCGATCCCCGCATGCAGGAGAAGGCGTTCGGCAACGCCGACCTGGCCGCGGCCTGGCCGATGCACATGCGCGAGGGCTTGGCGAGCAAGTTCTTCGACCTGGAGCGATCCGTTCCGGGCATCGGTCTGCCGATCTCCATCAGCGACCGTCCCACCTTCTGGATCACCCGCCTCGACTGGAACAACACCGACAACCAGGATCGGGTCGTTCCGGTCGGCGCGACCAGTGACGGTGGCTGGAAGCCCGACAAGGCTCACCAGCCCGATCCCTTCGCGCCGCAGTACCTCCTCACCGGCGACTTCTGGTATCTTGAGGAGCTGCAGTTCTGGGCCGCGTGGAGCGCCGCCGACGGCGACGGTCCCGCCACCAGCAGGTTCTGGGGCCGCGGGCCGACCGGCGCCGAGGGCGGCTACGGCGCCACTCAAGTGCGCGGGCAGGCCTGGACCTTCCGCAGCCGCGCGCGCGCCGCCACCTTCTCTCCCGACGACAGCCCGGAGCGCGCCTACTTCACGCGCCTGGTCGAGGATGCGATCGCCGTCTGGGAGGGGGAGCGCGAGATCTACGGCACCCAGTTCGAAGGCGATCTCAACTGGAGCTGGGGCTACGACATCGGCGGTCAGCGCTGGGATAGCGGCTACGCCGGACACCGCGGCCCGCCGCTGCTGCACCACTGGGATATCGGCACCACCGGCAAGGCCAACGGCTGGACTTGCTGCATGAGCGCCGAGCGCGTGCTGCTGGCCCACGAGCCCTGGCAGTTCAGCATGATCCTCTCGTCGCTGGGACGTGCCCGCGAGCTCGGCTTCCCGACCGACGCCCTGGTCTCCTGGTTGGCCGAAAACCTGATCGGTCAGCTCACCGATCCCGATTACGACCCCTACCTGATCGGCTCCTACCGCTGTCCCATCGCCCGCGAGGAGGACACCGAGTACTTCGGGGTCGACCGCGCGAGCCCCTGGGGCGACGCCTTCTCCGGCTTCGAGCCCTGGTTCGACACCTTCGCCGAGTTCGAGAAGGACCTGCGCTACGTCGATCACAGCTACGCGCTGATCGCCGCCTGCGCGGCCTCCCTGATCACCGGCGAGCCGGGCGGCGAAGAGGCCTGGGACTTCATCGAGGACCAGGTCCTGACCGTCGACGGCCTGGACGACAACCCGAAGTGGGTGCTGGCGCCCCGCCCCGTCGAACAAGAGGTCGCCGACCTGCGCGTCACCTTTGTCGATCCCCCGGCGAACGTGCCGCGCGGCGAGCTCATCCCACTCCCCGTCCTCGGCACCAACGACACCGAGGTTGATCTCAGCTTCGACGAGGCGATCCTCGAGGAGGCCGGACCCGACTACCGGATCCGCCATGTCTACGACGGCCCATCGATCACCATCCCGGCCGGCGAATCGATGTCCTTCACCGTCTACAGCCTGGCGCCTACGGAAGCGACCCCGGGGATCTACCTGGCCACCCTCTCGGTGCTGCGCGACGCGCTGCAAGTCACCAGCGACTCCTTCGTGACCGAAGTCGTCGCCGACTGAGAAGAGGCCGCGACACGAACTCGTGTTCACGGGCGGGTACCCGTGGACCGGGCTCTCGTGCAAGCGTGGATTCCGGCGAAAGCCGGAATCCACTGCCCCGCACCGCCGTCGCGGCTAGCGGTCTGAGCAGCCTCAGGCGCCCGAAACGACCGCCTTGCCTGCCCCCGTCTCGATCGCGACGCTGGCGTTTCGAAATAGCGCTTCTCGAGCGACGCACTGCGCGAAGAAGCACGGGCCCAACGGGAGTTCGCGGGCCTTCGGGGATCGTTCCGCGGCTGGGGGGGCGGTCTCGACTGGACCTCTTCGCGTGCCCCTGCCCCTGCCTGCGCCGTTTCTCCCAACCTGGCTGGAGCCCCTGATCAGGGATGATCCGGCGGTGTCACCAACGGCTCGACGCGCTTTGCGATGCGCAGACTCCGGAGAGCGATGGCGAGGAGTCGATTCCTGGGGAGCAAAGCGAAGAGCGCGACGTCGAGATCCTACGTTCCTTGCCCGTGCCAGCCGGAAGCGACGGGTGGTGGTCATGCGCCGCGCCTGTCACCCGCGGCTGCGCGATGCTCCGAACCGGCACCTTGTACGACCCGCTCTCCGCCGCAGCGCACCTCAGCGTTCCGCGGCATAGGCAATCGTCCGATCGCGAGCTCCAGGGATTCCGTCCGATTTCCGCCCCCGGAGTCGTGGCGGAGCTCACCCTGGTGCGTGAGTGGATCGTTCCAACAGCCGTAGGGGCCGTCGAGCCTCTCGGGTGATTGGTGAAGGGAGGCGTTTGCCCGCTGCCGATGGGGGCTCTGGCCGTCCCATCCGGCGGGAGGTCCGCGGCGCCGAGATCTCGGATCCCGGAGCAGCCGAAATCCACACCCGCACGAGGGCTCCGCTCCGGCGTCGCGGCATCAGGGCCGAAATCCGGTCGTAACTCGCGACTCTGATCGAGGAGCTGAGGGTTGCGGCCAGATTCTGGTCACAACTCCCGACTCTCGATCGAGAGTCGCGAGTTACGGCGCGAATACGGTCGTGGCTCCGGTT
>CAZBBK010000079.1:0-22977 GCA_964490075.1 uncultured Gemmatimonadota bacterium | reverse complement strand
CGGAGACGAGCAAGCCCACCTGCCTGAATATGCGGGTGACGATCGAGGGGCTCGATATCTGGACCAGGGGCCGCCCGGGCGGGATCTCGGTCTGGTCGTCGAGGGAGGACCCGTTGCGCCTCTACAACACGGGACTCTTCATCCGCGGCAACACGGTCACCAACGTGAACGGCGACTACTCGCCCGACGGCTACCCCACCAAGCTGGGCAAGGGTCTGGTTATCGGCACACGCCCCGAAGAGGGGTACTACGCTCAACAGCTGGTCCATCAGTCGATCAAATGGGGCGAGATCACCGACAACGAGATCGACGCCTCGGCCGACGGCGCCACCTGCTGGGTCTTCTCGGGGCTGATCGCCAACAACCGGGTGCGCAGCCGCATCGACGAAGGATGGCATCACAGCTTCGGGCGGATCCATGAGGACCTCGATCCGCCGTCCTTCATCCCGAGCGTGTACTGGAATATCACCGTCGAGCACAATCTGTTCTACTGCAGCTGGAAGAACGGCTTCCACTTTGCGCACGGATCCGCGGGAGTAGTCTCGAACAACATATTCACGGGAAGTCGAGCCGATGATCTGACGGAAGATCCCCTGATCAAGCTAGGCGGAATCGGTCTCGATATCGGCATCGCCCAGGGCTTGACCACCGCCGGTGTGGAGTGCCGCGAACCAGGAGAATGCGTATCAGACGCAGAGCTTTCCGCCGCCGCCGGCACTCAGATCTTCACCAATCTCAAGCGGCTGGTCAACAACACATTCGACATGCACAACGGTCCTGGGATTCTAACCAATGACGCGACAGTGAAAGTCGGTGTCTACAAGGGGAACCTGCTCACGCGATGTGATCGCGACGATCCCGACTCCGGTCCGGACGGCAATCAGGCGATCGACTTCTCGGTCCAACCGCCCGACCCTGCCAAGTTCGGCTACTCGTCGGAGAGCGATCCGGTCGGCTTCAACGTGTACTGGGACAACCAGGGGGGCCACTATGGAGACGCGGTCTATCAGAACGTAGCCAAGGACCGCACGGAGGACTGGGATTCGACGCCACCCTACGACGGCTCCCGGCCGTGGTATCGCGGTCGCCGCACTCCGATGAAGTACAGCTACATGTTGTGGACAGAAGAAATCGTAGCGCCATGTGACAATTTCGAGCAATCGCCCAAGGACAGGCACTCGCGCGCCGCGGACTCGGGGCCGGATGATGTCGTATACAAGGACGCTACCGGTGGCCCGGGCGTGTGGAGCTCTCGCAACGACGCCGGCGCCTTCGGCGGCCCCAACAACTGGTGGGATCCAACGGGAGGAGAGGAGTGCCTCGAGTACGCCGAATACGTCGTGCAGTGCACCAACTAGCTACTTGAGTATCGCGGGCGGGCGGTCGCCCGCCCGCGGAGGTATAATTATGTTGTGTCTGCTCTGGGCGGTTCTGGGTGCTCAGGTGTTGCCGGCGCCTGGTCCGATGAGGGAGAACGACGGCTGGCCGGTCGCGTACCGCCAGAACGCTGGCGGCCCCCTGGTGGTCGACGTGGATGGTGATGGTGAGCTGGACGTGATCTCCTCGGACGGAGGCGCCTGGTCGGACGTCGACATCATGGCCTGGTCGAGCGACGGTTTCCCGCTGGAGGGCTGGCCGAAGTACATGAAACACCGCATGGAGGGGGCGATTCCAGGTGCGGACTTCGACAACGACGGCCGCATCGAGGTCGTGGTCGTTCCCTACCGGACCACCGAACCGACGGAAGCCGTCGTGTACCGTCACGACGGTACGCTTCCTCGAGGTTGGCCGGTCGAGTTGAAATGGATGTCGTTTGGTGGAGTGAGCTTTATGGACCTTGACGGGGACGGGAAGTTGGAGATTGGTTGCTCTGTATCCGAGCAGCTCGCATCTAGCGCCGTGATTCATGTCTTCAACTGGCGCGGCACTGATCTGCCGGGGTGGCCAAAGGCCCTCGATAGACAGATCCAGAGCTCGGTCGTGTACACTGATCTTGACATGGACGGGGACCTCGAGATTCTCGTTGGTGCTTGTCTGGTATATGTAGGTCCTGGCTGGATCTACGCCTACCACCACGACGGCACCCCCTTCGCCGAGACCGCGATCCTGGCCGAGGTCTCCGGCGGATTGATCATCCAGCCGATGTCGGTCGCCGACTTGCAGGGCGATCTGCACCCCGAGATCATCGCGCCCGACCGTGGCACCAAAATCCACGTGATCGACTGGCAGGGCGATCCAGTCCAGGGGTGGCCTCCGGAGCCCGGCTTCGGGCATGTCGAAGGAATGCCGGTAGCAATTGGCGCCAGGGGTCGCCCGGCAATCGCCTTGCTGGCCCACCAGACCCAGGGCGGCGCCTTCCTCTACGATCGCCGCGGGCAGTTGGCCCCCGGCTGGCCCTGGGAGCGTAACTGTCGCTGCTACGCGCAGTTCGTGGTCGCCGACCTGGACGGCGACCCCGATCCCGAAGGCTTCATGTCGGGTTGCCCACCCGGAGATTGGGCACTGAACCTCGATGGCAGCGTGGTCGACCGCTTCCCGATCAATCTCGAGGCCACCTTCGACCAGGGTACCGCCACCCTCGCCGACCTGGACTCCGACGGCGACACCGAGATCATCCTGCACAGCAGCACCCAAGTCCACGCCTACGACACCCCCGGCGTCTGGGACCCAGACCGCATCGAATGCGCCCGCTGGATGTACGACAACTGGCACACCGGCTCCTACCACAAGCTGATCTACCGCGAAGCCGAGTCGGCCAACGGCCGCGCCGGCTGGAGCGTCGCCAGCGACACTTCCGCCTGGGGGCATGCCTTCGTGAGGCCCTCCTCCGAGCTCATCGCGGTCACCGAGCGGTCGGCCGGCGGCTCGACCGAGGCGCGCGCCGCGGTCGCGAGAGCCTCGCTCCACTACCGCACCGAAGTCCCCGCCTTCAAGAAGTACAGCCTCTGGGTTCGGGCGCGCCGCCGCCAAGACGATACCGGCGCAACGACGGCCCTCCCCAAGATCGTCGCCACCCTCGACGGCTTCCCCTGGCGCCCCACCGGCCAGGTCGCCGCCTCCCCGGGCCGCTGGCGCTGGATCGAGCTCGGGCGCCGCACCTTGCAGGTTGGCCTGCACGAGCTGGACCTCTCCGTCCACGGCGCCGCGATCGAGATCGACCGCTGGCTGCTCACCACCCACGAGCGTCTGCCGATCCTGGAGGAGCGGCCGCATGGGTGGTAGGAATGCGCCGCCGTCGCGTCGAGGTTTCGGCGCCGTACGCACACGCACCGGCCGTTGGGGCGGAACGGCCGGTGCGTCGTTCGGAGTCACGCCGGGGGGGGCGGCGTGCCCCGGCTGGACTCGGCCGCGGGGGGAGGCGGCCGGGGCATCGGCGTTGGGGGGGGACACCGTGCTCCATGTCCAGCGGTCTTGTAGGCAGGAGAATGCCTGGACGATGTGACGGCAGCATGACCGATGCATGACGAATCGTGAAATCGCCTCATCGATCCACGCTCATCCAGGCGTTGTCGGTCCGCCGGCTACTTCCACAAGAAAATCGTCGGCCCGCCGTAGGCCCCGATGTCGGAGCGCGCGCCGTTGGCGTACCAGGGCGGCCAGACCACGGAATCGTCGAATCCCGAGTCGGGATCCCCGGCATCGATGCAGGGGCTGCCCAGGTTGAGCACGTCATTCCACGCCAGGTAGTCGACCAGGTCGGGATTGGAGGCGATGTTGCCGGTTCCCGGCCAGCCGCCTTCGATGCAGCCGTACTCGACCAGGGGCGGGTCGCCTTCGGCGTGGATCGCGGGATCGACAGGGGCGACGTTGTCCCAGACGAGAGTGTTGCGGATCTCGTTGCCGCCGTCGGTGATGACGAAGATCCCACCGCCGCCGCTCGCCTGGTTGCCGACCACGGTGCAGTTCAGCACCAGCGCGTCGGTGTCGCCCAGGGAGATGCCGCCGCCCGGACCGGAGGTGTTGCCGGCGATCCGGCAGCCGGCGATCGTGGCGCGCGACTCGATCAGCGCCACGCCGCCGCCGCCGAGCAGTGATGGGTCTCCGGCCTCGTTGTCGTGGATGTCGCAGGCGAGGACCATCGGCGATGCCTCGGCAACCATGATGCCGCCTCCGTAGCCGAAGAGGCCGCTGGCCCGGTTGCCCGCGATCTCGCAGGCGCGAATCGTCGGTCCTGGTACTCCCCAGGTCGTTCCCTGGATGAAGACCCCGCCGCCGGACCGGCTGCCGATGCCGGTCGAGGTGCCGTTGCCCCCGGTGATCGTGAAGTGCTCCAGCACCGAGCCGGAATCCTCGTGGTCGGCGAAGGTCACCGTGGAGCCGCCCGCTCCACCGTCGATCACGCTCCGCCCGGCACCGGCGCCGCTGACCCGGATCGCCTTGCCGCTGAAGCGGATCGTCTCCAGGTAGGTGCCCGCCGCCACCTGCACCACGTCGCCGTCCGCGGCGGCGTCGATCGCGGCCTGGATCTCGGTGTAGTCGCCGGGAACCTGAATCACCGCGGCCTGCGCGAGGGGGGCACAGGCGGCGGCGATCGCGAATCTGCGGATCATCAGAAGTCTCCCTTTGAATGAACACGAACGATCTCGTAACCGTCCATCATAACGGATACGGGTCCTCGGGCTCGACGATTCCCAGCTTCGACCACGCCGGGCGAAAGCGGAAGATATGGTGCTTGCCCAGCCCCAGACGGTTGTCGGTCAGCTTGGCCCAGCTCACCACCAGGAGGTAGAGCTCCTCGTCGGAATCGCCGCTCAGCAGCGCGCGCGCGACCGGGTGGCGCCGCAGGTAGACCCGCTCCAGCGCGTCGCGGGCCGCGCCGGAGCAGAGCCGCAGGCGCAGCGCGTGGCCCACCAGCTGCGCCCCGTGGATCCGGCCCACCGTCTCGGTCTCGAGCTGCACCGATGCCGCCACCCGGCGCGGTCCGTCCCCGATCTGGGTGCCGTGGGTGCTCGAGGGCTTGCTGGCGAAGATCAGCAGGGGCGCCCCCGGAGCCGGTCCCTCGTCGGGCCCCAGCGCAGCGTAGAAGAGCGGTGTGGCGTATGGCCTTCCGCCTCGATCCGCGGTGGCCAGCGAGAGCACCCAATGCGAGGCCAGGAGCTTCACCAGGGAAGAGACGTTATGCTTCACGAAGCGCATGGTATCGAGGAGATCGCCGGATCTCAAACGACGCCGTGATCTCGGGGCATCGCACACAACCCAAGCCAACCGAAGGGCGCCCGCCATGCAGAAGCTCTCTGATCTCCTTCCGACCCGCGCGTCGCTTGCGCTCATTCTGGCCTGCGCGGCGGGCGCGACCCACGCGCCGGCCTCCAAGATCGACGACCAGCCGGCGCTCCCGGTGGTGGGATGGAGCCAGGCCATCGAGGTGCTCCCCGAGCTGACCGAAGCGGTCGCCGACGGCGATCGACTGCTCTGGAGCGAGCTCCTGCGCGTCAAGGAAGCCAGCTTCCTCAAGGCTCACCTGGTCGACCTCAACCTGCGCCCGGGGGACTCGCTCACCCTGCGCAACGGCGACGGGGCGCTGGTGGAGACCCTCACCGGCCGCGGCCCCCAGGACTGGGGCAGCTTCTGGGCCCTTTCCGCCGCCGGCGAGGAGCTGGCCATCGAGCTGCGCTTTTCGGCGCCCTACCAGCGGCCGCCCTTCCGCATCGACCAGGTGATCGTGGGCGACTCGCGAATCCTGGGCGACGATCCGCCGCAGGGGGAGAGCATTTGCGCGCCGGCCGACTTCGAGGACGTGATCTGCTATCAGAACGACACCGACAAGTGGTCGACGATCCTCGCCTCGGCCGGTGTCATGACGGTGGGCGGCGACCCTCTGACGGCGCTCTGGTGCTCCGCGTCCAATGTGTCTTCCAATGGCTATGTGCTGACCAACGACCATTGTGTCGGCAGCTCCGGGGAGTGCAGCACGGCCGAGTTCGTGTTTCGTTACTACCGCACCGGCTGCAACGACGGCTCGCCGCCGACCACCAACTGGCAGGGCTTCCGCTGCGATCAAATCGTCGCCAACTCGCCGGTCGGGGACTGCGACCAGGACATCAACCACCTCGACTTCAGCCTTTGCGACGTCATCGGCAATCCGGCCGACGAATTCGGCTCCGCAATTCCGGATCCGATCCCGCTCACCGACGGCGAGGCGATCTACATCGTGCAGCATCCGGACGGGCGACCGCACGAGATCACCCATGGCAGCGGCGCCGACGTCGATGTCGACGGCACGGTGCTGCGCTACTACGACACCCTCGATACCGAGGGCGGCAGCTCCGGCTCGCCGATCTTCCGCGAATCCGACAATCGCATGATCGGTCTCCATCACTGCGGCGGCTGCACCACCCCAGGAGTCGGCAACCGCGGCATGTTGATGTCGGATATCTACCCCCTGATCGAGGAGTTCCTGTGCTCCGAGCAGCTCGACCTGGCCGGGGTGGGCCTGGGCGCCATCGCCGAGATCAACGGCAACGGAGACACGGTTTTGGACCCGGGCGAGACCTTCGAGCTAACGCCGGCGGTCCGCAATCGGTCGTGTGACGTCGAGGCGCGGAACGTCCGCGCGGAGGTGCGGCTCTCTCCCGCCTCGGCGCGACCGCTGCGCCTGGAAGATGCCGTGCTGAGCTTTGGCGACATTGCTCCCGGCGCCACCGCGCTCGCTCTCGCCCCGCTGCGCATGACGCTGGGGCGGAGCATCCCCTGCGGTGAGACGGTGATTCTCGACCTGGTCGACCTGGTCGCCGACAACGGCGGGCCCTTCCCCGACCAGAGCGAGTTCGCGTCGCACGAGGTGGGCCACCAATCTTGGGAGACACTTTTCTTCGAGGACTTCGCGGCCGGTTTGGACGCCTGGACGGTGGTCGACGGCGGAACCGGATCGGGTCCCGCGGCGACCTGGACCACGAGCAATCCCGGCGGTCGCGATCTGTCGCTCGCCTCGCCCTTCGCCATCGCCGACTCCGACGCCCACGGCACCGACGATCCGATGGACGAGGAGCTGATCAGCCCCGAGATCGATGCCTCCGGTTTCCAGCTCGTGACTCTGCAGTTCAGCCACGATTTCAACTACTACTCAGGAGGACCGGACGAGCAGGCCGATGTTGATGTTCGGTCGTCGCTGACCGGCGACTGGGTGAGGGTTGCCAACTACCAGGACGCCGATGCCAGCGGCGTGGTGACGCTCGACATCACTTCCTACGCCGCCGGCCAGAGCGACCTCCAGGTGCGCTTCCACTACTACGATTCTCAGTACGACTGGTGGTGGGCGGTCGACGACGTCTACTTGCTGGGCAGCCAGGGCCATGTCTGCCGCGGGCCCTTCTTTACCGAGTACGGAGCCGGCTGCGCGGGCTCCAGCGGCTACACGCCGAGCCTCTCCGCCGCGGGCGAGGCGACGCCGGGCGGTAGCATCGAGCTGCGCATCATCGACGGGCTGCCGGGCAGCACCGGGGAGCTCTTCGTCTCGACCGTCGCCGACACTTCGGGCGGCTGCGACCTGATCGCCCCCCCGCTGGTCGGTCCCTTCGCGCTCGACCTGGACGGAGCGGGTGAAGGCGTGCTGAATCTGGCGGTCCCGGATCGGGCGCCGGCCGACCTGCGGGTCTACGTGCAGTGGACCGGCGCCGATCCCCTGCCTCCGGAGTCCAAGTCGAATGGCCTGGAGGTCTATCTGCAGTAGCGGCCCCCTCCTTGGCCGGAGCTTCAGCTTCGCGGCGGCGGAGCGAAGAGGTGCCGGCCGTCCCAGAGCACGGGGATGCCGCGCACCACGCAGGCGAGCGCGGTGCCGTAGACCAGGAGCGCGGCGATCAGGGCCAGCGCGTCGACCGCGGTGCCGGTCGCGCCGGCGCGTGCGGCACCGATCTCGAGTCCCAGCGCGCAGAAGGCGGCCGCCTTCATGAAGCCGTAGCCGGCGCGGCTCCAGCGTGAGCTGACCAGCTGCTTCGCCCACGGCGACTCCATCATCGAACGCGTCCCGAAGGGGGTCTTGCCGTGCTGGAAGGCGACGCTGCGCACCAGGTCGGTGGCGACGGTGCGGGTGATGATCACGATCGGCACCCAGTAGGGGACCAGGGGCTGGCCGGCGGCGTCGCGACGGATCGCGAAGAAGCCCCAGAGCACCAGCTCCACGATGCGGTCGCCGGCGATGTCGAGAAGCGCGCCGAGCTCCGACGCCTCGCCGCGGCGCCGCGCCACCCAACCGTCCAGCGCGTCCATGAAGATCACCCACACCAGCAGCGCCACCATGGCCAGATCGAGCCACCAGGCATCGAGCAGAGTCTGCCGCGCCCAGGTGGCGACCACGACGAAGAGCAGGGCGACGCGCGCCAGCGTGAGCAGGTTGGCCATGGTCCATCTCCTTGTGGGACTCCGGCGGCGATGCTACCGCGCCCGCATCGAGTAGTCTTCCAGCCACATGCGTCTTCCCCCGTCCTCCGAAGAGATCGAACGGATCGCCCACGGCGCGCTCAGGCTGCTGCCCTCCCGCCTGGCGCGGCACCTGCACGGCCTGGTCTTCCAGGTGGTCGAGTTTCCGGACGACGAGACGATCGAGGCGATGCAGCTCGAGTCCCCCTTCGATCTGCTGGGTCTCTACCACGGCGTCGCCATCGGCGAGAAGGGCCACGGCCCGGAGCTGCACGGCAACGACATCGTCTTCCTCTACCGGCGCCCGCTCCTGGACTACTGGTGCGAGACCGGCCAGGACCTGGAGCGCCTGGTCGGACTGGTGCTGTTGCACGAGGTCGGGCACCATTTCGGCTTCACGGACGAGGAGATGGCCCGCTTCGAGGAGGAGTTCTGACGCTGAGCTACTGCGGCCGCACCGCGCCGGGCCCGTCGTAGTCGCGCAGGAACTCCCGGATCCGTCCCAGCAAGAGGTCGAGGGCGACGCGGTTCTGGCCGCCTTCCGGGATGATGACGTCGGCGTGGTGTTTGGAGGGCTCGACGAATGCCAGGTGCATCGGGCGCACGGTCTCGTAGTACTGGCGGCGCACCTGGTCGAAATCGCGCCCGCGCTTCTCCAGGTCGCGGCGAATCCGGCGCATCAGGCGGATGTCGGCCGCGGTGTCGACGTAGAGCTTGAGGTCCATCCGCTTGCGCAGCTCGGGGTTGTCGAGGACCAGGATACCTTCGACCAGCAGCACCGGACGCGGCTCGACGGTGTCGCTCTCGGTGGAGCGCAGGTGTCGTTCGAAATCGTAGCGCGGTTTGTCGATCGGGCGCCCCTCACAGAGCAGATCCAGGTGCCGCACCAGGAGCTCCATCTCGATGGCGTCGGGGTGGTCGAAGTTGACCAGCGCCCGCTCGTCGAAGTCGAGCCCCTGCAGGTCGCGGTAGTAGCAGTCCTGCTCGATCAACGCCACGGAAAGGGGGCCGAGCGCTCCGGCGAGCCGCTCCGCGATGGTGGTCTTGCCCGACCCGGTGCCCCCGGCGACGCCGATCACGAAGGGACGTTTCATGCTGACTCCTGAGGTGGTGGAACGCTCACCAGTAGCCGATCCTGTCCGGTGTCGCGGATCGTAACCGAAGTGACCGAGCGCAGCCGAGACGCTTGACTTCGCACGCGAAGGCGAGACATGGTCCGCTTCCCTCGACCATCCCATCCCCTCTGGAGCCCCGACCATGACCGAGCCCTACGCCCTGACCAAGGAGCTGCCGAACCTGGACTACCAGGAGGCGATCGACAAGGTGACCGCCCGCCTGGCCGAGAAGGGCTTCGGCGTGCTGACCGAGATCGATGTCAAGGCGACCCTGAAGAGGAAGATCGGCGCCGACTTCCGCCGCTACGTCATCCTCGGCGCCTGCAACCCCGAGCTCGCCCACCAGGCACTGACCGAGGAGCCGCCGATCGGGGTCCTATTGCCCTGCAACGTGGTGGTCGCCGAGCGCGCCGAGGGCGGCAGCGTCGTCTATGCGTTCAACCCCACGGCCGGCTTTTCGCTGCTCGACCGCGACGACATGGCGCCGCTCGCCGCCCAGGTGCGCGGCTTGCTCGAGACGGTGCTGGACGGCATGTAGGGGTCTGCTCAACGCAGCAAACAACTTGCGGTGTGGGTTGAGGAAAGAGAGAGCGGGGGGGCGAAACAAAGCTACCCACCGTCATTCCGGCGAGAGCCGGAATCCATGCCTTCCAGGACTGCTGATTCCTGCCTCAATCCAGACACGGCCCCAGCGTCACCAGAGCGGCGGGATCCGGTGGTTCGAGATCGATGGTCCAGACGCCGAAGGAGCCGAGGCCAGTAGGGCTCGCCGAAGGGCTGCGGGTAGACGGTTCGGACCCCAGTATCGGGCCCGCGGTAGGGCACCGAGAAGAGGTCGGTTGCCTCGTTCACGATCAGCTCTCCACGAAGCACGTCGATGGCGACGCCATTGACCATGAGCGTGGGGATCGTGTCATGGTAGACGGGATAGAAGCGTCCTCCCTTGATGCCGGCGACGCCGGGGTGGATTGGAACTGCTTCGGCGGACCGCCCCCTTCCACCAGAAAGTGATCGTCCCAGTCGCGTCCGGCGGTGATGGCGGCAGCAACACCCGCGGCGGATACGTCGAAGTCCCCATCTTTCACCCGTCGCGCCTGGACCACCGAGGACGGCTGCCCCCCGGCATGGGAAGGAGCGGCCGACAGGAACACCAAGTCGGGATTGTCGCTGGCGACATATCCGAACCCGAAGCGCGGCGAGCTAGATACCCCCAGAAGCACCGGATCGCGCGGATCGCCGACATCGATCTCGATCGAGAGTCGCGAGCTACGACGCGAATCCGGTCCTAACTTCCCACCTACCCGCGCCCCCCCAGCACCCGTGCGCCGCCATCGCCAGCAACCCAACGTCGCGCAGGAAGACCACCCGCAGCTCGTGCAGCAGCTCGGCGTCGCTCTTGACCGGCGCGCTGAGGTCGAAGCAGCTGCACTGCACCGGGTTGCCTTCGAAGAGCGCCCAGGCGATCGCACCCATGAAGATCAGCAGCAGTAGGGCGGCGACACCGGCCGCTCCGCGCCGCATGATCCCCAGCACCAGCGCCAGCCCGACCACCAGCTCGATCGCCGGCATGGTGATCGCCTGCAGGTTGATCAGCGCATCGGGCAGGATGTCGTAGGCCCAGATGTTCTTGGCGAAGGTCGGCGGGTCGACCAGCTTCGGCCAGGCGGCCGCCACGAACACCGCGCCCAGCGCGATTTGCAGCCGCAGCGCCAGCCACTCGCTGCCCCAGAGCCTGCGCAGCGCGCTCATCCCGATGCTCCCGTCGCCAGCGCCCCGCCCTGCTCGATCCAGTCGGGGTAACCGTCGGAGTAGACCATCACGTGGACGAAGCCGGCGATCCAGAGCCGCTCGGCGACCATGTGCGAGTCCTCGCAGTCTCCACCGTTGCAGTAGATCACGATCGGTTCCTCCGGCGCGGCGCGGGCGGCGATCTCGTCCAGGCGCTCGTCGACCATCGCCGTCTCCCAGATCGGCACCGAGAGCGCCCCCGCGATGTGCCCCTCCTCGAACTGCCGGGTGCGCCGCGCGTCGATGAAGATCGCCCCCTCCCCGTGCAGGCGGCGCGCCTGGAGGGCCTCGATCTCCACCGCCGGCCGCTCCGGATCGGGTTCGGGGAGCGCGACCGTGGCCAGCTCGTCGATCGCGGACGCCGGCGTGGAGGTTGCCGCCAGGGCGCTTCCGGGGGTCGATCCCTCCGGCGGCGCGGGGTTCGCGCGCGTCTCCTGCTCCGCGCGCGACTGGTGGGCCGGATAGTCCGTGAACCACGCGAGCCGCCGAGTCTCACCGGCCAGCAGGTTGTTGGCGATCCCCAGGGCACAGCCGACCGCCACCAGCAGCAACGCCTGGCGGGACATCATCGACATGGGACTGCTCTCGACCATGAGGGTATGCACTAAGATCGGCGCTCGACCCGCCGATTCCACTGAGGGACCGCGCTCCCGAACCTACGGAGAGTATGGCGGTTCGGTTCCCCTGGCCAGGCCGCATGCCCGACGGGCGGGGGTAGAGCACCATGTCAGACACCACGCTCGGCGCCCGCTACCGAATCGTCCGCCCCCTCGGCGAGGGCGGGACCGGGGTCGTGCACCTGGTCGAGGACCTGCTCCGTCCCGGCCGCCGACTGGCCGCCAAGACCCTGCTCCCGCAGCAGGTCGGCACCCCCGCTCTGCGCAGCCTGCGCCGCGAGTTCGAGGCGCTGCGCCGACTGCGTCATCCCAACGTGGCCGGCGCCGTCGACTTCGGCTACTCGAGCGAGATCGGCGCCCACTACCTGGTCCAGGAGTACGTCGCCGGCGAGACTCTGCGCGACCGGGTCGCGCGCGGGCGCCTCTCCGAGGCCGAGGTGGTCGATCTGCTCTACTCGCTCGCCCGCACCATGCGCTACGTGCACGCCCGCGGCGTGGTGCACAAGGACCTCAAGCCGGCCAACATCGTGGTGGATCAGGGCGAGGTGAAGGTGCTCGATTTCGGGCTCTCGGCGCTGGTGACCGGGGAGCGCGGCGAAACCGAAGGCACGCTGCGCTACCTGGCCCCGGAGGCGCTCCGCGGCGAGGTCGATCGAGGAGTCGATCTTTTTGCCGTCGGAGCGCTCGGAACCGAGCTCCTGACCGGGCGGCCGATGCTCGATGCCGAGGGCGGCGGGCGCTCCGACGAAATCCTGCTTTGCCTGGGCGATCCGCTGCGCTTCGACGCCGCGCGCGAGCGTGCGTTGGGCGCCGTGGAGTCGGCTGGGCTGCGTCGCGTGCTGCGCGCCATGACCGGGTTCAGGTCCGATCAGCGCCACCCGTCCTTCGATCGGGTGATTCTCGATCTCAATGCCGCACTGGGACGCGACGAGCCCCTGGTCGGGCCCAGTTGCCGCCGTCCCTACCTGAGGCACGTTCCCCTGGTGGGGCGCGAGCGGGCGCTCGAAGCGGTCCTCGAACGCGCTCCCGACCCGGGCATGGTGCTGCTCACCGGGGAAGCAGGGCTCGGCAAGAGCCGGCTGATCGAGGAGTGCATGCACGCGGTGCGCGCCGCCGGCGGGCGGGCGCTGTGCGCCGACGGTGCCGCGGCCGGTCCTTTCGGCGCGGTCGCCGCGCTGGCCGCCGAAGCGTTGATGTGGCTGCCGGAGCCTCTGCTCGAAGGGCACGGGGCCGAGCTGCGCAAGCTGTTGCCGGATCATCCGCGTCTGAGCGGCTTCCCGGCCAGTGGACCGAGTGATGCGGCGTGGCAGCGCGGGGCCTTGATCGAGGGCCTGGCGGCCCTGCTGCGCGAGGCGGCGCGCGCGTCCGGCGGCGATCTGCTGCTCTGCATCGATCACCTCGATCGCGCCGACGACGCCTCGCTCGATGTGCTCGAAACGCTGCTGCGTTCCGACGGCTTCGAGAACGGCGAACCCTCTCCCGGGCGTGCCCCCAGGCTGCTGGGCGGGGCGCGCTCCGGCGCCGCTCTCGAGCGCTTCGCTCTCGGGCTGGAGATCGAGGACCGCCTCGCATTCGTGGCGCTCGAGCCCTTCGACGCCGAGCAGACCGCGGCCTACCTCGAGGCGCTCTGCGGACCCGGCTCGGTCGGATCCTCGCTGCGCGACGCGCTGCCCTGGCTGCAGCGCATGAGCGGGGGCAACCCCGGCGCGCTGCGCGACCTGATCGCCTACCTGATCGACCGGGAGCTGATCGTCGTGCGGCCCTCCGGATGGGAGCTGGAGGCCGACCCGGAGGGGATCGCGCCTCCGGCCGACGCGGTGCAGGCCGCCGCCGCCACCCTGGAGGCGCTCGATCCCGACCCGGCGCAGCGGCATCTGCTCTCGGTGATGGCGCTGATCGACGCACCCCTGGCCGCCGCCGACCTGGCCGGGCTGCTGCCGGAGGAGCGGCGCGCCGAGCTGGTGCCCTTGCTCGATTCGCTCGAGGCGGGCGGCGTGCTGCACGCCCAGCGCGCCCTGGACGAGCTGCGCTACCGGATCTCGACCGAGGGGCTGCGGTGCGCCCTGGAGAGCTCGATCGAGGAGCCGGGTGCGCTCCACCTGGAGATCGCAAGTGCGCTTCGGGCGCGTGGCGCGGAGCGCTGGCCGGCGGCCTCCCTGGCGGCCCATTTCGACCGCGGCGGCGACCGCGAGCGGGCCCGGGAGCACTACCTCGAGGCGCTCGACGGTCCCGGCGTGGCGTTGGTGCCGGCGCAGGGCCTGAGCTACCTGGAGCGGCTGCTGGATCTGGCCCCGGACGCCGATCAGGCGTTGCGGCTGCGCCTGCTCTTCCGCCGCGGGACTCTGCTGCTGCGCACCGGCGAGTGGGACGCGGCCGAGGGTTGCGCGGAACAGGCCCGCGAGCTGGCGCGGCGCCTCGGCGATCGATCGCTGGAGGCGCGCGCGGGGCTGAGCATCGCCTTCGCGCTGCAGAGCCGGGGCGCGTTGGAGAGGGCGCGCGAGCTTTGCGGCGAGGCCGAGGGGATGCTGCGCGAGGCGGACGATCCCCTGGGGGTGGCGGAGGCACTGGACCAGCGCGGCAGCCTGAGCTTCCTGCAGGGGCGCTTCGAAGAGGCTCTGGCGGATCACTCCGAGCAGTTGGCCAAGGCCGAGCAAGCGGCCGATCCCTTCCAGATCGCCAACGCCGCGGGCAAGCTGGCCGCCGTCCACCTGCGGCTCGGCAAGCTCGACGAGGCCAGCTCCTGGTACCGGCGCCAGCTCGAGATCGGCGAGCAGAGTGGCGACCTGGACAGCGTGAGCTGCGCGGTCGGCAACCTCGGCATCATCGACCGGCTGCTCGGCCGTTTCGACGAGGCCGAGGCGATGATCGCGCGCAAGATCGATCTTTGCCGCCGGCTGGCTGACCGCCAAGGGCTGGGGATCGCGCTGGGAAATCTGGGTGTGCTCCAGTGGTACCGCGGCGACTACGGCGAAGCGCTGGCGAGCTGCAAGCGCCAGCTCGCGACCGCCGACGCGATGGGCGATCAGCGCGCCGTGGTCGGCGTCGCCGGCAACCTGGGCGACCTCCACCACAAGCTGGGCGATCCGGCCCAGGCCGAGGCCTGCTTCCAGCGTTCGCTGGAGCTGGCGGAGCGTCTCGGGCTGGAAGGAGAGTGGAGCTACTACGCCAGCCACCGCGCCTGCATGCTCCACGACCTGGGCGAGGTCGATGACGCCATGCACCTGGCACGCGAGGCGCGCGGCGTGGCGGCGGAGCTGGAGGATGACGAGACCGTCGACTGCTGCGAGCGCCTGCTGGCGCGCATCGCCTACGATCGCCAGCCGGACCCGGCCGAGCGCCAGGCCATCCTCGCCGATCTGCGTGGCGGACTCGATCAGCGTGACCCGGAGGGCCGAGCCCAAACCCTGTACCTGATCCACGAGTTGGGCGGCGATCCCGCGGTGGGCGCCGAGGCGCTGCTCGCCTACCAGGAGCTGGTCAGCGCCAACCCCAAGGCGGAGCACCGCGAGCGCCTCGATTCCCTCAAGACGCGCCTGGGCGAAGCCGACGCGCAGGGCGCGGATCTTCCACCCGGCTCCTCCGAGGAGATCGAGCGGCTCAGAGAGATCGTGCTGCACAGCCGTGCCCTGAGCCAGAGCCAGTGGTCGGCCAATCTGCTCGACGAGATCGTCGACGTCTGCGTCGATTTCGTCGGCTCGCGGCGCGGAATCCTGTTGCTTCCGATGGACTCCGAAGAGCTCCAGGTGGGCGTGGCGCGGGGCATGTCCGGCCGGGCTCTGCCCGACGAAGATCGCAACTTGTCGATGACCGTGGTGCGCCGGGTCATGGACTCGCGCGAGCCGCTCTTCGTGCCTCATGTGGCCGAGGACGAAGCGCTGTCGAGCGCGGTCAGCGTCGCCCAGCTCCGCCTGCGCTCGGTGATGTGCATCCCGCTGCTGGCGCCGATCGAGGATCGTCCGGAGGGAACCGATCCGGAGGCCGCCGTCGACCCCTTGCTGGGCGTGCTCTACCTCGACTCGCGCGACGAGGGGGGCGGGGAACGCTTCAGTCCCAGAAATCTGTCGTTGGTGCAGGCGTTGGCCGATCATGCCGCGGTCACTCTGTGGAACGCGCGCCGCTACCGCGAGCTGGAGCAGCGCCTGGAACAGCGCACCGAAGCCCTGAGCGAGAAGATGCAGGACCTGGCGACCAGCAATCGCCGTCTCGAGCAGGAGATCGAGGAGCGCAAGGCGACGCAGCGGGCGCTGACCCGGGCCCGCGCCCAGGCCGAAGCGGCGAACCGAGCCAAGAGCCGCTTCCTGGCCAACATGAGCCACGAGATCCGCACCCCGATGAATGGTGTCGTCGGTTTGATCGATCTATTGCTGGAAACCGAGCTTTCGAAGAGCCAGCAGGACTACGCGGCCACCATTCGCGACTCCACGCGCATGCTACTGAACGTGCTCAACGATGTGCTCGATCTGTCGAAGATCGAGGCCGGACATTTGAGCGTCGAGCAAGTCAACTTCGATGCCGCGCAAGTGGTCGCCCAGGTGGCGGAGCTAATGCGCGGTTCGGCCCAGGCCAAGCACATCACCATTTCCCGCGAGATCGAACCGGAGCTGTGCCCGATTACCCAGGGCGACCCCTTGCGCTTCCGGCAGGTGCTGACCAACCTGGTCGCCAATGCCATCAAGTTCACCGAAGGCGGCAGCGTCACCATTCGCATGCTGGCCGCCGGCGACTCCGCCCTGCGTTTCGAGGTACGAGATACCGGCATCGGTCTGACCGAGAAGGAGCTGCGGCGGATTTTCGGCGCCTTCGCCCAGGCCGACGATTCGACCACCCGGCGTTTTGGCGGAACCGGGCTCGGGCTCACCATCGCCCGCCACTTGGTGGAGCGCATGGGCGGTGAGCTGGGCGCCGAGAGTGCGGTTGGGAAGGGCTCGGTCTTCTGGTTCACGCTGGCGGCCGGGGCGACCGACGGTGAGGTCGTGGCGGTGGAGCCGATCGAAGACATGGCGAGCCGGCCGGCGCCGCCCGCCGCGAAGGGCAAGGCTCTGCGGGTGCTGGTCGCCGAAGACAACATCGTCAATCAGCGGGTGGCGACACAGATCTTGAAGCGCCTCGGCCACCAGGTGGAGGTGGCGTCGAACGGTCGCGCGGCGGTGGCGGCCTGGGAGAAGGGCGATTTCGACGTGATTCTGATGGACTGCGAGATGCCCGACATGGACGGCTTCGAGGCGACGCGGGTGATTCGCGAGCTCGAGGACCCGCGGCGCCGCATCCCGATCGTCGCGCTGACCGCGGCGGCCTTCGAGGAGGATCGGCAGCGCTGCGAAGCGGTCGGCATGGACGACCATATCTCCAAGCCGGTCCACCTGCAGACCATCGCCGGGCTGCTGGAGCGCTGGGGCGGACCCTGAGTCGGGCAACGCTACTCGATCGGTGGGTCGACAGTGGGAAGAGCAGCGGCGCGCAACGCCCCCAGCCCTCCAAAGGCGCCCATATCGGCCCATTCCCCGCCCAATCCCGCCTCGCAGCCCAGCGCGCGGTCCTTCAGCCAGGGCGCGGCGGCATCGATGGCCGGCGAATCGAGGCTCCAGCCGCACTCGCGGGCCTGGAGCCGCGGGTCGCTGGGCGAACGGAAGAGCGGATCCTGGTCGAGGTTGCCCTCGCCGGGCCAGCCGCCTTCGATGATGGAATAGGAGACGCTGGGTTCGTCTTCGTAGACGAAGATCTCCTCTGCCCCGTCTCCCCACAGGATGCAGCCGGCGAGAGACGGTTCTCCGGTCGCTACATAGATGCCGTCACCCTTCTCCGCCGCCTGGTTGCCCGTGAAGGTGCTGTTTTCCAGCTCGATACTGCTCCGGAGATGGACGCCTCCGCCCCGGTATGCCCGATTGCGAATCACGCTGAGCCCTGCGAGCCGCGCCTCTCCGCCTTCGATCCAAGCTCCTCCTCCGCAGTCCGAACAGACGTTGCCGCGCAGCTCCGTTCGCTCCGCCAGCAGCTCCACATTCGATGTGTATGTGCCTCCGCCATGGCCGGCCGGCTCGCCGAAAGCGGCGTTGTGGATCACGTCACAGTCGATCAGCTCGACGCGTTGCCACTCTGCATAGGGCCCACCCCCAAGGGCTCGATAACGAGCCGACGCTACGTTTTCCTCCAACAGGCAACCGTTCAGGACAACGCTGCCGGGATCTTGGCCGGAAAGATGGAGTCCCGCGCCCAGAGCTAGCCCGAAGCGGTCGATTCGATTCGACGACAACGTACAATCGGTCAGGTCTGCCTCCGCGCCAGAAATGTACAGTCCTCCACCCCAAGCTAGGGAGCCACTCCCCTCCTCGTCTCCGATGATTCGATTGTCCTCGATCGCGCAGCCCACGAAGAGGGCCTCAGAGTCCCAGACACACGCGATCCCGCCGCCACCGATGGTTCCGGGGCCGATCGACTCGGCGCGATTGCGCTCGATCCGGCAGTGTTCGAAGTGCGGGGCGCTGCGCAGACAGTAGACCCCGCCGCCGCCACCGACCGAATCGGGGTCTTCGAGCCGAATCCCGTTGTCGATGATCTGGCAGTCTCGAAATGTCGGAGCTCCCTCGCCGCAGTAGATGCCGCCGCCTTGGGCGCTTTCGAAGCGCGCCGAGTCTTGCGAGGTCGCCCAGTTGCCGCGAATCACACAGTGTTCGATCAGAGGAGACGCCGAGGATCGGATCCCACCGCCGCGAGCAGACAGCCCTCCGGTGATCGTGAGGCCGGCGAGCACGCTGTTGCTGTCTTCCGCGTGATCGAAGATGAAAACCGAGCCCGATCCTAGCGCGTCAACAACGGTGGTCGCGACGACGTTTTCGCTCGTGAGATCTTCGCCGCGAACGGTGATCGCCCTGCCGACGAAGCGAATCGAGTGCTCGTAGTAGCTTCCCGCCGCGACGACGATTGTGTCGCCGTCGAGGGTCAGCTCGATCGCCCGGCCGATCGATGCCACCTCTTGCGGCACCTCGATTCGCAGCGCGGCGTCGTCGCGGATCACGGCGACTCTATCGTCGAACGCCACCTCGGAATCCCGGTGTAGCAGCTTCAGTCGGGCATGATGGACTCCGATCGGCGCCCCCGCCGGCACGACGGTCTCAAGAGGCCGCTGCTCCGACGCGCCGGGTTCCAATGACACCTCTGGCCCGGAGTAGAGCGTCATCGTGACCGATCCGGGGATCAGCTCGATCAGGACCCGATCGAAGGCAAGTGTGTCGTTGCAGGTGTTGCTCACGCCGACCGATGCCAGCAGGGGACTGCCGCGAAATGCCAACAGTGGATCGGGGGCGGTCGCGATTTCGAGTCCACAGGTCCCTCCACCGTACGCTCCCTGGTCCGCCCATCGCGTCCCCAGGCCGGCGTCACAGTCGAGCTCGTTGTCTCTGTTGGAGGGGTCGGCGGCGTCGATCGCGGGCGACTGCCCGTCGAATCCGCAGGCAATCGAGCGCAGGCGGAAATCACCTTGGTGCGGATCACAAAAGAGCGGATCCAGGAACAGGTTTCCCTCTCCGGGCCAGTCGCCGCCCACCGTGGACCAGGTGATGTCGAGATCCTCCAGGCGGCCGGAAACATCGTTCGGCTGGTTCCCCCAGATGATCTATCCGAGAACGGTCACCGGTTCGAACACGCTGTAGATTCCCCCTCCGGCGCCGAGTCCAGAGTTGTAAGCGATCGTACTTTGGCGAACAACCGTGGCCCCGTTCAATACGTAGATGCCGCCCCCTGCCGTGACGCGACGCGGTCCTCCCCTGATTCTGTTCCACGAAATGACGCAATTCTGCAGCACCATGTTTGCTCGCGATCCGACGAACAGCCCAGCGCCGTGACCGTCGGCCCAATTGTTGTTGATGGTGCAGCGAGTGACCTCGATGTCCTTGCCGGCGGCGCTCGAGGCTATGCCGCCCCCGGTGATGGCCCAGTTGTCCGAGATCGTGCAATTCCAAATGGTGCATCGGTCCTGGCTCCAACCGCTCACAGAGATCCCACCGCCGGAGTCCCCCGCCTCGTTTCCCGAAATTGTGCAGGTCCGCAGTTCGAAGCTCCTCTGACCGATGCCCCGCTCGAGGCAGATCCCGCCACCGTCGGATGTCTCGTCGCCGGTCGCGAAGTTGCCGCGCACCGTCACGCCCTCGAGCAGTAGATCGCCACCGGAGGCGTGGAGGCCACCACCGAATCCACTGCCGCTCAGATGTCGATTGCGTTCGATCATACAGTCGATGAGGGTCGGTGCGCCTTCTTCACAGGCCACGCCGGCGCCAAAGGAGGAAAACAGTGAATGAGCCACCGTATTGTCCGCGATGGTCGTCCGGATGATCCGTGCCGCGGAGTCGCCGCAGTAGATTCCGCCGCCCATCACCCAGGCCCCTTCCGCCAACTGATTGCGGACGACTCTGCAACGATCGATGGTCGGTGAGGCTTCTACGCACGCGATTCCGCCGCCGCTGAAATCGTCGTACCCCGCGGTAATCAGCAGCCCCACCAGCACACTCGTAGAATCCTCCCCAGCTCGAAAGTGAAATGGCCGTCCAACCCCGCCGCCCGAAACCACCGTCGCCGCCACGGTCAACGAGTCGTCCGGATCGAGGCTGGTCACCACGATCGCTTTGCCGTCGTAGCCGATCTCGGTCTCGAAGTAGGTGCCGGGATGCACGCGCACCGTGTCGCCGTCGAGCGCGGCGTCGATCCCGGCCTGGATGGTCGGGTAGTCGAGTGGGATGTCGATCGTTGTCGCCAGGGTATGGGGGGCGATCAGAAGTAGCGATGTCACAGCTCTGATTCCCATCGGCTTGTTCCCCGCTATTCGATCGTTCGGTTGACGATGGGGGGAGCAGCAGAGCGCAGCGCCCCCACACCCCCGAAGGCGCCCATGTCGCCCCGCTCCCCGCCCAAGCCCGCCTCGCAGCCCAGCGCGCGGTCTTTCAGCCAGGGGGCAGCGGCATCGATGGCCGGCGAATCGAGGCTCCAGCCGCAATCGCGGGCCTGGAGCCGCAGCTCGCTCGGCGAACGGAAGAGCGGATCCTGGTCGAGATTGCCCACGCCCGGCCAGCCTCCTTCGATGATGGAGTAGGAGACCGGGAGAGCGCTCATCTCATGGTGGATCTCCTCGGTGCCGTCGCCCCATAGGATGCAGCTCGCGAGCGAGATTCAGCCGCGAGCCGCGAAGATGCCGGTCCCTTGATCTGATGCTTGATTCCCCTTGAAGGTGCAGTTCTCGAGGAGCGCGTCGCCACTCAGATAGAGACCGCCGCCTCTCGAGGCTGCGTTGTGCGCCAGGATCGACCCGGAGAAGAGGCTGTTCCCGAACTTCGTCCACGCGCCTCCCCCGTCGTGGGAGCAGGTGTTGCCGAGGAGGTCGCAGCGGATGAGCGTCAGGTCGGTGCCGTAGGCGTAGAGGCCTCCGCCCAAGGCGCGAGAATCGGAGAACGTGGAGTTGTCGCTCAGGATGCAGTCGAAGAGCTGAAGTTGGCCACGGCCAGCGTGGATTCCTGCCCCGCGCGCGTTGATGGCCGCGGCAATCGCGTTTTCCTCTACTCGACAATGGGTAAGCGTGACTCGAGTGTCGGCCGATCCCTGCAAAAAAAGGCCGCCGCCCATGGCATGGTTCATGGCGTCGATTCGATTCCTGGACAACGTGCAATCGACCAGGTCGGCTTCTCCGGAGATGAAATAGAGCCCGCCGCCTTGCCCCTGGTCTCCACTCCAGTCACCATCGGCGAGAATCTGGTTGTCGTCAAATGAACAACCGATGAAGATCGCATGGGTGTTCCAAGAACAGGCCGCACCGGCACCCTTCAGAGCGAGGTTGGCCAGAGCCTCGGAACGATTTCGGTCGATCCGACACTGCTCGAAGCGCGGCGCTCCGGCTTCACAGTAGACGCCGGCTCCTCTGCCATCGCCTTGCAGTGCTTCTACTCGGATACGGTTTTCGACGATCTCGCAGCGGCGGAAGATCGGTGCCCCGTCCCTGCAGAAGACACCGCCGCCGCATGCGTACAACTGACTAGGAGCGCCAACGGGCGCGGTATCGTGGCTCGTCGACCAGTTGCCGCGGATCACGCAGTCCTCGACCAGCGGCGAGGACAGGCAGCGAATGCCTCCGCCTTCGCGGGCGCGGCCGCCGGTGATCGTGAGACCCGCCAGAACGCTGTTGCTATCCTCGTCGCTCTCGAATATGAAGACCGATCCGACGCCGGAGCCGTCGACCACCGTAGCGGCGACGGTCCTGGCGTTGGAAGGGTCTTCGCCGCGCACCGTAACCGCTTTGCCCTCGAAGTCGATTGCCCCCTCACGGTGGGTCCCCGGGGCGATGACCACCGTGTCGGAGGCGATCGCCAGCTGAATCGCCTGCTGGATCGACGACACATCGTCCGGCACGTTGATTCGCAACGGCTCTTCGCTCCGTACCACCACGATTCTGTCGCTCGAGGCCCGCGGGCTGGAGCCGGAGAGCACCACCATTCTGGTGCGGTAGACGCCGGTCGGGATCCGCGCCGGTACTGGCAGCGCGAACGACTGTTGTACGCTCTCGCCTTCACCCAACACCACCTCGCGGCCGGAGTAAACCGTGCGCGACAGCGCGGGGGATCCAAGCGACTCGATCCGCACCCGATCGAAGGCCAGCGTGTCATCGCACCAGTTGGCGATCTCCAGCGCGCCTGTCAAGCTGTCGCCGAGGAACGCGATCAAGGGATCGGGTTCGTTGACGATTTCGAGACCACAGGCGCCACCGCCGAAAGCGCCCTGATCGGCGCGCAGCGCTCCTTGGCCGCTTGCGCAATCGAGGTGCCGGTCCAGCGTCGTGGGATCTGCGCCGTCGATCGCGGGAGACACATCGTCGAAACCGCACTCGGCTGAGCGCAGACGCCAGTTGCCCTTCTCTGGATCGCGGAAGAGCGGATCCCGGTACAGATTGCCCTCGCCCGGCCATTCTCCGCGGATCGTCGACCAGGTGATGTCGGGACTGTCGCCGAAGGCGGTGATCTCGTTGGGTTGGTTGCCCCAGAGGATGGAGCTCGTGACCGACGGCGACGCGAAGTAGCTATAGATTCCTCCCCCGCCGTCGGGCGCAGAGTTGTTCGCGATGGTGCAGT